>CAZWSY010000006.1:0-79778 GCA_964636775.1 uncultured Lishizhenia sp.
TGTTTTCTATTGTTCCACCACCCGTAAATGTTCCGTTGATGGTTAAGGTTACACCGGCATCCACACGTAAAGTACCAGAAGTTAGTGTCAAATTATTCAAAGTTTGGTTAGTAGAGATTCGTAAAGTTCCTCCTGAAATCGTAACGTTATTTGTGGCTGGAATGGTTGTTCCACTGGTGCGATTTAACCGCAAAGTTCCTCCAGAAACAGTTGTAAGTCCAGTGTAGGTGCATGCGCCTGTTAGTTCTGTTGTGCCAGTTCCTGAACGAGTTAAGGCTATACCACCTGTTCCATTAGATATTACAAAAGCAAAAGCGGCAGGAGAGGTTGATCCAGCAATTGTTAAGGTCGCTGAACTTGCACCGTTATTGGTGATTGAACCAGCACCAGCACCTGATGAAAGCGAACCAACGGTATTACTAAATCCGTTTAAATCTAAAGCTCCTCCGTTTCCAGAGGTATTCCCCATTACCACATCGGAAGTGGAAGGTAATGCTGATGTTGATCCTAGTCGAATTGTAGCTGAAGCTGAGGCATCAAATAAAGTATTTGACCAGCTATTATTGGTTCCTGAAAGAACGAGTATTCCGGCACCACCACTAGAAGCTGTTGCAAAACGAACATCCCCTGAATTGGATATTCTACCACTAAAAATAGTTGTATATCCACCGCCGCTCCCGATATTCAAACGATTACCGTTTCCTGTAATGTTTCCTGAAAATGTTGATGTAGCACCCGATGTTCCTGTACCACCCGTAGCAATATTCGCAAAACCACTTCCAGTAACAGTAATTGGTACGGAACATTCTAAATTGACACTTGAATTATTTCCAAGATTTAATCGCGTAATGTTAGATCCTGTTGCAGTTGCACGCATATTTAAGGAGGAACCGGTTTCGCCAGTGATATTACCTTGAAGATTTAAAGTAACATTTCCAGTGGACGAGTTATTGAATAAATTTAATTCAACATTATTGTTTAAGGAGATATTTCCAGTTAATGTTGAGGTTGTGGTATGAGACAAACTGTAACCACTTGTGTTGACTAATAAGTTACTGAATATTCTTGACGTACCGCCAATGGCAATATCACCAGCTGAGCCACCAAGAATTGCGGTATTGTTATCTGCCCATGTCGCACTCGACCCCGTTGCAGATGGTTGTCGCCAAGCGTTTGTTGTTGACCAAGTTCCCGATCCTCCGTTTGCGGGATTGGCAGCAGTAGATCCACCATTCCAAAAGTATCCTGCCAGCGTAACATTTAAGGTTTGTGAAACGTCAGAGGCAGCGTTGTAGTTTTGATTCCCGGCTTGAGATGCGGTGATCGTGGTTGTTCCAACTCCTTGAATGGTAATCGTACTTCCAGACACTGTAGCGACAGCTGTATTTGAACTAGTATAGGACACCGTTAATCCCGAACTTGCAGTACCACCCGCTGAAAACGGTGCGTCAGCTGTTGTTTTGTCCGGAATTGCACCAAAAGTTATTGTTTGGTCTGCTTTTGAAATATTAGCTGAAAGTCCTGTAGGTTGAGTTAGATTATAATTACCAGCATCAGTTCCTCCTAACGTTAAATTAGAGGTCACAGAAATACCATTGGCAGCATTTGCAGATGCGAAAGTTCCACCTCCACCAAGAGTAACGTCATCACCTCCAATTACACCTACCAAACTACCTCCGGTGATAGTAGCCGTTGTTGTACCGTCATAAACTTTATTTTGGGCAGTAGCACCAGAAACAGTAAGCGTTACGGCGGTAATATCTGCGGATAAATTAGGTTGATTAACAGTATAATTTGAAGAAGGAGCGTTGTAATTTCCGGTTTGCGTTATCGGTTTAGCGGAACCGACAGTTTTGGTGGTGAATGCCCACGTAGGAGAACCGGTTACTGAAAAACTTTCACCGTTTACCAGTCCTGAAAACACTGGATTTGCGGTAACAGAAACAGTAGTTGTTCCATCATATTGTTTGTTTGCTGCACTAACACCAGTGATGTCTAATGCTTTAGGCGCAACGATGTTTCCAGACGCAGCAGTTTGAACATTTACAGTGGTAGCTCCTGTTGAGGTGATTGAAATGGTTTGTGAATTATACGATCCAGCAGCGGTAGTATTTTTTAGCCGCACGTAAATTACAGTTCCTGAAACTACACCACTTACAGGCGTTAACGTTTGGAAATCGGCAAAATTTGAAGATGCTGATGTTTTAGAAATTTCGAACCCAGCAGGTGCAGTAATGGTGATGTCACTTGTTAAGGAAGCTCCTGTGACGGTAAAGTTATCAGTTGTTGAGGATGTTCCATAAGTTGTGGAAAGAGCTGTCAATGTTAATTTGTCCGAATTCACAACAGGGTCACCAGGTTTTAAACTGCCTTCATTTCCAAGTACATAAATCTGACTACCAGCTACCAAACCTGATGTAACAGCGAGTGTGTATGGGTTTGAACCAGAAGCCGTTCCAATAGTTGTACCTACATAGGTTGGACAAGTTGCCCGACCTATTTCAATTGCATCTCCAATTACAAAACCACTGCCATGATTTGCACCGTTCCATTGAAAAACAACGGATGAAGGAGCATTTGAACCATTTATACCCCAGGCCAAGTTAACAACGTTGTTAGGTTCAGTTGGAGTACATGGTAAAGAAGATGATACATAGGTTGAAAAGTTGGTTGAAGTTCCTGCACTAATAACCAGCGGTGCATAAGAAGTTGCTGTTCCAATTGGTATTGTTTTAGCAGAAGAAACAGCGTTCATTGTAACTGTGCCTGTCGCATCAGCTAGAACATAGCTCGATGATGAACCTGTTGTACTGTTTGTTAAAATTAAATTATTTCCGTTGGTAGTTAAAATACCCGATGTAAGTGATAATGTTCCATTAATCTGTTTGTCTGAACTCAATGTAACCCCTGCACCATTATTGATTGTAACATTATTTATGGTTGATCCTGAAGTTGGCCAAGCCGCGTATCCAGCGACTCCCAATGAAGAAGGTTCTGAACCATTAATAGTTGTTTGGGCAGTTGAAGCATTATAAACTTCGTTAAGTGTTGGTCCTGAAGTTGTTTTATAATAAAAACGACGTCCTACTCCACCTGTTGCAGTTGAAATAGTTCCACCTGAATGAGTAAATGTTTGTGATGAAGTACCATCAAAATAAATTCCAGAAGTACCCGTATTTATATTTCTTGTATTTTGAATCGCACCAGAGGATAATGTTAAGTTTCCTCTAACAAAAACTCGTCCTGGACCTAAATCATTGGCCGTTGGAACTAAATCCAAGGTTCCACCGTCAACCAATACATCGCCAATTAAGATTGCAGAATTTACGTTTGAATTTGCAGAAGAAGATCCAGAATTTTGAATAAATAATGAACCACTTGAAATGGTTGTTGTACCGTTAACAGTTAAAGTATTTGCAGAACTAATTGTTCTTGAAACTTGTAAAGAACCGCCGTTGATAATACAGTTACCAGTTACATTTAGATTCATCGAGGCACTTGCACTTGCTCCAGCAATTGCAAATCGACCACCATTCACTTGCAACGAACCAACAGTTAATGTTCTTGTTGTTCCACCATTACCTATGGTTAAAATGGTCGTTGAACCAGTTGATAACACATTAAAAAGACCATTAACAAGCATTGATGATGGTTCTAAATTAAAACTGGTCGTTTGGCTCGCACAGTTCCAAGTAAAGTTGGAAAAATTTTGGTTCAATCCAGAGGTGAGCATAGTTGAAGTTAATCCCGTTACTTCACAGGTAGAACCAGAAACCCATGTAATATTTGGTATTGACCCGCCATTTCCTGCATGGCGGTAAATTCCTCCATTTTGAACTTTAATTACAGAGGAACCATTTAAAGTAAATGATGAAGGATTTGTATTAATTAAGGTTCCATAAACATCAATATCATCTCCAGATCCATCATTAACAACTAAAGATGCAGCTGTAATATTTAGTACTCCACCGCTTTCAATTAATAGTTCGTCAATTGTTATAGCTGAACTAATGGTTACAGTGTGGGTATTTCTAATAGTTATCGAGCCGTATGAATTGGTTGGAGTTACAGACGCATCTGACCAAGTAGTTCCGTCGTCTGAACTAGTTTCCCATGTTGTTGTTGAACTCCATGGCCCATTTTGTTTACTTCTAAAGATTGTGGCTTTTGGAACAATTTCACCAGTACTTAATTGAATTACCTGTTGTCCGTTAATAGTAATTTGAGCAAGCTGAGAACTCGTTAGGCCTGAAGCATTACTTCCTACAAAGATTCTTCCTCCAGTTCCCGAAGCCCCCCCAAAACCATTCCATCCAGTAATTGCCAAGGTTTTTCCAGCCGTCCATGCCACTGCATTACTTGCCGCAAAATACAAGTTGTGAGTAGTTGCACTTCCAAAAACTAAAGACGAATTTTCTAAAAGGGTTAATGTTCCCATGTTTGTTGAACCAGAGACCCCTTCAGATCTTGCAGCACCCGTATTTAATGTACCTCCTCCAAAAATAACCCCACCTCCAGTAGAGGCGACAGGAATTGCATTATTTATACCCAAGGTTAAGGTTCCTCCATTAATTCTTGTATAACCTGTGTAGGTATTTGCTGCGCCTAATGATAAGGTACCGGCCGCAGAAGCATTAATTATTAGGTTGGAAGAGGTTCCACTTATAACACCGTTTAAAGAATAAGTTCCCGTGTTTCCTAGATTTATTGTTCTTGTTGAACTATTACCCAGAGAAACGGTTCCCGAGAAAGTCAGATTTCCTGTTCCAGCTGAAACCAATGACGTACTTCCAAAAGCAAAATCATTATTAATAACGAGTGAACCATTCGGTATTGATTTTGCTGAACTATTATTATTTGAAAGGACACCTCCATTGATTGTAATCGTGCCACTTCCGAATCCATTAACTCCTGCCCAAACGATAGCACCTTCATTTAAAGTAATACCGCCAGGAATTCCAGTTGAATTACCATTACCACTTGACAATACACCGGGACCATTTTTTGTTAATGAAGAACCACTAGAAGTAGAAAAAGCTTGAGAACTTGCAAAAGTTTTACCTGATGCAACTGTAATATCACAATTTCCACCGCCCGTCGCTCCAAATCCTAGAGTTCCACTTGCAGACACAGTAACATCTTCATTAGCCGTTATTGAAGAAACATTTGTAGTTCCGCCGGTAATTATACTATTTGGAACGTTAAAAATCGCTGCTCGACCTGAAGTCCAAGTTTGATTTACAGTTCCTCCAGAAGTTAGAGACCACGTATTTGCTGTTAACCACGAGCCAGAACCTCCCCAAAATAATGAGGCAATTGTTGATGTAGGAACAAGTTCTCCAGAGCTCAATAAAGTAGCTTGATAATAGTTAGTCCCGTTAAAAAAGGTAATGTGTGAAAGTTGAGTAGCCGTTAGACCAGCAGCACTGTTTCCGATAAATATTCTACCTCCCGTTCCAGCTGTTCCATCGTAATTACCTGACCATCCTGTAATGTTTATCGTTGCTCCCGCAGTCCAACTAACACTGTTACTTGCTGCAAATGTTAAGGTATGAGAAGTAGCTGAAAGAAGTGCTATTGTTGAATTTGCTGTTACGTTTAATGTACCAGAGCTTGTCCAGGTTCTAGTAGCCGTAATTCCAGTTGTACCAAGCGTACCTCCATTTAATACAATCTGCGAGGCAAATGTAGCATTTGACGAAGGATTCAAACGTAATTCCGAATTGGAATTGATCGTTGTTGTACCACTATAGTTATTGGCATTGTGTTGTAAATTGACTGTAGTTGCATTTGAGATTATTCCACCAGTATTGGTTAGTCTACCACTTAAGACTACTGTCCCTGCTCCACTAACAGTTAAATTGCCATCCAAATAAATTTCATTACCAAATGTTGCTGAGCCAGATCCGCTTAACCCTATGGTTCGTGTTGCGGATGTCGTGTTCGGAGCAACATAAATTGACTGAGGAACAGATATACCGTTTGTAGCTAAAACAGAAACGTTATTTGCCTGTGACACATCACCAACATTTAATCCAAGGTCAATACCTCTGGCCAACGTTGAATTATTAGTTCCAAGACCTGAATTATTTGAAACTATTACTGATCCTTCACCTATTTGAATTTGTCCAACATAAGTTCCTGCCCCTGATAATGTCAAAATCCCAGGACCAGACTTACCAATTTTTGTAGCATTGTTTGTTCCACTGACTGTATTAAGGTTTGTTAAAGTAAAAGTCTGACCTGATGCAACATTGATTACACCAGCTGTGGAACCATCATTTACATTTACTTGCAATCTTGATAATGAAGAGGTAATGTTAAGTGTACCTGTTGTTGAGCCATTACCAAGCGTTACTGCACCTGCTGACAAATTGCTTCCCAGATGATTGGAACTACTAACTGAAACGGTACCCGCTGATATGATTGTACCCCCAGAATAGGAATTAGACGCATTTGACAATGTTAGAGTTCCAGAACCAACTTTGGTCAAAGTATTGGATCCAGATACAACTCCTGAAAGCGTTATATTTCCAGTCCCCCCGATAGAACTGCCTGAATTTAAAGCAACTGTACCTGCCCAAGTTGATGCAGTAGCTGAAGAATTTATTAAAGCGCCATTACCAGAAATACCAGCGCCGTTTAAGGTAAGTGGTTCAGTTGCCGATGAAGTCAACGAAAAGCCATTCATATCTAACACACCACCTGATGAAACTGTAGTTCCGGTTGCAGCAGTCCCCAACGGACCAGTTGTTGAAGACGTCGAACTTACACCCAACCGCAAAGTTGCATTATTGTTCACTGTTGTAGTTCCACCATACGAATTTGCCTGACTTAAGATGACAGCTGATCCAGCATCTCCCCCTACATTAACATTATTGGAAGAAGAAGTAGTAGTACTGTTTGTGACTAATCCATTAGAAACTAAGCCAGGGGTATGTGTACCCGAAGCTAAAAAATAACCCAAATCCACTGTTCCTGAAGCAATGTGGGTCGTGGTTTGTTTCCAAAAAATATTTGAATTTGATGAACCATTCCAGTCATCATTTAAATAGAGAACAAAATCAGTAATATTTGCACCAGCAGTTCCGTTCAATGTTAAGTTATTGAGTCTGCTATGAAAACCTCCATTGACAAATAGCTCTACATTACAAGTGTTGTGCGAGGTAATTAATACTCTAAACTGGTAATCTCGTCGTGTTGAACTTACATTGTAGTTTAATGTTTGATTCCCTGCTGCACTATTCACGTACCATGAACCACCCGTACCGTCCACCTGAACGTACAAGCGGCTATTGCTGTGCCTGTTAATCCAGGAACCACTACTTGGCGAAGCGTTCAACGAGAAACCAATACTTCCTGATGCAGAAGTTGCAGACACCGATATTGTGAATAAATCACCAACCTGTAAACTTCTATTAACTCCGTTATTTGTACCGTTTGTATGAAACTTTCTCCAAGCGACTACTTGGCTATTTGAACCACTTCCATTTGCCCACATTCCCAACTCAGAATCACTTGCATTAGAAAATGTGCCGCCTGAATTACTAAATACAGAATAATAACTCGTAGGACCTAGCGTATAAGTTACCTGCCCCCAAGCTCCCCCACAAATTCCCATCAAAAAGACAAAAACGAAACCCCAAGAAACAAAAAATGGATACAGCTTGGCATCCAAATAACTAAACTTATTTAACGTAAAATTGATCATACCAATTATTTTATTTTTTACCGTAACTCCAATAAATGGAATTGTTTTAGTACTAATTGAAATCATTTTTCAACAGATTTAGTAAAATTTCGAATTGCATAATTACTAACTTTTAACCTCTTCGCAAAGTCTTGTTAATAAAATAGTGTCATTAAGACAATATGTTAGTAAACAACACAAAACTGAGAGTGTTCCAAAAAAATTGAAAGAATACTATCTACATGGAAAAAACACATACGATGGCAAGATTTACTTCATTTCGAAACGTTTAAAACAATGAATTCCGTTGCGTTTCGAATAGAAAAGGAAAAACCCTTGACTCTTTGAATTTATAATTTCAAAAGTTTGAAAAGAATGGGTTTATATTTGTGAACAATTCTCAAACTGAGAAATTATGAAATCATCCATCAACATTTTTTTTAATCGTTCTGAACTTGGCGCTGGAACACGCGGAGCTTCTTTGGGTCCTGAGGCTGTATTAACAGCCGCAAGAACACTAGATTCAACTCTATTTCAACGATACAGACCAATTGATATTGAAGTCTTTAATCATGAACTTGAAAATGATACGCCTTATCGTTGGGCAAAAAGAATTGATATCGTCAATGAAGTGTATAAAAAAATCGCCTTAGGAATAAAAGACTCTATTTCAAGAGGAAAGTTTGCTGTAGTTCTTGCGGGCGACCACTCCTCTGCCGGAGGAACAATCCGCGGAATTCATCATGCAATGCCTGAAAAAAGAATCGGTGTTGTTTGGATTGATGCACATGCCGACTTACACACTCCCTTCACTACTCCATCTGGTAATATTCATGGAATGCCGCTTGCAACCGCTCTTGGTTTTAACAATCGGCAATGTGCGAACAACGACCTGAATCACGAAACGGAAGTCCTTTGGTCGGAATTGAAAACGGGTTGTTTGAAGCCAGAAGATTTGGTATTCATAGGTGTTAGAGACACAGAAGCGGAGGAGAATGCCATTATAGATAGACACCAAATAAAGAATTTTACAGTTCAAGAGTTAACAGCAAAAGGCGTTGAAGTCGTGTGTCAAGAAATTTCAGAAAAACTGAACGACTGCGATTTGATTTATGTTTCTTTTGATGTGGATTCAATGGATCCAGATGAAACTTCGTATGGAACAGGTACACCAGTAAAAGGCGGAATTTCCGAAATTCAAGCAAAACAACTTCTGAATTATTTTTCAAAATTGGATAAGGTTGTTTGTATGGAGTTTGTTGAGGTAAATCCATGTTTGGATGATAAAAAAAATAAAATGGCTGAAATTACTTTGGCCTTGATGGAGGATGTGGTTGATAATTTTGAAAATCGAAAATGGAACATTTAATTAAAGCATTATTGCTTGAAAACGCTCAAAATTGGTTGGGGGCGCAACTTGATGAACAACTCATACAATTTCAATCAACTAGAAAAGAAGTTGAGGGAGACATTACACTCCTTGTTTTTCCCATTGCCAAATTTTTGAAAGCAAATCCTGTCGAAATTGGGGAGAAAATAGGTTCAATATTAAAAGATCAAATTCAGGAAATCGAAAAATTTCAAGTTCTAGGTGGATTTCTGAATCTATCGTTTTCGAATATATTTTGGATAAAAAAAGTAAGTTCTTTATTTGAAAATAAGAATTTAGGTTTGCCTCTACCTAGCTCGAAAGGAACGATGATGGTGGAATATGCTTCTCCAAACACCAATAAGCCACTTCACCTTGGACATTTAAGAAATATTTTTCTTGGTTTTTCGGTGTCAAATATTTTAAAAGCGAACGGTTACAAAGTCGTGAAAACACAAGTTATTAACGACAGAGGAATCCACATTTGCAAAAGTATGTTGGCTTGGGAACGATTTTCACCTTTGAATGAAGCAGGAGAAAGGGAAACACCACAAAATACTGGTATCAAAGGAGATAAATTGGTCGGTAAATACTATGTGGAATTCGACAAGCATTTGCAAGTTGAAGCAAAAGAAGTTATTGAACTCTGGGAAAAAGGTCAATTTGAAGGCTTTCCTGTTGATGTGGTTGAACAAGTTCAAAAATTTCAAGCTGCGTCTGGAAAGGAGGAAGACGCTCAAAGTGCCTTGGACGGTAAAATCAAGGAATTAGCTAAAAATCAAACTCCGTTAATGCGTGATGCCAAGGAAATGCTCGTGAAATGGGAGGCTAGAGATCCACAAGTTTATTTGCTTTGGACAACAATGAACGGTTGGGTTTATGACGGATTTGATGTGACCTACCAAACGATGGGTGTTGATTTTGATAAACTTTATTATGAGTCCGACACCTATTTATTGGGTAAAGACCAAGTGATCGAAGGACTAGCGAAAGGTGTTTTCTATCAAAAATCGGATGGTTCTGTTTGGATAGATTTGAGTGATGAAGGTTTGGACGAAAAATTGGTTTTGCGTTCGGATGGCACGGCTGTTTACATGACACAAGATATTGGAACAGCAATTGACCGATTTAAAGATTACCCTGACTTGGAAGGAATAATTTACACAGTTGGAAATGAGCAAGATTATCATTTTAAAGTACTCTTTCTGATTTTGAAGAAATTGGGGTACACTTGGGCGAAAAATTGTTTCCACTTATCTTATGGAATGGTGGATTTACCCACTGGAAAAATGAAATCACGCGAGGGAACCGTTGTGGATGCCGACGACTTAATGGAAGAAGTGATTCAAGCTGCATCCGCCTCAACAGCTGAAAGAGGGCACTTAGAGGGTATGGATGAAAAACAAAAGGAAAACCTTTACCGACAAATAGGTTTAGCTGGTCTGAAATATTACCTACTGAAAGTTGACCCAAAAAAAAGAATGTTGTTCAATCCCGAAGAATCCATTGATTTAAATGGAAACACTGGGCCATTTATCCAATATACTTACGCAAGAATTTGTTCTCTTTTATCAAAAGCAAACTCAAAAGGTACTTGGAATATGGAAGTAACTTTTACGGCTGAAGAAAAAAGTGTCATTAAGTTACTTGTTCAATATCCAAACATCATTCAGGAAGCTGCAAGTAATTATTCACCTGCTGTAGTCTCTAATTATGTGTATGAATTGGTTAAAACTTACAACCATTTCTACCAGCAATGTAAAATTGTGACTGAACCAAATGAAAATTTAAAAGAGCAGCGATTAGCCTTGAGTAATTCGGTCAAATTAATTGTTAAAGAAAGTTTAATGTTGTTAGGGATTGAAGCTCCCGAGCGTATGTAATTGATTTTAATTATTTTTGCCAAAATTAACTACTATGAAATACTTAGGATTGATCGTAATGTCGGCGATAATTCTCGCGGCTTGTGGGAAATACGAAAAACCATTTATATCTTTTCGTTCACCTGAAAAAAGAATAACTGGAAAAATTTGGGAGACAAAGAAAATTATAAACAAAGAAGGACAATCCATAGACCAAGTGGAAACTTTAGAGTTGAAAATTGAAGGAAGTGATTCAACTTTTATTCGCATCTTCAACGGCACAGATACTATAACTGGAAGATGGAGATGGCGCGAGGCACTCAAAGGGAAATGGGATAAACAAATATTAGTTTTAATGCCTACAGGACAAAACAGAAATCTATTTGATATCCGAACCTTAACAAACAAAAAAATGGAGTTGATTGATAGAGATGGTCCATCAACAGCGTTCAACGAGTATTTTTTTGAATCGAAGTAAGTTTGACTTACGAAAAACATATTTAAAAGCTCCCAACGGGGGCTTTTTTTATGTTCGGTATGGATAACTAAAAACCTATATCTCAAAAATCTTTTCAACAAATGTTTTGGAGAATTACATGTTGAGTTTGGTCTGTTGACTACAAAACTTTGTTTGATTTATGAACCTACTACTAAAAGTCCCTCCGCAGCGGCGTACTTCTAAAATCCCCTTGTCGCTTAAATTTTAATTCCAATAGCTATCGAAACCGATTCAAAATTCAATTCGCGTTGGTTTTTATTGAAACGCCGCGACGAACTTGCTTTTCGGAGTGGACTCAGATATAAAATGTTGAATTGAATTAATATTTGAATAAAATTCCACGTTGTTGGTGGCATGTTCCACAAAGAAATTAATTAGTATTAATATTCTTGGCGTTCGACCTAGCAAGTATAAACAATTCGAAAAAAGCAACTTTTAGGTTATCGAAATGACTTAAGTAATCTTTGTTACCGTTCACCTTATTCAATGAGAATAGCTTTGTTCAAAATAAATCTTATGAAAACTTTTTTTCTCTTTTTCAATTTGCTTT
The DNA here is from genome assembly GCA_964636775.1 of uncultured Lishizhenia sp. Classification (GTDB taxonomy): domain Bacteria; phylum Bacteroidota; class Bacteroidia; order Flavobacteriales_D; family Crocinitomicaceae; genus UBA952. Next base: position 11,971 of record CAZWSY010000006.1, read on the forward strand.
TGGGCTTTGGTCAACTTGCTAATTCTCAAACAACATCATCTCACAAAATCATCTTTCAACTTACAACTGCTGATACCCTGGCACACAAAGCCTTAATGAAACAAATCAAAAACATTAAAAGTGTATCGCCTGAAACAAAAATTGAGGTTGTTTGTCACGGTCCAGGACTTGAAATGCTCCAAAAAGAAAAAAGTACCGTAAGAAATGGAATCAAAGAGTCAACAAAAATGGGCGTTGAATTCAAAGCTTGCGATTTTTCCTTAAAAGAAAGAAAGGTTGAAAAATCCTCAATCGTTGAAGAAAGTGGGTTTGTTGAGGCTGGTATCTTATATATTGTTTCCAAACAAGAACAAGGTTGGATTTACATAAAGGCCGGATTTTAGTTGAACCTATAGAACGAACAACTGAATACGTTAATCAAATTTTTCTTAAAGTTAATTCACGCACATCCTTTTGCAAATCCCGTAATGCGGCACTTAGTCCCAGATTATCCAATTGTGCATCTGGAAATTCCGAACTTATATAAGCTTTAAATTTCCAAATTTCCATTACTTGTTCATAACGAACTTCGTAAGGTTTGTAGAGCGGATTAGCTGAAACAAGCATGAAACTTCTCGCATCTTCCAATTGATTATAAAGAAACTTAAAAACAATCCCTTCGTCCTTTGTCACAACAATGCACGGCACATGACTTTTCAGCAATGACCAATCTTCCACAAATTCGCCGACCACAATTGCATTATTTGTAAGCGGAGGCATTGAATCACCATCAATTGAAAAGGCACGGAATTTTTTATCTTTTGGTAAAAACGGTAAATGAAAACGAGGTAAATCCTGAAGAAAATACTGATCTTCAAAATTTGATACATAGCCTGCACGTGCTTTCTCAGGAATTAACTCAATTAAATCTTCGTTGTTTTCGTTCACGATGCTCGTAAGGATACGCAAATTCGAACCGCTTACCTTTTCTTTCCAAGAACGCTCTAATTTCCGCCAATCATTTTCTTCGAATGCACTAAAGTTGTGTTTTAGCATTTCATCAACAGACACCTCAAACAATCCTGAAAAAGCAATCAAGTTCTCAATATTTGGTTGAGCAACTCCATTCTCATAACCACTATAAGTTGAACGATGTAAACCTAATTTTTGAGATACATCTTCTTGCGAAAACCCTTTTCTTTTGCGCAATAACTTCAAATTGTTTCCTATTGACATAATTTTCAAATAAGAACAAATATAGCGAAAAAGATTATTTAATCGACTTAAATTCGATTATTTTTTAATCAACTACACTATCTATTATTGGCAAGAAGAAATAAATCCAAAAATAGAATCATCAAAAGATGCTGATTTACTTAAAGCCATATAAGAACGTAAAAGTGTCCCATCAGACTGTGTCATCAAAGATTGTACTGGAAATTCATTAGTAGTACCGCTTGCAATCCATTGAAATGCAGGGTCATTCTTGATAAATTTCTTAAAATTCGATAATTTAATAGCATTATCATTAAAGGTAAAAACCAAAAATTCGCTAGTGTGTGACCTGAATTGAGCTCGTGGACAAGAACCAAAACCATCAAATTCTTTAGGACTTCCGTTTCTCACAAAATTCATTACACCACTTTCACCCGAAATGCTGTCGGCATGAATTTTTACACAAGAAATATTTCCTCCCTTATTGGTTTCAATAACAAGAAAAGAACTACTTTTTTGCATTCCTAAACGTGTAATTACTTGCTGTCCATCCAAATTGTAAACCAATTCCATTACAGCATTTTCACCCGAAAAATACCAGTTACACTTGGATTCAAAACCTCTTTCCCATAAACTTCCGTAAACAACAAGCTTGTTTTGTGAAAAGGAAATTCCTGTTAATACAATACTAACAAGAAGAAACAAAATATTTCTAGTCATTGACAACACCTTTTAAGTTACTTAATTGATAAACTCCATCAGGAAAACCGATGAGTTGATTATTATTTTTCTTTATTGCAAATCCTGCTGCACCACCCGCTGGAAAATTGGTTATTGCAGGTAATGGAATATTAATTGACCCAATTATTGGAACGGTAACCGCCACATTAACAATCAAATATCCAGAAGTTCCTGGCAAGCCATAATTCCCGCCATCTCCACCCTTAACATCGGGATTGATGGTTAGAGTAACAGGTCCTAGTGGAATTGGAATTGGTAAATTTTCAACTCCTCCCATTCCTGGAACAGCACTTAATCCACCCGTTGCATTATCTCCATCATCCCAAATACCGATAACAGTTGTACCTGAACCGCCTCCTAAACCAAGTTGGCAACCTCCACCTCCACCAGCACCAATTGCTAAAGTAAATCCACCAACAATTGGAATGTTAAAAGTAGTGCTCAATCCTACTGAGCCACCACCTCCACCACCTCCATAAATGAAGCCATAATTTAAAAGTGATGTCTTGGTTGTCATATTTATTGCATTTCCTCCAGCTTGACCAGGATTTCCGAATTGGCTGAAATTTCCTCCTAAACCACCGTTTCCACCTCTTGCTAGAAACAAACCGTAATTTCGAATCCCTACATGACTTGCAGGATCTAAAGCACCACTTGTGAAAGTTGGAATTGTCGCACTTGGACTTGTAAGCGTTGCCAATGAAGAAACATCAACAACAACACAAATTGGAGTTCCAACACCTGGCAAATTATTCACTTGCTGTAGATTGTATTGTGATGCTGGAGCAATAATATTTACTTGGTAACAACTATCTATTGTTAAATAAAAAACTTTCACACGAACTGTATTCCCACAAACTGCTTGAATTGCAATTGGATATAATCCTGGAGGGTCAAAAATCGAGGTTGTCACCACAAGCTGAGTACTTCCTGTTCCAGAAACTGTATCGTTTGTGAAATAGGTTGTGGTAAACTGTGGCAAATTGTGCAATGCGAAAAAGGAAATGGTTTGATTCGGTGAAGTTATTTGGGTAACATCAACCTGAATAGCAATTGTGTCAGACGTTACTCGATCTATATTCCCTGAATTTTGAGGTAAGGAAAGGTGAAACAAACAATCGTCACATGAAGAAAGGAAAGTAGGAATCCAACACTCACCATTGTAGTACTCCATTAAACTATCCGTGTAATTAAAGACCAACAAACCACGTGAAGGATTTAAAATTGCATCACGCTCATTTCTGCTCATTCTCGGAGGAAGCAATCCTTTCGTTGTAGAATTCACGTCAAGTAAGGCAGAAGTGTGTGGGGAATTTGTTCCAATTCCAACTGCTCCGTCAGTTTTTACACGTACTTTTTCCGTATTGTTCGTTCGAATGGTTAAATCCTGATTGTCTGTTGTTCCTAAAAAATTAGTTGTAGGATTGGTATTTGCGTTACCTATTAAAGTCCATCCCAGAGGACCTACTGTTTGTGTGGTGTTATTGGAATAGAAAACCGTAAATGTTCCGTCATTGTTATCAACGATTGACTCGATTCCAGAACCAGCTTCTTTTGCATAAAGAGCGTAAGGAACACTCCAAAACTGATTGTTAGATATTGGAACATAATCGGTTCCCGCATTTTTGTCTATTTCAACTTTTAAGAAATGATATCCTGATCCCCAATCGATGTCCTCAAAAATCAACCCATAAAGAGGAAAACCTTTTCCAATCACCAAATTCACCATTCCATAAGGGTCAGTTGTGGTTGAATGCGCCTCACAATAAACCATTTGTCCGTTTGGTGCATTTCGGTAAATGGTAAAACGAACCGAAATAGACTGATTGGCTAGGATTAAGTCGAAAGCATCCACACCTGGCATTGCAGTACCACCTACATCATAGACAACCGCCTGATAATTAATACCTTGCGGAGGTGCTTGCCCTTGAGATAAACCCCAAAAGGAACAAAAAATAAATAAAAACTGAATTAATCTATTTTTCATAAGTTTCATTTTTAACGTAATCTAAATCCAACACCTACGGAAATTACATGACCAATATTCCTTGTTTTTTGTCCATCCGAAGCATCGGCTCCTTCAATTTGTCCAAGACTGCAATCGAAACGGTATTCCAGAGAAAAATGTAAGCGTCGTGTGGTAAAATATCTTGCACTAACAATTACACCTCCGTGAAAATTCATTTTTTTGAACGCATCTGAACCTTTAAGATCATAACTCAACTTGTTGATAATCTGTTGTCCACCCATTAAGTAGGACATATTTAATGCCGGACCGATGGCAACTGAAAAATCATCTCGTCTTTCTCTATCCCAAAATTTATAAAGGTAATTTGCTCCAAGAGTGAGGTAATTCAAGTTCCATTGAACTAGATTTCCAGCATAAAATCCTCTTCCGCCTGCTTGAAATACACCCAGTTCCGCTCTTAAAAAGTTCTTGTCATCGGAATTCCACCAATAGCGTATTCCGTAAGAAAAACCTGGTTTATACTTCAAATTCATGATGTCTTGTGGTGTTTGATCTTTGTAGAGAAACGAGTAAAACCCTTGACCACCAACAAAAGTCAATTCATGAGGACTTAATTGTGAAAAGGAAAATCTTGGTACAACTAAAGAAAAAAGCATAAAAATTGAAATTAGTTTAACCATTAATCTTGTTAATTTTAAAAGTCACTGATTTCGTTCTAGTTATCACACGCAATAGGTACATTCCCGTTTCTTCGTTATCCAAAGAAAGTTCTACCCATTCTTTTCCTTGTGCTTTTCCGTTGTACAAAAGTCTTCCCCGAATATCAAAAACGACGTACTCAAATTTCTCGTAATCAGGTAAAGATGTTTGAAAGTTGAATCTGGAAGCTGTTGGATTCGGGTAGCCAGAAATGGTAAAATCATCAACAGTCCATTTACCTGCTTTACTGCGATGAAACCCTTCTGAAACGTAAAGTCTATCTTCAAACAAGACATTCGAACTAACAACTGCGGCTTGTCCAGCAGTATATTGAACATGGAATTTATCATTTTTAGAAACTCCACCTAAAGGTGAAAAAACTTCACGAACAATTGTTTGACCATGGCAAAATTGCGACATTAAAATCGCAAAAAAGAAGCATGTTACAACTTGAACTATTTTCACTTAAGGGATTTAAAGGGTCTAAAATAACAAAAACAATGAATTTGATTATACACAATGAATAAAACTGTTCCAAAACAAAAAAGCCTGAACAAGAATAAACTTATTCAGACTTTTCCTTCAATGATTTTCTTAAATTATAAATCGAACTTAATTCCCTGCGCTAAAGGCAAACTATCGGAGTAATTAATTGTATTAGTTTGACGTCTCATGTAAACTTTCCATGCATCCGAACCAGATTCACGACCTCCACCTGTTTCCTTTTCTCCACCAAATGCTCCACCGATTTCTGCGCCAGATGTTCCTATGTTAACGTTAGCAATTCCACAATCTGAACCTGCACAAGACAAAAACGCCTCAGCCTCCTTCAAATTGTTGGTCATAATTGCAGAAGAAAGTCCTTGTGGCACCCCATTTTGCAGAGCAATAGCATTTGAAACTTCACCTGAATATTTCATCAAATAAAGAATTGGAGCAAAGGTTTCGTGTTGAACAATTTTAAAGTGGTTTTCGGCTTCGATAATACATGGTTGCACATAACATCCTGATTCATAACCTTCACCTTCTAAAACTCCACCTTCCACAACAACTTTTCCACCTTCAGTTTTAGCAGCTTCGATGGCGTTTAAATAATTGGTCACTGCATCTTTATCAATCAATGGTCCAACGTGATTATTTTGATCTAATGGATTTCCGATTTTCAGTTGTTTGTAAGCTCCTACCAAAGCATCTCTTACTTTATCGTAAACACTTTCATGAATAATCAATCTTCGAGTTGATGTACAACGCTGACCAGCAGTACCAACCGCACCAAAAACTGCGCCCGGAACAACCATTTTTAGGTCAGCTGTTGGAGTGATTATAATCGCATTGTTACCTCCTAATTCCAGTAAAGAACGACCAAGCCTCTCCCCTACTGCAGCACCAACAGATTTTCCCATTCTTGTTGAACCCGTTGCAGAAACTAAAGGAACTCTTCCATCGTTCGCCATCAACTTTCCGATTTCAGCACCTCCAATCACCAAACCAGACACTCCTTCGGGAACGTCATTCGCGTCAAAGACTTCTTTGGTGATTTGTTGACAAGCAATTGCAGTTAAAGGCGTTTTTTCGGATGGTTTCCATATACAAACATCTCCACAAACCCAAGCCAAAGCTGTATTCCAATTCCAAACTGCAACTGGAAAATTGAATGCAGAAATAATCCCAACTATTCCAAGTGGATGATATTGTTCATACATTCTGTGACCCGGACGCTCTGAATGCATTGTGAGTCCATACAACTGACGGGATAATCCCACTGCAAAGTCACAAATATCAATCATTTCCTGTACTTCGCCCAGTCCCTCTTGTAAGGACTTTCCCATTTCATAAGAAACCAATTTTCCAAGTGGCTCTTTATATTCCCTGATTTTTTCAGCCAGCTGACGAATTACCTCACCTCTTTTTGGTGCAGGAACCATTCTCCATGCCTTAAATGCTTCTTGCGCTTTTAATACAACTGCTTCGTAGTCAGCCTCTGTTGCCGAATTCACCGCCGCAATAAATTGACCGTCAACGGGTGAATAAGAAGCGATTCTTTCACCTCTTGTGTGGAACCATTTTGCTCCAGTTGAGGCACCATTATTTTCAGTTTCAATACCGAAAGTGCTAAGTATTTCCTGAATTTCAGTTGTCGTTGTTGTTTCCATGATGAGTTAATTTTCGACAAAAGTAGTATTAATAAGAGCTATCTTCAGTAATGAAAGTTCCGTTGTAACGATTAAACTCAATTTAATCCTCAAAAATCAATTCCTTTCCTGAAACCTTATAAATCCAAACCTTCAATTTATAAATCAATAAATACAAGGAAGGAATAATGACCAAGGTGAGGAAAGTTGCGAAGGTTAAACCGTAGATAATTGTCCAAGACATTGGCGCGAAGAACATATTATTGTCACCACCGAAAAAGATTTTTGGATCATAACTTGACAATAAACTAAAGAAGTCAATATTAAAACCTATGGCCATTGGAACCAAACCAAGAACTGTAGTTATTGCAGTTAATAAAACAGGACGTAATCTGGTCTTACCTCCCTGAATTGCAGTGCTGATTAATGCTTCGTTAGGTAAAGATTGATTTGGAAGCAATTCCAATTCTGCACGTTTTTCTCTTTGAAGTTGGTTGGTGTAGTCGATTAGCACGATTGCATTATTTACCACAACTCCGGCAAGTGAAATAATACCAATCATGGTCATCATAATCACAAAGTTTTGTTGACTTATCACCAAACCAAGGAATACACCGATTAAGGAAAGAAGAACCGTTAACATAATCACTCCAGGCGCTGAGAAAGAGTTAAACTGTGCCACAATTATCAATAGTACCAAGAACATCGCTATCAAAAGCGCATTACTCAAAAATGCCATTTCTTTTTCTTGTTCATCTTGCTGACCTGCAAAGCGATAACTAACTTTTTCATCCAATTGATCAGACTTTTTGTAAGCCTCCATTTTTTCTTTCAACTTGGCAACTATTTCGTTGGCATTAAATCCTTCTGTTACGTTAGAAGTAACCGAAACCAAAGGAACTTGGTCCTTTCTAATCACCGCAGAGAAGGAAGATGTTTCAAAAGGATCTTGAATAACCGAACGAACCGGAATATTCATCAATTGCCCTTTATTGTTTCTAAAAATTAAACGTTGATCGAGTAGTGAATTAAAATCGTCGCGGTTTTCTTTGTTGAAACGAACCACAATATCATAAGATTCTTCATCCTTGGTGTAGGTTGTAATGTCTTGACCCAACAACGCTTTTCTCAATGCCATTCCCACTTGATAAGTAGATGCATTCAACTTACGAATTTGGTCTCTATCCACACGAATTGGAATTTCTGGACGATTGGATTCAACATTTAGTTTTAATTTTTCTACTCCAGGTACAGACAAACGATCCAAGTAATTGCGAATATCCTCTGCTTGGGCAATTAGTTCTTTATATGGTAAACGTCCGGTTACTTCGATTTGGATTGGAGAACCTTGTGGCGGACCTTGTTCGTTTTTGGCAGCAGTAATCTCAATATCAGCGTTGTATGCTCCTCTTAAATTTTCTTGAATTTCTTTCAAAACATCAGAAGTTTTAACACCATTACGGAATGGAAACTCACAGAAATTAACGGTTATTCTCGCTTTGTGAGGTGTATTTCCCATTGTCACACCTTGAGCCGGGTCGCTCGTTCCTTCACCAACTTGAGAAATGATGGATTTGATAAGTCGTTCGTCGGGAGGAACGCCCATCGTATCTTTTTTCTCCATGTAAGGTTGAAGAATGGTATTCAAATCTTTTTCAACTTGTAGTGCTGTTTCATTGGTTAAATGAATATCCGTTCCAATAGGATGGGAAATGAATATATTGACGTAATTTGGTTCATTGCCCGGAAAAAACTCAACTTTTGGCGGGAAAACTGAGAATAATCCTATCGAAACAACAAAAAGCCCAACTGTTCCAAACAAAAAATAAACTGGGTTTTTACCTCGAAGAGCAAAAGCAAGAAAGCCCTCATAAACTGCTTCTAATCGCGGAAGAACTTTTTGTTGAAAGGAGATTGTACCAGGATGCAAAAGGAACAAGTTAAACAAGCCAAACATCGAAACTATAAACATCAAATTTGAAAGGGAGATATTATCAATAAACAAGAAAATAATACCCAAAATCGCAAAAGCTAATGACGACTTAAAGACCTTTGATCGAATTGGTTTATCTTCTTGTATTTTCATGTAAACAACTGCAAGTACAGGATTAATAACCAAAGCAACAAACAATGATGAAGTTAGAACAATCATTAAAGTCATCGGTAAAAATTTCATGAACTCACCGAAAATACCCGGCCAAAATGCAAGTGGAACAAAGGCTGCAACTGTTGTAGCAGTTGAGGAGATAATTGGCCAAGCAACTTCTCCAACACCTTCAATTACCGCTTTTTTGGCTGGATAACCCATATCCATAAAACGATACACATTTTCCACAATCACAATTCCATTGTCCACCAACATACCCAAAGCAATTACCAACGAGAATAATACCATCAAATTCAAGGTAACGCCCATTGCGTTCAAAATCATAAAAGACATCATCATCGATAAAGGAATCGCAACACCAACAAACAAGGCATTTCTAAATCCGAGGAAAAACAAGAGTACACCCACCACTAAAATAATTCCGAAAATGATGGAGTTTTCCAAGTTGGAAACCATGTCACGTGTATTGTTGGATTGGTCGTTTGTAAGGGAAACTTGTACGCTTTTTGGAATTGTCCCATCTGCTTTCGCGTCAGCAAGAAGTTTATTGATTTTGTCGGATGCGGACAGTAGATTTTCTCCTCCTTGCTTTTTAACATCAAGCATTACAACGGATTGACCAAATTCACGTGCAAAGGAAGTGGTGTCACCGTTTCCAAAAAACACATCTGCCACATCTTCCAAATAAACAGGCATGAATTCGTCTTGCTTAACAATAATTCGTTTTAATTCATCAGCATTTTTGAATTCCCCTTCGATTCTGATTGTTTTTCGCATTCCGTCCATTAAAATTTCACCTCCAGGAATGGTTTGGTGTTCGGAATTCACCGCGTTTTCGATGTCGTCTAGGGTAACGTTTACTGCTTGTGCCTTTATTGGATCAACTTCAATCCGCATTTCTTGTTCCTGAACCCCACGAATATCAACTTCACTAATTTCTGGTAAATCCTCTAATTGTTTCTCCAAAACTTCTGCAATTTCTTTTAAGAAAGCAGGATTTTCCCCGCGTAAATTGATGTTCAAAATCGGCATTTGAGAAGGGTCCAATTCGAAAATATTCGGTTCAACGGGTAGCTTAGGAAAGTCTGTTTTTGTTCGTGCTTTATCAACAGCATCTTTCACTTTTTGCAAAGCCTCGTCCACCTTCATTTTAAAGTCGAATTTCACGCGAATGGTGGTGTACCCGTGAACAGAATTGGAGTTTATTTCATCCACTAATTTGATTCCACCCAATTCTTTTTCGATGGATTGTGAAATCTTCTCGGACATATATTCAGGTGAAGAACCTGGTTTTGCAATTCCGATATATATTTCTGGAATTTTTAATTCAGGAAAGTTCTCTTTAGGCATCGAATTGTAGGCAATCAAACCTCCAATAAAAATGATAAAGGAAACAAGGAATACCGTTTTTCGGTTGTTCACCGCGAAGGTGGTAAGCCCGAAACTTTTTGAGCTATTTTCCATTTTTATATTATTTGGATCTCACTAAATCTTTTTCTGTAATTCCTCTTGCTCCGTCAACTATAAGTAAAGAACCATCTTCAATTTCAGCGTTTTTCTCAATTAAAGCTGCTTTATCTTGCTTAGCAACCAATTCAATATAAACTTTCTTTACGCTATAATTTCCATTGTTTTGCTTTTTTGCCAACCATACAAAATCGCGATTATCTGATGATTTCAAAATACTTTTCGCTGGAATTACCAAACCATCTTCAACGATTAAGTCTGTAATTTTCACTTCGGCTAACATATTCGGAAGCAAAGTTTTATTGTTCGTCACTGTTGATCGAATTTTAAAAGTTCGGTTAGTTGGTTCGATGTAATTGGCAACTTTCGTCACCTTTACTTGCATGTCCGGAAATTCGTAATTTGGAAAAGAAACATTCAATGGTGTGCCTACTTTTACATTGTTGAAATGACGTTCTGAAACTGTAGCAGTGATGTCAACAGTGTTACTATTCACCAAACGCATTAAAGGTGTTCCAGGCCCTGCCATTTGTCCCAATTTTGCCATTAAATCATCCACTGTACCTGAAAATGGAGCCTTTACAACCGTTTTTACACGTTGTGTATTCAACGAATTCAAACGAGACTGTAAAGATTTAACTTGGTTTTTGGCCGTTTCATAATCAAACTCAGAACCTACGCCGCGATTTTTAAGTTCTTCTTGCTTTTTCAACATGTATCGCGCATATTCCAATTGCGTTTCGATTTCGTTTGCATTGGCACTTAAAACAGAACCGTCCAAGCTTATAAGTACTTGTCCAGCGGTGACATTATCACCTGCTTTAACGTGTACTTTCGTAATCATTCCTCCCATGTCTGTACTAATCATCACATCCTGTTCGGTTTCTACGTTACCTTGTGCTTTGATTGTACGTTCAAAGCGTTCCACTTTTGCAGTTTCCAACTTTACCAAAGGAAGTAAAACCACTTCTTTTTTGGTTTCTTCTGTTTTTTGACCACAAGAATACAAGAGTACAGTACCCAAGCAGAAACCGATTATTGCTTTTGTTTTCATTGACTTATTTTAAAATTTGGTTATAGATTTTATCGAGATTTAATTTTGCATTGAACACGTCCACCAACGAACCAATGTACTGTGCTTGAGCAATCATCAATTGGTTGTATTTCTGAGTTACGGTGATACTTGTTTCTTTTCCGATTGCTTCTTTAATGCGGGCGTTATCGTATATTTTACCAGCTAGTCGGATATTTTCTTTTTGAAGTTCCATTTTTTGTTGTGCTCCAAGAAGGTTGTTAACCGCTTGAATTTCTTGCATTCTAAGTGCGTTTTCAGCAATTTTGAAAGCGTTCTCATCTTTCATTTTTTGGATTTTCGTTTGCTCCAATCGTGCCTTTCTTTGTCCACTTGATAAAACAGGTACATTCAGTTGAAGACCCCAGAATGTTTGAGAGAACCACGGTTTATCTGAGAAAAAATCGAATTCGTTTCGGTAAGCATTGTAACCTTGTTGGAAATATCCCGCCAAGGAAGGTAGATAAGCAAACTTATTGTTTTTGATATTCAATTCATCCAAATCAATTTGTTGCTGTAAAATCTGGAGCGTTAAGTTGTTTCCAATGCTTCCTGCTTCTTTCAATGATACTTTTACCAATAAATCATCGACTGTTTCTGTGATGTCAATAGCTTGATCCATTGGATAAAACATTGTCATTTTCAGTAAAGTAAATGCGTTGTTAAGTTGAATTTCCGCTGATGTCAAGGTGTTTTTTGCGGTCATTTTGGCATATTCCAATTGGTCAATTTCTTCTTGCGTGATAAGTCCTAAATCGAAATAATTTTTCTGTTTTTCAATGAGTTGATTAGTAACGCGCAACATGGAATCAGAAAAGCGTACATTTTCTTTCGAAACGGCAACCAACTGGTAAGCTTGAATAATATTGAACAAAACTTCTTCTTGCGATTGACTTAACAGTGTTTGTTGCAAGTTCACAATTTGTTTGGCTGCCTCAACACCAATAAAGTAAGAACCGTTAAAAATCAATTGATTAACTTGAAGATTTGCACTTGAATTATACTTTGTTCCCGCCCGAAAAGAAATCGTTTCTCCATCTGGTGCATTTGGGTTAATAAACTTGGCATCAACCACTTGTATGGGTAGGTTAATAAAGTTGTTGAAACTTGCCGAAATGTCCACTTGCGGTAGTCCAATCGCTTGATATTCCTTTTTTTGTTCTTTGGCTTTTGCGATGTCTAATTGTGCGTTTTTTATGGACAGATGGGCCTCCAAGCCGTATTGTTTGGCTGCTGAAAGTGTAAATGGACTTTGGGCATGGATTTGTCCGACCACCAAAATCGCTAAAATGAAAATTTTATTCATTGGTTTCTTTTTTAATTCTTTCTTTGAAATAGGCAATTCCTTCATCGCTCGCCAAACCACGTATCATGAATCGGATGGTTTGTAAAAACACATTACCAAATTCGTATTCAGGCCAAGGGAATAAATCTCCCGACATAATTGAATCGGTGTTGGCTACATAAAGTTTTGCGATGATATCGGGATTAATATTGTCGCGGTAGAGACCTTCACGCATCCCTTGTTCGATGTTTTCTTTGAATTGATTGTAAACGTAATTCCATTTGTGTTTAGTGAGTTTGTCCCAAACAGCAGGGTAATGTTTTCGCAAATCGTGAAAAACGGTCGGATTCACTGCCCCCACATTTTCCATTACCGATTTACTGATGCGTAACATCGCGTCGATAGCATTTTCTGCTTGTTGGATTTCGCGGTCACACATACACCTATCCATTTCCAACTTCTCATCAATAATGGCGTTGACCAAACCGTTTTTGTCCTCAAAGTGCTTATAGAGGGTTTTCTTGGAAACTCCAAGTTCATTGGCGAGGTCGTCCATCGTAACGCTTTTCACACCCAGCCTCAAAAAAACTGCGGTGCAACGCCATAAAAGTTCGTCTCTTTTTTCTTCCACGGCGGCAAAAGTAGAAACTTTTTATACATTGGAAACTTTTTTTGTATTTAAAGTTTCCACTTAAGTGTTTTTTTACAAAACTTAACAAAAGCTACCTTTGCGTCATGGGAAAAATTCTTGGGATTGATTTTGGATTGAAGCGAACAGGATTGGCAATTACAGATGAAAAACAAATTATTGCGAGTCCTTTAATGGGAGTAGATTCTGTGCATTTAATGAAAACTTTGCAAGACTTGAATCGAAAGGAAAACATTGAAAAATTTGTTTTAGGTTATCCGTTGAGATTGGACGGTTCAGACACGAATGTTACCGAAAATATTCGAATCTTGAAAGAAGTTTTGGAAAAGGAATTCAATAAAGAAGTAATTCTATATGATGAGCGATACAGCTCAGCAACAGCATCACAAATCATTCATTTGGGAGGAAAAAAATCGCAACAAAAGGATAAAAAATTGGTGGACAAGGTTGCGGCATCAGTTATTCTTTCTAACTATTTAGAATCCCGAACAACCTGAGTTCAACCAAAACAGTTAAAGCCCTTCGAAATACCAAATCAAATTAAGCTTACCAAAAAAGAGAACAGCAAATGGAAGCAGCATCAGTCCGATCCAAGATAGAACGACCAACCATTTAAAAGTTTTTGAAGCATCCATTTCTACAGGAGCAAGTAGAACACCGTTGACATGACTTGCTATAATTTCTTCTTCAATTCCTTCATTCAGCTCAATATACTTTTTCAAGGTTGGCGTTTGTTCAATAATTATGCGACGGATAATGGCATAATCGCGGTTGGACAAATCATCGTAAGTGGTGACATAGTTCACTTCTTCTTCATCCAATTCTTTTCTCAATTGGTAATTACGCTGTATTCCACGAACACGAATTCCCATAAAAAAACCAAAAGCCATCAAGACATAACTGTCAATAAAAAATCCAACTCCAATCAAAATTAAGGAAGAAACAAGTGCGAAAATCATAAGAAATAAATCGCGCTTTTTGTTGACCAATAATTTGAATAATTGACCACCATCAAGTGGATCTAAGGGAAGTAAATTGATTGCGTTCAAGAAGATAAATAGAAAACTCAACATCATCAGCCAATGAATTTGGTAAGTATCCGCCAACCAAATACCAATTGAACCGAGAATTAATCCTGGAAATGGTCCTGCCGCTGCAACCACAAAACTTTGTTTTTGAGAATAACGTTCTTTCATCCCCTGAACAAAAGCACCCATAAGAGGGATGAAAAGCATTCTAACATTTTCGTAATCATAACGCTTCATCATGGCGAAATGACCCATTTCATGTATAAACAGCACTACAATCAAAAGCAGAACAAACTCTAATTGATCGGAAAAAACGAGCAAAAAAGTTCCAATAAATAAAACTATTGTAAAAGCGGTTAAACCCCAATTACTTTCGACCTTAACTTTTTCAATTACAGGTTTTTGAGGATAAAAATCGTTCATCTTTACATTCCTGGCATTCCGCCCATTCCTTTCAACTTACTCATCATACCCATCATGTTCCGTGGGTTACTCATGAGTTTCATCATCTTTCGCATGTCTTCAAACTGCTTCAAAAGTTTGTTAACCTCTTGAATACTTGTACCGCTACCTCGTGCAATTCTATTTTTACGCGACGTATTCAATAAACCAGGGTTGGCTCTTTCCTTCGGAGTCATGGAAAGAATAATGGCTTCAATTCCTTTAAATGCGTCATCTGGAACATCAACATCTTTCATGGCTTTTCCCATTCCAGGAATCATTCCCATTAAATCTTTGACATTACCCATTTTTTTAATTTGCTGTAATTGGGCCAAGAAATCATTAAAATCGAACTGATCTTTCATGATTTTCTTTTGCAATTTACGTGCTTCCTCCTCGTTGAATTGTTCCTGCGCTCTTTCCACTAAAGAAACAACGTCTCCCATTCCGAGGATTCTGTCTGCCATACGGGAAGGATAGAAAACGTCGAGTGCGTCCATTTTCTCACCTGTTCCAACAAATTTGATTGGCTTATTGACAATTGCTTTAATCGATAGAGCTGCACCACCGCGCGTATCACCATCTAACTTTGTAAGTACAACTCCGTCAAAATTGATTCTATCGTTGAACGCTTTTGCCGTATTTACAGCATCTTGTCCAGTCATGGAATCTACCACAAACAAGGTTTCAGATGGTTCAATTGCATTTTTAACTTGAGCAATTTCGTTCATCATTTGTTCATCCACAGCCAAACGACCTGCAGTATCCACAATAACAACGTTGAATCCTTTGCTTCTAGCATGATTGATAGCCGCTTGAGCAATGGAAACTGGATTTTTGTCCTCTTTATTTGAATAAACCTCAATATTGAGTTGTTCTCCCAAAACGTGAAGTTGGTCAATCGCCGCAGGACGATAAACATCGCAAGCAACAAGAAGAACTTTCTTTCCTTTTTTATTTTTGAGGTAATTTCCAAGTTTTCCGGTGAACGTCGTTTTACCCGAACCTTGTAAACCCGACATCAAAATCACGGCAGGATTTCCTTTCAGGTTAATTTCAGATTCGTTTCCACCCATCAACTCGACCAATTCTTCGTGGCAAATTTTAACCATCAACTGACCCGGTGAAACAGACTTGAGTACATCACGACCAAGAGCTTTCTCCTTAACCGTATTGGTGAATTGCTTTGCGGTATTAAAATTGACATCGGCATCGAGTAGAGCGCGTCGAACTTCTTTTAAAGTTTCTGCAACGTTGATTTCAGTAATTTGCCCTTGACCTTTAAGGACTTTAAATGCTCTTTCGAATTTGTCGGTCAGATTTTCAAACATACGCTTCTAAAAAATTGAACGCAAAGATACGAATAGCAGATGAAACCTATTATTCTAGCAAATAGAAAGTAAAAAATTATAATTACTCCTGATTCGACATGATTTACTAATGCACATCCTAAAATCTAATATTTGCACAATATAAAGCCTAATAATTGCATGGCAAAATATCATTTTTACAACCAATAAAATACCCTATTTATACACATCATTAATACTAAATAAAGCACATATTACGAATATTAAAATAGAATACAAATGATAGTTTTTACCATAAAAAATTTATTTATCCTCAAAAAACAAATTCTTATTTTTGCATTAAATAAAATCTAATATTTGCACAATAAAACATCTATAATTCGCACATTTAAATATTAATTTTACATTTATTTATTTGATATTCATATATTTAAAATAATTAAACTAAATTATTTAAATTCAAAAATAAAGAGTCAATAAAAACAAAATAAACAACAATGAACTATTTAAAACGCACAGTAGAAGAAGATTTTTTGGATTCATTATCCGTGTCGGGAGCGGTATTGGTTAAAGGCCCAAAATCATGTGGAAAAACTGCTACTTCAAAGCAATTTTCAAAGAGCGTTTTGGAGATGGATAGAGATAAACAAGTGCCAATAATCATGGCAACTGATCCAAAGATATTATTAAGCGGAACTACTCCCCGACTTATAGACGAATGGCAAGAACAACCTGAAATTTGGAACTATGTCAGGCATGAAGTAGATGATAGACAATTAAAGGGTCAATTCATCTTAACTGGCTCATCCAATCCAAACGACGATGTGCGGCTGCATAGCGGTGCTGGTCGATTCACAATCATTGAAATGGATACAATGACATGGCAAGAAATGGGTTACTCAACTGGTTTGGTGAAGTTATCCAGTCTTCTTGAAGGTGAAATTGCAAATTTTTATGCAGCACCGATGAGTCTGGATTTTATCTTGGATCGCTTAATAATCGGCGGTTGGCCAACATTACTCAATTCGTCGTTGAAAAACGCGTTGAAACTCAATAAAAGCTACGTCGATTTGCTCTGCGAAGTGGATATGGGGCGAATTAACGGAATAAAACGTGACCCAATGAAAGTTAAGAGTTTGATTCGCTCTCTTTCCCGAAACATTGCAACTTTAGTGGAGAACTCAACTCTTGAAAAAGACATAAAACTGGCAGATAAAAGTGAAATCTCACGAAACACTATTTCTGAGTACATGGATGCTTTATCTAGATTGATGATACTGTATGAACAACCGGCTTTCAACACTCATATTCGTTCATCGGCTTCGTTGCGTAAATCACCAAAACGTCACCTTTGTGACCCTTCACTTGCAATTGCAGCACTTGGTTTGGACAAAACTTCATTGATGAAAGATTTCAATTATCTAGGATTTCTTTTTGAGTCTTTGGCAATACATGAATTAAAGGTGTACGCTCGTGCAAACGATGCTCAAATACTTCATTATCAAGATTCTTACGGATTAGAAATAGACGCAATTATTCAAAAAAGAAACGGTGATTATGCCGCATTTGAAATAAAATTAGGAGTAGGATATATTGAGCAAGCGGCAGCGAACTTGAAAAAATTTGCACAAACAGTTGATACCGACAAAATGGGCGAACCCAAGTCCTTAAACATCATTACCGGAACAGGAACAAGTTATCGCCGAAGCGACGGTATTAACGTGATTTCACTAGGGATTTTAGGGAAATGAGTTATTCCCTTACCACCGTCATTTTTACGATTTTCCCGTCTTTCACTTCATAAATCATCACCAATTCAATTGGCGTTTTACTTCCTTTTCTTCCTGTAATTGATTCATGGTCAATCACTTTATTTCCGAGAACAGCACGATGTAAAATAGTAGAATAAAGCTCAGGTGAATCTTCAAACAACTTCCCATACAACTCGCGAATAGCAAGAATACCCTGCGCTATTGGTTCACTTTTTCCAAAGGTGTAAAGTGCAATTTCGGAAGAAAAGGAAGACATAAAACCATCTAAATTTCTTTTGTTGTAGAAATCTAAATTTTCTTGCACAACAGCTTGGGGACTTGGGAAATTTTGGGACATCGTGTTAAAGGTTAAGAATAAAACGAAGAAAAGGGAGAAAGTTCTCATATTTTGGCGTGTTTGGTTTTATTGAATCTTTCAGTAACAAATCTAGCACCAGCACTCACCCAAACAGGCATTACAACCTGTCCGGCAACACCTTTACCAACGGTTGCATCTATTTGCACTAGGTCACTGATGAAGTGTCGGAAACCAAACTGAAAGGCGGTTCCAGTTCCAGGAATATAAGGGTCTCCAGAAAACATTTCACCAACCAAATGAAACCCCTTATAGGTCTTGACCTGTGAACCAAAACCCCAAGTTGCCAAAAACTCATGATTTCCACCGCTGAACAAATAATTCCCTCCTAAATTTGCGTGGATGAGTACTTTTTCGCCCTCTCCAAAGCACTGAGAAACCGTAAAAAATCCAAAAGCACCGTAACCAGCTGGAACAAAAGCACCTCTTCCACCTGGTAAAAAAGTTCCAGTTACCAGACCAAAACCAGGTCCTTTTCCGGGTTCATAAGGCTTAAACAAAAATTTGGCTTGAACTAGAGGTAAAGCAAAACTAAATCGTGTGTCATTTATTCCCCTTTCATAACCCTTAACAAAACCAGCGGTAACCTCCAACCAAGGAGTTGGACCATAAGCCAACATGTGCCACCATTGACCTTCATGTTTATCAAATCTTGTCCATGTTTCCCATTGTGCTAATCTCCAACCTACTACCCGCGCATCATCCGTGATAAAAGGACGAACAGCGAAAGTTGAAAATGAAAAACTGGCAATGACAAAGAGAAAAAAGTGGCGCATAATTCAAACTTTTCGCGAAAATAAAAAGGTTTGTAACGAGTTGAATTGAAGTTATGTAAAAAAAAGGGAGCAATTGCTCCCTTTAAAACTTCACTCATACAAATACTCTAATAAATAGAAAGACGAGTTGAATATTTGAAATTTTCTCCATGAATATTCACTATATAAAGACCTGAAATCAAATGTGAAACATCCACTTTAGATTCAAATAAATTACGAGAGACACTTTGGACCAATTTTCCATTCAAATCAAAAATCTGAACATCGAAAATATTGTTTTCATTTACTTTAACAGTGAATAAACTTTTTGCTGGATTAGGATATAAATGATACCAATTAGATTGATGGTTAGAGAATAGCTCCTCAATACCTAGAGTAATAAGACAGTTTTCAGGTACGTAGTTAGATGTATTTCCACTAAGTCCAAAATCTACTAATTCACCGTTTCTAAGTGATGAAATACTGTTAGTAACAGTGCTACTACCAGTGTTATTTCCTAAGGCAATACCATCTATGAATTTAAAATAGTCTGTTAAATTCGACTCACTACCCGTTAGTTCACTATTTATTCTATCGGTTATCTCAGTTAAACTCAACTCCTTATTCCAAACTCTAAATTCATCCACTTCACCTTTAAAATTTTGAGAAACAACATCAAAAGGTTCATCAAATTCTTGTCCTATAGAAAATCGATCTGATGCAATAAAATTTAATGACTTTGTAAGAGTTCCTTGTAAAATCCCATCAACATACAACTTATTTTCACCGTTATTATAAGTCCAAGCAACATGATGACAAGCACGGGCACTAATATTTTTTGTTCCAACTATAGTATAAAACTGACCATTATCGGGAATGTTCAACACAACAACATTGGGAATATTATCTGTAGGGCCAGACAATCTAACCACAAATCTGTGCAATAAACCTTCATTACTATTCGCACTGAACAATACTGGATAATCAACTTGGTTTTCTTCAGGTTTAAATTTCATTTCTATTGAAAACTGATTTTGACCAACTAAAGATGGAATGATAGCGCTAATATTAACAAAATCATTTTCGCCATCAAGGTGAAGCGCATTATTTTGTGGCTCTTCAACAATAACTTCCTCAATACAATTTTGTAAAATCCAATTAGAAGTTGAGCCGCTCAATGAAAAGCCCACAAGTGTACCTTTCCTTGTAGAGGACATCTCGTTTTCTGCTACTATTAGTCCAGAATTATTTCCTCCAGGATTTCCTTGGTTGAATTTAAAATAATCTAACAAACCAGCTTCATCGCCAAATAGCTCAACACCTTTATTGGAGTTAATTTCAGTTTCTGTAAGGGTTTTACCCCACACTCTGAATTCGTCAAATTGACCTTTCAAGTTTTGAGAAACCACTTCAAATGGTTCATCGTACTCTTGCCCCAAACTGAATCGGTCTGAATTTTGAAAAGCTATGTTTTGACTTAAACTACCTTGGAGAATTCCGTCAACGTAAAGTTTGTTAGTACCATTACTATAAGTCCAAGTTATAAGATGACAATTTCCATCCAAAACTGGTGTTATTCCCACAATTTTATAAAACTGACCGTTTGCTGGAATGTTTAAAACCACTACCCCCAACTCACTTTCATCAATCCCACTGAGTCTAACTAGAAATCTATGCAATTGAGCAGTATTGGAATTGGCACTAAAAAATACAGCATAATCTTGTGGTTGAATAGATTCTGGTTTGGTAGTTATTTCAATCGAAAAATTAGATTTTCCGATTAGAGACGAAATTACACCATCCATTTTAACAAAATCGTTAATTCCATCTAGATGAATTGAGCCCGTTTGGGCATAGTTTTGGTTTAACAGGATACAAAAGAAACTAATGGTAAACCCCAAAATACATAATTTTCTCATAACAATAGATTTTAGTTGATTGCACGAAAGTATGCATTTTTCAACTTTTCGCCTTCATGAAAAGTGTTAAATTCCCGAACCACTGCTAAATTCCCGTTACAACCCTTGATTTTTGATAAGTCCAAACTTTTGATCATCTCTTCCAGTTTTGAAGCTAAATCTTCAGCATTTTTTTCTTGGAATACATATCCACATTCGTTTTCTAAAACAATCCTTTCCAACGAGGAACAATTTGAGACTATTACAGGTAGTTTAGAAAACATATATTGAAATAATTTATTAGGTGAGGAACAGTCATTTTGGGGAGAGCGGAAATGAGGAATAATACCAATATCCGACATTTCCATGAATTTAAGCACTTGATTCATTTTTTGGTGTTCAAAAAAAATAAATGATTCAATTAAACCAAGTCTGTTTATGTAATTTCTGAATTCTCCTTTATAGCTACCATTACCAACAACGATTACTCTTAATTTCTCTTTTAATAAATCAGAAATTGACAGGGCTTCTGCAATAGTATCTAATCCTCTTGGTTTATTTATAGCCCCTACATAAAGTAGATTTATTTTATTTTTTTCTAAATGAAAATTGCTTATTTCTTGTTTTTTCAAATTTTCAAACCTCTGTAAATCAGGTACATTTTGATAAACACAAATTTTCTCTTTATTTTCAATTTTCTTGGCTATTCTAAATTTCATTTCATCCACAACAGTTATTATCATATCGGCCGAGTAAACCATTTTTTTTTCATATTTCAACCATTTCTCGTAATTAAAAAATAACCGAGGTACACGTTTTTTTATGTGTTCAGATTCTTTGAGCATATCCGGATAATTCTCATGTAAATCCAAAACAAACTTTAAATTGAATTTTTCTTTTAAATGAAGACCGAGTTTTGCTAATCTTAAATCATGAATATGAACAATGTGATAATCATTATTTCTTATAAATGATGTAATTTTAAAATGCCAATACAAATAATAAACTGGAATCTGAAAAAATGCAATACTGGATTTATAAATCCAATTTGGCATGTCAATTCGAAATATCAAATTGTTTTGGTTATAGACTTCCTTTGGGTTTTGTCCTTTTTTTCGTAAACATACTATATGTATTTCGAAACCAATTTCATTAAGTATTTTAATTTCATTCTCAACCCGATTATCAGGAGGAAAAGGCTCCTCGAGAACCATCAAAATACGCTTTGCTAAACTTTTCAATCTATTTTTTCTTTAAAAGAACAATCAACCAATAATCTTTTTTCTTGGAAACGACTATGTTTAATAAATCAAAGAAAAGACCTAATAAATTCTTCGAAACCTTGCCGTCATAATGACTTTCACAACGGGGACAATACCCTTTTTTCATCCACTTTGAAGTGAAATAATAAGGCACTATTGATTTCGAAAGTGTAAGTTTTTGTTTTAATCTATATAATATGTCACTGTATCCTCGAACTTTTACACCAAATGTTTTGTAATCAACAATCTCATAATCACAAAAATCCTGCATGTATGTATCAAGATTAAATGCTCTAAAATGTGAATTCATGTGATATTGATAAGAACACTTAGGACATTCAACTATACCTTTATTCAATGATTCATCAAAAGGAGTGCTAATAAGTATATACTCTTTTGATATGCGCTTGAATTCAGAAATAGTCTTGTAATATATATCGTCATTCAAATGCTCGAGTAATTCACTTGAAAACACTAGGTCAAAACTTTCGTTTTCAACAGGAATTTCATCGCAAGAAGATAATATTTTTTCTGTTTTAACTAACTTTAGTGCCTCAACACTTCGGTCAACCCCAACTATATTAAATTCTTCACCTAATCGGTTAGTTATAGTGCCGTTTCCACAACCAACATCAATAATTGATTGTACATTCTTCGGAATGAAAGATCGAAAAACCCTAAAGTCAACCTCATCATGTTGAAAGCTACTCCAATCAAACTGTTCGTAATACTTTTTATTATCCAATTTATTAATATTAGTTTATAAAACTTGTTATTAAAATGAAAATTCAATCTCCAAATCAGATGTATCCGGACGCTTATTCTTTGTTTGAACAGGGTCTGTGATTCGCTCTGCAAGACTCTTCCAATATTCTTCGCTCGACTTTTTCATAATTTAAAATGTACTTTTTGCTAACTTATTCATTTAACTGAAAGAACTAATTTCTTTCCAATTCCAGCTTCAATTATTTTCTTTAATGTGGATAATTCTAGATCCGCTTTATTGTTCTCGATTTTTGAAATGTAATGCCTCGTTGTCCCACTTTTCTGAGCAACTTCTTGTTGAGTTAATCCCGCTTTAAGTCTCGCGTTTTTAATTAATCTACCGATAAAAAAATCATTACCAGAAATTATCGGTTCACTTAACTTATAAAGCACATCGGCACCTATTTCGAAAGGAACTTTCATTTTAACTCCGTTATCGTCCAATAACTCAATAAAAATATTTGGCCATGAAAGCGTGTAGTTATGGAGCTCCATTTTTTTGAATTCCTCCAATTTCAATAAAGAATATTCTACATCATTCTCATTTAACTCCCAATCGTTGAAAATTTTCGTGAAATTCAATAGCCTGGATTCACCGTTATTGAACATACATTGAACATTAAATCCATCTATTTCAATAACCTTTACGATTCGAGGTATTTTAATTTTTGTTCGCATATCTAGGATTTAGAGTGAAGAAATAGTTATTCAATAGTGGTTGATTTTTTGAAGCCCAATTTATCACTTTCCTTCTATAAACAGCAGGCAAAAATCCGTTATAGGTATTCAATGTATTGATCTCAATAATCTCCTCGTATTCAGCCATTAAAACATGAAAGTGTGGAGGCAAATGATCTCTACCATAAACGTTTATCTTTATCCCATCTATAAGTTTGATAGTCGGCAAATGTTACTTATTTTGATAACAAAATTAAGCTTTTTAGTTGATGATATACATCAATAAAACACACTTATTTATTTCTCTTCTTCTTTCCCTTTAACCGACACAAAAATTCCTGCACCCAAAAAGATGAAAATTAGGACTGAACCTATCATGGCAAAGTTTTGTCCTCTTTCGAAATTTCTCGGTTCAAATTTCCACTCCACTTTGTGATCTCCTGCAGGAATGACTATTGCCCTTAACAAATAATTAGCTCGAAAGTAAGGGGTTAATTTTCCATCTACATAACAATTCCAACCTTCTGGATAATATATTTCACTGAAAACCAACGGCCTTTCGTTTTTTGTTGAAACTTGGTAAGTCAATGCTTTTGTGGCGTAATTTGTCAATCGCACGTTATCAGTTGAATCTGTATTGTAACTTTCTTTTAGCTTACTCGATTCTTCAACGAAAGCCCCCGAATTCAACACCATATCTGTTTTGTTGTTCAATTCATAAAGTGCCAACATTTCTTCATTTGTTCCCTTTACTTTCTTCACATTTTCAATCAACCAAGCATTTCCGTTTGCTGCGGTGTTGCGCAAAGGTTGTTTATTGCGATCCAACAAAACATACCGCGTATTCAACATATTCAATACTGGTGCTTTTGTAGATAAATCAATAGCAGAAATCTGAATAGTATCGAACACCTTTTGTGCATCCTCTTGTGAAATGGGCATTTGTGAGGCATAAAAACGCAACAATTTATTTTTCTCCTCACTTATTGCTTCGTTGACTTTCGTAAATTCTTTACTAATATGGAAATCAATTAATTCTTGGTAACGTTTAAGTTTCGCACCATGATAACCTCCAATACTTTTGTGAAAGAAACTAGTTGTCGTTTCATTGAACGGATTCTGGAAAGAAAAAACACGATAATTTGTATTGAGGTGCAACACACCAAAAGCCGCCATCATTTCTAATTCCTGACTTCCAAGTCCTGCATAAAGTGCATCGTTTTCCATTTTTGATTTAAGGTCAGCAACCTTTTGCTCAAAATTCGGAATTGATCCTCGTTCATAGTTCAATATTGTTCCATCAGCTAAGGCAGGTAAAGTCGGAATTTGTGCCGATTCAATGGGCTCATAACTTGCATAAGTCCCCCCCTCTTCTTCGTTGTTCAAGTATCTTTTGGCAACAGAAATATTGTCAAACACAACCAAAGCAAGAGCGATTAAGGCAATAATCCTGGCGGATAAAGCTGTGTAAACGGACAACAACATAATTCCTAAACCAGCGAGCGCCAGTAATACTGCTCGTCCCATGTCTGATTTATATAAGCTTGTTCGCGCTTCAATTAGTGCTTCTTTTAAGCCGTTAACAAATGAAGCTTGATCGGGATTCTCTGCTGCTTTGGCAAACATTTGCACTTCTTCCGACTTTATAAAATTACCGGAAATACCTGGTATTAAATACAAAACCACAAGAAATGCTACAATTCCACCAGCGCCATAAAGCCAAATCTTTTTGTCGCCCCAAACATTTTCCTTTTTTAAAAATCTATCTAATGTTAAAACCGCTAAAGCCGGAATCATTACTTGTAATAAAACTAAAATCATTTTTGAGTCGCGGAATTTGTTGTAAACAGGAAAGTTGTCAATGAACCAACCATTAATTCCTCCTGGATCTTTAGACGCCAATAATGCCGCTAAAATTCCAAGCAATAAAAAGGGCCAACGTAAATTGTCTTTCAAGAAAATTAATCCAAAAACGAAGATGGCAAACATGACTACGCCAAAGTAAAATGCGCCTCCACTCATTCTTTGACCTCCCCAATACCTGTCCATTTGAGCCAATTGCTGCGAATAAGCAGGATCGGCATTGGCCATTGCACTTTCATCATTACCTAAATAATCGTTTTTGGCACCTTTTGCGTTCGGCGCAAGGATGGACAAAATTTCACCGTAAGCAAAGTTGTATTCCAAAATATAGTCTTTGTTCAAACCTTTAATTGTGCTTTCATCTTTTGGCTTCCCTTCAGGTTCGATGGTTAAATCAGTAGCTCCACGAGTGGTGTACCTACTGTATTCATTGGTTGTAAACAAATTTGATGAAGAAGGAAGAATTGCGAAAAACAAACCTAAAATCAAAGCTGAAACGGATTTTACGAGATAAGTGTATTGTTTTTCCATAATTAATCTTACCAATTCCGCTACTCCAACTATTCCCAGTAACCAAACCAAGTAGTAGGTCATTTGAAGGTGATTAGCAGTGAGATTAAGACCAAAAAACAAAGCAAAAAGAGCAGAACCTAGTAGCCATCTTCCACGAAAAGCAAGTAACATTCCACCTAAACTTGGCGCCATATAGGCTATTGCATTCACTTTTGTAACGTGTCCTGCGCCGAGATAAAGAATATTGATGGTGGAAAAACCGAAAGCAACAGCGCCAATCATACCGATATAAGGGTCGATTCTCATACATAGAGCAAAAATGTAAAAGCCGAGCATAGCCATAAATAACATCCCAACAGGTCGAGGAAGCATAAAACTCAATTTCAACCCTTTATCCACATATCTGAGCAGGTTTTTACTGTGTAAAACAGAAATTTGATATGCTGGCATACCGCTAAACATGGCATTTGTCCAAAGTGCCTCGTCGTCGTTTAGAATCCGATAATCATTGATTTCTTTTGACATTCCCTGGTATTGTTTCACATCACTTTGGCGCAGTGCGAATCCATCAAAAAGTGGTGAAAAATAGAAGGATGAAAGCGCGATAAACACCGCAATTGCCACAATATGTGGAATTAATTTTTTAAGGTTGGTAACCATACATTAGTTTTTCGAACGACGAAGATAGTAAATGAGTGAAGAGTTTGGAGTGAAGGGCTTTGAATTATATGTATAAAGTTCCGTTTGAACAACAGTAGGGTCGTATGATTACGCAACACTTTAATGAAAACATAAGACGCATGTTTAGGAGACTATTTATGCACTTACGTCAGTGATTACTGAACCATATTTGAATATTTGTACGACAAATAAATATGCAACCATTAGTTATTTAAAAAGAGTTCAATTTAGCCAACTATAATAATCGGAGTTAATCGAATTTTATTAAACTGCGAAGTTTGGTTGTAATTTGAAATAAGTGGTCTAAAAAAGCACTAAAACACATTTCTTAAAATAGATGGAAACATCAGATTGACATTATGAACTTTTCGTAACTTAAGACGTTCTTTCTTTATGAAAGCATTAGCAATTTTTTGTTGTATAATTTTGGTCTCATCTTGTCAATCACAAGTTTCAAAAAAAGAAAAGAATATGAGCAAAGAAAATAATTGGAATGAATTGAATCCTTTAGAAAAACATGTAATTGTAGATAAAGGAACTGAACGACCATTTACAGGTGAATACACCGATCATTTTCAAAAAGGCACTTACGTATGTAAAAGATGTGAGGCTCCACTTTATCGTTCTACCGACAAATTTCACTCCGGTTGTGGATGGCCTTCATTCGATGATGAAATTCCTGGAGCTGTTGCTAAAACTCGTGATGCAGACGGTAGAAGAATTGAGATTACTTGTAAAAACTGTGGAGGTCATCTTGGTCATGTTTTTCATGGTGAAGGATTTACGAATAAAGATACACGACATTGCGTAAATTCAATTTCATTGAAGTTTGTGGAGGATAAGTAATTTTTTTTGGAAATAACATAAACGAAAAAAGGTCGGAATGTCCGACCTTTTACATTTAAAATTGGGATTTTCTTAAGCCTCTGTTACGTCAATTGCGCGTACTGAAACAAAAGAACGATTGTCTTTTTTCTTGCGGAATTCAACAATACCATCAGTCAAAGCGAACAATGTGTGGTCTTTTCCGATTCCAACATTACTTCCTGGATGATGTTGCGTTCCACGTTGACGAACAATAATGTTACCTGCCAAAGCAGCTTGTCCACCAAAAATTTTTACGCCTAAGCGTTTGCTGTGTGATTCACGTCCGTTTTTCGAACTACCGACTCCTTTCTTGTGTGCCATGTTTTCTAATTTTTAGCCCAAAAGGGAATTATGCTTTAATACCTGTAATTGTAATAGAAGTGAATTGCTGACGGTGTCCATTTTTAACACGGTAACCTTTTCTTCTCTTCTTCTTGAAAACAATGACCTTATCTCCTTGAACATGGTCATTAACTTGAGCAGTAACTGATGCTCCTTGTATAGCCGGGGCGCCAACAGAAATTTGGCCACCATTATCCACCAACAAAACACGGTCAAACTCAAGTTGAGCTCCTGATTCTGCTGCTAGACGGTGTACAAAAATCTTTTGGTCTTTTTGCACTTTGAACTGCTGCCCTGCTATTTCGACAATTGCGTACATATAGCTTATTTTAATTTTTTACTTTTTAAGGGGTGCAAATTTACATTTAATTTCTTACGAACCAAATCTTTCACCCAAATTCAATCAACTTTGTTAGAGAATTAACATTGCGTCGCCGTAAGTGTAAAAGCGATATTTCTGTTCAATTGCCTCTTTGTAGGCTTTCATCAATAAATCGTGACCAGTAAATGCTGAAATCATCATTAACAATGTAGATAAAGGCTCGTGGAAATTCGTTACCAAACTATCCGCAATACTAAAATCATAAGGCGGGAAAATAAATTTGTTTGTCCAACCATCAAAGGGCTTAAGCATTCCCTCAGTTGATACCGAAGTTTCGACACCACGCAGACAGGTTGTACCTATACAACAAACTCTTTTCTTGTTTTCTTTAGCTCTGTTAACCAAACCAGCACAGCTTTCTGAAATAATCAATTGCTCAGAATCCATTTTATGCTTAGTCAAGTCCTCAACTTCTACAGGTCTAAAAGTTCCTAACCCTACGTGTAAAGTTAAATCCGCAAAGTTGACACCCATAATTTCTAAACGCTTTAAGAGTTGCTTTGAAAAATGTAAACCGGCCGTCGGTACTGCAACAGCTCCCTCAACTTGCGCAAAGACAGTTTGATAGCGCTCCTCATCTTCAGGTTCAACTGGGCGGTCAATGTATTTTGGAATTGGAGTTTCACCTAACTCAGTGATTTTAGCCTTGAACTCTTCATAAGGACCATCAAATAAGAATCGTAAAGTTCGCCCACGAGAGGTTGTATTATCAATAACCTCTGCAACTAAAGAATCATCTTCACCAAAATAAAGTTTATTTCCAATTCTGATTTTTCGTGCAGGATCAACGAGTACATCCCACAACAAACTTTCTCGGTTAAGTTCTCTCAATAAAAACACTTCAATTACAGCGCCTGTTTTCTCCTTATTACCGTACATACGTGCAGGGAAAACGCGCGTGTTATTGCGAATCATTACATCACCATCACCAAAATAACTTAAAATGTCTTTAAACAATTTGTGTTCAATTTTTCCAGTTTTTCTGTGAATAACCATCAATCTTGATTCATCACGATTTTCGGCAGGATATTTTGCAATTAATTCAGGTGGAAGGTCGAAACTAAATTCCGACAATTTCATTTTACTCATAATCCGTTTTTTATTGAGGGGTGCAAAGATAAGCTAGAAACAAGGGCTTGTCAAGTTTTATTTTACAAAAGACTGTAATTCAATAAATTATTTTCAGGTTAAAAATCAAATCCTCTCAATTAGACAAACAGCATAAGCCTTAACTGCTCGTCTTTCACCAAATGAATCTACTTTTTCGTGAGTAGTAGCCTTGATAGAAACATCCTCAACTGCAACATGGAGAATTTCTGCAATAATCTGCTGCATCTCTGGAATATGCGGGTTTAATTTTGGCTTTTCTAAGATAACGGTAGCATCAATATTTCCAACAAAATAACCCTTTTCTTGAAGCAATTTAAATACGCCTTGTAATAACTTTCTTGAATCTGCGCCTTTATATTGTGGGTCTGTGTCAGGAAAATGGAATCCGATGTCACGAAGATTTGCTGCACCAAGTAAGGCATCACAAATTGCATGAAGCAGCACATCTGCATCTGAATGTCCTGAAGCACCTAAATCTGATTGAATTTCCTTTCCTCCAATAATTAACTTCCGATTTTCAACCAACTGATGTACATCTACACCAAAGCCGATTTTCATTTTCGACATACCAATTGGCTTTATTGTGGTGTTGAATTAGTTGCACCCCCCATTTGACCTAACATCAAACGGATGGTGAATCTTAAAGTATTAGCCAAAGGACTTTGACGACCACTTAGTGAAGCTAAATAAGAAAAATCAAAGGCGAACATGTTGTATTTCAAACTCGCTCCAAAATTCATAAATTGGCGATTTCCTTTGTTTTTGTTCTCGTAAAAAACTCCTGTTCTAACAGCAAAAACATCGTTATACCACCATTCAACACCAGCAGCGATATTAATTTCTGATAATTCTTCACGCAATCTTGAGCCTTTTTCAACTTGAAAACTTCCATCAGCATTTGATAAATAATTTCCATCTTCATCAGTTAATACAACTCCCGGTGCATCGTAAAAGGATTGTAACATTCCAGTTATAACACCAATATCGTTTGAACGACCTGACAGCATCGTGTAAGAACCATCTATTAATGCATACTTTGCAGGTGTTGGAACAAGCAATTTATTAACGTCAACAGCAAAAGTGACATGATTATAATCATCAAACTCAGCTTTGAAGGAGTTTCCGATTCTCAAATTCATTGGAATAAAATCACGTTGAGCTAACTCCGAGTAAGCCACTTTATTTCCAATATTACTCATCACCGCGGCGAAAGTATAAACTCCATCAGTCTTAAATAATTTGGCATCGTCGTTATAATAGGTAAAACACAAATCCGCTGCACCAACAACACCTGGTTTTGTATTGACACCTCCTACAGTCAAACCGCCTGTTAAGTTAGAGTAGGCAAACTTACCGTTAACCCCAATACTTAATTTATCAGCCAATTTAAAAGCATAAGCTCCAGTCAACTCGAACTCACTTGGCTTATCGTCGCGGATCACATTTCCAGACGCATCGGTAAAAGTAATCTCACCCAAACTAAAAAATCTTAGTGACCCACCAACAGTGTGAATTTTATTCAATTTAACATAACCTGCCAAATAAGACAAGTGAATATCATTCGTTAATTGACGTAACCAAGGTGTGTAAGATAAACTTATTTCAGATTTTTCTTTAGCGAAACTAAGTGCAGCTGTATTCCAATAAACAGAAGTGGATGATGGACTTAAGGCTGTACCTGCGTCTCCCATTCCCCCAGCACGAGAATCTGGAGTTATCGCCATGAAAGGGAGAGCTGTTGTTATTGAGTTTAATTGAAGATCATTATCCGATGCTCCACCACCAGTTGGTTGTGCAAAAACGGAAAACGTTAATAGACTTGCTGCAAATAATCCTGCTGTTTTTTTCATTATGATATAGTCGAATGAGTTGGTAAATATACGCAAAAGGTGATTTTTTATTGTTTACTACTTCAAAATCACCAATTTTTCTGTTTTATCCGTTGTTTCCCCGTCGGGATTTCTTATTTTAAGTCGGTAAACATAAACTCCTTTTGCCAATTGATCGCCATATTCATCTCTTCCATCCCATTCTATTCCATTCGATTGTCGAAAACCTTGAGTTGAAACGGTCTGATTTATTGTTTTAACAATTCGTCCTGAAACAGTAAAAATCTGAACTTGAACATCTAAAGAGCTACAAGATTGATTGTGTTCAAAGAGGAAGTTCGTTTTTGTAGTGAATGGATTCGGGTAGTTGAAAACATTGCTTAAAGTTGGTTTCCCTTCAGCTTGAACAATAAAATCAATTTTAGCAACTGAGGAATTATTATTAACATCCCAAACTTTTACTTCTACAGAGTGTGGACCCGGTTCTAAATTTAAGAATTGATAACGAACCTCTCCGCGCTGATAATCATCCATAGCGGAAATGTAAAAATCATTCAAAACAATAGGACTAGAAACCTTTCCATCAACAATGGCCACAATATCATGACCAATACCATTTCCAACTGTATTGATTCCATTTTCATCGAACGCTTTTAACAATAACACGGGCGAGGCATCGGTTATACTTCCGTTTACAAATTGTTCGTCATTCATGAAGATTTGTAATTCAGGCCCAAGCTCATCTACAATTCCATTCGGATTGATTCCCCCAATAAAAAAGGAGGTATCGTAGCCAATGCCATCCAAATTATTGTGATTCGCGTAATAGCTTATTTTTCCATTTCCGAAATCAAGAGCGATGTCTTTTGGAACAACAAAAGAGAATTCGAAATAACCATTTTTTACAGAAGCCTGCCCACGATAAACAACATTTCTTTGTAACTCATATTCTATTACAGGCGAACCTTGATCCTGCCCTAGCGTTTTTTGACGACGAATTTTATCAAAAATGCTCGGAGTTAGGACACCATTAAAATCATTTAAAATTTGTCCGAATTGATTTTCTACATGACCTTTAACGGTCACTTTCGTCAACGCTCTAATGGTATCAAATTCAATGGTTGGAGATTTTCCGTTAATACTGTCAGTTACAATTTTTAGATGTGGCAATGCGATTTTCAATGCAGGATCTCCAATTAAAGTAAAACTTCGCTTGTTGTCGCTGTTACCTGCTAGATTTTTGGTTCTTCGTACAATTTCACCGAAAGCTAAAGGTAAACCATTGGCATCACGTGTAAAAACATTGCGATAAAATGCCATCCCCGTATTGGAATTCACGCCAAAAAATACTGGTCTTGTTGTTGTCATGAGTGCAATGGCGCCACCTTGAGGATTTAACGAAACCCATTCTCCAGCTGAGACACGTGAGGGATCATCGTACTTCGTAAATTCACAAGTTGCTGAAACGAATAGATTTAAGGCATTGATATTTGTCCACGATTGAATTTGAGGGATTGTAACAACTCGTTCTTCCGCCAAACCAACTTCCCCACCGTGTCCGACATAATTAACAATTAAAGAACCACGTTGAACGTTTCGTGTAATAGCATCAAAAACATCAGGATAGCGATGTCCTCCAGCGGTTGTTTGCTGAGGATAAGCATCCATGTACAATTTTTCACAATTCAAATAACGATGATTCTCGCGAACCCATTTAGATTGTGGCTCAGTATCATTAACTATAAAATAACCATTATCCTCATCGTCAGCAATTTGAACAAACTTGGTTCGCCAATCACCAAAGGTAGAATTATTGTCCTGACCTAAACAACAAGAAGCATTGGTTGCAAATAAATCTGAACCGTTTTTCATGTAATGTTCAATTTTATCAACTTGTTGTTTAGCCTGCGTGATATTACTAGCTAAAATTCTTCCTATCCCTATATCTAACATGTCAGAAGATTCGATTGACTCATTATCATCTAACATTCCAAAAAAATCATCAGTTACTAAGGCAGCAATGTGATTTTCACTTTGATCAACTTGGTAGGTTAAAACAAAATTATTATTGTTTGGTATTCTATTTTTTGGGTCGTAAGTTCCATCACCAAATAGCAACATGTATTTAGGTCTGAGGGAAGCATCATTACCAGCTCGGTCGTAAAACATTTTCGCGAACATTCTTATTCCAACAGGATCTGGATTTCCAGAAGAAAACTCGTTGTAAACTTGCTCTGTTGTTACTACATTAACAGTCATTCCATTTCCACGGTGTAAATCTGCTAAACGGTTGGCTTCCGTTAAAAAATCAGGATGAGTAACTATTAAATATTCAGCTGCTTGTAGTGCGTGTAAGTTTTGAGGGGCAACTTCACCAACTCTTTCTGGGGTGAAAAAAGAAGAGCCATTAAAAGCGACGAACTCTTTGTAGGTATGACTTGTTCGAAATGAAAAAACATTCCCTGAAAGAGTACCTTGTTGGATTTTCGGTTCGTGACGATCACTCAAATCCCAAACCACAGCATTTGAAGGCATTGATGAAATTGAATATTGTGCAATTTGAGAAGGATTTTGATTTTTCAGATTTCGAAAACCCATTTGTGCCCCGTAATAAACCAACTTTCTTTTCCCATTCAATAAAATTCTATCGAGATAGGTTAGCGTGTTCGGATTTGTTCGAGTGATGGTTATATTTAAAGGTAGGTTTGAAACAGGATTCGTGTAGGTAAATTGTCGAACCGAACGAGCATAATCTGTTCCACCAGAGGCGGGCAAAACTGATTCATGGATTAATTGGTTGTTAATCCTATAGCGTTGAAATGTGCCTGATGAAGAAGTTGCGTTTGAGGCCATTGCCACTTTAAACTGAATGGCATTCGTGTCCACATTGGGAATATTAAAATTAAAGGTTCTGGTTAATTCAACATCGAATAATTCGCCATACCAGCGCTGTCCACCTTTAACCAAACTCACCAAATCATTTTCGTAAACATCTCTAAAATCATAATTGTCAATTGTTATTTCAGCAGGGGAGTCAATACTTGGTTGGTTGACAATTCGAAGGGGAGGTTCATTACTATTAATATTTATGAAATAATGTGAAAAATCCGTGTAAGGATTTCTACGCTGTTCGAATTCAACTGTGCCGTTTGCGAACCATCGATGAGGTCCCCAACCGTAAAAAAGAATATAATCGCTATCATCAAAACGCCCATCTTGCTCTCCAAAAACAAAAATCGCATTCTTCTTCAGGTCGTCAATTCTTAGGATTGAATTTAATTCTGGTAAAGCACCCTCTCCATTTCCATAAATATTAATATGAGCAGGATTAAGATTCGAAGTGGAAATTCCTAGAGCTTCCAAGAAAGCTTTATCTATTCTATGAACGCCATCATTTCTCACTGCAATTTTATACCACTTACCATTTCCTTGACGCAAAACCGATTCCACTGCAAAATCCTTGGTTGGTGCAGACAAAGTTGAATTCGAATATCCCCAACTCAAAGAAGTAATTCTATATAATGTACCATTTTCGACATAGTAAGGCAGAAATGAAACAGTCAAATTCTCTTGACCAGCATCTTTTGTAAACTTTATATTTGGGAGGAAAGTCGATTCAAGAACTTTCCCTGATTGTGCAATTAATTTTTTCTCCATTTCGGATGCGAATTCCTTTTGATAATCAATTAAAAAAGGGACTTTATTAGCAGATTTCATCGGAAATGATTCAAAATAAGTCGCCACTCCATTATCCAAACCATGTCCCAAAATGGAAAAAGTATTCAGAGTTACTCCTTCATAGTTTGTTAGTTGAACCTTAGTCCACTCCAATTTTCTGGTTTCTATCTGGGAGAGCAAACTAACTGATGAACAAACGAAAAACAACAATGAAAAAAAACGATTCATATTGAAATAAAAAATCTTACGCATGAAACAAAAAACGTCACACATCCTGAATTATTTGAAAATTATGCGATATTTGTAACCTTTAAAACCAAAGATACGTTAAGATTGTTCGTGCCTAAAACCGTGTTTGTGAAAACATTCAACTTGAAAATTAATTCGTTAGTATTGCTATTTGCAGTTCTTTCGAGTTCTGTAATATGGTCTCAAGACCCTACGTTTACGCAGTTCTATGCGAATCCTGTTTATTTGAATCCCGCGCTCGCTGGATCAAGTGGCTGCCCCCGAATAGCCCTAAATTATAGGAATGAATGGCCACAATTATCAGGTAATTATGTTACGTACAGTGGCGCTTTCGATACATATGCCAAATCTGTTTCTGGTGGAGTAGGAATCATTGCGATGCATGATATGCAAGGTCAAGGAACCATTCAAACTACAATGATTGGAGGAGTTTATTCTTACAACTTAAGAGTTAATCGTAAGTTTTCGTTAATGTTTGGAGCAAGAGCGGCCTATTTTCAGAAATTTTTAGATTGGGATAAATTAACCTTTGGAGATATGATTGACCCAAGAAGAGGTTTTATTTATCAAACTGGTGATGTACCCAGAGGAAATGGCAGAAGAGGATTCTTTGATGCATCTGCTGGATTTATAGGCTTCAGTAAGTACTTTTATTTTGGAGGGGCTGTTCACCATCTCAATAGACCGGATGAGTCGATGATTTTAGGTGAATCAAGATTACCCATGCGATTCACTGGACATGCCGGAGCAAATATCCCTGTTGGCTCGAGATGCCGGTATGGAAGCACAACAAGTATTTCACCCAACATTATTTACCAATACCAAAACGGCTTCCAGGAGTTGAACATTGGTGCTTACGTGAAGTATGGCACTTTTACTGTTGGTGCATGGTATAGGAATAGAGATGCTTTTATTTTGTTATTCGGAATTTCTACTGACAAATTTAAATTAGGATATAGTTATGATTTAACTGTTTCTAAACTAGGTAATGGGATTTCTGGAGGTTCACATGAAGTTTCTATGGGTCTTAATCTGAAATGTAAGAAGAAGGCTAAAAACTTCAGAAAAATTTCTTGTCCTTCTTTTTAATGTAACTTTTTATAATTAATGTATTTATTTTCAACACATATATCTAAAACCATGAAAATAACAAGGTTCAAATTGATAGGTATGGTACTGCTAGGAATGATTATTATTTCTTCTTGTGCCAAAGAAACCTCTTCTTCAACCGGATGGGAATTCAACAACTATGAGAATGGTGGTTTCGAAAAGTTTGATGCCCGAGAACAAGAAACAGGTCCTGGACTTGTAATGGTGGAAGGCGGAACTTTCACAATGGGACGTACGGAACAAGACGTAATGCACGATTGGAATTCAAGAGCCGCTCGTGTAACAGTTGCTTCGTTCTACATGGATAGAACTGAAGTTACTAATCTTCACTGGTTGGAGTATATGTATTGGATGAAGCGTGTGTACTACAAAACTTATCCTCACGTTTATAAAAAGTGTTTACCTGACACCTTGGCTTGGAGAACTGCTCTAGGATACAGGGAAAAATACGTAGAATACTACTTGCGTCATCCGTCTTACAGAGATTATCCAGTTGTTGGTGTTTCATGGTTGCAAGCCAACGATTTCTGTAAATGGAGAACTGACCGTGTTAATGAAGCGATCTTGGTTCGTGAAGGAATTTTGAAATGGCACTTTGCTGACAATGTTAACCACAACAATACTTACAAAGGTGGAAGTGAAATGGGTGATGTAGGTGCAGCTATGGCTCCTGAGAAAGACTACAAAAAAATGGTTTCAACACCTCAAAACATGTTCAGTACCGAGAATTATTTGAACGGAACTTACGTAGTTGAGTCAGGTACTGTTGACGAAAATGGTGTTGCTAAAGGAGGTTACACTTTAGATAATGGAACTAAAAAAGTTCCACTTGACAAAAAAACAGGTAGAACTATTCCACGTGACCCATATCAATTAGAAAACTACGATCCAGTTTATGCTGATGTTGAAAGAGGTCGTTTAGGATCAAGACCTGTAAAATTGGAAGATGGAATTTTATTACCTAACTACAGACTTCCTACAGAAGCTGAATGGGAATTTGCAGCACTAGGATTGATTGGAAATCTTGACCCTACCTCGGAAAACATTAATGATAGAAGAATATATCCATGGGATGGTCATTATGTTCGTAAAGAAGAAAATCAATTTGTTGGAGCTATTCAAGCCAATTTTGTCCGTGGAAAAGGCGATATGATGGGAGTTGCAGGAAATCTAAACGACGGAGGCGATATTACTGTAAGAGTAACTGATTTTTGGCCAAATGACTACGGACTTTACCACATGGCAGGAAACGTTTCCGAATGGGTTATGGATGTTTACAGACCTTTGTCAAGTGAAGTATTTGAAGAATTTATGCCTTTCAGAGGAAATGTTTACAAAACGCAACTACTTGTTCCAGATGGTTTATATGACAAGCCAGTTAAAGCCAATGAGAATATTTATGATGTTCATGGTATGAAGGAGTTTGTTAATGAATATGCTCGAGTGAAGTATTTGAATTATGCAAATAGCGCATACCAACAAGACAAAAATTCCACATTCCAATCCAATATGCCTGCAAATGGGGTTCAAACTAAAGTTAACGATTCCATCGTAAACAACAAAGGAATGAACTCACAAGTGTATTCAAGACAGGATCCAAGAAAGTATCAATTTAATAAGCCTAGCTCATACTACGTATCTAACAAGAACAGTTTTACTGCACAAGAGCGTTTACAGTTTGAATTTCTGGACACATTGAACATGTTATTAGATACTGCCATTGCTTTATACAACCAAGGTAGGACTATCGCAGCTTCGGCATACACTGAGAGGGTTCTTTTCAACATGGCACTCCCTGATGATTTCAAAGATGGTACAAGATCTGTGAACTTGAAAGAAGATATCATGACTCAAGCTTTCAATATGACTGAACCTCCTGCTTTTATTGGTGTTGTTCGCGACGGTAACGCAGAGGCTGTTTTCAGCAAGGAATACTTAGAGTACAAGTTTAAATCCTATTTTGTTGATCCAACAATTACAACATGGTTGGGTACTTTAAGAAATGGTCTTACCGAGTTCGTTACTGAAACCAAAGGAAAACAACGTTGGAGAAATGTAACGGTAGAAGAAAATGCGGGAAGATTGAATTATCGTCAAGATGATTATAGAGATTACTTAGACGGAGACTTGGAATCATCTATTTACTACAACAATACTGCGAGAAAGCAAGAGATTAACAAAGGAAAAAGAAATCCTAAGCAAACCGTTTATCAAAGCGAACATGAAAATGAAGATTTAGATGGAAATTCATTGAGTGCGGGTTCTTCCGGATGGCCTACCACACTTATCTCGGATAAGTCAAGGGTGTACAAAGGCGGTTCATGGGCAGATAGAGCTTATTGGTTGTCTCCAGGTTCGCGAAGATTTTTGGATGAAGACCAGTCAACAGCAACAATTGGTTTTAGATGTGCAATGGATAGAGTAGGAAGTTCTAGACCAAACACCAAAAAGAAAAAGTAAAAAATTCAACTAATTTTGAAGCCCGCACTAGCGGGCTTTTTTGTTATGGAAAATTTATTTGACCTTTTCTACCAATCATCAGGTGTTTCAACGGATACAAGAAATATCGAAAAAGATAATCTATTCATTGCATTAAGTGGTCCAAACTTTAACGGAAACAAATTCGCAATAGAAGCCATTGAAAAAGGAGCAAAATTCGCTATCGTGGATGACCTAAATTTCGCAAACAACAAAACCATTTTCTACACGAATAATACTTTAAAATTCCTTCAAGATTTAGCACTCAATCACAGAAGAAAATTTAATATTCCGCTTTTGGGAATAACTGGTAGCAACGGAAAAACAACCTCAAAAGAATTGATCAATTCCGTCTTATCCACTCATTTTAAAACCTTGTGTACCGTTGGAAACTTGAATAATCATATTGGTGTTCCACTCACTCTTCTGCAAATGAACGAAGAACATGAAATCGCAATCATTGAAATGGGCGCAAACAAACTCAAGGATATTGAAGAACTTTGCCATATTGCTGAACCAAATTTAGGTTACATAACAAATATTGGAAAAGCACACTTAGAAGGATTCATAAATCTTGAAGGCGTTGTAAATACAAAGAGTGAATTAATTGATTCAATCGTACTAAACTCTGGGACATTTTTTGTCAACAAAAATGACGATATAATTTTCAATGCTGCATTAGAACGTGGAGTAAAAATTATTTCTTTTGGTTCAACGAATAGTGATTTGGTTAATGGAAAAATTGAAGCACTAAATCCATTATTGAGTTTCAGTTACCACTCAAAAGATTACCATTCTCCATCGCTGAAAACAAATTTGATTGGAAGTTACAATCTAAACAATTTACTCGCGGCAGTCACCATTGGAATTCACTTTAAGGTTCCTTATGACAAAATAAACTCCGCTCTAGAAAATTACGTTCCTAGCAACAACCGATCTCAAATCACAAAAACGAATAGAAATACATTGATTGTGGACTGCTATAACGCTAATCCATCGAGTATGCGAGCTGCGTTGGAAAATTTTAACCAAATACAACACGAAAATAAATTTGCAATCATTGGCGACATGTTAGAATTGGGAATAGACAGTGAAAGTGAACACCAAAACATACTCAATTTCTGTATGGACAATAAAATTAAGTTTTACACAGTTGGAAGAATTTTCAAAAACTTGAATCCGAAAGGATTTTTAAATACCGACGAAATTAAATCAGACCGTGTTTTGGATGAACTATCAAATGCTTTTATTTTATTGAAAGGTTCGCGGGGAATCGCACTCGAGAAACTGATTGAACAGCTTTAAAACCTCAGTTCGATTCTAAAATTAAAATTACCTGCGGTGCTGCTTCGCGGTCAGATTAACATAAAAACCTGTTAGTAAAGGCGTTCTATCGAAGGTTTAACTACGTTGCTCCCGCAAGCGAGGATAAATGCTTACGCGGTAGTGTGCTAAATCGAGAATGGACAACGCAGAATAAATTGTTTAAAATAGACACGGGCATTGTTTTTTTTTCATGCTTTTCGTGTTTTTTCGAGATTGTGATTCAGAAAATGACAGCAAGCTACCACGAAAGGCACGAAGGCCACGAAATAAGGTTTTCAGTAATTTTTTGGCACTATTATGTCTATTAACCCGAACCTAGTTATTCTATAGTCTCTGAAATTTTTTCGTGTTTTTAGTGTTTTTTCGTGGTAGTGATTCAGAAATTTACAGAAGCTACCACGAAAGCCAAGAAGGCCACGAAAATATCGTTTTCAGTAATTTTCGGACACGATTCTGTCTATTAACCCGAAACTAGTTATTCTATCGTCTCTGAAATAGATAATTCTGCCTTCTTTCCAATAGGTAAAGGCAATAATTATAAACGACATATTACATCTCAAATGGCATAACTCCTTGTTTACCAGATAACTGACCGAGAAGAAGAGACGCAGTCAATCCAATTGTATAAATCACGCTGAGCTTTAAAGCATCAAATTACATCCTCTAAGTTCGGCCAAATCCATTCTTCCTTCTAAAGAGAAACCAAATTCCGTTTTCCTTCCTGTGTCGTCTGTTTGAATAAATGAACACGTTTGAAAATTGGCGAGGTCTATCACATTTATTCGAGACTTACGAACACCATTAGTTGCCGATAATGGATCGTTTAATTCAGCAAAAGTCACTTTCATCCAAGGTGGACAACGAAAATCATTAAAATCAGAACTGTAAGCCTGAGAAAGTAATTCAGTCATTCCGTATTCTGAATAAATTCTATCAACACCAAAACCACTTTTTAATAAATCATGTAAAACTGCTTTGGTTTCCTCTGTCCTTCTTCCCTTCATTCCTCCCGTTTCAATAATTTTTGCCTTTGGTAAAGAAATTCCTTGTTCTATTAAATCCAAAAGAGCATAAGAAACACCAAATAATACAACCTCTTTTCCCTTTGAAATAGCTTCATCGTATGCACGTACAACATCTTCTGTCTGCCCTAAAACAAAACCCGACAAATCATTATTGGTTAACTCAACGAGCTTATTTACCATGTACACCAAACTGGAATTTCCTTGTTCTAAATAATTGGGTAACAAAGCCAGTATTACTTGATTCTCAGGTTGACCAAATAAAAGCCGATAGGTCATTTCAAAAGAAATTTCATACCACAAAATATCGGGAATTTGGTGTTTACTTCTTCCAACATCACCCGTTCCACTGCTCAAAAACAATGTTTCTTTTCCACTTTTTGGAATACTTAAGACATCATGATTTTTGAAAAAACGAATGGGTAAATAAACGATATCTTCCAATCTTTCTATTTCACCAACCCCAAGTAAATCAAGATATTGCTTCAAAACAGGATTATTTTCGCGTTGAAACGCATAAATCTCAAGAGCCAACATTTCAAATTCAACTTCTCCTTTCAGCTCAAAAACGCGCTTTTTCCAATCCATACAACAAAGGTAAAGATTGACATGACAACACAATAAACTTGAACACTATTCTCCCCTACTCCTCAATAAACTGTTAAATTTGAACCCCTTTTATAAATATTTGTTCTTTTAGCATGACAAAAAAAACTGGCGTACTTTTAATTCAACTCGGCACACCTGACAGCCCAAAAACAAATGACGTTCGCAGATACCTCTCTGAATTTCTTAACGACCCAAGAGTCATTGACATACCTCTGATTCCCAGACTTTTGTTAGTAAACGGCATCATTGTTCCATTCAGAGCACCAAAATCAGCTAAAGTTTACAAAGAACTCTGGGAACATGGCAATGGAAAATCACCTTTATTGACCTATACTGAAAGCGTTCAACGTTTGCTTCAAGATAATTTCAAAGGCGAAAATGTAACCATTGAAATGGCTATGCGCTACCAAAATCCCTCAATGGATAGTGTGTTAGAACGTATGCATCGAGCTAATTATGATCAAATTATAATTCTTCCACTCTTTCCTCAATATGCAAGTGCTTCAACGGGTTCTGCGTTGGAAAAAGCAATGAAAATCATTAGTAAATGGTGGGTTATTCCAGAGGTAAAGGTAATTAGTCAATATTGGGATAACGAGGGTTACATTAATTCTATTCTTGATAGAGCTAGTGCCTTTAATTTAAAGGATTACGACCATATTTTATTTTCTTATCACGGACTACCTGAAAGACAAGTGGATAAAGTTTACGAAGGGACAGATTTGTGTAGCGACCAGCCTTGTGAATCAGAAGTGAATGAGAAAAATAA
Organism: uncultured Lishizhenia sp.; assembly: GCA_964636775.1. Taxonomy (GTDB): domain Bacteria; phylum Bacteroidota; class Bacteroidia; order Flavobacteriales_D; family Crocinitomicaceae; genus UBA952. The sequence goes on from CAZWSY010000006.1 coordinate 54,378, forward strand.
ATTCTGTTACAAAGCTACTTGTTACGCCACAACCCGATTGATTGCACAAAAATTAAACCTCACGGAAGACCAATACACCGTATGTTTTCAATCTCGCCTCGACAAAAAATGGTTAACTCCGTTTTCGGATAAAGTCGTAGAAGAATGGGGAAAAAAAGGTGCTAAGAAATTGTTGGTATTCAGTCCCGCTTTTGTTGCAGATTGCTTGGAAACGATTATTGAAATTGGTTCAGAATACCAAGAAATTTTTGAAGAACATGGCGGTGAAAAAGTTCAATTAGTTCCAAGTTGCAACGACCATCCAGAATTTGTGAATGGATTAACTTCCCTGATTCGAGAACGTCTTTAGATAAAACCTTATACCTAAATTTGTCGCAACCGATATTACCGACAATGACAAACAATGTTTTAAATATCAAATGAATGTCATTCCGCCGAGGCGGAGGCATTTTACCCTTGAGGATTTCTTGTGACACAAAATAAATCATAAATGGTATAAATTGAAAAAACTCTACCTCTTTTCCATTCGCAATTTCATGGGGCCATTTGTGGTAACCCTCGTAATTTCGATGTTCATATTAATTCTTCAATTTTTTTGGGTTTACATCGACGATTTGATGGGAAAAGGATTAAGTGTATGGGTGATTTTAGAATTACTTTTCTACGTCTCTGCGAGTTTGGTTCCTTTGGCGCTTCCACTTGCCATTTTGTTGTCTTCGCTAATGACGTTTGGAAATCTTGCCGAACACAATGAGTTAACAGCATTAAAATCAAGCGGTTTATCCCTTTATAGAATTATGCGTCCGTTGACAGTTGTTGTAGTACTTATTGCTATTTCAACTTTTTTCTTTGCGAATTATGTAATTCCTGTAGCGAATTTGAAATGGCACACACTTATTTACGACATTCAAAACACCAAGATTTCAACTGTTTTAACACCGGGAGTTTACACAAAAGACTTTGATGGATACGCGATAAAAGTAAAATACGAAAAAGACAGTGTATATCACGATATTACCATTCACGACCGCAGTATTCCCGGACAAGTGCGAACCGTAAAAGCGAAAGAAGCCAGAGTTTTCAAGTCGGCGAAGGGGAATTATTTATTTTTCAACCTAAAAAAAGGTCAGGTTTACGAGGAAATGCAAGCTCAAGTACCTTACTATTCTCCTGAAGGAATTCTACAAAATCCTCTCGCAACAGCTTATCCACAAAGAGTTTCAACTTTTGAAAACGGTCTTTACAAGTTGGATTTATCGGGCTTCACTTTCAATCGAACAAAGGAAGATGTCTTTACGGATAAGTATGAAATGATGAATGTTTTCCAAATTAAAAGCGCAATGGATTCTTTGGAATTGAAGCGTTTAGAAAGCGTGAATATACATTTATCTCAACTCAAAAACGACAGAAGTTTGTTTTCAAAAGAACCAAAACAAGCAATTCCACAAACCGATGGAATCAAACAACAAGAAATTCCTATTCAAACATTTGAAAAACTAAGTGATGAAGACAAAAGAATGGTAAGAAATCAATTGGTTTCACAACTCCGAAGAATCAATCAATATCTTGAAAATCAAAGATTAATCCAAGAAACTTTCACCAATGAGTCGTCGTTATTTTGGATTGAATTTCATCGGAAATTTGCGCTTACGTTCTCAATCGTTGTCTTGTTTTTTGTTGGCGCGCCTTTGGGAGCACTGATTCGTAAAGGTGGGTTTGGTGCACCGGTTGTAATTGCAGCATTAGTTTTTATGATTTATTTCATTATCACATCTATTGGTGACAACTTAGCTACAACCTTTGTTGTCTCCCCGTTTTGGGGAATGTGGATGGCTGCTTTCTTTTTTACACCAATTTCAATTTTGATTACTGTAGCCGCTGCTAATGACAGAACTATCGTAACTACAGGAATATTCGACAACCTTTACAAATTCTTTAAGCGCAAGAAATGAAAGTTCTCATTATAGGACATAAATCTCCTTATCCAATCATTGATGGTGGGTGCTTTGCTATGGCAAGGTTTCTTGAAAATGTTTTACAAGTTCCAAATATTGAAGTTCATTACTTTGTTTTGAGCACATTTAAACATCCCTTCAAACAAGAGAATTTCCCTCAAATCAAACAGACAAATTTCCATATTTCTAGTTCACCTATTCAAACAGAACTTAAAGTCATTCCAGCCTTCACACAGTTAATTCAAGGAAAAAACTACAACCTTTCAAGGTTCTACGATAAAAAAACTGCTCAACAATTGAAATTGATTCAAAAGGAATTTAAACCGAATTTTGTGATTTTTGAAAGCTTGTTTTCAGCAGTTTACGTGGATTTGTTTAGCGACATAAAGAAATGGTTACGCGCACACAATGTCGAACACGAAATTTGGAACAACCTGCATCAAAGCACCAAACGTTCTCCAAAAAAATGGTACATCAAACAATTGTATCAATCCCTTCACCGTGAAGAAATTATACTTTGGAAAAAACTTGATGGCATTTTCACTATCTCAGAGGATGACGCGAAAATCATTGCCAAACACGTTGATATTCCTTTGATTTTTGTTCCTGTTGCCTTGAAAAAACAAGTTGTAAAAACCGATTTTTCAAGTTCAGACTTGTGTTTTCTTGGAGCATATAATTGGGAACCCAATAAAGAAGCGATTGAATGGTTTTTAAACAAAATCTTTCCTGAAATACTAAAAAAATCTCCTTCTACCCTACTCCATCTCGCTGGGATTGAAAGTGAATTATTGAAAATCCCTGAACAAGTTCGTCACAGCGTCAGGGTTCACGGTTTTGTAGAAAGTGTTTCGGAATTTTTCATGAAACACGGTGTTTTTGTTGCACCCATGCTTTCTGGTTCAGGTGTAAAAATCAAAGTTTTGGAAGCCATGAATCATGGAGTTCCATGTGTTCTCACCCCAAAAGCTGCCGAGGGATTAGGCCTTAATCTCCCAATAGCTGTTCAAAATACGGAAAACGCCTTTATTGAAGAGGTCTTGCGATTAATTCAAGATGAAGATTCAAGAAAAATTCTAGGAAACAAACTTCAAAATTTTGCCCAAACAAATTTCGGGGAGGAAAGTGTTGTTGGAATTTTAAAAGATAAAATTTCGTTTTCGCCATGACGAAGTTTTGATTTTTCAATCTATTCTCAACAATCTCAAGGTCTCCTCCTCTTCCGACCCTGGGTCAGGAACAAAATTATACTGCCACTCAGCTAGCGGAGGCATACTCATTAAAATGGATTCGGTTCGACCTCCTGAATAAATACCGAATTTGGTTCCACGGTCATGCAGTAAATTGAATTCCACATACCTACCTCGACGAATTCGTTGCCAATTGAGTTCTCTTTCTGTAGGAATTGTAGGTGGTGTTGTTTCAATTTGTTGGCGATAAAGTACGGGGAAAAGCTTTCCTAAATCCAAACAAAATTCAGTTAGCACTTCTTTTTTCAAACCACAACTTTCGTCTAAATGATCAAAGAAAATTCCACCAACACCGCGTGTTTCATTTCGATGTGGAAGGAAAAAATAGTGGTCGGCCCAAGGTTTAAACTTTTCGTAAAAATCCGCGGAATAATCATCGCAAACTTGTTTCAAACCTTCGTGAAAAAGATTGGCTTGCTCAAGATTTACGTAATGAGGTGTAAGGTCAATTCCGCCACCGAACCAATACACACCTGAGTCCAATTCAAAATAACGAATGTTCATGTGCATAATTGGGTGTCGGGGATGTCTTGGATGCAAAACGATTGAAACACCTGTTGCAAAAAATGAATTGCCCTCCATTTTAAGTTGGGTTTTCATAGCTACTGAAACTTCACCGTGAACCGCCGAAAAGGCAACTCCGCCTTTCTCCAAAATTTTTCCGTTAACAATTGTACGGGTGAAACCTCCACCACCCTCTTCTCTTTTCCAAGCATCCTCTTGAAATTTTGAAACACTATCCAAAATTTCTAATTCCTCACAAATATGTAATTGCACCGCACGAAAAGCATCTGCAATTCCTTGTTTTTCAATTAAGGCCATTCCACTGTAGTTTCAAAATCCGAAAAGCGTAAGATAACCGCGTTGTCGTTTTTCATTCCGCTTCCAACTCCTGAGGAAACAAATTTCACCGATGTAATCAATCCTCGGTTCGCATCGCGGTTTAAGAAAAATAAATTACTTGATTGCATAACAGCATCAAATCCTAAACAAGCTGTTCTACTCATATCAATATCAAATCGTCGGCGAAATTGTTTGTGAACATGAACGAGGAAAGGATCACGCATATCTGTACTCGAAGTTGATGCATAGGTGAATTGATATTTATTCGAAAGTACTCCATTGACCTCTTTCCAGTCTGACCATTCTTTCAGTCCTATCAACCGAATATTTGGCATTGCTTTGTATCTTTCTAATAATTGAATTGCTTTTTCTTTTTCGTTGGAAAGAAAAATCACAAAAGTCTCAGAAGTCAAATTTTCATAAGATTTAAAATTGTTCCAATCGGCTTCAATCACGCGTGGTTTTGTGAGTTTTTGAGGCAATTCTCTAAATGCTTTTAGGAAGTTTCTGTACAAAATCTCATCCTCAGCTTTGGTTGGTTTGATTAAAACGATTTGTTGTGAGGTATGCATTCGGTGTACATAACGCGCTAAATTCTTCACCAACGTTTCTTGGTCAGGCGAAAGTGCATAAACCAATTTATTTCCTTCAAGCACCTTTGGTGGCATGGCAACCGGCAAAACACAACGAACTTTATTTTGCTTACACCATTCGGCTACAATTTCCGCTTCTTTCAATTGTAAAGGAGCCAAAATCAAATCCATCGACTTGAATTCATCTTGTTGCAAAATTTCATTGATATTGTTTTTTGGCGAACCGTAGTCGTAAAAGTAAACATCAGCATTCGCCCCAATTTTACGGAGAGAATCCAAAGCGATTTGTGCACCCATGTAGAAATCCAAAGCACCTGTGGCCATTTGACGAGAAAAAGAACTACTTGAGTCCAACTGAAAAGGCAGGAAAATACCGATTGTGTAAGAACGTTTGCGCGGAAAAGAAATGTTCGTATCCTTTTCTACGGGTATTTTTTCAGGGACAGGTCTCACTTCTGCACCAATTTCTCGTTCCTTTTTAAGAGGAATTTTAAGTGTTTGTCCTGGTTTAATTGTGGGATAAGGAAGGTTGTTGTATTTCTGAAGTTCCTCAGCAGGAACCATGTATCTTTTAGCAATACTGTAAAGCGTTTCTCCTTGAGCTACAAGATGTTGTTTTTCAGTATCAGAAGCAAAAGATAAACTGGGTGATGTGGTATTATTTGGGGCGTTATTCGTATTATTCGGTGAACCAAAAGGATTTGAATTGTTCGGAGTAGTTGTATTATTAGAAATGACTGATTCATTGGAAATTACGGAAGCAATTCGCGGTGCAGCACCCACCAACTTTAATCGTTGCCCAACTTTCAGTCCACTTTCAGCACTTGGATTTTCCGATAAAATGGAGTCCACAGGAACCGCATACATTTTCGAAATCCCAAATAAGGTTTCAGATTTTTGAACGGTATGAAGAATAGTTTTTGTGATGACGGGAATATAAATAAGTTGTCCTTCTGAAAGTCCGCGTTCAATTCCTGGGTTGGCCTCAATAATTTTTTCAGCAGGACAAGCATACGTTTCTTGTAAACTCAAAAGTGAATTTCCCGATGAAACGGTGTGCATGTAGAATTTCCCTTCATCACGAACAACTACACTCACGTATTTCACTTGCACATAAGCTGAAACGGAAATTAAAAGACCAAAAAATAGAACAAAATACCTCATTTACAATAATTTATTCCCACTCAATCGTTGCGGGTGGTTTGGAACTAATATCGTAGGTTACACGGTTGATACCTTTAACTTGATTGATGATTTTATTGGAGATTTTCGCTAAAAACTCGTAAGGTAAGTGGCACCAATCTGCGGTCATACCGTCTGTTGAAGTTACCGCACGAAGCGCAACAGCATTTTCGTAAGTACGCTCATCTCCCATCACACCAACCGATTGAATTGGAAGGAAAATCGCGCCTGCCTGCCAAACATCGTTGTATAAATTATCTTCTTTCAAACCTTCAATGAAAAGGGCATCCACTTCTTGCAAAATGCGTACCTTTTCAGCAGTTACCTCACCCAAAATACGAATTCCCAAGCCTGGACCAGGGAAAGGATGGCGACCCAAAATTCTTTCGTCAATATTCAACGAACGTCCGATTCGTCGCACTTCATCCTTGAAAAGTAAGCGAAGAGGCTCAACAACCGACAACTTCATGTAGTCCGGCAAACCACCAACATTATGATGCGATTTTATTGTTTGTGAAGGACCGCCGGTTGCGGAAACAGACTCAATCACATCAGGATAAATGGTTCCTTGTCCGAGCCATTTAGCTCTTTCCACTTTTTTGGATTCTTCGTCAAAAACTTCTACGAAAACCCTACCAATTGCCTTTCTTTTTAGTTCAGGATCAGTAAGTCCTTTCAGCGCTTCGTAAAACTTTTCAGAGGCGTTTACTCCTTTCACATTCAAGCCCATTCCTTTGTAAGATTCAAGAACTTGAGCGAATTCATTTTTTCGAAGTAAACCGTTGTCAACGAAAATACAATGTAAATTTTCCCCAATCGCTTTGTGTAGTAAAACAGCAGCAACTGATGAATCTACCCCACCAGAAAGTCCAAGAATCACTTTATCATCGCCTAATTGCGATTTTAATTTTTGAGTTGTTTCTTCAACAAATTGGGAAGGCGTCCAATCAGCAGAACAGCCACAAATTCCGATAATAAAATTGTGTAATAACCGAGTTCCTTCCGTCGAGTGATAAACTTCGGGATGAAATTGAACGCCATAGGTTTCCTCACCTTCAATTGCATAGGCAGCCACCTCAACATCGTGCGTTGAAGCAACAACTTTATAATTGGCAGGAATTTTTTTAATGGTATCGCCGTGAGACATCCAAACCTGAGAACCGACAGTCAACCCTTCGGTCAATTCGTTTGAAGTATCCACAGACATTAGGTGAGCACGTCCGTATTCGCGTGTTGCAGAGGGAAGAACCTCTCCACCATAATGATGGGAGAGAAATTGAGCACCAAAACAAACACCAAGAAGGGGAAGTTTTCCTTTAATTTCAGCTAAATCTGGTTTTGGCGATTTATCATCACGAACAGAAAAAGGACTACCCGAAAGGATAACACCTTTAACTTTCTCACTCAAAACAGGGATTTTGTTCCAAGGGTGAATTTCACAATAAACATTTAATTCGCGGATTCTTCTGGCAATGAGTTGGGTGTACTGTGACCCGAAATCAAGGATAATGATGGTTTCGTGCATGTGCAAAGATAGTTTTTAAGCCTGAAACCACTGTTCAATTAATCTTTGAAAACTAAAAGTTTAACTACATGAAATTAAATCTATTCTTTTTTTCGCATTTGAATAAGTTGAAAGAACTAAAACTGCTTTAAAACAATTTTATTTCTATGTATGGTGATAACTCCTTTGTTTTCCAATTGCTTAAGTAGTCGGGAGATAACCACCCTCGAAGAATGTAAATCATCTGCAATTTGTTGATGGGTGTGATTGATTTCTAGGGAACCCATTAATTTTACTTGGTCGGTTAAGTATTTCAATAGACGCTCATCAAGGCGCATGAAAGTTATTGCATCCACGGTTTCCATCATTTCCATCAAGCGGGAGTGGTAACTGGAAAGAATATAATTTCTCCACGACTTGTATTTGTCCATCCATTCCTCCATTTTCGAAACAGGAAACATAAGAAGAAGTGACGGTTCCATAGCGGTGGCTTTGATTTGAGAATCCACTTTTCTTACACAACATTGTAAGGTCATCGCACAAGTATCTCCGCCTTCGATATAATAAAGTAGCAACTCATTTCCATCTTCGTTCTCGCGAGAGACTTTGATAGAACCGTTAATTACAATTGGAATCATCAATAATTCGTCTCCAACGTGAACAATTATTTCACCTGCAACAGTCTCACGAACTTTTGCAACCTCTGCCATTTCTTGAATTAGTGCGTCTTCAAGAACGTAACCCAAGGAATCAGTGAGCCATGTTTTCTTGTTTTCTAAGTTTTGCATCTGCTTGATAATGAATAAAGAAATTAGCCCAAATTATTTTTGAAAGTGAAAACAAAACCGGACTTAAAACAACTGAAAAGAATACGACCAATCCGATTTGTGTCCATACTCCAACATTGTCAAAAAACCAGTTGCAAGAAGCCCAAATAGTTACAAACAAGGCGACTCCCAATGCGTAAGCCACATACATCGCTCCGTAGTAGAAACCAGGCTCTCGAGAGTATTTCAAACCACAAACTTCACAGTTATCTCGAACGTCACCTACATGCTTTAAATCATAAGGATGAGAAACGAAAAATTTCCCTTCATTGCATTGCGGACAAGTAAAATGAGAAATGCTGTAAATCTTATTTCCTTTTTTCATTTTTCAAAATTTGAACAAAGGTAGATTATTCATTTGGGGTGAAATGTGACATTGGTCACGTTTGGGAAATTATTCAAATTGTTAATGTGCTAATGGATTAATGTGCTAATTATTCAATGTGCTTCGGCCGCGGAGGATGATTAATGTGCTAATGACCTTTGCTAATGGTTTAATGTCCGAATATGCCAATGTCATAATGTGCTAATGAATTAATATCGAAACGTCTTCACAAAAATCATTCTTTCCACAATCAAATCATTTTCAAATTCCCTCATTTGTCATTCCCTCATTTTCAAATTTTCAAATTCCCTCATTCCCTCATTTGTCATTCCCTCATTTTCAAATTTTCAAATTCCCTCATTCCCTCATCTATCATTCCCTCATTTTCAAATTTTCAAATTCCCTCATTCGTCATTCCCTCATTTTCAAATTCTCTCATTCCCTAATAAAATCCGAACGTCCTAAAATCCTACTGTCTTAATATGTTAATTATTCTCCGTTGTAACGTATTGTAAATCAGATTTTTTGATGAGCATATTTATCAGAATGAAATTGAAGTCTACATAATTACTCCCATAACAAAAGAGCTTTGAACATTCGAGATATTTGAAAGTCGAGCTAGTTTTTGCTTCAAAAAAGTTTGGTAGGCTTCCATGTTTGAAACCTCAACAGACAACAAATAGTCAATGTTACCCGCGACATGCAAACATTCCTGAATTTCATTTAATCCTTTAACTTCATGTTCGAATAATTGAATAGCATTTTCATTATGTTCTTTTAAAGATATTTGACAAAGCACTCGCAAACCTTTACCAATTCGACTTTTGTCAAGTTTTACCGTGTAGGACTTTATTATTTTTTCACGCTCTAACTTTTTGATTCTTTCGAATGTTGGCGTAATGCTTAATCCAATTTGGGATGCAATTTCTTTATTGGACATTTTACCATCCTTTAGCAATAATTCTAAAATTTTCAAATCAAGTTCGTCTGGTTGATACATGGATTTTTTTCCAAAACTAATAAGATTTAACCCGATAAATAGAATATTGATTTACAATTTATTGAATTGATAGAATATTATTCTTTACAAACATTTATTTAAAGAATATGAATTAGGTTTGAGTAAAATCAACATCATGTCAGAAAATAAAAAAATGCGTCCCGAAAGTTTAATGATGAGCTACGGATATAAACCTTCTTTGTCGGAAGGTGCAATAAAGTGTCCTATTTTTCAAACATCAACTTTTGTTTTCAACTCCGTCCCAAGAAGGTAAACGATTTTTTGAGTTAGCTTAAGGTTTGAAAGACGCAGAAAAAGGAGAGGAAATGGGCTTGATTTATAGCCGATTAAATAATCCTGATTTAGAAATTCTGGAAAATAGACTTTGTTTGTGGGATGAAGCAGAGGACGCTGCTGTTTTTGAAAGTGGTATGTCGGCAATTTCTACCGTTATGATGGAATTTTTGTCTCCAGGTGATTTGTTGCTTTACAGCAGACCCGTTTATGGTGGAACAGATCATTTCATCAATCACTTTCTACAGAAAATGCAAATCAATGCTATTGGATTTTACGCTGATGATAGTTTCGAACAAATAATTGAACGAATCGAGCAAAGTGGACTCGCTGAAAAATTGCGCTTAATTCATATCGAAACGCCTGCAAATCCAACCAACGCATTAATAGATATCGAAATGTGTGCTGCAATTAAAAATCATTTTCAAAAGAGAAATCAAAATGAGGTGATTTTTTCTGTTGATAATACATACATGGGCCCAATTTGGCAACATCCTTTGAAACACGGTGCAGATTTAGTTTTGTATTCTGCTACAAAATATATCGGTGGTCATTCAGATGTAATCGCTGGAGCTTGTTTAGGTTCAAAATCTTTAATGGTACGTGTTAAAGGATTGCGGACTTTTCTTGGAAATATGGCAGGACCTTGGAATGGGTGGTTATTAATGAGAAGTTTAGAAACGTTAAAAGTCCGAATGGATCAACAAGCTAGAAATGCTAAGGAAGTAGCTGTTTTTTTGAAAAACCATCCGAAAGTTAGCCATGTTTACTATCTTGGATTTGTTGAAGAGCAAGGCACTGAAAATGATATTAAAGTTTTCAAAAGTCAATGTAACAGCGGTGGTGCGATGATAAGTTTTGATATAGTCGGCGGCGAACACGAGGCATTTCAATTCCTTGATTCACTAAAACTTATCAAATTGGCGGTTTCACTTGGTGGAACAGAAAGTTTGGCCGAAAATCCACAGACAATGACCCACGCTGATGTGCCTTTCGAAGACAAAGAACGCATGAATATTACCGAAAAGTTGATTCGTTTATCCATTGGAGTGGAGTTTCACGAGGACATCATTAGTGAAATTGAACAAGCACTTGCCGTTGTTGGTCGCTAAAACAATTACTTTTAGTGCCACTAATTGAAATTTTATCGTGCAACTAAAACCCAAAACATGGTTCAGCATCTTCGATTTTTCCTTCATTTACAAAGGAAGTGAACCACCGTTTATCGATAAAACAGATTTCCCGTGGGCTTTGGCGTTCCAAGAAAATTTTGAACGTATTAGAAATGAACTTTTTGAATACCTCAAAACGCATCAACCTGAGGCTTATTTCAACAAAGCAATGGTGAATGAAACTTCAACTTGGAAAACGATTTCTCTTAAATGGTGGGACATTGAGTTCAAGAAAAGACAAGCGTTTTTTCCGATTACAACTAAAATCATTCAAAGATTTCCTGAAATTCTATCCTTGTCATTCAACCATTTAGAAGCAGGAGGAAAAATTCTACCTCATTGCGGCGATACGAATGCTATTTATCGTTGTCATTTGGGTTTGGTCGTTCCAGAAACTTTGCCTCTTTGCGGTTTTCGTGTTTTAGACGAATATAGAAGTTGGAAAGAAAACGAATGGTTGATTTTTATGGACGCCTACAATCACGAGGCATATAACAAATCAGACAAGGAACGTATTATCATGGTTGTTGACGTTTTACGCCCTGAATTTTCAAGTCAACGAAACAAAATCACGGGTACTGTCCTCACATCGTTGTTTCTCCAAAAAAGAGCAATGTACTTACCTTTTCTTGCTAAAACGCCGCCATCCATTATTAAAGGCATTACGCTTGGATTACGTCCTTTGGCAGCTTTGGGTAAATCAATAGTGAATTGGCTTAAATTTTATTAGTGGAGGCTAAAAAGTTATTTGAAGGAACAATTGAAATCCAACGTTTTGAAGGAAAATACGCTTGGACTTACATTCGTTTGGAGGGCTTAAATACAAACCCAGAAAATCCATTTGGTTGGATGCGTGTAAAAGGCAAAATTGATGAAATCTCGTTTGAACGCTACCACTTAATGCCCTTTGGAAATGGCGAATTGTTTTTCCCGTTAAAAGCGAAACTTCGAAAGCAATTAAGGAAAGAAAAGGGCGACAAAGTTCATTTTATTTGTTACGTGGATGACCCACTCACTAACGGCGACAAGGATCTTAACGAATTCCTTCAATTTGACAATGAAGCGAATTTGAAATGGAAAAACATGAATTCAACCCAACAACGTCACATCCTTCACAGACTCCAAACTGCAAAGAATCAGGAGGAAAAGGCGAGTATTTTGGGGAAATATTTCTGAGTCCACGCCTAAAAATCCATTCAAAAATACTGTGCGTGCATAACTTTTTTTCCACAGAATGCTTCTTCCAACAATTCGTTGTAGATATTCGTTTAAATTTGTCAAACATTAAAAAATAATGCGATGAAAATATTGGTATGTATCAGCAAGGCGCCAGATACAACGTCGAAAATCGCTTTCACAGACGGAAATACGCGCTTTGATGAGAATGGTGTTCAGTACATTGTGAACCCTTATGATGAATGGTATGCGTTGGTGCGTGCCCTAGAATTGAAAGAAGCCGGTGGCGGTCATGTTACCATTATCACGGTTGGTGCAGCTGCTGACGAAGCGGTAATCCGTAAGGCCTTGGCAATCGGTGCTGACGAAGCGGTTAGAGTTGATGCAGACCCGAAAGACGCGTTTTTCACAGCGACTCAAATCGCACATTACGCGAAAACAAACGGTTTTGACCTTGTATTAACTGGAAAAGAAACAATTAATTACAACGGTTCTCAAGTTGCAGGAATGATAGCTGAAGAATTGGATGCTCCTTTTGTTTCTCTTGCAACGAAACTTGATGTTAACGGTTCAACTTTGACTTTGGAAAGAGAAATTGTAGGAGGTTTACAAGTGGTTGAAGTGGCTTTACCAGCGGTTGTTTCATGTGCTAAAGGAATGGCTGAACAACGTATTCCAAACATGCGTGGAATCATGGCGGCAAGAACTAAACCTCTTCAAGTCATTCAACCGATTGCAGTTGCAGATTTTACGTCTTTTGTTTCTTATGAAATGCCAAATGCGAAATCCGCTGTTAAAATGTTGACTGCAGATCAAATGGAAGAACTAGTTGAAATGCTTCACAACGAATCTAAAGTTATCTAATTCAGAAAGTTATGACACTCGTATATATTAATACAGCGAACGGTTTATCTAAAGCAGCTTTGGAAGCCGTTACTTATGGAAAAAAATTAGGTGCTGATGTTGCAGTTGTAACTAACGGCGGCGCCTCTGCTGATGTTCTTGCATCTTTAGGTAATTATGGTGCAACGAAAGTTTTAGTTGACAGAAGTGTAGATGGTGAGGATGCTCAGCAAGTCACTCGTTTAATTGCTTCGGCAGCTGATGCGGTTGGCGCAAGCTCCGTAGTTTTTTCCCACGATTTAGTAGGAAAGGCAGTTGCTCCTCGTCTATCAGTTAGAATGCAAGCAGGTTTGGTTGCAGGAGCTATTTCTGTTCCTGGAGCTGATGGCACGGTTAAAGTAAACGTGTTTTCAGGTAAAGCAATCGGACACGTTAAAGTGAACACTGCTCGAAGAATCATTTCTTTGTTACCTAATTCGATTCAACCAGAAGTGACTGGTGGTGCTGCAAGTGTTGAAGAATTCAATGGAAATGCAGGTACAGCAGCAATCAAAGTAGTTTCAACGAAAAAGCCGGAGGGTGAGATTCCATTACCAGAAGCGGAATTAGTAGTTTCAGCAGGACGTGGTTTGAAAGGACCAGAAAACTGGGGAATTATTGAAGATTTAGCAAAATCATTAGGAGCAGCAACGGCTTGTTCACGTCCAGTGGCGGATATTGGTTGGAGACCTCATCATGAACACGTAGGGCAAACAGGAGTTGCTATCCGTCCGAATTTATATATCGCGGTTGGAATTTCAGGAGCGATTCAGCATTTGGCAGGAGTAAACGGTTCTAAAGTTATCGTTGTGATTAACACAGATCCAGAAGCACCTTTCTTTAAAGCGGCTGACTACGGAATTGTAGGTGATGCTTTTGATGTTGTTCCTAAATTAACGGCAGCAATCCAAAAATTCAAAGCTGCTCAAAACTAAATCGAGCTTTCCTCCATGGAAAAAATAAGATTGACAATAACCGGAATTGTGTACAGCAGTACACAATCCGGTTCTTATGTTTTAACCCTACGTGAACATCACGGAAAAAGGGAATTACCTATTGTGATTGGATCTTTTGAAGCACAATCCATCGCAATTGCATTAGAAAAAATTAGTCCGAATCGTCCACTGACACATGATTTGATAAAATTGATTTGTACAAATTTTGATGTCAACATCAAGGAAATTGTAATTTATCGCTTTCATGAAGGTGTATTCTTCGCAAAGATTCTTTGTGAACAAGAAGGACGAATTTCTGAAATTGACTGTCGAACCTCAGATGCTGTGGCTGTTGCAGTTCGAACCAATGCACCGATTTACACACACGAAGATATATTGAAAGAAGTTGGTGGTGTTACAGGCTTAAACACCAATTTCGAAGATGAGGAGGACGATGCGGATTACGATAAAAGTCCTTTTTTAGTGACAACAGAAATAAGCGAGGATCCATACAAGGGTTTCAGCATGGATGAGTTGAATCAAAAACTCAATGAGGCGTTGGAAAATGAAGAATATGAACTAGCCTCAAAAATAAGGGATGAAATTCAAAAACGTCGTTCTTAGCGTATTTCTACTTTTTTGGTGGAATTTATTGGTGGCAAACACGCTTCCCAATACGGAATATTACCGCTCAAAATCAATTCTTAAGTTAGAAAAAAACGGTAAGTTTTCCAATACAGACACAAGCTTAACATCACTTAAAAACGGTAGTTGGAAGCTGAAAAACAATCAACTTTTTCTTACTCAGCAGTTAAATGATTCTGTTGTAGTTTCCGAAACTTATCCAATTCGATACCAATCTGATAACAAATTAGTTTTAATAAAAGAAGGTAAACGCTTTGCCTATCGAAATGCTGAAAGTGCGGGAATAAACCACAATATTTCTTGGCTTTCTATTTTAAAAGGATTATTTGGACTTTCCGTTTTGTTCCTAGTTGGATTTCTATTCAGCAAAAACAGAAAAGCGATTTCGTGGTCAATGGTTTTTAAGGGAAGTTTACTTCAACTTGCCTTGGCAATACTGATATTAAAAGTTCCATTTGTTAGTGGAGTTTTCGATTTTCTGGCCAAAGCCTTTACCAAAGTGATTGATTTTTCTCACGAAGGGGCTATTTTCCTTTTCGGTTTTGCAGGTGAAATGCCACCAATTCTACAAAATTTCGCTTTTTGGATTCTTCCAACTGTAGTTTTTGTCTCTGCAATTTCCAGTTTACTGTACTATTTCGGAATTCTTCAATTTGTAGTAAAAGGTATGGCGTGGGTAATGAACCGTTTCCTTGGAATTTCCGGTGCTGAAAGTGTTGCTGCAGCCGCAAATGTTTTTGTAGGACAAACCGAAGCCCCGTTATTGGTCAAACCATACCTCTCTAAAATGACTAAATCGGAAATTTTATGTTTGATGGTAGGAGGAATGGCTACAATTGCTGGTGGTGTTCTAGCTGCTGTTGTGGGAATTCTTTCCAAAGGTGATCCAGTGATGAAATTATTCTATGCAAAACATCTATTAACCGCTTCATTAATGTCTGCACCGGCTGCGATTGTCTTCGCTAAAATGTTGTTACCTGAGGAGGAAGAATTTGATAAAAATCTTGACGTTTCCAAAGATAAAATTGGTGTAAATGCACTTGAAGCCATCGCGAATGGAACAAGCGACGGAATGAAACTAGCTGTAAACGTTGGCGCGATGTTGATTGTTTTCACCAGTTTAATTGCCCTTTTAAATTATACTTTGTTCAAAATTGGTGATTGGACACACTTGAACAACATTATATCATCGGGAGGTTTTTACGAGGGTTTGACCTTTGAAAGTATTTCAGGATATTTACTCGCACCTTTTTCATGGTTGCTTGGAGTTGAATGGCAAGACTGTATGTATTTCGGTCAGTTGCTCGGCGAGAAAACTATTGTAAATGAATTTGTTGCTTATCCACATTTGGGTGATATTCAGGATGAGTTGTCGCAAAAAACAGTAATTATGGCAACTTATGTACTCTGTGGTTTTGCAAATATTGTATCAATTGGAATTCAAGTTGGTGGAATAGGAATTCTTGTCCCTGAAAGAAAATCAACATTAGCAAAACTAGGCTTACTTGCGTTGTTGGGTGGAACCTTAGCATGTATGTCAACTGCAGTGGTTGCGGGAATGTTTTATTAATGGTTAAAAACTTGTGTACCTTTATCGCGTGAAAAAACAGTTCAAATACGGCTTTTTACTAGGTGTATTTACACTTCTTGCAGTAGTACTTGTGACTGTCAAACAATTACAATCTCTTACCTATAACAAGGAAATCGACCACTCTACGTTACATGGACAAATAGTTCACGATCAAAAAAGTTCATTTGCGACTTTCGGTGATTCCTTTAACCTCAACCTTGAAAAGATAAATGGGCTTGAAAAGGATGTAAAAAATCTAGGTAAATCAGTAGCTCACTTTCACGACATTAATCTTTCAGATTTTCTTGATGAAAAAGTAGGAATAACTTATTCGTCGCGAAAGGTTTATAGAAAGTTCAGAAAAGAAGATTTGCTTTTTCCCTTCCAATATTTCTGGTAAGTATTTAATTTTTTGTGGCTTACGCCATTTTACTTTTCACCTCAAATTTGAAATATTGGGGTGAATTTGATTTTAAATTATTTATCACAAGGATGAAATAGTCTTAAACTTTAGCTATTCATTCCAGCAATTTCACAAAAAAACAATGGATACTTCAAGTATAATAATTGGTGTAGTTACACTAATCATTTGTGCTATCCCCTTTATTTTGGTTTCAAGGGGAAACAAAAAAAGACGCAAAGAACATTTGAAACTACTTTCAAATTGGATAAGCGAAAACAAATTAACCTTAGATAAAATCGAAACTCATTCTGATTTCATTTTGGGTCTTGATTCTAAAGAGAAAACCTTTGTATTTTTCAAAGCATCGGAGAATAATAGAATTGAAAAAATTCCTTTAAACAACATTTCGAAAGTAAATTTGGTAAAAGAAACTGTTGTGTTAAATGACAACAACGGAATAAATTCACGTATAAAAAACGTTCTTTTAGAATTTTCTTTGAAATCTCCAAGTGTTCAATCGATTCAATTTGAACTATTCAATATTGAAAAGAATCATCAGCTTAGCGGCGAAATTCAACTTGGTCAAGAATGGGTTAAATACTTAAACAATAGCTTGTAAAAATGTCCTAACCCAAATTATTTAATGACTTGGGTTAGGATTTAACACTTTTTATCATGACAAGAAAACAAACTATCGTAGTGATTGGTGGAGGCTTTGCAGGCATTAATTTGATTCAAAATCTTAACCCCAAATTTTTCGATATAATTCTTATTGACAAGATTAATCACCACCAATTTCAGCCATTATTTTATCAAGTTGCAACATCGCAATTAGAACCCTCAAGCATTTCATTTCCGCTGAGGCATATATTCAGAAATTACCCAAATGTTAGAATTCGGCTTGCAGAGGTCACGGAAATAAACGAAAAAGAAAAATTTCTATTGACCTCAATCGGAAAAATTGAGTACGACATTTTAGTAATTGCCGCAGGATGTAAAACCAATTTTTTCGGAAACAAGAATATTGAAAATCATGCACTGACATTAAAAAGTACATACGACGCTATTTCAATTCGCAATCATATCCTTCAAATTTTTGAGGATATTGTTACTGCAAAAACAACTGCGAAAGAAGCACTTCTGAACATTGTTATTGTTGGTGCGGGTCCAACTGGAGTTGAGTTAGCTGGTGCATTTGCGGAAATAAAATCATTCATTCTACCAAGAGATTACCCTAGAATTGACTTTTCAGAATTGAAAATCATTCTTGTCGAAGGGAGTCCAAATACATTGAATAATATGAGTGAAAAAGCTAAAGCAAATTCAAGAAAATACCTTGAAAATTTAGGTGTTGAAATTCATACAGAAACCACAGTTAGCGATTTCGACGGAACTATATTGGAATTTTCAGACGGAACTACCCTAAAGACAAAAACACTCATTTGGGCGGCAGGTGTTATCGCGAATGATTTTAAAGGATTGCCTGAATCTTGTTTCACTTTTGGCAAGCGATTAAAAGTAAATCGATTTAATTCTGTCGAAGGACTTTCAAACATTTATGCCGTTGGAGACATTGCTTTCATGTCAACACCTTTATATCCCAAAGGTCATCCTCAGGTTGCCAATGTTGCGATTAATCAGTCAATTAATCTCGCAAAAAATCTCAATAGAATGAACAAAAATGTAAGTCTTAGACCTTATGAGTACAAAAATCTTGGCTCAATGGCGACGGTGGGTCGAAATAAGGCTGTTGTAGATTTGCCATTTGTCCAATTAAAAGGATTTATAGCTTGGGTAATTTGGATGTTTTTGCATTTAATGCTGATTTTGAGTGTTCGAAACAAGCTAATCATTTTTATCAACTGGGCTTGGGCTTACTTTACAAAGGATACAGCACTGCGACTAATTCTAAAAGATAAAACCTCGCGATAGGGTAATTATCTTCCAAAAAACTCGTAATGATTGAGTCTTAAAATCATCATGAAATTAGCGCCAACTTCACGTTGAATGGTTGAGCCTAAAAGTCCTGTTTTGGTGTCGTAAATAATTTGAATGTCATTTTTAAAAACACCTCTTTTGTAGATGTGTTTTTCGATTACATTGCCAAATTCATCATAACGAAATTGCCATTCTTCATAAGGATTTTCTTCCTCGTTGTGAATGAATTTCACTTTCGCAAGACGACCTTTCTCATTGTAAATAAATACCTTATGATAATCTGAATCAGCCATACGCATACGCTTGGTTTCTCGGATTAAATAACCATCGGAATTATATTCATCAAATTCCTCCATGTAAGGCAAATTGTAGCTATTGTATATCACCTTTTTATAGGAATTTTTAAAAGGCACATAACGCATGGTCTCGCGGTTGATTAGATTACTTTGGAGAACATTTCCGTTCTTATCAATAATATCGCGTCGATGCTCTATTTCGATTACACGCTGAACGGAATCATATTTGTATCGATAAGCTGAGATACCACCCGCTTCTGATTTACGATGTAAAATAAGCTTACCAAATTCATTGTATTCGTAAAAATTGTAGAGGGTGTCGGTCAATCCTGCGAGCGTTCTGATTTCGTAAGTCGAAATTAAATGTCCGAGTGAATCAAAACGAAACCTGAAAAAATCATTCGTTTCGCGAACCATATCACCATCTTTTTTTCTTGAATATTTACCTGAAATTTCTTTGATTTGATTTGCCCGAACAAAAAACTCATCAAAAAAAGGTTCATCGGTAAAAGCTTTACCAGTCTGATTATAAATCATTTGTCCATTTGCAATAAACACTTTAAAAAGTAAAGTCGAAATGAAAATTAAACTACGTGAACTCAAGTTGCTCATAAAGTTGGATAAAGGAAACTTATGGACTGGAAAAGCATTAAATCATTTTTAGTTTAACGAAAGATTGAACGTTAAAAAAGACTTCTTATGGTTTAGTCCCAAATTTTACAAATATTTAGGACGAAATAATTAAAGCCTATTCCCTTAATTTATTGAAAGATTGGCAAACCACATTTACAGAGCGTTTAAAACTGCTTTCCAACTTGCTTTTTCTGCCAAAATGCGTGGTAAATCGCTGATTGAAATTCGGTCTTGTTGCATCGTGTCTCTATCTCGAATGGTGACCGTGTCGTCTTGCAAGGTTTGATGATCCACTGTAATTGCGAAAGGAGTTCCAATAGCATCTTGACGGCGGTAACGTCTTCCGATTGCGTCTTTCTCATCATACTGAACATTGTATTCCAATTGCAAGTCTTTCATTATTTCACGTGCTTTTTCAGGAAGTCCATCTTTCTTAACCAAAGGAAGTATTGCGGCTTTGTAAGGAGCAAGAACTGCTGGAATTTTCAAAACAATACGCTCCGAACCGTCTTCTAATTTTTCCTTCTGATAAGCAGCACTCAAGACCGCCAGAAACATACGGTCTAGTCCTACAGAAGTTTCAACCACATAAGGAACATAACTTTGATTGAGTTCAGGATCAAAAAATTGGAGTTTCTTTCCTGAAAATTGTTCATGCTGTTTCAAATCAAAGTCTGTACGACTGTGAATTCCTTCCAATTCCTTGAATCCCATTGGGAAATTGTATTCAATATCACAAGCCGCGTTCGCGTAATGCGCCAGCTTGATATGGTCGTGAAAACGGTATAGTTGGTCGCCCAAACCTAAATTTTTGTGCCATTTCGTGCGCGTTTCTTTCCAATACTCATACCACTTCATTTCTTCCCCTGGACGAACAAAAAACTGCATTTCCATTTGTTCAAATTCACGCATTCTAAAAATAAATTGTCGCGCAACAATCTCATTCCTAAAAGCTTTACCTATTTGAGCAATACCAAATGGAATTTTCATTCTGCCGGATTTTTGAACGTTCAAAAAGTTGACAAAAATCCCTTGTGCTGTTTCAGGACGAAGATAAATCGTAGCTGCATCACCAGCAACAGAGCCTAATTCGGTAGAAAACATGAGGTTGAACTGACGAACTTCTGTCCAATTTTTTGAACCTGAAATCGGACAAACAATTTCTAAATCCAAAATCAATTGTCTAACACCTTCCAAATCATTATTTTCTAGGGAAACACGCATTCTGTTTTCAATTTCCTGAATTTTTTCAACGTTGCGTAAAATGTTCGGATTGGTAGCACGGAATTGAGTTTCATCAAAATTATCAGCAAATTTTTTACGTCCTTTTTCTACTTCTTTCTCTATTTTTTGACGAATTTTGTCAATATGATCTTCAATTAATACATCTGCACGATAGCGTTTTTTGGAATCTTTGTTATCAATTAATGGATCATTGAAAGCGTCAACGTGACCGGAAGCTTTCCATGTTGTTGGATGCATGAAAATAGCAGAATCCAGTCCCACAATGTTTTCGTGCATTTGCACCATCGCTTTCCACCAATAAGTTTTGATGTTGTTTTTAAGTTCTGCCCCAAGTTGACCATAGTCGTAGGTTGCAGCCAATCCATCATAAATTTCAGAGGATGGAAAAATGAATCCGTATTCTTTAGAATGAGAAATAATCTCCTTGAGTTTGTCTTGTTGTTGTTCCATGCTGCAAAGATAGATTTTATAAAACAACAAGATTATTTGTACACAATTGATGTCTTCGGGAGTTTAATATCCTTAAATTTCAGAAGCCGTTAAAAATCAAAATTATCAAAGCCCTTTTGTGTCAACTCGAGGTACTTTTCCTCGTTAAATTTATACATCGCTGAAGGTTTGTGTGGCACTCCTTGTTGCTTTTCACGAAGATTTGTGAGAATGTTAAGTTTTTGGATTTTCCTTCTAAAATTTCTTTTGTCTAAGGGTTTATCCAAAATACTTTCATAAAGTTTATGCAACTGACTTAGGGTGAACTTTTCTGGTAAAAGGTTAAAACCAACAGGTTGAATGCGCAATTTTTGCCGTAATTTTTCCTTTGCCGCTTGAAGTATATCGAAATGGTCGAATGCTAAATCTTGAATTTGATGAACAGGGAACCAATCCGCATTTTTTGCAAATGAGGAAGCATGAGGTTCATAATTGAAAATCGGAACTAGCGAATAATAAGCAATAGTAACCACACGTTCTTCCGGCTTTTCGCGAGTTACTTTTAGCCATTCCTGATCCTCTAATTTATTCAAGCGGTTCGGGTCACCAAAAGCACCAACTTGTTCCATGTAAATGTCATGAAGTCCAGTTAATTCATTCAAAACGCGATTTGCAGCTTGATCCAAATTTTCGTTATCATAAATCAAGTCACCCGGAAGTGCCATACGAGAACCTGTTGAGTTTCCACTTTGACCACGTTCGATAAGCAAAACAGTCAGTTTTTCTAAGTCAAAACCGAAAATTACACAGTCAACTGATACATTTGGATTTAAGGTCGCCCCATTTTTTTTTTGCATAAATTTTACCGCTTAATCTATATTTCCTATTTTTGAAAGTGTATTATTGACACAAAGCTCTAATTTTTTGATTCTAAAGTTATGTATTTTATTGTAGAAAGTGGTTCTACCAAAAGTGATTGGGTTTTATTAGACGACAAAAATAACCAAAGTTTTTTTTCGACTATGGGATTCAATCCTTACTTCCATTCGGCCGATTTGATTGAAAGTGAAATAAAAAAACATGCGGAAATTTATGCTGTAGCCTCCCAAATAAAGGGAGTTTATTTTTACGGCGCCGGTTGTTCTAGTGATGATTTGAATGCAAAAGTTGAAGATGGTTTAAGTCGAGTTTTCACAAATGCGTCGATTTTGGTAGATCATGATTTGTTGGCTTGCGCATATTCAACTTACAGGGGTGTTCCTGTAATTTCATGTATTATAGGTACTGGTTCAAATTCTTGTTTTTTTGATGGAAAAGAAATTTCCGAAGAAGTTCCCGCTTTAGGGTACATTCTCGGAGATGAAGGAAGTGGAAGTTTTTTTGGTAAACAATTGCTTTCTAATTACCTATATCATCGTTTACCTCAGAATATGCAAGACGATTTCTTTGCGACCTATGGCTACACAAAAGACGATTTGGTAAATCACGTTTATATGCAACCGAATGCGAATGTTTTTATAGCCTCATTTATGCCGTTTATCGCTAAACACAAAGAAGAAGAGTATGTCAAAAACTTGGTGAAGGATGGGTTCAGAAGATTCATTGATGTTCATGTTTGTTGTTACAAAAATCACAAAGAGGTGGAAGTGAGTTTTGTGGGGTCGATAGCGCAGATATTTGAAGTTCAGTTGCATGAAGTCGCTGATGAAATGAATATAAAAATAGGGGCAATAATTCGTCGTCCGATTGAACATCTTGTTAATTACCACCTTAATTATATACTTAAACCACAAAATGCTTAAAATGAAATACACTTTAATTTTCCTTTTTTGTGGCATGTTTATGTCACAAATAATGGCTCAAAAATCACCTCCGGAATGGTCGAAAAATGCTACTATTTATGAGGTTAATGTGAGGCAATTTACACAAGAGGGTACATTTAAGGCCTTCCAAAAACACCTCCCTCGATTGAAAAAAATGGGAGTTGATATTCTCTGGTTGATGCCTATCCATCCTATAGGTGTTGAAAATCGAAAAGGTTCTTTAGGAAGTTACTATGCTGTAAAAGATTATAAAGGTGTAAATCCTGAATTTGGAACTTTGGATGATTTCAAAAATCTTGTCAAAACTGCACATGATTTAGGAATGAAAATCATTATCGATTGGGTTGCTAATCACTCATCTCCTGATAATGTCTGGGTTCAACAAGGACATAAAGATTGGTACACCTTGGATTCATTAGGAAATCTTCAACCTACAATTGGTACGGATTGGTATGACGTTGCCGACTTAAATTACGACAACAAAGAAATGCGTAAAGAAATGATTGAGTCTATGCGTTATTGGTTGACAGCAGCGGATATAGATGGCTTCCGTTGCGATGTTGCAGGATGGGTTCCTACTGATTTTTGGATTGATGCTCGCTCTGAATTAGACAAAACAAAAAAGATTTTCTTTTTAGCTGAAGATGAAAATCCTGAAATCCATAAAGCGTTTGATATGACCTACGGCTGGGAGTTTCATCATATCATGAATAAAATTGCCAAAGGCGAGGAAGATGTAACGCATATTGTAAAATACCTTGAGAAAGGACACTTCAAAAATGAAGATTATAGAATGCACTTTACTTCAAACCACGATGAAAATTCTTGGAACGGAACTGAAATGGAAAGAATGGGTGAAGCGCGTTTTGCACTTGCGGTTTTGTCTGCAACGATTGAAGGAATGCCTTTAGTTTACAACGGACAAGAAACTTCACTAGACAGAAGATTAGCCTTCTTTGAAAAAGACTCTATTAACTGGTCGAAAATGGACTTGGTTCCTTTTTACACTAAAATCCTTCAATTAAATCGCACTAACAAAGCTTTATGGAATGGTACATTTGGCGGAAAAACGGAGGTTCTTACTGATAAATCGAGTAAGGATTTATTAGTTTTCACAAGAGAAAAAGATGGTCATAAAGTGTTGTGTGTGTTCAACTTAAGCGGTACAGAAAAACCACTTAAAATAACTAATACAAAAATCGCAGGTCGTTACACAGATTTATTCACTGGTAAAAAAGCTAAACTTAAAAATGAGTTAATTATGAATATTGAACCTTGGGGATATAGGGTTTATGTTAGAAATTAGAATTTAGAGTGAAGAATGAAAAGTGATCCGCCGCGGCGTAGTGAAGAATGAAAAGTGAAGAGGGAAAAGTTAAAGGTGAAGCCTGAGCGGAGCCGAAGGGTGAAAAGTGTAGTCCCGATAACGATCGGGAGAAAAGTTAAAGGTGAAGCCTGAGCGAAGCCGAAGGGTGAAAAGTGTAGTCCCGATAACGATCGGGAGAAAAGTTAAAGGTGAAGCCTGAGCGGAGCCGAAGTGTGAAGAGTGTAGTTCCGATAACTATCGGGAGAAAATTGAGAAGTGAAGCCCGCGACGCACTGAGCGAAGCCGAAGGGCGAATATCCGCCACGTCGGAGAAAATTGAAATCCGAAGCGTCGGGTCTTTCTAAAATCTCCACCTCGGCGACCCCTCATAAAATCATTCCCTCATTAGTCATTCTCTCATTAGTCATTCTCTCATTCCCTCATAAAATCATTCCCTCATAAAGTCCTAATATCGTAACATCATAAAGTCATTCCCTCATAAAGTCCTAATATCATAACATCATAAAGTCCTAAAATCAAAAAAAAACCATGCAAAACTCAAAACCTAAACTATCCTTCTGGCAAATATGGAACATGAGCTTCGGCTTCATGGGAATCCAGTTTGGTTGGGGGCTTCAAATGGCCAACATGAGCGCCATCTATGAAAATCTTGGAGCAGAACCTGAGGAAATACCTGCTTTATGGCTAGCTGCACCACTAACAGGATTAATTGTTCAACCGATTATCGGTTATTTAAGCGATAGAACTTGGCATCCAGTACTTGGAAGAAGAAGACCTTATTTTTTAATTGGCGCCATTTTAAGTTCCTTATGTTTGTTCATCATGCCGAATTCGTCTTCTCTTTGGATGGCGGCTGGACTACTTTGGATACTTGATTCTTCAATTAACATCAGTATGGAACCGTTCCGTGCTTTTGTTGCGGATAAACTTCCCGAAGAACAGCGCACTACAGGTTTTTCTATGCAAAGTTTCTTTATTGGAATCGGCGCTACAATTGCGAGTGCACTTCCCTGGATTTTTACCAATTGGTTTGGATTTGAATCTTCATCTGTGGAAGGTCAAATTGGAGACAACGTAAAGTGGAGCTTTTATCTTGGGGGGATTGCATTTCTGGGTGCCGTACTTTACACTGTGTTGACTACAAAAGAATATCC
>CAZWSY010000007.1:0-38955 GCA_964636775.1 uncultured Lishizhenia sp.
CTCGCACCATTTGTTCCCAATATTGCAACAGACGAACCGCTGCGCGAACATAACGTTGTGGAACAAACCCGAAAAAATATTGCTCACGCTTCAAATGTACATGCTGCATTTACTTATGCTCTTCAAGAAACAGAATGGGATTTTGCTGCGGTTTATTATGAAGCTATGGATATGCTTTGTCATATTGGGATGAAATTCGCACCTCCTTATCGACCTGAAATTCAGGAGAAAAATTATAACGACTTCAAAGAAATTGTAGAAAGTGCCTACCGCTTACATGATTTAATGCTCGATAGATTGTTAGATATTATTGACAAAGACACCAACATTATTCTCGTTTCAGACCACGGTTTTCACTCGGGATTAAATCGGCCGCTTTATATTCCCAACGAACCTGCGGGAATAGCTGCTGAACATAGTCCTTTTGGCATTTTGGTAATGGCCGGTCCTGATGTGAATGTGGAAGGAAAAATTACTGGCGCAAGTGTTTTAGATATAACTCCAACCTTACTTCATTTGTTGGGATTGCCTGTTGGAAAAGATATGGAAGGAAAAGTGCTCGAAAGTACAATCGCAAATGTCAATCCAATAAAATGGGTTGAGTCTTGGGAAAAAATGGATGGTGATAGCGGTCAACACGATGAATCTTTGAGAGAAGATCCAATTGTTGCGCAAGAAGCCATTCAACAATTAGTGGAATTGGGTTATATTGATGCGCCAGATGAAAACACTAAAAACCAAGTTCAAGAAACAATTTGGGAAAACTTGTATTACAAGGCGCGTAACATGGTTGACGGTGGTAGAGTTTTGGAGGGAATTGAAGTTTTTGAAAAGATTTTTGATGAAAGTAATCACTTACGTTATGGTTACAGGCTTGCACAAAATCTCCTCCTTGAAAAACGATTTTTTAAGGTGAAACCTTTGATAGAAAAACTAAGAACTTTAAAAGTTGAACAAGACAAAATCACAAGAGAATCAATCATTGCACATCACAAGAAAACAGGGATTCAATTGAAATACAAATCGCCGAATTATGTTGATGTTTTGGAAGGTTTATATCATTTTGCCACGGGAAATTTAAGGGAAGCAGCTAAACACCTAAAAAAAGCACAAAAAGATAATCCCAATAATCTTGAAATTGCTTACAAAATAGGCATCTTAAGTCTTGAAAAAAGACAATACAAAGTTGCAAAAAGTCAGTTCATACGAATGTTATCTGTTGACGACAGAATTGCCTTGGCTCATCACGGACTGGGAATGGCATTGGAAAAATTGAAAGATTATTCAGAAGCAATAAACGAATACTTAATTGCTATTGAAAATGATTTTAATCAGCCAAGATACCATTTTAGTTTAGGTGAACTTTTGGAAAAATGTGGCTATTACGAAGAGGCTTTAAGTGCGTTTAAAGTTTGTGTTCATTTGAAACCACGATTTTTATCAGCACATATTCGTTTGGCCAACCTCTATGAAAACCACCTTAAAAACGAAAAGGAAGCAAATTTTCATAGAACTTTCATTCAGGATAATCAGATGGGAAAGAAAGTAATCGTTACAGGTTTAAGTGGAGCTCCTTTTGAGAAACTGTTTAAACAACTCAATGAAAATGGATTAGCTTGTGTTTTCAATAAGCATTTTGTTGAAGAAACAGGTCTTTACAAAATTGATTTGGATTTAGAGGCTAACAATCCAATTTATTATGTCCCAGCAAATTTATTGAACCAACTTCCAAAGGTTTATGAATACAAGGTTTTCATTTTGGAGGAAAAACGAGAAATCTTGATTGAAAACTTAATTTCCTCATCAAACGCGAAAAATCTGCACTTGCTAACTGATGTTGAAGGACCTTTAAAAGAAGACGAGTTGAGCATTGAAGCGTTTTTAAAGAACAGTAAAATCGAAAAAATAGTCACTTTTTCACTTGAACATATAAACGTCGATGAGTTGATATTTTCGATTTCTGAAAAGTAAATTGTAAGAATCAGTATTTACAATAAAAAACGAAAGTTTAAAAAGGATGTAGATAATAATCGCAAAAAGATAGTGGAATTAAATAATTTACCGGAAAAATTAAAAAATATTTTAGTGTGAAAAAGTTGAATTTAAAAGTTGTGATAAACACGATCAGCAATGAAAAATTACATTGATTTTGTGTTTTAAATTTCAAAAATCCATTCCAACATAACCCTAAACCCTTAACTTATAACTAATTTAACATTCGTCACGGTTAATGTCGTACCTTTGCACCCAATTTTAAAATTATTACATGACATTTGAAGAGCTGGGATTGAGGAGAGAGGTGCTGAAGTCGTTATCAGAATTGGGTTTTGAAGCACCAACCCCCATCCAGGAAAAAGCCATTCCCTACTTGATGCAAGAGGAATGCGATTTTGTCGGCCTTGCGCAGACAGGAACAGGTAAAACGGCAGCGTTCGGCTTGCCGCTCATTAACAATATCAATACTGAGGCACGACTTCCACAAGGATTGATTATTTGTCCTACACGTGAATTGTGCTTGCAAATCACGAAAGATCTTGAAACTTTCTCCAAATACCTCGACCTTAGAGTCGTTTCGGTTTACGGAGGAACAGACATTCGCCGTCAAATTACAGAAGTGAAAAAAGGTGCCGCAATTATCGTTGCAACTCCAGGTCGCTTGGTGGATTTGATGAATAGAAAAGTAGTTCAATTGCAAGAAGTTAAGTACGTTGTACTTGACGAGGCTGACGAAATGCTCAACATGGGCTTTAAGGAGGACATCGATGCGGTTTTGGATATGACTCCTTTAGAGAAAAATGTATGGTTGTTTTCTGCAACTATGCCGACTGAAGTTGCTCGTATTGCAAAAACATACATGGATGAACCGCTTGAGGTTTCAATTGGTCACAAAAATCAGAGTAACGAAAACATCGACCACATTTATTATTTGGTAAAAGAAAGAGATCGTTACGAAGCTGTAAAAAGATTAATCGACTTTAATCCACAGATTTACGGTTTGATTTTTTGTCGTACGAAAAACGAAACTGCCGCTGTTGCTGAAAAATTGGCAAAAGAAGGTTACAATGCTGAACCTTTACACGGCGACCTCACTCAAGCAATGCGCGATAGAGTAATGGATCGTTTTAGAAGTAAAGAATTACAACTTTTGGTTGCTACTGATGTTGCGGCTAGAGGTTTGGACATTGACAACATTACACACGTTATCAACTACAACCTTCCTGACGACATCGAAAACTATACCCACCGAAGCGGACGAACAGCTCGTGCAGGAAAAAAAGGGGAATCTTTAGTCTTGGTGAACGGAAAAGAATTGTTCAAAATCAAGGCGATTGAAAAACAAATGCGTACCACTTTCACAGTTGGCGTTATTCCTAATGCTGAAGAAATTTGTGAAATTCAGTTGATGAAATTAATCAACAACACAATTGAAACGGAGGTTAAGGAAGATGACATTGAAAAATTCATCCCTCAGATCATGTCTTCTTTTGAGCATTTTACGAAAGAAGAAGTGATTAAAAAATTCGTTTCAGCGGAATTTAACCGATTCATCGAATATTACGAAAGAGCCGGTGACCTTAATGTTTCAGCTCGAAAAGAGGAAGGAAAAGACCGTAAAAGTTCAAAATCAGAGAAAGCGCGTGATGAAGGAAAAACAAGATTTTTCTTGAATATCGGTCGTCGTGATGGCTTAAATCCTGGTGCGTTGTTACGTGTGGTTTGTGATGCAACAGGTTTAAAATCGCAAAACATCGGACGAATTGACCTTATGGCTTCTTTCTCCTTTTTTGATGCTGACGAGGAATTCACAGAAAGAATTTTGAAACATGTGAATGGAGCAAATTTCGAGGGTCATCCACTTTCAGTTGAAGTCACCACATCTGGCGACAACAAAGGCTCGAAAGGTGGTGGCGGTGGAAAATTCCGTGGTGAAAAATCGGGTGATTCTCGCTATGGATCTAAAAAAGGTGCAGGTTCATTTGGTGGCGGTAGAAGAGATAGTTCTTACGGAGGTGGAAAGGAAAAATCTTTTGGTGGTCGCGACGACAGAAAAAAATCTTTCGGCGGTGATGACAAAAAGAAATCTTTTGGAGGCGATGATAAGAAAAAATCTTTCGGAGGTCGCGACGGACAAAGCAGACCTTTTGCTCGCAAAAAATAATTCAATAAACTCACAAATTTTATTTTTTACTATTTAATCGATGGAAATTAGAAACATCGCAATTATTGCACACGTTGACCACGGTAAAACAACTTTGGTTGACAAAATGATTGAAGCGGGTAGCGTTTTAAACGAACGCGACCGTCCGACCGGAGAACTTATCATGGACAACAACGACCTCGAACGTGAAAGAGGAATTACAATTGTTTCCAAAAACGTTTCTGTAACTTACAAAGGAACCAAAATCAACATTATCGACACACCAGGTCACGCCGACTTTGGTGGAGAAGTGGAGCGTGTTTTGAATATGGCCGATGGTGTTTGTTTATTAGTGGATGCCTTTGAAGGTCCGATGCCTCAAACACGTTTCGTTCTTGGTAAAGCGCTTTCTATGGGAATCAAGCCATTGTTAGTGATAAACAAGGTGGACAAAGAAAATTGTACGCCAGACGAAGTACACGAAAAAGTGTTCGACCTTATGTTTGAATTAGACGCAAACGAAGAACAATTGAATTTCCCTACAATTTATGGTTCAGCTAAAAACGGCTGGATGTCAACCGATTGGAAGAAGCAAACGGATTCAATTGCACCTTTACTTGATGAAATTTTGAATTATTTCCCTGTTCGTAAAATTGAAGAAGGAAATACTCAAATGTTGATTACTTCTTTGGATTATTCATCTTATGTTGGTCGTATCGCAATTGGTCGTCTGTCAAGAGGTGAAATTAAAGAAGGACAACCGATTTTATTAGCGAAACGCGACGGTGAATTGCAAAAACACAGAATTAAAGAAGTCTTTGTTTTCGAAGGTTTGGAACGGGTAAAAGTGGCAAGCGTACAAGCTGGAGATATTTGTGCCATTACTGGTTTGGAAGGTTTTGATATTGGTGATTCTATTTGTGACGCTGAAAATCCTGAACCACTTCAAACAATTCAATTGGACGAACCAACCATGTCGATGTTGTTCACAATCAACGATTCACCGTTTTTTGGAAAGGAAGGGAAATTCGTTACCTCCCGACATATACAAGAGCGTTTGACAAAAGAATTGGAGAAAAACCTGGCACTACGCGTAATCGAAACGGACAAAGCCGACCGTTGGATGGTTTACGGACGCGGGGTATTGCATTTATCCGTTTTAATTGAAACGATGCGTCGTGAAGGGTATGAATTACAAGTGGGGCAACCACAAGTAATTTTCAAAGAAATCGACGGTGTAAAATGTGAACCAGTTGAAGAATTAACAATCGACTTACCGGAAGAATTCAGTGGAACTGCGGTTGAAGCAGTAAGTATCCGTAAAGGAGAAATGACCAATATGGCTCCGAAAGGTGGTCGTATGATTATCCAATTCATCATTCCTTCACGTGGAATTATTGGATTAAGAAGTTATTTGTTGACGCAAACTGCCGGTGAAGCAATTATGACACACCGTTATTTGGAATACCAACCGTACAAAGGTGACATTCCAGGCCGTCAAAATGGTTCTTTAATTTCTTTGGAACAAGGAGCTGCAATTCCTTATTCATTAAACAACTTACAAGACCGCGGACGTTTCTTTGTTCATCCGAACGAGGATATTTATGAGGGTCAGGTAATTGGTGAAAATTCACGTCAAGGTGACTTGTGTGTGAACGTAACGAAAACGAAGAAGTTGACCAACATGCGTGCTTCTGGCTCAGACGACAAAGTACGTTTGGCACCACCACGTGTTTTCAGTTTAGAAGAATGTTTGGAATACATCCAAGATGATGAATTTGTGGAAGTTACACCAAAAAGTTTAAGAATACGTAAAATTCTTTTGCGTGAGGCAGAAAGAAAACGCGGTATGAAAATCACGTTTTAAATAACGTTTAAACATCATTTAAAGCTCGTCATATTTGGCGGGCTTTTTTTTTGTGTTGTTTTCTGTTACTCTTAATGCTATTGAAAGTCGTTTTGAAAGAAGTTTGTGGCAGACCCTATCTTAAAATTTGTACAAACCCCGTTCTCTCGCGAAATTTATTTTTCTTCCCGAAAGGTTTGAAACAATAGAAATAAACACCATCAACGACGTTATCACCATTGAATTGGTTGAGATAACCTTCTTTGTGGTAAACTACATTCCCCCAGCGATTTAAAATGATAAGTTCATTGTTTGGAAAAAGTGTAGCCTCTTCAATTACAAAGAAGTCATTGATTCCATCTCCGTTTGGAGTGATAACATTTGGTAATATCCCACCACATTCAACACCATTTATGTGAAAAATTGAAGTTGTGTCTGTGCATCCATAGCTATTTGTAACTATTGCAAAATAAGAACCTTGTTGAGTTACCATTAAGTTCGAAACTGTGTCTCCAGTATTCCACAAAACAGACAGATTGGAGGGTTGTATTTCGGCGAAAATCGGGGTAAAAATGGCACTTTCTCCCATGCAAACTATTGAATCAGAGAATTCTGCAATAGCATTGAACCCACGATTTAAAACATTTACGTTCAACGTTTTTTCAAGTTCACACTGACGGAAAGTTATGCTGTATTGTCCAGGTTGATTTACATAAACCGATGTGTTTAGTGAATCACCATTAAACCAGTTGAAGCTAACATTTTCAGGAACCAAAGCAGAAAGTAATGCAGAATCTTGATGTCCACAAAGTATTAAATCTCCACCTAGACTTATTCCATTTATTTGTTCGATTACATCAATTGTAACATGTTGCAATGCTGGAGGACAACCAGTTATTTGATAGGCAGCAAACAAGCTTAAATCGGTTTGAACACTATCAATGTTAAAGGTATTTCCAATGTGATAAATGGTTGAGTCTGGCAAGTACCAAATTAAATTATTGTCACTTAAGTCATGAAAATTGACATCCTCTCCTTTACAGATAGTCACACTTTGAATATCTGGAGGATACGAGCCGTCAACAATATTTACAGTTATAGCGTTTGTTATGTAACCACACCCGTACTCGTTTATTATCTCAGCAAAATAGGTTCCAGGTTCAGTAACTTCTAACACTCCATTATTTATCATCCCATTACTCCAAATATGTTGCATCCCTAGTGTATTCGTTTGAAGAATCGCAACATCTTGATAGCATAAGTTTGTTTGTGAAGCGATCAATTGACTTTGAAAATTTCCGGATTGTATGGTAATTGGATGAATTTGTGTTTGTCCACATTGAGTGACCGTTACTGAGTATTGTCCTGGTTGATTCACTTGAATTTGATCAACGTTTTGAGAGGTATTGGACCAAATAATTGTTGTTGGCCCTTCGTAAACAACAGAAATAGTGATGGTTTCGTTATTGCAAATGTGTTGTTGAGGTTCAATTAATACAGAAGGCGTCATGTATTCTTTAAGTTCGAAAGGAGTGGTTGTTAGGGGACAACCTTGTAAATCGACTAAATGACAATAATAAAATCCAGCATCTTCCCCCACACAAATGTTGGTTATTGATAAACTATCACCATCAGGACCAATCCATTGGTACGATAAAAATCCTGTTGGAAGGAAAAGATTCACACTTTGGTCAGGACAAACAAAGGCATGACTTGGGTCAGATACAATGTATGGAGGTGTTTTCCATAAAACAGAGGTACTGTTATTTTCACTAAAGGAGCAACCTGTTATGGGATCGGTTAACGTTCCTTGAAAAGAGTAAAATCCCTGTTGATTCACTAGAATAGAGTCTCCTAATGAACTTGTCCAAATGATTCCATCTCCAAGCCATGAAAAATTTGGATGACTTAAAGTTGAGGTGAGTAACACAGTGTCATAAGGACATATAAGCTGAAAAGGAGAAACTTGAAAAGTAATTGTTGGATTAGGATTTAAAATCACAAAAAAAGAATCAATTGCTATGTAACTTGTTGTGTCGATTCCGCAAAGATTTTCGTAACCGAGCCATATTTTAGACCTTATGTGGTACCAACCTCCTAGTGGAGGATGAAAAGCGATTCCCCAAGTTTCATTGGTGTAATTAATGCCATTTATTGACCATTCATTTTGCCAAACAGGTTCAATGAAATCAAGATAATGAGCGTTGGGATTAACAAACTTATTGAATCCAAAAATTTCTACAACATCGCCTTCGCAAATCGTGATGGTATCACTCCCTAAAGGATTATTTAGTAAATCGATTCCGTAATCAATTGTATTGTATGGAATTGGGTGGTCGAATTCAAGATGAAAAAATCCTCGTTCATTACAACCTAAATTAGTTGCTTCAACGTAATATGTTCCTTCTTGATGAACCATAAAGGGTCCCGTTCCAGTTCCGATAACTGTTGTATCAAGTGTTAATGTTATACTTTGATTAGGTTGTAATAATGTGAAATTAACTTCTACGGAATCGGGAAAACAAAAATGATAGTCGGCATAAAGAATTCCAGGCGCGTTTACGGCGATTCCTTTGTTGTCGGTCATCAAAGGTCTTGGATGGAAAGGTAAAAGCACAGTGACTACTCCATCGCTACCTGAAGAACAAGCATCTTTTCGTGTGACAGTTACAGAATAATTATTGTTGTCGGATACACCAATTGAATTTTCAGTTGAACCAGTACTCCACAAATAATTGTAGCTAGGGCCTTGAACTTCGAGCGTTTTTGCATCGTAAGATAGATAAGTTGAGAAGCAAAAAAAGATAGTATCATTAATTGCTGGAATTTGACCTATAAGACTATCGATAGGTTCGTTTATAAAAAAGTTGTAATCGACAATATCTTGATCTAAATACTTCATTACAAATGAATTCCGAGTAGAATCTCCTGAAAAGAAGTACCCGAAGTCATCTTGAAATAATTGATTTTCATTATTTTGAATTACGGAAGAACCACCATTTGTTCTTGCAACGTGTAGGTGTTTTGTATAGGAACCACAAATTATAGGGGTTGTTTGATCGTTAAGCGTAATTCCATGACCTTCATCATCCAATTGACCACCGAATTGTTTAGCAAATGTAAATTGACCATTGGAATTGAGCTTAAGTAGGTAACCATCTTTGAATCCAACAGAGTTCCAAATGGAAGTTTGTGGTTGATGTAGTTCTGACAAATCACATCTGAAAAATCCAGTTACAAAAACTTGGTTAGTGTTATTGATTACGAGTGCCTTAGCTGAAACATCATTGTTAGACCCCAAGCGATAACCCCATTGATATGTTCCATTGTTATCAATTTGAAGAACAAAAATTTTCTTTGCAAAAGAACTTGAAAGAGTATTTTGATTAGAACCTGGGTTGTAAATCAGGTTGCCAAGGAAATCACCGCATAGAACGGCATGTCCTTGATTGTTAATTTTTATGTCGTATGGTAGGACAAGTCCAGCACGAATGATTCTAAAGAAATCTAATTGTCCGTTTGGATTAAGCTTTGTTACAAAACCAACATTTTGACCTGAGTTGTTGATGATATTACCTGTAAAATTTAAAGTATCGGAGAACTGACCACAGACAAATATATTTCCGGAGTTGTCTGTTGCTACCGCCATTCCTCTGTCCTCTTTTCTTGCCACACCTACTCGAACCCAAAGAGGCGAACCGCTTGAATTGTATTTGGATATAAAAAAATCATAGCTTGGCAGACCAGTGATTGGGTCATTTATTGTGGTGAAGTTTTGTCCAGCAATTGTTGAATTTCCAGAATATTGACCAGTTAAAACAACATTACTTGAAGCATCAAATGCAATTCCGTAAACGTTCTCGGCACCTGCTCCTCCTTCCTTGAATGCCCACAAAACAGTTCCGTTTGAATTTAATTTCACCACGAAAATATCTTTGGATTGTTGATTTGAGTTCAAGGTGAAATTGTCGAATTGAATTTGTCCAAAAAAATGACCCGTAACCACAATGTTTTGGTCCGAGCCCACTGCCAACTTCCAAGCTCTGTCGGATTGATTACCACCAAATTGTCGAATCCACAAACATTGACCTGTTGGATTGTATTTCGCGACATAAACATCTCCATTACCCAACGCCGATCCTGAAGAAATTACAGAGGTGAAATGGGTTACTCCTGTTAAATACCCAACGACATATACATTTCCAACTTGATCAGTTTTAACATCAAATGCTTCATTAACTGATAAACTCGTGGTATTTGCTCCCCATTTTTGTGCAAATGTGTTAAACCCCAATCCTATTGAGAGCATAAAAATGACAAGAAAGTGGATAATCTTTCGCATATTCAAATAATGAAATTAGCACTTTTTTATCTGATAAACAATTCTTAAGCAATCTTTTTGGTCGATAATAAAAATTGTTTTAAACATTTCAATTTTTTCGCTATAAATTAAGAAAAATAAATGATATCTCTCTTAACTAAATATCCTGTATTTTTTTTGAATATTTTATTACCAAAAAGTAGCATTAATAACAAGGAGGGCTTCAAAAGACGCATTTAAAAAATTAATTTGAAATCTTTCAGCATTGATATGTAGAATTAGAACCAAAGGAATTTAAGTTTGACAGAAAGAATCCTAATTGGTTCAATATGGAAGTCATAAAAATTAATCATGGATTCACAGACGATTAAATCATTAACTTTCACATTAAATTTAACATACCAACATGAAACTAATTAAAATCAAATTAATATTTCAGTTATCAGTAATTACGTTTTTAACCTCGTGTGGCAATGTTGGCAGTGAAGTGGAGAACAAATTGAATGACTTAAAAAAGAAAACAGAATCACTGGATTCACTTGTAAATAAAGAAATTGACAAGGTTTTAACGCTCGATTCGCTAATTATTGAAGAAAGCAATAAAGTCAAGAAATTAGATACCCTAATCAATAAAACAACTTCAAAACTTGATTCCTTAGCAGGGAAAAGAAGCAAATTAATTAAAAAATAACCTTATAATTTTCAACTTATGAAATGTCCGAACTGTAATGTAAGCTTAGTAATGACAGAACGTAGTGGTATTGAGATTGATTATTGTCCAGATTGTCGTGGAGTTTGGTTGGACCGTGGTGAACTCGATAAAATTATTGAACGGTCTTCATCTAATGTCAATCACTCTAAACAAGATAATTATTTTGATAAACAACGATTTTCGTCAGATAAAAATTATCATTACAAGAAGAAAAAAGGGCTTTTTGGGGATTTATTTGATTTCTAAAGAGGCATGTTCAAATAAGAAAAACTATTCGTAAGTGGTTTGTATTTCAGGAAGAAAGTTATGATTTCAACTTTCCTTGACGAAGTGAGTACATAATTTTTTCATTTTGTTGTATGTCAAAAGGTTTCATTTTTCAAAAACCCAAATTTCGTAAGGAAATATCCCCAACATATTCCTGAATAATTTCTTTATTCTTTTGGATTTCAATCCATTGAAACTGGTTCAAGTTTTTCACGCGATAGGCTTCAACGTATGTGTTTCGCAAGGAATACAAATAAACGTAATGCGCAAAAGTTTCTCGTGCCCCTAAATAAACACCTTCTTTTCTCAGCATTTCCAACTTATCAGTCAAACTTAATCTTGAAAAACTTTTTTCTTCCAACATTTTTAAACCAATTTTGAACCTAATTCCATGAAGGTTGTACACCTCAGAAATTAATACTCATGCAAATATATTTAGTCGTATTACTTGTTCTTTGGTCGTTTATCGGATTTTCTCAAATCCCCGATGCCAAAAATTCCAACGTACAGTTTCACAATAACAGCAATACTAACACAATAGTTCCCGCAATTCCATCCACGAACGCAAACGACTCCGTTTATCCAACTTCCGACCGTTACGAGGAAATAAAAGTTGAGTCGAAGTCTTTCAAAAAAGAAGTGCAATCTAAATCTTCAACTAAAGCCAAAACATTTTCCTCTGCCGCTTCCACTGAATCTTCCACTCAACAAATGATACAACAAAAATCGTTGGAATTAGAGCAGGTAAAAAGCAAGGCAAAATATCAAAGTAATCAGCGCACTCCAACAGTTGAGCAAAAGCAAGAAATGACGGAAAAATTAGACGAATTAAAAGAAGTTGCGCCTGAATCTTTTGAATACCAACTTAATGTTTATGCAACTGGAAATTATGATGTTACAAAAGAAAAGCACTTGCAAAAAGCAACTCAAATGAAACCAAATCATCCGGAAATTTTGCGCTTGAATGCGGCCAATGCTTGGGTGAAAGGCGACACAGCAACTTTCAATTCTAAAATTAAAACGCTTTACAACAATCAACAACTTTCCGAAAACTGGAAAAATTACAGCGATGACGTTCTAAAATCTGCTCAAACGAGCAAAGTGCTTGTAACACATGGACAAGACGATTCGTTTACAGCATTTTACGCGCAAAATCAGCAAGTGGCAGATAAAACAATTGTTGTTTCCTTGGAATTAATGCAAAGTCTCAACTACCGAAATTTATTAGAGAAAAAAGGACTATTGGTTCCGAAAAATGCCGTTGTTGACGTGAATTTTCTTCAGAACTTTTGTCAACTTAATGCAAGTCAAGGGGTTGCCATTTCTATGACTGTTCCAAAAGATTATTTGATTCCTGTAAAAGAAAAGTTGTTTCCTTTTGGATTGGTTTTTGTTTACGGAGAGCAAAACAATCGCTTTACGATGCAGGAATTGGAAGAACTTTGGTTTCAAAAAATGAATAAACTTATGCTTTATTCCTCCAACTCCAACGATTTAATTAGCAACTATTTACCGACTCTTATTTATTTGAGAAATCACTACAGGCAAACAGGTAATCTTCCCATGGAACAAAAAGTCAACACCGACATTGAAAAAATCGAATTGAAGGTTCCACAAAAAACTAAAAGTCTCAAAAAATATTGATGCGTTTATTCAGGAAAGCATACAACAAGGAAACAGACGAACAGCTCATGCTGGCTTTCGGAAAGGGCGATAAAAAAGCCTTTGATGAAATCTACGTGCGTTACAATCGCATGTTGTACGGCTATTTTCTGAATATGCTTTGGCGTGACGAGGAAAAAGCAGAGGATATGGTTCACGACCTCTTTGCCAAGTTGATTAAAAATCCACAACTATTTGATACGGATAGAAGTTTTCGAGTTTGGTTGTTTTCGGTCGCTGCGAATCAATGCAAAAACGAGTATAAACGTATGGAAGTCAGGAAAAACACGCGTAACGGAGCCGATGAATTGACCCATGTTGCAGGTTCAGAAAACGTTCTTTTTGCTGTTCAGGATCAACAGTTTAAAGTTGCTTTTGAAAATGAATTACAACAATTGGAGGATAAGCACCGTGATGTTTTCACTTTGCGACACATAGACGGACTCAGCATCAAAGAAATAGCAGAAATTACTGGAGCAAACGAGGGAACAGTTAAGTCGAGGTTATTTTATGCAACAAAATATTTGGCGGAAAAATTAAAAGCATTTCACCCACAATTAAACATGTGATCATGGAAAAACACATTGAAAATATCATCAAAGAAAAGCGATTCATTGAGTTGAGTTCAGATGAAAAACGTATGGTTGCGGAATGGGCGAAAGACGAGGAAAGCTTTAACGATTTACAGTTTTTGTTGCGTCAAGTCCCTACTTACACTGAAAAAACAATTCATTCAGCAAAAAACAAGCAAAAACTCGATAAACTGTTCTACGAAGTACATGGCGGAACACCAAGTCAACGTTTACTCAGAACCTTTTTTCCTCCTTTAAATATTTCTTGGAATTGGTTTTCCCCCACATTAGTTGGAGCATTGGGAAGTTTGATAATTGGATCCTTTTTGTTCTTTTGGTTTACCAATAATGAAAGTGATATACAAAAACCTCAAACAAAAACATCTCAAAAACAAGAAGTTAAAAAGGAAAACAATGAAAAAAATTCATCTTCTGAACATGAAACGAAAGTACAGATTGAAACCCCAAAACCAATTCTAGTTGCGAGTAATAGTGCGCAGGATAAGAAGAAATTAGAAGAAGTACCGATTAATTTCAGTTACGAAGAAGTTGCTGATTTTTCAGAAGGCTATGTAGCTCAAGACATGGAAGCCTTAAATGACTTCTCCGTATCACTTGAAAAATCGGTTGAAGTTGAACAGCCAAATAGGAAACCCATTCCAAGTATGAGTGCAAATGAGGATTTGTTTAATGTATTGAGTGCGAGTTATTAAACGAAATATTAAAGCATAAAAAAGGGAATCCATTGGATTCCCTTACAAGGTTGAATGTCTTTTGTTTCTTAGTTAACGCTGTTAGACAAATCTGAACCAGCTTTGAAACGTACTGTGTTTTTCGCAGCGATTGTGATAACCTCACCAGTTTTTGGGTTACGTCCGTTGCGCTCACTTCTCTTGGAAACATCGAAAGTTCCGAATCCTACTAAAGAGATTTTGTCTCCGCCTTTTAAAGCTGCGGATGTAGCATTAACAAATGCATCTAGTGCTTTTTTAGCATCAGCCTTGGATAATCCAGACTCATTAGCAATAGCATCGATTAGTTCTGCTTTGTTCATAGTTTTTGTTTAAGTGATTAATAATTGTTTATTGTCCCGACAAATATATCTGAATATCAATGTAAACCAAAGAAAAAAGTGAAAAAATTATCATTTATCGTGAATAAAAGCAGAATTTGGGAGATTTTATGAGGAATTTCATGGTACAATTACCTGTTTTTTTGTTACAAATAACACATTAAAAATGCTAAGAACAACGGAATTTTTAACTTTGCCCAATGTCATTTTTAGACAAATTCATGATTAGATATAAAACGGCCGAAGAAATCGCAACTATGCGTGAGGCAGCATTGGTGGTTAGTCGCACACTTGGATTAATTGCCCAAAACATTAAACCGGGAATAACTCCCAAATTTTTAGACCAACTTGCAGAAGATTTTATTCGCAAACAAAATGCAGTGCCAGGGTTTCTTGGTTTGTATGGATGTCCTTCAACATTGCTGATTTCTGTAAATGAACAAGTTGTACACGGATTGCCCACAGATAAACCGCTTCAAGAAGGAGACATAGTTTCTGTGGATTGTGGTGCTGTGTATAAAGGATATTACGGCGATCATGCCTACACCTTTGAAGTTGGAGAGGTTAGTGATGAGAAAAAACGGCTTTGTGAAGTAACAAAAGAATGTTTGTACATCGGAATTGAGCAATGTAAATACGGTAATAGAATTGAAGACATTGGTTGGGCTATTCAACAACATGCTGAAAAAAATGGCTACGGTGTCGTTCGTGATTTGGTCGGACATGGCCTAGGAAAGAAATTACACGAAGAGCCCCAAGTACCAAACTACGGAAGAAGAGGTCGAGGAAAGAAAATTTTGAACGGTTTAACAATTGCGATAGAGCCGATGATAAACATGGGAACAGAAAAAGTTTTGACGCTCGAAGATAAATGGACGATTGTAACGGCAGACGGAAAACCATCAGCTCACTTTGAACACGATATTGCTGTTGTAAATGGGAAACCTGAAATTTTATCCACGTTCGACTATATATACGAGGCTTTGAAAATATAAATGCAACGCGAAAGAAAACTTGTTTTTTTAGTTGTGCTCACTTCTTTTATGTACGGTTTGAGCATTTTTCTGAATCATGGTTCCTTTCTTTTGCCATTCCCGCTTTTCGACAGTGTTTTAATCGCATTGAGTCTTGTGTTTTTCTTTTGGAATATTAGAGATTTAATCACCTTCCGAAAGTGGTTCTTCTATTTATATTTCTTTTTTATCTGTTTAAAATTCAGCACCAACTCAATGTTATGGTCCACTTTTTTTGATGATTTAGATTATGAAAAATTTCAACTTTCAAAGTGGCCTGATATAATTCGCGGTTTACAACTAGTGTTGTTCTTTCCAATGATTTTTTCTTGGATGTTTGTTGAAAAAATTGCTCGTAGATTTTGGATTTCTGTTGTACTTACTTTGGTTTATTGGTTAGGTATTTTTGCTCCAATTTATTTTTTCAGTTTCCTTGCTATTCCTTTAGTTGCCCTTGTAATTTATCGATACAAACCCACCAATTCACTTACCTATTTACTGGTTCTTCATGCGTTTTTTGACTTGATGAGCCTATCGATGCTCGTTCTAATTGATTAATTTTTCAATTGTCATCTTTTGAACGGTATCTTTGCAAACCTTAAATTTTAGCATGAATTATCTTTCCGTTGAAAATCTGACCAAATCCTTTGGCGAACGCGTTTTATTTAAAGACATTACCTTCGGAATCGACCAAGGTCAAAAAGTAGCCATCGTTGCAAAAAACGGAAGCGGAAAAACAACCCTCCTTCGTTGCTTAATGAATTTGGAATCCGTGGATGATGGACGTGTTGTTTACCGAAAAGATATCCGTGTAGCTTTTATGGAGCAAACCGAAAATCTACCTGAAAATCAAAGTATTCTGGAATGCGTTTTTGATCACGATTTACCTGAACTTCAAACTATTAAAGCCTACAATGAAGCCATTCTGAAAAACGATGAAGAAGCGCTTTCCGAATTGTACCAACAACTTTCAGAAATGAATGCCTGGGATATTGAGGTGAAAGTTCAACAAATTTTATCAGTTCTAAAATTGGACAACACCCAACAACTCATCGGTTCGCTTTCTGGTGGACAGAAAAAAAGGGTTGCACTCGCAAAAGTTCTACTTTCTGAAGCTGATTTTTTAATACTTGACGAACCGACCAATCACCTCGATTTAGATATGATTGAATGGCTGGAATCCTACTTGAGCACAGCAAAAAGTACGATTTTAATGGTTACACACGACCGTTATTTCTTAGAAGTGGTTTGTGATACCATACTCGAACTTGCAGATTTAACGCTCTACAAATACCTTGGAAATTTCTCGTATTACTTGGAAAAGAAAGCCGAACGCGAAGAACAACTTCAAGCTACAATTGATAAAGCGCGCAACACTTTTCGAAAGGAATTGGATTGGATTCGACGACAGCCCAAAGCGCGTGGAACGAAACAAAAAGCCAGAGTTGACAATTTTCAAGAAGTTAAAAAAGTTGCAGGTCAGCGCATTGACGATGATGAATTGGATTTGCCTGTAAAAATGGAAAGACTTGGTTCGAAGATTGTTGAATTTCACAAAGTAGGGAAAAGTTTTCCCGACCGTGTGATTCTTAATGATTTTTCTTACAATTTTCAACGCAACGAAAGGTTGGGAATCGTGGGAAATAACGGTACTGGAAAAACGACTTTTTTAAAA
The DNA here is from genome assembly GCA_964636775.1 of uncultured Lishizhenia sp. Classification (GTDB taxonomy): domain Bacteria; phylum Bacteroidota; class Bacteroidia; order Flavobacteriales_D; family Crocinitomicaceae; genus UBA952. The sequence goes on from CAZWSY010000007.1 coordinate 17,279, forward strand.
TTGCTCACCAATCAAGAGGAGGTTGATAAAGGAAAAATTGTTGTCGGTGACACTGTTGTTTTTGGTTATTACAGTCAAGATTTAATCAAAGTAAGCGACGACATGAAAGTGATTGATGTGGTTCGTGAAATTGCTGAATTTATTCCATTGGAAAAAGGGCGACAAATGTCTGCAGCACAATTATTGGAGCGTTTTCTTTTTCCGCGCGATATGCATTACAATTACGTGTATAAATTGAGTGGTGGTGAAAAAAGACGCTTGAAATTGCTACGTGTTTTGATGTCAAATCCAAACTTTTTGATTCTTGATGAACCTACGAATGACTTGGATATATTCGCAATGTCAGCTTTAGAGGAATATTTACGTCAATTTCAAGGCTGTTTGATTGTGGTTTCACACGACCGTTATTTCATGGATAAAATGGTAGATCACCTTTTTGTGTTTGAGGGTCAAGGTGAAATTAAGGACATTGTTGGCAATTACACCACCTTTCGAAAAGAGCAAATTCAAGAAAAGCGCGGACAAAAAACTGTCCAACCATTAGTTGAAAAGGAAGAAAAACCAATTGTTGAGGCTGCCGCACCCCTCAAAAGAAAACTTAGTTTTAAAGAAAAAGCCGAATTTGAACAACTTGAAAAGGATTTGGAAAACCTTGAAAATGAGAAAAACGACATTTCTGAAAAAATTGCGAATCCTGAAAACGACAATCAAACCATTTACACTTTAGGGACTAAGCTTGGAGAAATTGTTCAACAAATTGAAGCAAAAACGGAACGTTGGATGGAATTGGCAGAATTCGTTTGATACTGACGATGACTCCTAATGTTGAAATTCAATAATTCCCAATGTCATTCTAACGCATCGGAGGAAATATACCAATGGAAAAAAATAATCGACAAAATTCGTTCTATTTGGTATTTTTTACTCCCTCCTACTCTACTACAAACTTTTTCAATTCAGAAATTTCTTCATTCAAATAATTCACATAAGTCAAACGGAGAAAATACATTCCCGACGCAACAAAACTTCCCGACCAGAAACTGGATTCAGTAATCGTATCTTGAAGTAGTAGTTTTCCCGTTACATCAAAAATTTCAACGCTAAAATCCGTTATTTCATCGTTTGCCGTTCGAATTGTAATTTTCTCATTTTCAGAAACAGGATTTGGAAAAAGTTGAAAAGTATTAGTTGAACGAACCGAAAAACTATTTCTGTCAAAGTGAAAAAGAAAAAGCCCGTTATTTCTGTCGCTAACGATGATTCTTTCACTCGGAAATAGTGCATAAATTCCCCAAGCACCCCACATTGAAAAATTGTTCGTTAACACATTGTCAATGTAGGTGTCGTAAGCAGCAATTTCTTGAGGGATAGGGGTTCTTAAATCATAAATTCTTAAACCATCATTGTAGTAAGCAACAAAGGCAAATTCATTGGTAATCTGTAAATTATGTGCTGTTTTTGGGTAAGGTATGTTTGGTCTTCCAAACAGTTGTCCGACTTGAAGTTCGTAGTTTGGACCAACATTCACTTTTTTCAACCTTGTTCCAGCCGTTTCATCCCCGAAAACATACGTTTTTCCATCGGGAGAAAGCCAACCTTGATGATTATAACCTTGTTCAGGGTAAAATTGAAGATTATTCAGGTAAATTGGTTGAGTTGGATTTGAAAAATCATAGACCCGTAAGCCATTAAATCCACAGTTCAAAAATGCTATATTATCCCTCACATAGATGTCATGTACCTCAGGAATATCAGAAGGTCCAGTCCATAAAAGTTGTGGAACCAAAGGATTCGCAAGTGAAAAAACACACAAAGGTCGCATGGGTAGTTCAAGATTATTCAGTACAGGCGTTACCGAACATAAATAAAGCAAAGCATTTTGTTCATCTATAAATAAGTTGTGAATGCGCCCAAAAGTTTCGTTTCGCACATCGTTCACTAAAACAATTGAATCCGGAAGGAATTGTAAGTCGATGATTTGCAAACTACTCGGCCCTTCATCGCAAGTGGCATAAAGATAATTTCCAAAAACTTTTGCTTCACGAGTCACCACCTGCGCCGAACTGTACCTCCCTTTCACCGAACCAATATGCTGAAACTTGTCTTCATTAGTGATTAAAAAAACGTGCGTTCCGAAGGTTGAACCAACAACAGCGTATTCCTTTCCGTTTTTTGAAAATCCCCAACAACCGGAAAAACGAACTTGGGAAGAATTGGAAGGAAGCGAATCTTGAAACCAACGGTCGAGAAAAGTTATATTTTTCACATCTTGACCAAACAATTGGGAAGAAAAGAAAAGGACAAGAATGAAAATGACTATGCGCTTCACTAGACGAAGGTACGAATGAAAATAGCGTGTTAGTTTTTAATTTTTATTGAATACTTCAAATTTCAACTGGATTAACCATCAAATAAAGTCGAACTATCGATAAAAAAATCAATTTACAGTTAAATTTTCGTTCATTTGTTTCCTCTTTCTCTCCTGAATGGTAAATTATATACTTGGCATGGGTCGGTCTGGAACATCCTTGTTGATGTCGCTAATTGGCTCACACCCACAAATTCATAGTACACCTGAAAATTATTTCAGCGTTTTTTTTGCGAATGCATTTTTGCACAAGACCTATTTTACACCAAAAGATATTGCTCTTATTCACCGCTTCAACCTCGCTTTTGAAAAATTACAACCTTATGTCGGTTTTCGATATGATCTTTCCAATCATTCTTCTTTACTTAAGGACGGGTTTCATGGTACTTATTTTGAACTATGTAAACAAATTTATCGTCAGTTTCAACACGAAACACTAGATAAATCAGAAGCAAAAATAGTTTTAGACAAAAATCCAGCGAATACACTTTTTTTTGACAAACTACTAAAAATCAATCCAAATGCGAAATTTATTTGTGTTATTCGTGACTACCGTTCTAACGCACTTTCTCGCAAACAAAGTCCCGATATCCAATCTCCACACGTTGTAAATAGCGTGATTCGTTGGGATTACTTTAATTACAAATGTCAGCAATTGTTTTTCAAACACCCTGAAAAATGTATTTTGGTTCGCTATGAAGACTTGGTTGAAGCACCAGAGATGGAAGTGGAAAGAATATTCAAGTTTTTGGAAGTAAGCAATTCAACCGAACACCAAGAAACGGAAAGAATTTCATATTCGAAATATAAATTGGATAAAAACCTAATCACATCCCAACGAGCCAAAAAGAAATTTGAAGATTTATCTCGACCAGTTTACAAAGATCGATTAGAAAAATGGCGAGTACATTTAACACCAAGAGAAATTCAAATCGCAGAGAGTTTATGTGGTGCAAGGGGGGAGGTTTTTGGTTACCAAAGTAGTTTACATTCCAATTTTTTTAAAACTATTATCTCAGATATTGTTTTGGAATGGCAAAGAATTCCAATTCACTTTCAATTCATTAAGGATAGATTATTCCACAGAATGCCCATTTCGTTTAAGGTGAAACGGTTTGAAAGTTATGTGAGTCAGGTGAACAAAAGAAGAATGAACAATGCAGTGGACAAATAGGCAACTCGACGAAATTGAAATTCATTTTCTGCTATGTACCGAGAGAACAGGAAGTTCACTATTGAGTTTAATGCTCAATTTAAACGAAGAAATTTTGTGTCCATCGGAAGAACCTTTTGCGCTCTATCTTTTTAAAGCATTTGGAAAATTAAAAGTTTGGACAGAAAAAGATATACTACACTTTTCTGACTCCGTTTATGAACTACTTGAGAAAAATCGGGAATTGTATTTTTCACCAAAAGGCACTTTTATTAAATGCTTGCGTGAACATTCAGAAATCCTAAACTTTGAAAGAGCAGTTAAATTAACCTATCTTCATTTTCTTGATTTAAAGGATAAAACCAATGTAAAAGTGATTGTGGATAAACAAATCAAGTACTTTTTTCACTTGAAAGAAATTCAAGAGATTTTTCCATCTTCGCGTTTTATGGTATTGGTTAGAGATGTTAGGGATAATATTGTTTCAAAACAAAATCGTCAATTAAATTGGAATCAAAATCCGGCATTTTTAGCTCATTTATGGCAAGACACTTATGCGCAATGCACTCATTTGAAAAAACCTTTTTTGACCTTAAAATACGAGGATTTTGTTCAAAATCCAAGACAAATATTAATGACCATTTGTGAATTCATTAACGTGGAATTCCAACCAGAAATGCTTAACACGGAGGGAGTATTTGAAAACTTATTAGAACAAAAAAAACACCTACTTGATCCTGAATTTTTAAAACATATCAGAGATTTCCACAAAGGATTAAGTCAGCAGCCAAACGCTAACAAAATCGGGCAATACAAGCAACTTCCTACTAAAACTTTAAAATTGGTAGAAACAATTTGCCAGAAAGAACTGAGCATTTTTGGCTATCAAATTCAAAGTTCAATAGCTGTTAAACCTAAACTCAGTTTTTACCGCGTTATGGCATTATTGTATCGTCGCTACCTATTACATTTCTATTTTGCGATACCACTTTCCATTAAGTTATTGATAAAAAGAACTAGAAAAAGAAGAGAGCAAGTTTAGATTTCATGAACAACAAAACTTCGAAAACCTCTTCAATTTTTAAACGACAGAACTAAAAACCAAATACAACTGTTCTCTTGTGGTACATTTACGCCCAAAATTCACAAACTATTCATGCACGCTGCTGACCATCAAACACTCATTGACCTCGAATTTGAAACGATAAAAAGTTGGCTTTCTGATTATTGCACAGGTCCGACAGCTTTTCAAATGAGTATTAACCTTCAATGTTCAAATCAATTTACAGACATTGATTTACAATTAAATCAACTCAATGAATTAAGAAGTATTCGCACACAAAATGAAATTTTTCCTGCGATTGATTTTGAAGAATTGGAGCAGGAAATTAAATGGTTACACATTGAAAATGCCGTAATTACCATTGAAGGTTTTCGACGAATTTACACTGCCTCAGATTTGGTGAATCGTTTACATACCTTTTTTGAAAAGCGAAATGAACGTTTTCCGTTGCTGGCAGAGGTATTAAAAGACACTTATTTCACCACACACCTCATCGAGTTAATTGACCAAGTTTTTGACCGAACAGGTGCAATACGGGATGATGCTTCACCTCAACTTTTCGAGATTCGACAACGTATTCGTGCGCTCCGACAACAAATCAATCGAAATTTTGAACGGGAATTGCGAAAACTCACCAAGGACAAATTACTCGGCGATACTACAGAAAGTTACGTCAATGAACGTCGCGTTTTAACGGTTCAATCGGCCTTTAAACGCAAGGTTCCAGGAAATGTGCATGGTTCGTCCAAAACGGGAAGTTTGACTTATGTTGAGCCTTTGGTAAACGTTCCACTGAACAATGAAATGGAATTTTTACTCGACGATGAGCGCAAGGAAATCCACCGCATTTTAAAGGCTTTGACCAAGCAAATGTCTGTTCACGCACCTTTGATTGAAGCTTATCAAAAAGTGTTGGTTCAGTTCGATTTCTTAAATGCGAAATGTAAACTCGCACTAGAAATGAATGCTGTTTTACCAGGAATCAATCGCTACACGTCCTTAGAATTAATTGATGCTTTTCATCCTATTCTATTCAAAAACAATAAATTACAACAAAAACCTACTTTTCCTCAGTACATAAAAATGGATAAGGAAAATCGAATGTTGGTGATTTCTGGTCCAAATGCGGGTGGTAAAAGTATTACTTTAAAAACAGTAGGCTTACTGCAATTAATGTTGCAAGCAGGATTGTTGGTTCCTGTACATGAGAATAGTAAAATGTGCTTTTTTCAACACGTTCTTTCGGATATTGGCGACAATCAATCCATTGAGAATGAATTGAGTACTTACTCTTATCGCTTACAACGAATGCGGCATTTTTTACAAGTCACCAACCGCAGAACATTGCTACTTCTAGACGAATTCGGAACAGGTTCAGACCCTGAATTGGGGGGAGCTTTGGCGGAAGTTTTCTTTGAAGAATTGTACAAAAAACATTCTTTCGCGGTAATCACCACGCATTACAGTAACATCAAATTGAAAGCAGATGAAATGCAACAAGCGTCCAACGGATGTATGCAATTCGATGTCAAGACTTTGCAACCGCTTTATAAACTCGAAATTGGTCAACCGGGTAGTTCTTTCACCTTTGAAGTGGCACGGATTAATGGGATTTCAAAACAAATCATTAACGAAGCAAAAAATCGTTTGAGTAAAAATAAGGTGAAACTCGATGCTTTATTGAACCAATTGCAAAAGGAGAAAAATTACCTGCAAGCAATCATCAAAGAACACCAACAAGCTCAAAAATTAGCTGACGAAGCACGCACTTTCTTTACCGAGAAAAAAGAAAAACTCGACGAACGACTAAAATCTCAACATCACATTCAAGAAACACAAAATAAGCAACTTATCGCCGGAAAAAAGATGTTGCAATTTATCGAAAAGTTTAATGTTAAGTCGCGTAAGAAGGATGTAAACAACGCTTTGATAGAGGAAGTTAGAACTTTCTTAAAAATGGAAAAATCCAAAACCGAAATTAAAGTTCAAGAACAAAAAACCAAAGAAAAAGACCTCAAAAAAGTTGGGCCAAAAATAATTAAGGCGAATACTAAACCAATTGTTCAGGATGAATTTCAACAAGACAAAATTGTTGTTGGATCCCTGGTTCAGTTGATTTCCACGAAACGAAACGGAACGGTTGCAAGCATGGAGGGAAAGCATGTTACGGTAAATTTTGACAATGCCCGCTTAAAAGTTGAACTCACAAAACTTCGGTTTTTGAAATAGATGATGATGTTGTTCACTTTGAACAAGTGTATATAAAAGCTGGCGGAAAATTCAGTGGAGTAAAATTAAGTTTCACATTTTTAAAGTGAAATTTTAAGTTTTTCATAGATTGCAAGGAATATTGATACTGCAAGAACTTCCCACCAACTTCCAAACAATTCACCGATTCCTTCAAAATTTCAGCACCCACTTCTTTCGGAATCATTGCCAATGGTAAGGAAGATATTATCAAATTCGCTTTTTCAAAACCCAAATTGCTTAGTATTGATTTAATGTCTGTTGCCGAACCATGGATAATATGACAACGTTCGTGTTGAAATTTTTGTTTGAGTTGAAGATAAAAAGCATCGTTGAGTTCAATTACAACTAAATGGGAATCTTCCCCCATTCTCTTCAAGATTCGCTCGGTAAAAACTCCTGTTCCCGGACCTAATTCAACGATGACTTTTGCTTGTTTTAAAGGCAAGTGATTCAACATTTTATTTGCCAAAAATCGAGAGCTAGGAAACACAGCTCCCACCATGACAAACTCCTTAAAAAATTGCTTGAGAAATGAACTTTTCGACACTTTTTTACAGACTTTGAATTATTGCTTTACCACCTCGAATTATCGCAACAACTTTTCCCGTTAAATTCTTTTCCCAAAAAGGTGAGTAAGGATGTGCAGCAATTAAATTTTCTTCATTGAGTTTCCAAATGGCTGTTGGGTCGAACAAGGTACAGTCCACTACCCCGCCCTCTTCAATTGAAAAAGCCGGAATTCCGACAATGCTTCTCGGGTTAGTTGATATGGCTTCAATTAATTTGTCCAAATCCAAATGTCCTTCATTATTCAAAGCACCAAAAAATGTTTGCAATTGAAAAGAACCAAAACTTGCATTGTCAAATTCCAATTCCTTTTCCTCTTGATCAACTGGTCTGTGGTCACTAACGATACAATCAATTGTTCCATCCAAGACACCTTGAACCAAGGCTACGCGATCATTCTCTGAACGCAAAACTGGAAGGGTTTTGTAAATATTATCGAAATCAAGCACAACATTTTCATTGAAAATAAGATTCATTAAATGAACATCTGCTGTCACTTTTATACCGTCTTTTTTGGCTCTTCGAATTCGTTCAACTCCAATAGCAGAGGAAATTCCTGTTAAATGTATGGGTGAATCGACATAAGACGCCAATTGCAAATTTCTTTCAATATCCAATAATTCTCCAATCGCAGGGTCGGCTTTTAAACCTGTTCTTGTTGACGCTGTTCCTTCATGAACTTGACCCTTTCCAGAAAGGTACTTATCACGTGAAAAAGCAACAATTTTTCCGCCAAAATTCTTGGTGTAAAGCAAAGCTCGATAAAGAATTCCTGCATTGGACCAATGATTATCATCGCTAAAAAGCCGAACGCCTGCTCCAAACAAATCGTACATTTCCGCCAATTCTTCTCCTTTCAAACCTTTGGTCATTGCGCCTATCGGATGAAGTGCTACGGTATGGTCAGCGGCTTGATTTAATTGGTAAGTAATTTGCGCCTTATTGTCTGCCGTTGGCGTTGTTGAAGGTACGGTACAAACATGCGTGAAACCACCAAAAGCAGCTTGATCCAATCCCGAAGGAATAGTTTCCTTGTATTCGTGTCCTGGGTCGCCAAAATCAGCTTTTAAATCCACCCAACCTTGGGAAATATGAAGATTTCCAGCATTGATTTCTATGGCCTCGGAATCCGTAATTTGATCTTGTATAGAGACATAAACGCCATTTTCAATGAGTATATCTTTGAGTTGTTGGTTGTAAGGACTTGACGCGTCTATGATTTTTGCAGCCTTAATTAAGTATTTCATTTTATTTCCAAAAAGTTAAAAGTGCAACTTCAGTGAGTAAAAATAGTAGGGCTAAAAGTAAAGCCCAACGCCATAAATTGGTGGTATTATCCGTTGAAATGTCTGCTAAACTTTGTCCAGCATTCACTTGGTTAACTGATACATTCTTGTATCCGTTTTCTTCAAACTTCTTTTGAATTTCTTCTTTTTGCAACAGCTCTTCAATCGATTCACTTCGGTCATAATTGAGTGCTAACTTCCCAATTTTGTTAGGTGCGAACAATTCAAAAACACCTGCATTAAGTTTTTCTAAAGCTTCCATCCCAGAAATATCAATTGCGCTGTAAGGCCAATTTCGTTGCAAAACGGGAATAAACTCCAATTTTCCGTTTCTCATTTTCAAAGGTTCTTCTGCCGAAATTTCTGAATGAATCACGATGCGATTGTCTTTACCAATTGTTGCGCTGACTGGTAATTGCTTGATGGAAAATTCCCCAGCACGAAGCGAAATAACGGGGAAAAGGGCGTGATTAGCGAAAGTACTGAAAGATGCATCTAAACTTGTGGTCAACAAAAACTGATTGCTGCTATTTCTTAAAAATAGTGGTTGACCATTTCTAAATTTAACCAAAGGGAAAATTCCTTCGCTATTACTTAATCTGTAAGCTTTTGAAATCCCACCTGCGTTGAGACTTTCGGTTTCCTTGTCAAAAACGCCGTTGAAAAATGGGTCTTTATAATTTACCTTGTCAATTTTCAACCCATCCGATTGAACGGCAGTTATGCTTGGCAATTGAACACTTCCTAACAACAAATTCATAGAAGCTGTATTCACCGCATTACTTGGAATGATGAAAAGCGAACCCCCATTCGTTGCAAACTCCTTTAAATCGTCGGCGAGACCAGAAGAAATTTCATTTAACCCGTTTATTACCACCAAAGATTTTCCTTTCAAGGCATCTTTGGTATAACTAAATTCCGCAATGGTTTGGGTTTGAAAAAAAGGTTCAACACCAAAAGCTTTCTGTACATAATCACCAGCATTTTTTCCATTAATAACCAAGACACCAGCATTTTTTGCGACTTCGTAACTAAAATAAAAATCATCATCCCAAAAAAGTTGGCGATCGGACAAAGTAACCTTTCCATCCACAAAACCCTCTTGTAATTCATTGTAAGGAAAAGAAGTTTGGATTTTTTTACCCGCAGGAATATCTACGAAAGTTGAACGTTTGTCTTTGCCAATATTCACATTTACCTCCACGTTTAGTGCATCTTTTTCAGCGTAATTGACCAAGCGAACAAACAACTCATTTTGAACGCCTTTTTTGTGAAAAGGATTGGCAAACCAAACACTGTCAACTGCTAAATTTTCAGAAGATTGGGGTAAAAGTTGAACAGGATAATAACTGTGATTTTCGTTGGCTGAACCTTTTAATTCACTTACATTTTTTTGGAAGTCCGAAACCAAAACATGTTTAATTGTTCCGATTTTAAATTCATTTTTATCTGTTCGTTCAAGGAAATCATTTTGCCATTTTAAAACATCGTTCAATTGACGATTTAAAGGTGAAGTTGAAATTTTATCCAAGTATTCATTTGCCTCGTTTATGGTTAAAATGCGTTGTTCGATTCCATCCATTTTATTCGTATTCAATAGAATACCTGTTTCAATCGGTGTTTTATTTAACAATCGTTTAATCAATTCACGCGCTTCCGACAACAATTCGCCTTCCACACCTTTCGCGGTCATTGAGAAAGAATTATCAACGTAAATAGCTAAAATTGGCTTTCCAGTTTGAACAGTATTTTGTGCTTTCCAAACGGGTTGAGCAAAAGCTAAAATGAGGAAAAGTAATGCAAGTAAACGAGCAATAAGAATAATTAATTGGCGTAATTTTTTAGCGGATTGTTGCTCTTTTTCAATAAATTGCACAAATTTCAATGAAGAAAAATAAAGTTTCTTATACCGTCTAAAATGAAACAAATGAATAATAACCGGAACTAGAAGTAATGGAAGAAACCAAAGTGCCGCCGGCTGTAAAAATTGCATGGTCAAAGATAGTATTTTGAAAGCAACCACATACAAGGAACATCATAGGAATAGGCAATCTTAATTTTTGAAATCCCTAATTTCGTAAGTAAAATTCAAAATTCATGAAAAAGTTCACCTACATCCTCTTCATTTTCAGTATTCTACTAAGTTCGTGCAATAATGCGTCAAAAAGTGAGAAAAAGGATATGGAAGAAAAATCAGAAATCCTAAACGAACTCTGTGTCATTGTGGTTGAACCTAACGATTCCATTCTTTCTGAAATTCAAAAAAAGCAAGGCGAAAATTTTGATTACGCTGTTTTTTCGGACATACTTTATTACGTCGGAACAAGCTATGAATACTTTGATTCCTTAGGTGTGAAAGTCATAAATACTAAAGGCAAAAGTGAATTCAAAGGCTACACATCCGATGGAAAATTAAAACAACTCAACCACGATTGGTTCTCAAATCCAATTGCTGTTTATGGTTTTTCGACAAAAACAGGATTTAAACAATTGGAGATTTATGATATCCCCAACGAATTTAAAACGATGTTAAAACACGATTAAGTTACTTTTTCTGACCTGGCTTATAGATAGATTCCGCGTTTTTAAAAATCTGTTCCTTATCAAAAGTCATTGTTTTCATTTCTTGTTTAATCCAGATTTTTAATTGGTCGGTATAGTGCTTACTTTCTGGGTGAGCAGACGAACCAAAATTCACCAAACTCTCTACCCTTTCAACTCCATTTTTTCCATACTGAACAAACATCGTGTAGGTGTCTCCCATGTGCGCCATGAATTTTCCGTCTGACTTTCTTGGTTTTCCATAATTTGCAGCTAAAGCATCAGGAAATCCTGGCATCGGGTATTCCTCATTTCCACGAGCGATTCTAAAAATATCCTTTAATGGAACGTTGGTAGTTTTAAAATGCTTTTCCAAGTGAGCTTTTGCATGACGAACAGATTCCACCAAAGATTCTTCTGTCATTTTTATTCCGTCAATAAAACACTCAACATCCAATTTCATTTTGTTAAAAAGGTAATCAAATGCAACCATGAAATAAGTCGCGCCAAGTGAATTTGGATTTGCCGATCTATCCCAAGCTTTCATCTCTGCTAACATCGGTTGAATGTCTGGATATTTCTTTTCATCAATTTCCTTCATAATATTGAGTGATTGAAGGAATTTCCCATCTTTTGGATAACGGCTATCGAACTTAATGCGCTTCATTATTTCAAAATCAACACGTTCGTTTTCCTCTACTAGTTCCATAAATCTCAAACTTCTATTATTGTCACCCGTTCTGAAATTCATGTGTGGATCCCATGTTCCTGGAGCAATTCTGTCATCATCACAAGTGGCGCTGTAAGGTGTGTTATTGGTGTTGAAAACGTAACCACAATCAGGATTTTTCACTTGCGGTAATTCGCTTGTTTTATAAACATCAGTCCATAAAGTCTCGGAAGTATTTCCCGGCACAACACTTTTCCAATCATAATCCGCATTACGAACAGGAACACGTCCGTTGTCAATGTAAAAAATATTGGATTCCTTGTCCGCATAAACGATATTAAATCTTGGTAGAGCATTCATGGTTAAGATTTCATAATATTCATCAAAATTCTTAGCTTTATTCATTCTCCACCATTGTTCAGGGGTGCGAATTTCTTCCATAGCTCCCCAACGGAATGCATAAAAATCTTTAGACGGTGACTGCATTACTGGTCCAATATGACTTCTAAAAGCTTTGCGCGTTACAGTTATTGCCGGCAACCAAGATTTTATTTTAACCTTCAACTTTACATTGTTTTTTACCAATTGATACTCTTTACCGTCATACTCATACCACCCCTTTTTTCCTTTAACCATTTTCAATTTATAGGTGTCTGCCATATCATATTTGTTCCATGTATGTGTCCACCCTAAATCTTGGTTTGTGCCAACAAAAATGCTAGTACCTCCATGAAACAAAGCGCCCATGATGTTCATTCCTTCTTCACTCACCAAATGTGCTTCGTACCAAGAAAACCAACCTTCAAAGCGCATGTGTGGATTGATGGTTAATAATGTTTTACCGTCATTGGCTTTCAAAGGATTAAAAGCAAAAGCATTCGAAGCAAAAGTTACAGCCACCGAATCAAATTTCCCTCCCATAACTGCTTTTAATTGATCGGGAACAGCCGTGATTAAAGCGGAAATGTAGTGGAATGTGGTAATTACATCTTTTTCATTGATTGGAAAGGCTTTCTTAACTTTTACTTCCTGAGGGTGACTTGCTGCATAATCATTCACACCCGCACAATAACCAGCTAAATAAGCTTTGAATTCAGGACTAATATGTGATTCATACATTTCTTCCACAACATCTCTTGAACCAATGAGTCCTACTACAAAATCAATCGTTGCACCATCCTTACCTTTCCATTTACCCAAAAGACCTTTTGCCGGCAGTAAACTTTCTTGCATTGTGGCGAAATCGTCTTCTGCGTTACACCATGCTAAACCGTAGGCAACATCAGCATCCTTTTGTCCGTAAATGTGTGGTATTCCCCACTGATCTCTTACGATTGTTACGTTGTTTTTGTAGTCGCGCTGTTGAGCAAAAGATAGCAAGGATACAAAAAGACCCAAGCAAGAAAAAAGGTGTTTCATGGTTAAAAGTTGAATTTTTCTAAAATTAGATAAAATTGGCAAAAACAAAATATTTTCTTCATTTTTCACCAAAAAACACTCAAAAATGAATGATTTTAAGCAATTTTTAAATAAAACTTGATTTTTCTACTTACCTCAAACTTCGTTTATAACAAATTAAATAACCAAAGACACATAAGAGAAGGTTCAATCTACGCTTTTTATTGAATGTTTAGAATTCATCTTTAACTTTGACCAATGAATAATACAACCATTAAATTTATCTTAACCGATATTGAAGGGACGACAAGTTCAATAAGTTTTGTTGTAGATGTTTTGTTTCCTTATTTTTTAAACAATAGTCATAAATTAATAAATGAACCAGAAAACCCAATTGTAATTCAAGCACTTGAGGAAACCAAGACCATTGTTAAAAATGAGGAAAATAGAGAAATCTCCACTCTCATAGAAGCTGTTGAAGTTTGGAATCATTGGTGTAAAATTGACCGTAAAATCACCCCCTTAAAATCGGTACAAGGATTGATTTGGGCAGAAGGTTTCAAATCAGGCGTTTTAAAAGGTCATGTTTATTCTGATGTTTGTAAAAATTTTGAACAATGGACAAAAGATAATATTCGACTTGGGATTTTCTCGTCAGGTTCTGTTGCTGCACAACGATTACTTTTTGGATACAGTTTGGAAGGAGACTTGACCATTTTTCTATCTGCCTATTTTGACACAACCATTGGAGGAAAAAAGGAAGCGAGTACCTATCCAAAAATTGCATCAGAACTAAATCTAGAACCGAAAGAAATTTGTTTTTTATCCGATGTAACTGAAGAGTTGGAGGCTGCTGAATCGTGTGGAATGCTGACCATTCAACTTATCCGAGAAAATGCCCTTTCCGCTTGGAAGAAATCGGCAAGAGATTTTAATGAAGTAAACAAAATTCTCAATCAAATTTAAATGGTGCCTTTTCATCTTTCTTTTCCCTCTTTTAAAGCCTTAGAATATTTTTCAGAAATTTTGAAAGAAGGGAAAAGTGCTGGTGGCGGAAAATTCAATAAAAAGGTTGAAAATCTTTTAAGAATTGAGCTGAATTCAAATGTTAAGCTCACTAACAGTTGTACCTCTGCTCTTGAAATAGCTGCATTACTGCTTGAAATAGGTAAAGGAGATGAGGTGATTCTACCTACATATACGTTTCCCAGTACTGCAAACGCGTTTTTATTGAGAGGCGCAAAGATAAAATGGGCTGACTCACAAACAACTCACCCTAATATGGATTTAGATCATGCGTTTAGTTTGGTAAATAATCGAACTAGAGCGATTGTTCCTATGTATTATGGTGGAGTTGCCATTGATTGGGAAAAACTGAAACAGTTTACAAAAACAAATAATTTATCTGTTATAGAGGAGGCGGCGCAAGCTTGGGGTGCGTTTTATAATAATGGTGAAAATCGGGTTCCACTTGGGACAATAGGAGATGCAGGAGTGATTTCATTTCATTCCACCAAAAATGTATCAGCAGGAGAAGGAGGAGCAATCATCTGTAATAGAAAGGATTGGGAACAAAACATAGAAATAATTATAGAGAAAGGAACGAACAGAAGCGCCTTTCAAAGAGGTGAAATCAATCATTATGAATGGGTCAATTTAGGTTCTTCCTATGTTAACTCTGAATGGAATTCAGCTTATTTACTTGCGCAATTAGAGGAATATCCTTTACAATTTCAAATGAGATGTGAAAGGTGGAAGAAGTTAGCTGAAGGATTAGCTTTTGTGGAAAATTACGGAGTTGAATTACCGCAAATACCTGAATTCGCAGAACACAACGCTCATCTATTTTATTTGGTCTTTCCAGAGTTAGAAATGCGAAAAAGCTTTCAAACAGAACTAATGAAATTAGGTTTTGAAACGGCAACTCATTATCAATGTTTACACGATAGTAAATTTTTCAACGAAAAGTATGATGGTGAAATTCTTAACAACTCAAAACGCTTTCAAAACGGACTCCTTCGTCTTCCCATTCATCATGAGGTGGATATTTTAGAACTTGTTGAATGTGTAAATAAGGCCTTTAGGAAAATATAAAGGAGACCTTTCGATCTCCTTTCTGAATTTTTTTTACATTATTCATTATTTTCCCGATGGTTATCGGGACTACATTTTCTTCCTGATGGTTACCGGGACTACATTCTTCTCTCACTTCGGACTTCGACTCCGCTCAGTCCGCTATTCCACATCTTCCACTTTCTCCGCTCCGCTCTCCGCTCTCCGCTCTCTTCTCTCTAAAGGTGTATCACCTCTCCATAAGCCGCCGCAGCCGCCTCCATTACTGCCTCTGACATTGTTGGGTGAGGGTGAATGGTTTTGATTAATTCTTCACCAGTTGTTTCCAACTTGCGCACAGCAACAATCTCCGCAATCATTTCGGTAACGTTTGCACCAATCATGTGACCACCTAGTAATTCTCCGTATTTCGCGTCGAAAATCAACTTCACGAATCCGTCTTTTGCTCCTGCAGCACTCGCTTTACCCGAAGCGCTGAAAGGGAATTTTCCAACTTTTATGTCAATCCCTGCCTCTTTAGCAGCCTTTTCTGTCATTCCAACAGATGCCACTTCAGGGGAGCAATAAGTACAACCTGGAATATTGTTGTAATTAATCGGTTCTGGATGATGTCCTGCGATTTTCTCAACACAAACAATTCCCTCAGCAGATGCAACGTGTGCCAAAGCCGGACCAGGAATAACATCACCAATTGCGTAATAACCAGGGATATTTGTTTGGTAATAATCATTCACCAAAATTCGACCTTTGTCGGTTATAATTCCAACTTCCTCTAGACCAATATTTTCAATATTTGCTTGAATTCCAACTGCGGAGAGTACAACATCACAAGTAATTTTTTCTTCTCCTTTTTCCGTTTTAATCGTTACAACACAACCTTCTCCTGAAGTATCTACCGACTCCACAGAAGCTTTAGTCATGATTTTGATACCTGATTTTTTGAAGGATTTTTCCAACTGTTTGCTCACTTCTTCGTCTTCCACTGGAACAATGTTTGGCATAAATTCTACGATTGTCACCTCAGTTCCAATTGCATTATAGAAGTAAGCAAACTCAACACCGATAGCACCTGAACCTACAACAACCAATTTTTTAGGTTGAGTTGCCAAAGTCATTGCTTGTCTGTATCCAATGATTTTTGTACCGTCTTGTGGAAGATTTGGCAATTCTCTCGAACGCGCACCCGTTGCGATAATCACTCCTTTTTCAGCTGTGTATTCCGTTGATGCACCATTTTCATCCGTTACGATTACTTTTTTACCTGGCTTTACAACACCATTTCCTTTAAGAACATCAATTTTATTTTTCTTCATTAAAAATTGAATACCATTGCTCATACCATTAGCAACATCTCTACTTCTTTTAACCATTCCGTTAAAATCTGCACTTGCGCCGTCCACTTTAATTCCGTAATCAGCAGCATGCTGAAGATATTCAAAAACGTTAGCCGACTTCAAAAGTGCTTTCGTTGGAATACAGCCCCAATTCAAGCAAATTCCACCTAAAGATTCGCGTTCAACAATGGCTGTTTTCAATCCCAATTGAGAAGCACGGATTGCAGTAACGTATCCTCCAGGACCACTACCAACAACTATAATATCGTATTTCATAATATTCAAATTTGGGTGCAAAAGTACAACAAATGAAGTAATGCCAAAAGGACTGTAATTTCAAACTGAATTTCAACCAATTACAACGTTTCTTGAATCTAAATTTTCAAATATTGCAACGCACAACTGCTAAAAGCGCGGCAGTTTCAGTTCTTAAACGAAATTCTCCCAAACTTATAGGCTTGTATCCATTCGAAAAACTCAATTCAACCTCATCCTTGGTTAAATCACCCTCAGGACCAATAATGATTGTTTTATTCAACTCAATTTCCTTCAATGACAATTTATTTTTATCTTCTATACAATGGGCTATGTAACCATTTGGATACATTTCCATTAATTTTCTAAAATCACTAACAAACTCTATTTCAGGAAGATAAAACCGTTGTGATTGTTTCATTGCGCTAATTGCGATTTTTTCCAAACGATCTAATTTTACTAGGTTTCGTTCACTGTTTTTACTTATAAAAAACGAAAGTTTGGTCAATCCAAGTTCGGTAGCTTTTTCTAAAAACCATTCCATTCTGTCCATGTTTTTTGTAGGCGCAACAGCGATGTGAATGGGTGCAGTAGGTTGATTAAATTCAACTTTTTGAACGGCGACAACGCACCTTTTAGGATGATTATCAGAAATTAGCGTTTCAAAAAAAAGTCCTTTTCCGTTGACTAAGAAAATCGAATCACCGATATTTTTCCGTAAAACCCTTACGCAATGTTTACTTTCTTCTTCGTCAAGTTGAAAAACAGTTGAAGATGTTGTTAAATCGGGCGCGTAAAAAGTTGCCATTAATAAATGAGTTTGAAAGTCAATTCTCGCAACAAGTCACTTCTTTCAATATTTCCCGTACTCCCCACACCCTTTGATTTCAAATCATACTCATGTAAGGTGGCGATATTTGAAGCAATCTTTCTCGGGTCGTAAATGTAAGTCGCAGCTAAAGTTTCTTTCGCTACGAAAGGATGAATTCTTAGTTGTTGCGCCACAAAATCAGCAGTTTTTGTCGGTAAAAAGTGGATAGTTAAAACACGTGAAAATTGTTCAAACAACATTGAAATTACTGGAGATAAATCCCATGCCTTAGGATTACCTTCAAAATATTGAATAATCTTCATGGCTTTTTCAAAGTTCTTCTTCATGACCGCGTTAGTCAATTCGAACATATTGTACTCACGCGAAATCCCAATGTTTTCCTCAATATGAACTTCATTGATTACTGTTCCATTGGCAACAACACTCGATAACTTGGCAAATTCATTCACAAAGCGCCCAATATTCGTACCGATAGACTCTTCTAAAAGCATCAAAGCTTTGTCAGAAATTTGGTAATTATTGGACTTAATGTATTCACGCATCCAAGCGGAAAGTTGGTAATCTTTAATTTTTTCAGACTTGAAAACTACCCCGTTTTTCTGAATGGCTTTGTAAACTTTTTTACGCGAATCCACTTTTTCACTTTTGAAAGCAATAACGAAAACCGTTGTGTCGGATGGATTTTCTGAATATTCCAAAAACAAATCCAATCCTTTCAACTCCTCACCTTTTCCAACCGTTTTTTTTGCTGCAAAATCTTGTGCCTCTTTCAAAACCACCAATTTTCTCTCTGCCATAAGCGGGAAAGATTTTAATTCAGAAAGTAACGACACATACTCCACGTCTTTTCCATAAACAACGGTTTGATTAAAATCTCTTTCGTGTTCCTCTAAAGCGTTCTCTGTGATTGCTTTGGTAATTGCGTCAATGAAATAGGATTCATCACCAAACAGTAAATATATCGGTGAAAATTTCTTTTGTTCTATTTCCTTTAAAAGTTGTTTAAACTCCATAATTCAAAAGTAACTTTAAAATGGAATTAATTAAACTGTTTTGACCAAATCGATTGCACTTTCAATTTGTCTTAAAATTGGCTCTCGTTCGTCGTTATTGATAATGTAGGGGGTGAGTTTCATTTTCTCGTCATCGCTCATTTGTGCATTAATACGAGCTAAAACTTGTTCCCTTATGGCATTATCTCGCTTCATCACCCTTTCAATTCTCAATTCCAAAGGTGCGGTTACCAAGAAATTGGCAGGAAAAGATTTGTAGGCGCCTGTTTCAAATAAAATTGCTGCCTCGTTGAAAACCAAATCACTTTTCTGCTGCATGGTCCAACTCACAAAATACTGACGCACAACAGGATGAATAATGCTATTCACTTGAGCTAAAACGGCTTGGTTTTGAAAAATTCTATCCGACAAAAACTTTTTATTCAATCCATCTTCATTGTAAACCTCTTTTCCGAAAAGTTGAATCAGTTGAGATTTAATTTGTGAGTCCTTGTTTGTCAAATATTTAGCCGCTTCATCTGAGTAGAAAACTGGGTAACCCATTTTTTCAAGAATATGAGCTACAAAACTTTTACCTGAACCTATTCCACCCGTTAGTCCGATTACTTTCATAAGCGAATGTAACAACTTCTTGTCAAAGGTTAAGTCTTAGGTCGGGTTGAATTGATACTTTTGAACATGAATTCAAAGGAATGGTTTGCAGAGTGGTTCGATACGAGTTACTACCATCAATTATATAAACACAGAAACGACGAGGAAGCCGCTTTTTTCATCAAGAATCTTGTTGACTATTTACAATTAGGAAAAGGTGAAAAAGTTTTGGATTTAGCCTGTGGAAAGGGTCGACATTCTCGTACATTAAATGAACTAGGTTTAAATGTATTAGGCGTTGATTTATCGTCGAATAGCATATCCGAAGCGCAAAAACACAGTAAAGACGGATTGAGATTTTCAGTACAAGACATGCGTGAACCAATTGAAAACGAAACTTTTTCAGTGATTTTCAACCTATTCACAAGTTTTGGTTATTTCGATAATTCTACTGAAAATCAAAAAGTGATTGATGCCATTTCAGAAATGCTAAAACCTAAAGGAACAGTGGTAATTGACTTTATGAACGCAAGAAAAGTGGTTGATACTTTGGTGGAATCTGAAGTGAAATCTGTAGATGACATTGATTTTCACATCGCTAGAAATTATGACGGCAACCATATTTTCAAACATATTCGTTTTACTGACAAAGGAGCTAATTTTCACTTCACAGAACGAGTGCAAGCATTGATGTTGTCAGATTTTAAACAATTACTTTCAAAAGATTTTTCGAATGTCCGTACTTTTGGTGACTTCGACTTGAGCGAATTTGATTCAAACACTTCTAATCGCTTAATAATAGTTGCACAGAAAAACTAATATGGAATTTCTATTAATGAGTTTGGCTTTGATAGCCTCGGTGCTGATTGGTGGTGTGATTGTGCACTATTTCAAAGCAACAAATAAAAATAAATCCATCAAATTGGCTTTGGCCTTTAGCGGTGGTTTTTTGCTTGCGATTATATTTCAGCATTTGATTCCCGATTTATATCATGATGAACACAGCAACATTGGTATGTTTATCATGTTAGGTTTTCTAATTCAACTTGTTTTGGAGTATTTCTCTGGTGGAATTGAACACGGACACGTTCACATTCACAAAGGTCAACCTCTTCCCTGGGTGCTTTTCATATCTCTATCTCTTCATTCAATAATTGAAGGAATTCCTTTGGGAAATGGTATTGTTGGACTTGAATCTCACGGTCACGGACACACCCACGATTCACTTTTTCTTGGAATCATTTTCCACCAAATCCCTGTTGCAATTGCACTAATGACCTTGTTAATGAATACAACATTGAAAATCTGGCAATCTTGGATGGTCATGTTACTTTTTGCAATCATGACACCACTTGGACAATTGTTGGGATTGTTTGTTTCAACGGAAACTTTAGGAATTGACACCCATGTTGTATTGGCAATTGTAGTTGGAATGTTCTTACATATCTCCACTACGATTATTTTCGAAACCTCAGAAAACCATAAGTTTAACCTATTGAAATTGGGTAGTATTTTAGTTGGAGTTGGACTCGCAATGGGTTTGTATTAAACCTTAAACTACTTCCCAAATCAAGCCATCCACCTTCTTTTCCTTGGAACTAAAGTTGATTCCGATTTGGTGCAATGTTTTACCGCTATTTGCAAAACGCTCCAAATACCCACGACTTTTTATCTGATTTAGTGCCTCTTCCGCGGATTTATCGAGTTTTAGTTCAAGGCAATAAACAGCATTATTGAGAAAGATCACAATGTCTGCTTTTCCTTTCTGAGTGTGCATTTCACTTTGAACAAGAGATCCAAAAAGTGTAAACATCAAATGTGTAATGATGTGATAAAATTTCTCATTTTCGGCAAACCAAAGGTCGTATGGGATTTGTGCAAAAACAAGATTGATTACCTCGGTTAATTCTTCCGCCGACTGATTC
Source organism: uncultured Lishizhenia sp. (assembly GCA_964636775.1). Taxonomy (GTDB): domain Bacteria; phylum Bacteroidota; class Bacteroidia; order Flavobacteriales_D; family Crocinitomicaceae; genus UBA952. Next base: position 38,598 of record CAZWSY010000007.1, read on the forward strand.
ACTAAACTACTGTAAAGTTTTGATAAAAATACCGAAGAAATGGGTTCTTTACTTAGGCTATAAACCTCTAACAATCCTTCCACAAAAGCACTTTTCACTTCAATATTCGGATAGTCCAATTCATAAACCCGAAGAAGTGAATTGTAACTCTTTACCGTTAGATATCCTGTTTGAAAAAGTACTGAAACCAAATTCAAATTTTCGATATCAAAATCACCTAAGGCTGTTGCTGTTATAGTCGTATTATTGAGTTCGAAAACACCTTTTTCCTTACACATTTTGGTCAAGAAAGTTGGTGTTCCCGTTGCGTACCAAAAGTTTCTAAAATCGCCGTTTGTAGCGAAGAAATTTAAGATAG
>CAZWSY010000007.1:39055-60845 GCA_964636775.1 uncultured Lishizhenia sp.
CAAAGATAGTTTTTAGTCCACAACTTCCCAAATCAAGCCATCCACCTTCTTTTCCATCTAAAAAAAATCCAATAATCTGATTTCGATTGATTTCATGTGGTAGTCAAGACGCGAATAAATTTAAAGCTCACTTGTATTGCTATTTTTGTCTTATGAACTGGAAAAAAATAATCGTCTCCTCCTTTTTGTTTATTACGGGTTCAATCACCGCCCAACAAGGGATTCAAGAGGTATCAGACAAAGCACAATCGGTTTTTAATCAACGACGCAATAATTCAATTCCTACTTTTTCACCAACACTATACGTTGATCCCTTCATCGGGACAGGTGGAACAGGACATACATTCCCCGGTGCAGTTGCACCTTTCGGAATGATTCAGTTGAGTCCCGACACGCATTTTCATGGATGGGAAGGTTGTTCGGGCTATCACTACGAAGACACTGTGATTTATGGTTTTAGCCATACGCATCTCAGTGGTACTGGAATTGAAGATTACTGCGATTTGTTGTTGGTCCCTCAATTAGGGAAACCCAAATGGACACCCGCTTATCTTTCACCGAAAGGCTATGCCCTGCCTCTAAATCACCAAAACGAAAAAGCAAGCCCAGGTTTTTATAGCGTTAAATTTCCAGAACAAGGAATTGAAGCAGAATTAGTTGCTGGTAAAAGAACTGGTTTTCACACTTATCGTTTTTTGAGGAAAGGTCAACGTTCCATTTTAATTGATTTAGACCACAGAGACAAGGTTTTGGAGGCTAATTGGAAAGTAAACGGCAAAAATCAAGTGGTGGGAAAACGAATTTCCGCAGCTTGGTCTAAAAATCAACATTTCTATTTCTGTGTAGAAACATCAGTCAATTTTAAAAAAGCTAAAAAAATTACTAAAAATGGGCAACACAAACTTTTGCTCATCTTCCCTAAAAACACCAAAGAAATTATTGTTAGGGTTGGCATTTCCTTCACCGATGAACAAGGCGCTCAAGAAAATTTAAAACAAGAACTCAATCATTGGGACACGCAAAGATTATTCGCTGAAACCACTAAGAGTTGGAACAAAGAACTAAGTAAAATCGTCGTTTCAACGGAGAATGCCGAACTAATGAAAACTTTTTACACCGCACTTTATCACACGATGATTGCACCGAATTTATTCAGTGATGTGGACGGTCGTTACAGAGGTTTGGACGGAAAAATCCATCAATTGAATAAAGATGAAAATCAATATTCTGTCTTTTCGATATGGGACACTTATCGCGGTTTGCATCCACTTTTTGCACTTATTGACCACAAACGCACCAACGATTTCATCAATACTTTTTTACGACATTTTGAGCAATCCGGAGATCTTCCCGTATGGGAATTAGCCGCCGAAGAAACCGATTGTATGATTGGCTACCACAGCGTTTCCGTAATTGCTGACGCCTATTTAAAAGGAATTCAAGACTTTGACGCAACAAAGGCGTTGAAGGCAATGGTTAGTACAGCTAAAAATGAAAAACACGGAAAACCGAGCTACCGAAAATTAGGATTTGTGAATGCAGCTGAAGAACCAGAAGCAGTTTCAAAAACATTGGAATACGCATACGATGATTTTTGTATTTCAGCAATGGCAAAAGCAATGGGACTGGATTCCACCACCAAAGAATTTGAAAAAAGCAGCTTTAATTTCGTGAACGTGTTCGACCCCAACTCCACGTTTATGCGGGCAAGAAGAGATGGTACTTGGTTTTCACCTTTTGACCCTTATGAAGTGAATTTCAATTACACCGAAGCAAATTCCTGGCAATATTCCTTTTATGTACCTCAATATCCAAGGCATTTCGCGAATTTATTAGGTGGAAAAGATAGTTTGGAAGCAAAATTAGACGCACTCTTCGAAAACAAACGTCCGATGACTGGAAGAAACCAAGCGGATATTACGGGTTTAATCGGACAGTATGCTCATGGAAATGAACCTTCACATCACATTGCCTACCTCTACAATTATACGAATTCGCCACACAAAAGAAACATTTATTTGGATTCAATTATGCGCCATTTTTACACCAACAAACCTGACGGGCTTGCTGGAAATGAAGATTGCGGACAAATGAGCGCTTGGTATGTTTTGAACAGTCTTGGATTTTACCCTTTGGCTCCCGGAAAACCAGAATATGAAGTTGGAAGACCATTATTTGAAGCAGCCACGATCTATCTTGAAAGCGGAAAAACAATTCAAATTCGCGCAACAAAAAATAGTCCGAGAAATAAGTTTGTGGAGGGTGTAAAATGGAATGGAGCGATTCAAGGTCATATTCTCAATCACACGGATTTAGCGCAAGGCGGTACATTAGAATTTGAAATGTCTCCATCCCCAAACGTTCAAAATGATGTTGAAACTAATACACAGTTTTTCAATGTTTCATGGCCTGAAAAATGGACACCAGCTCCTTTTATTGTCAACGAGAATACTGTTTTTGAAGATAAAATGAAAGTTGGTTTGGATGTACTGAAAGTTGACACCAATGAACTTCAATTTATTTTCTATCAATTAGATTCCTTGTCGAGCTGGGAAACTTACGAAAAACCGTTTTTCATTAACAAAAATACAGAGTTAAAATTCCGTGCGCAACGTAGAACAACAAATGGAAGTATCGGAAATGGTCCAATTTTGACTGCATTTTTAGCGAAAAAAGAATCCAATATCGATTTGCAATTGCACACCCCCTACTCCAACCAATACGCCGCTTCTGGAGAAAGTGCTTTGGTCGATGGATTGCGCGGTGGCCCTGATTATAGAACAGGAAATTGGCAAGGATTCTGGGAAAAAGATGTACATACCACTTTAACCTTAAACGATTCAAAAAGCTATAAATCAATTGGTTTATCTTTACTGCAAGACCAAGCCGCTTGGATTTTCTATCCTTCCAAATGGACAATTGAAATTTCAGAAGACGGACAAAATTTTCAATCCGTTGGTGAACAAGTCATTGGAAAAAAAGTGATTCGTTCCACCGGTCGAGAGCGAAAAGAAGTGTGGATAGATTTACCCGAAAACACAAAAATCAAAAGCGTTCGTCTTAAAATCGAAAATGCAGGAACACTTCCAAGCTGGCATGAGAGCACTGGTCAACCGAGTTGGATTTTTATTGATGAGATATTATTGAGGTAGTATTTAGTGCGTTTTCATTTCTTTAAATTTTTAGTTTGAACTTTCGCCAAAATAGATAGCAATGTTTGGTGATTTAACCCGTTTTGCAAATTCAGACCTGATTAGTAACAATTAAAGTGTTTTGAAATCCTAAATTATATTTATCTTATTTGTAATTATTCGGATTAAAAATGAATTGCTTATTATTGCAACATGGCAAGTCAAACCATTGAAAACTACCTAAAAGCGATTTTTCATCTTTCACAACATCAAAGCGAAATCAGTACCACAGAAATTGCAAGTGCCTTACAAGTTCGCGTTCCAACGGTAAATAGCATGGTCAAAAAACTAGCTGATTTAGGCTATGTTTATTACGAAAAATACCGACCCTTAACCATTACTGAAAAAGGAAAAACAACTGCTGCTCTCATCATCAGAAAACACCGTTTAACCGAGATGTTCCTTGTTCAAAAAATGGGATTCGGTTGGGATGAAGTTCATGATGTTGCCGAACAAATTGAACACCTCGAAGCTCCACTTTTCTTTGACAGAATCGATGAAATGTTAGGATTTCCAAAATACGACCCACACGGTTCGCCAATTCCAGACATTCACGGGAAAATCACTAAACGCTCCATGAAACCCCTATCTATTTGTTCAATAGGACAACGAATGGAATTATTGGGCGTAAGCGATACTAGCGATGCTTTTTTGAAATTTCTAAATGGCAAAACTTTAGGGTTAGGATCTGAAATTCAAATAAATAACATTGAAGACTACGATGGAAGTATGGAGATTTCGGTCAACAAAGCCAATGTTTATGTGTTGAGTAAAATGGTCGCTGAAAAGCTTTTAGTTGGTCAAAAGAATGATTAAGAACTAAAAATCCAAAATAGAATACTAACTTTGTTTTATGAGTGAATTCATAGTTTCAGCTAGAAAATACCGTCCACAAACATTCGACACTGTTGTTGGTCAAAAATCTATCACCGTTACTTTAAAAAATGCGATTAAAAACGACCATTTAGCACAAGCCTTTTTGTTTTGTGGTTCAAGAGGTGTTGGAAAAACTACAACTGCACGTATTCTGGCTAAAACTATCAATTGTCTTCAAGTTACATCGGAAATTGAAGCTTGCGACCAATGTGAATCATGCTTAGCATTCAATAATGGGACAGCAATCAATGTTTATGAATTGGATGCTGCATCAAACAATTCCGTTGACGATATCCGAAATTTGATTGACCAAGTACGAATCCCGCCTCAAATTGGTACACACAAGGTTTATATTATTGATGAGGTTCACATGTTGTCCACTGCGGCTTTTAACGCATTTCTTAAAACATTAGAAGAACCGCCTCGACACGCGATTTTTATCCTTGCAACCACTGAAAAACACAAAATCATCCCAACAATTCTTTCACGTTGTCAGATTTTTGATTTTAGTAGAATACGCGTTAAAGACATCGCAGACCATTTGGCAAATATTGCAACCAAAGAAGGTATTTCTGCCGACCCCGAAGCCTTACATCTTATCGCAATGAAAGCAGATGGAGCTCTTCGTGATGCCCTTTCCATTTTTGATCAGATTGTAACTTTCGCAGGCAACACAATCACCTACAAATCTGTACTTGACAACCTCAATATACTCGATTACGAATATTATTTCAAAATAGTTGAAAGCGCTGAAAGAGAAGATATTGCGGCAGCATTAATGATTTTGAATGACGTTTACGAAAAAGGGTTTGATGCCCACAATTTCTTAATCGGACTTTCAGAACATTATCGAAATCTATTGGTAAGCAAGGATCCGAGAACCATTAATCTGATGGAAGTTCCCGAAACCGTTCAACAACGTTTTGCCGACCAATCCAAAGCTGTTGATCTGCAAAGAATAACACGTTCACTTGCACTTTTAAGTCAAACTGATGTAGAATTTAAAACCGCTCAAAATCAACGTTTACTACTTGAAGTTTCGCTGATGCAGTTGTGTTCGTTAAAACAAGAGCAAGAAAAAAAAAAGGACTGAAATCCCGAATTAATATTCTCCCTTTTCCTGGACAATCACTTAGAAAAAAAGCAGATTCAGGCAAACAAACACCGAAAGAAAATCAACCTTCTGTTCCTGTTGAAAGACCAATTCAACCTGAAATACGTACACTTTCTCAACCAACTAAAACTGTTGTTCAACCCCTTGTCACCGTTAAAGAACTGAAAGAAAGATTCAGTGTGAAAGAACAACCTACAGACGGAAATTTACCAAAAGAAGAGTTCACAAAAGACCAATTAAACGTGAAATGGCAGATGTTTGCTCACAAAATTGGACTTTCTGGCTTGACTACTTTCCAGCAATGTATGATGAAACGCCCGCCAATTTTAGAGGAGGATTTTCACATTAAATTTGTTTTAGACAACAAAGTCATAGTTGACATGATTCAACCCGATCTGAATCAATTGATTGACTATCTCAGAAAAGAACTAAAAAACCATTCCGTCAATGTGGAATTGACAATTGAAGAAGTTGGCAATACCGAAATCTCCTCACGTCCAATTACGGGAAAAGACAAATTCGCTTTGCTTGCCAAAAGAAATCCAAATCTTCATTCCTTAAAAAACATCTTGAACCTCGACATTGAACCCTAATGAATATCATCTGGCATACGAAGGATCACACTACCAAACAAGAAGTTATGCACTTTTTGGAACGGTGGTACGATGAAAATTCTTGGCTAGAAATGCAAACTTCAGGCTCTACGGGGAAGCCAAAATTAATTCAGTTGGAAAAGGAAAAAATGAAGATTTCCGCAAAAAAAACACTACAATTCCTGAATATCCTACCCCAGCAAACTGCTGTTTTGAGCTTATCGGTGAAAAGTATCGCAGGAGCAATGATGCTAGTGCGGGCGATTGTTGGAGATTTAAAGTTAATTGTGTCGGATGTTTCAAGTTCAACTCTTGACGCAATCGAGGAAAAAATTGATTTCATAGCACTTGTTCCACTCCAACTTTCTAAAATTTTGATGAAAGAGAAGGTTTGGAAAAAGTTACCAGTGAACACTATAATTGGAGGTGCACCCCTCCCCTACTCAACGCTTAATCTGTTAAAAAACAAGAGGATCACACTTTACCAAACTTACGGTATGACCGAAACTATTAGCCATATCGCTCTAAGAAAAGTAGGAGAAATTACAGAGGACTATTTTACAACTATTAAAGGTGTTGCTGTTTCTCGAAATGAAAAAGAACAATTGGAAATTGATTATCCTGAACTTTTGGAACAACCATTGTTAACCAACGATATAGTGGACATCATTTCTCCTAATCAATTTGTTTGGAAAGGCAGATTGGACTTTGTGATTAATACTGGTGGAATAAAAGTTCATCCTGAAACATTAGAACAACAACTTTCTAAAATCATTCATGAAGATTTTTTTGTGTCTGCCTTACCTCATCCTGAATTAGGCGAAGAATTGGTGCTTATTGTAGAAACAGAAACGCCTTTAAACATGTATCGCACTAATTTTGAACACATTAACAAATATGAAATCCCAAAAAAGATAGCTTTCGTTTCAAAATTCGAGCGTACACTTTTGGGTAAAATAAACCGTTCTGCAACCCTTCAAAACATCCAACCCAATGACTGGCAACAAGTGGTATGATTGTTTAGGTTTGCCACTAAACGCCGACTTGGAAACCGTTCGAAGGCGCTACAAGCAACTTGCGAAAGAATTTCATCCCGACCGTAATAAAAATCCAGGTGCAGCAGAAAAATTCATTGAAATAAAGACAGCCTTTGACATGATTGTTTCTGGAAAAGCAATTATTCAAACCTTACAACAGCAACCTGTTAAAACCAAAGCGCAAACAGAACAAGAAAAACGAGCAGCAGAATTTGAAAAAGCTGTTCGAGCCCACCTTCGCAAAAAGGAAAAAGAAAAACAAGAATTAAACCAGCTCATTCACAAGTTAAGAAGCGGTATTTTCCTTTGGCAATCGAGAATTGTTGCCTCAGTTTCAGGAATAATTTTGATTTGTTTGCTTTTGGATTTATTCTTGCCACGTCAAATTGAAAAAGAAATAGCCACTCGGATTTCTAAGGAAATGTACAACAGTTCGCGAGGAAACACAGTCATGCTTATCGAAACGCTTAGAGGAAAAAAATTATTTCTTGCCGACTTTGATGTTGACGCTTTTAACTACTTCCCACGATTTGAAATTCATCATACCCGAATTTTCAAACATCCAGCAAGAGTTGTGGTAAATAACGGTGAAATAAGTCAATATATACCTGTTCACTTTACGATTTATTGGGCGCAATTTCTCTTTTATCCTTTGCTAATTGCCCCCATTTTCTTCCATTTTTACAAAGGGAACAATAGCATTTTCGTTACCGGAAATTATTTTTCGCGCTATGTTGTTGGAGCGTTGATTCTTCTTTTTCTGTTAACTGAAAACAGGTTGATTCATCTTGTCAGTTTAGGAAACTTTTGACTTTACAATCGTGATAAAAAGTTTTTTTAAACTGGTTTTATAGATTTTTTCAACCACTCATCAAATCAAAAGACTTGTAAATTGAAGAAAAAAGGTACTTTAGACCTCCAATTTTTTAACAAATTATGACAAGATTTAAAAGTACACTCGTAGCCATTGCGCTATTTGTTGGTTTCTTCGTCCGGGCTGACGAGGGAATGTGGTTCCTAATGTTCATCGAACGACTTAACCACCGCGACATGCAAAAAATGGGCTTGCAACTGACCTCGGAAGAAATTTACAGCATCAACAATTCTAGTTTGAAAGATGCAATTGTTCAATTTAACGGTGGTTGTACAGCAGAATTAATTTCAAAACAAGGTCTCATTTTAACTAACCATCACTGTGGTTATGACGCCATTGCAGAATTGTCAACTCCTGAGAAAGACTACTTAACAAATGGATTTTGGGCAGCAACAAAAAAAGAGGAACTAAAGCCAAAAAGTTTATTCGTTCGCTTTTTTGTACGAATGGATAATTGTACGAAGCGAATACTTGCAAAGGTTAACGATGGAATGACCGAAACTGAGCGCGAAAAAATCATACGTGAAGAAATCGCTTTAATTGAAAAGGAAAATAGCGAAGGTGGTAAATACGTAGTAAACGTTAGAAGTTTTTTCCAAGGAAATGAATTCTATTATTTCGTATACCAAGATTACAAAGACGTTCGTTTGGTGGGAACTCCTCCGAATTCAATTGGAAAATTTGGTGGTGATACCGACAACTGGGAGTGGCCTCGACACACTGGAGATTTTTCCCTTTTCCGTGTTTACGGGGACGCTAACGGAAATCCAGCTGAATATTCGCAAAACAATATTCCACTTGCCCCAAAGCATCATTTACCTGTCAACTTGAAAGGAGTTAAAGAAGGAGATTTTGCAATGATTTTGGGTTATCCAGGGCGCACCAATCGTTGGTTGCCAGCGGGAGGAATTGAACAAAATGTGAAATTCGCTTATCCAGCTTGGGTAGAGGCATCTAAATCTTCCATGGATGCTATGAAAAAATACATGGATAAAGACCCAGCTGTTCGTTTGGCTTATGCTTCAAAATATGCACGTATTGCCAATTATTGGAAGAATCGTCAAGGAATGATTGACGCTTTAACTAAGTTCAACACTGCCGGTTCAAAAGCGGCTAACGAAGCTAAATTCAACGTTTGGGCGAATAAAAAAGAGAACAAAGATAAGTATGGCAATGTGGTAGAAAAAATCAATAAATACTACGCGGCGACCAACGAAAAATCTAGACACGATAATTATTTAACTATTCTTTTCAGGGGTTCTGAATTTGCAGCCATCTCTCGTTCTTTAGCTCCACAATTGGAGGCTTATGCGAAAGCAGACGAAGGAAAACGCGCAGATATGTTGCCAGATTTGAAAGCAGCAATCGAAGCGTTTTTTGCAGAAATTCATATTCCGGCAGAAAGGGATATTCTCGCAGATGGATTACAATTGTATGCATCAAAAGCTGGTTACGCTTTAGTTCCGAGTATTGATGCAATTGCGAAGAAAAACAACAACAACTTTAAAGCGTATGTTGATGCTCTTTTCTCAATGAGTATTTTCACCTCGAAAGAACGTTTGGAAGCATTTTTAATGTTGCCCAATGAGCAATTAATCACAAATGACCCGATGTATAAATTGTCGAATGACATGATTAAACATTTGCAATCTCGTTCTGACGAATTAGTGAAATTACAAGACGATTTCAATAAATCTTTCCGTTTGTTAGTGGATGGAATGCGTAAATCTGGTTTAAGTCCAGTGAAATATCCCGATGCAAATTCAACTTTGCGTTTGACTTACGGAAAAGTAAGCGCGCTTCCTGCTGATAAAAGAAATGATGCGGCAATAAATAACTACACCACCTTACAAGGAGTAATTAATAAATACAAACCAAACGACGAGGAATTTGATGTTCCAGCGCGTTTGATTGAATTGCACAAAAACAAGGATTACGGAATTTACGCCGACAAAGCAGGTTACATGCCAGTTAATTTCTTGACCAACAACGATATTACTGGAGGAAATTCAGGATCGCCTGTATTAAATGGAAAAGGCGAGTTGATTGGTTTAGCGTTCGACGGAAATATTGAAGCAATGGCTGGAGATGTGATTTTTGACCCTAAATTGCAAAAGACAATTAATGTTGACATTCGCTATGTACTTTTTGTAATTGACAAATTTGCTGGTGCAAAACACTTGGTTGAAGAAATGACAATTGTGAAGTAATTTTTGCCAAAAAATGAATTTATAGAAAGCACTCGAAAGGGTGCTTTTTTTTTGCCTGTTAAATTCAAAGTGGTAAATCAAGGTACTAAAACCTAAAAAATAATGAAAGTGTTCTTTTCCGATTTCAACATTCATTTGGGGATATGCTTTGCTTTCGGAGAAATTAAAACTTGTCAACTTTTATACATTTGCCTTATAAAACCAAAAAAATGAAGAAAATTTTACTTTCAATATCGCTGTTTTCAGCGGGAACATTCTTTGCACAACAACAAATCGGTAACAGTAATTTTGAAGAATGGGAAAATGTTGGAAACGACACTGAGGAACCATTAAATTGGAATAGTTTCAAATCGGGTGAAGGAAGCTTGGCCAATCTTTCAGCAAAACAAGTTGAGAGAAGTACTTCCATCCGATCGGGTGCAAGCGGTAGTTATTGTGCTAGAATTTGGTCGAGAAGTGTGCTTGGTGTCGTTGCCAATGGAAACATGACGGTTGGAAGAATTAACATGGGAAGTAGTACAGCGAGCAGTCCAAACAACTACAACTCAACAAAAATTGGTGAAGAAAATTTTTCAGAAGCCTTAACTTCTCGTCCTGACAGCCTTGTTTTTTGGGTAAAATATACACCTGTCAACGGTTCTTCAAAGGCTCGTGTACATGCTATTTTGCACGACAATTACGCTTTTCGCGACCCGATTGATGCCAATTCACAACCACATACTGTTGCTCGTGCGGAGCTAAACTACAATTCAACAGCTGGTTCCTGGGTAAGAAAATCCGTGCCTTTCGTTTACAGCGGTCCGGCGGAAACAGTTGAATACATCCTAATTTCATTTTCAACGAATGAAACTCCTGGTGGAGGAAGTGGAAATGACGAAGTACTTATCGATGATGTTCAATTAATTTACAACTCCGTTTCGATTGCAGAATTGAATAATAAATGGTGGGTTTCTTACAACGAAAACGGCGTTAACCTTCACGGAATAGAAGCTCCTTTCACTGTAACCAATGTCGCTGGACAAAAAGTGAATCCAAAATCCATTCTTCCTTCAGGGATTTATGTAGTGAATGTGAATGGTTCAACGCAAAAATTATTAGTACCTTGATTCGTGCATTTTTATTCTTTTCCCTTATTTGTTCTTTTCAGATTTATGCTCAAAATGGCGTAATTCAAGGTACTGTTAGAGACGATAAAGGAGCAACTTTGCCAGGTGCTGCGGTCATTTTTCGACAAGATATCACAATTGGAGCATTAACCGACGACAAGGGCAAGTACCGTATGCAAGTTCCTGTTGGAAGTGCTCGATTGATTTGTCGATTCACGGGAATGCGAACAGACACTTTAACGGTTCAAGTTTTTGAAGGTCAAATCACCAATTTGGATATTGTATTATTTCCTTTTGTAGTTGAACTTCAACAGGTCGAAGTTAGAGTTGGGAAATTTGACAAACCCATTGAGGAACAAACTGTTTCAATGGTATTAATCAAACCCGAATTAATTGAAAATAAAAATACGCGCTCCATTGAAACCGCACTCGATCAAACACCGGGTTTGAATATCCTGGACGGTGAGCCTCAAATCCGCGGTGGAAGTGGGTTTACGTTTGGCGTAGGTTCCAAAGTTGCGGTTATAGTGGATGATATGCCGATGCTTTCTGGTGATGCCGGTCGGCCTGAATGGGGATTTATTCCTGTTGAGAACATTTCACAAGTTGAAGTTATTAAAGGTGCGGCTTCTGTTTTATCAGGAAGTTCAGCGCTTTCGGGTTCGGTGCATATTCGCACTGCTTATCCAAAATCGAAACCGCTCACGAAAATCAATGTATATTCAGGTGCTTATTCTCGACCAAATCAAGCCGATGCAACGTGGTGGGAAAATTACCCAGGCATTCATGGAATGAACTTTTTGCATTCGCAACAATTCGGGAATTTGGATGTAGTTGTAGGTGGAAATTTGAATATGGATCACGGTTATATCGGTCCACCCATTACGGATTCCATTGTTGCAACAATATTTCCCGATACAATTACTAATTTTTCGGAAAGAGATCTTGTCGCAAAAAGAGCACGTTTGAATTTTAATATTCGTTATCGTTCAAAAAAAATTCGTGGGTTAAACTACGGTATCAACGGAAATTTCATGAAAATGCACTCGAGTATGCCGCTTGCATGGCTGAACGATTCCTCAGGTTTGTTTCGTGCTTACCCTGGAGCCATCTTTCTTCAAGACCAATTTATTTTTAACCTCGACCCGTTTTTCCAGCTTTTTACAGCAACAGAAGGCAAACATTTCTTACGTACGAGAATCCTTCACGCAGACAACCAAATGACTGCTAATCAATCGAATAGAGCAACAACACTTTACGGTGATTACATGTTTCAAAAAAGTTATCCTGAACTAAAAAATTTAGACTTTATTGGAGGGATTACAGGAACACACACCAATTCTTATGCGAATATTTATGTGGGTTCAGGGTCGCCTTATAATCGTTTATCGAATCTTTCCTTGTATGGGCAATTGGAAAGTAAGTACAACAAATCGCTTAATATGTCTGCTGGTGGTCGTTTGGAATATTTCCGTTTAAACGATTCCATTACAGCAGTTAAACCAATTTTCAGAGCTGGTGCAAGTTTGAAATTATACCAAGAAACTTATTTACGAGGTTCTTATGGACAAGGATATCGTTTTCCGACAATTACCGAACGTTTTATCAAAACAGGAGTTGGAAATTTTGGGGTTTTCCCAAATCCAAATTTAAAACCTGAAAGCAGTTGGAATGCCGAAATTGGAATCAAACAAGGATTGAAATTGGGTGGTGTAATGGGTTATTTAGACATCGCAGGATTTTGGCAAGAATACCAAAACACCATTGAATATATGTTTGGGATTTGGAAAGAATTAACCGCCATCGAAACCATGAGTTCTAGCGCAGGATTTATGTTTTTAAACACCGGAGAATCACGTGTAAAAGGAATTGATGCATCATTTACAGGTGCATCGAAATTTGGAAAAAAGAAGCGAATGGAATCGGTTTTCATGATTGGTTACAACTACATTGTTCCACAAACTTTAACACCTGACTACGTTTATGCGGTTGATTCCTTGAATCGAGTTTTCAGCTACAACACCACTTCTTTAGACCCTTCGAATGGAATTTTGAAGTACCGATTTTTACACAATGTGAAAGCCGATATTGAGTGGACTTACGACAAAAAATGTAGCTTTGGGTTAAGTGCGAAGTACTTTTCAAAGATTGTAAACATGGATGCGATAATTGAAGACTTTGAAAATTTGACGAAAGATGTTGATGTGCTCCAAGATATTCGATACATGGATTTCTTTTACAGAACGCGTCATGGAAATTGGATTTTTGACTTTAGACTTTCCTACAATTTCAAAGAGACACACAAACTTTCTGTCATAGGAACAAACGTTTTAAACCGCACTTATTCTTTAAGACCTTTGAAAATCGAACCACCTCGAACAATTATGGTTCAATATTCCTACCGACTTGAAGGGAAAGAGAAGAAAAAGCAAAGCTCATAATGTCCTGTAAAAGGAATTTTGTCTTTTTAAATGGTCTCTTTGCTCATTTTGCACAAGTAAACATAAAACAATTATAATAAAGCAACGAATTTAGTTTGTTCTTTGGTGTTCACTTATGAGTTCATAAGATAGCGAAACCAAAGACATTGAATGTATTCAATTTTTCACCTTTAGTGCTGTTCTTAATGGAGAATGTATCTTTGCGCAAAATTTCTTCATGAGCACAAAACCAATTCGCGTAAGATTTGCGCCTTCTCCAACAGGACCACTTCACATTGGTGGAGTTAGAACCGCACTTTACAACTACCTTTTTGCAAAAAAAAATAACGGAACTTTTATCATCAGAATTGAGGACACTGACCAAACTCGTTTTGTTCCAGGCGCTCAAGAATATATTCTCGACGCTTTAAAATGGTGTGGAATTATGCCAACCGAGGGACCTGGTATTGGTGGTGATTTCGGACCTTATGTACAGTCAGAAAGAAAAGAAATGTATCGTCCATACGCGGAGCAATTGGTGAAAGAGGATAAAGCTTACTATGCCTTTGATACGGCTGAGGAATTAGACAATATGCGAGAACAAGCCAAACAAATGGGAATGCCAAACTGGCAATACAATAGTGTTACAAGAACTTCCATGCGTAATAGTTTGACCTTGCCACAATCTGAGGTAGAAAAATTATTAGCTGACGGTGCACCTTATGTTATACGAATGAAAATGCCACGAAATCGCGACATACGTTTTCATGATTTGATTCGTGGTTGGGTGGTAGTAAACACCAACAATTTGGACGATAAAGTTTTATTTAAAAGTGATGGAATGCCTACTTATCACCTTGCAAATATTGTGGATGACCACACCATGCAAATCAGTCATGTGATTCGAGGTGAAGAATGGTTGCCCTCTGCCCCGCTCCATTTCATGTTGTATGAAGCATTTGGCTGGGAATGTCCGGAGTTTGCTCATTTACCTTTATTGCTTCGTCCTGATGGAAACGGTAAACTTTCAAAACGAGATGGCGACCGACTTGGATTTCCAGTATTTCCAACAAATTGGACGACTTCCGAAGGAGAACTCTACTCAGGTTACCGTGAAAAAGGATATTATCCTGGAGCATTTATCAATATGTTAGCATTTTTAGGTTGGAATCCGGGTACAACACAAGAGATTTTTTCACTGGAAGAATTAGCAGAATCGTTTTCTTTAGAAAGGGTTTCAAAAGCTGGGGCAAAATTCGATCCAGATAAGACAAAATGGTTCCAACAACAATATTTACGTGCACAAGCAAATGAAGATTTGGCTCAAGAATTATTCAAAATCACAGAAGGAACTTATAGTTTAGAACAACTAACATCGGTTGCCATCATGATGAAAGAACGTGCAACATTTGTCCAAGATATGTTGGTGGACGGCGCGTATTTGTTGAACAGACCAGAATTTTATGATAAAGATACTATCCGTAAAAAATGGAAAGCTGAAACGACTGCATATATCATTGAATGGCAGGGAATTGTTTCGGAAATTGAAGAATTTGATGCGTCAAATATTGAAAGTTCATTCAAAGCTTACTTGGCTGAAAAAAATCTTGGAATTGGAGCCGTTTTACTTCCGTTTAGATTGTGTTTAACTGGTGTGGGTGCTGGACCAGGTATGTTTGAAATTGCAGCATTTCTTGGAAAAAAAGAAGTATTAGCCAGATTATCTGAAGGATTAACTAAAATTCAAGAAATTTTGAATGAAGCATAAAATAAAAGTTTCGGGCATAAAGCTTTACGCGTTTCATGGTTGTTTAGAGGAGGAAGCGAAAATTGGAGGAAATTACATCGTTAATGTTGAAATTACCACCAATTTTCTGGATGCAGCTATTGAGGACAATCTTTCGAAAACAGTTGATTATGTTCAAGTGAATCAAATCGTAAAAGAAGAAATGGCGATTCGTTCCAAATTAATTGAACAAGTTGCAATGAGAATTCTAAATCGCCTGATCAACGAAATCACTCATCCTGCAGAATACCAGGTTGAAATCATAAAAATTTGTCCTCCGATTAACGGTGATGTAGAATCCGTTGCGGTGGTTATGAAAGGTTGAAAAAGCGTGAATTTTATACTTTCGAATGGCTAGTTTCCACTATTCTGAAACTATCCTCACTTATCCTCCCAAGCATCAGGATTGTCAAATTCTTTCATCAGTTTTTTCCAATTGTAATCGCCATTTTCAAAGTGGTTATCATCAGAATCTTGAAGTATTTGTTGGTATTCCGAAGGTGTTAACTCGTAACGATTCACCTCTTCACCCGTGTATTCTTCAATGTCGTTTAACAACTTTTCTTCGTCGGGCGCACAGAATGACAGCGCTTGCCCTTTATTGGTTCCCCTACCTGTTCGACCGCAGCGATGTACGTAATTTTCAGGATTGTCGGGTAAGTCATAATTGACCACGAAATCCATGTTGGGTATATCAATTCCTCTACATGCAACATCAGTGGTCACTAAAACCTTGTTTTCACCCGAACGAAAGCGATCTAAAATGGAGAAACGGTCTGTTTGTTCTTTTCCACCGTGCAACGCCTCTGATTTCACGTCAACCCTTTGCATAGCAGCCACAACCCTTTCTGCCCGAACTTTTGTGCGAACAAAAACAATAAACTTCAATTCCTCATTTTCTTTTATCAGGTTTTCAAGGAAAAAACGTTTATCATCCATTTCACAAAACATAACTGCGTGAGTTACATTTTTAGAAACTGGATTTTTAGGTGAAATTTGAATTCGTATGGCATCACGAACAATGTCGTAGGCTAAGGATTTGATTTTTTTGGATATCGTTGCCGTAAAAAACAAAGTTTGCCGGTTTTTGGGTATGCGTTTTACGAGATCTTTCACATCCTTGTTAAACCCTAAATCCAACATTAAATCGGCTTCATCCAAAACCAATATTTCCAAATCTTCCAAATGAATAAATCCTTGCGCTTGAAGGTCAAAAATTCGTCCAGGAGTACCAATTAAAATATCCGTAACTTTTTTTAAATCAGCAATTTGTTTGTCTTGCTCTACACCACCATAAATTCCAACAATTTTCAAAGCAGTTTGAGCGGCTAGTGCTTTTGCCGCATCAGTAATTTGGGCTGCAAGTTCTCGTGTTGGTACCAAAACCAATGAACGAACCCCATTTTTTGTTTTCGGTTTTTTGGTAATCAAACGGTGCAACATCGGAATAATAAAAGCCGCTGTTTTTCCTGTACCTGTGGGTGCGACAGCCATTACATCTTCGCCATCTAAAATGTGCTTGATTGCTTTAAATTGAATGTCAGTAGGTTTCTTAAAACCAAGAATCTCTAGTTGGTTTTTTATGCTCGAGTGAATGGAATAGTCTTTGAACTTCATGCCCTAAAGGTAGATGGTTTGATAGAATGAAGTAGGTTTGAATTAATTATCTTGTGGATTTCTTGGAAAAGTGGTGAATAGTTTAAACGAATCGCCTTGCATTTCAAGACAGGTTTTCCAAAGATTGTCGTTTTGTGTGTCAAAAACCAAATCCTTGGGGATATTGCTGACAGTTATCCAAGATTTTTCATCTATTTCTTCATTCAATTGTCCTATTGACCAACCGGAATACCCCACAAAAAAACGCGCTTTATTTCTCGTCTCCGGAAAATCACGGAGCAAAGTTGCAAGAATATCGAAGTCACCACCATAAAAAATTCCTTCTGCAACTTGAACCGACTCTGGAATTATACCGGCGTCAAAACTGTGAATGAAAAATAAGTTCTCACGGTGAACAGGTCCGCCGATGCTAATTCTTGCTTGAATGTCGGGAAAATTGTTGTCAATACGATGTAAATCTATTTCCAAATAGTTGTTTAAAACGAAGCCAAAACTCCCTTCCTGATTGTGTTCACACAACAAAACCACTGACCTCGAAAAATATTGGTCGTTTAAAAGAGGGTCTGAAATCAAAATAGAACCTCTTTTTGGTCTCTCGTTATTGCGAAAGTTGAAATTCAATTTTTTCATGCTAGTTTTTTTCAATAGCACCTAAGTCAGGTGGATTGTTTCGAAAAGCACCCAAAATATCCGTTTGAAGTGCCGTTGCAAATCCATTATTATTCAAAATTGAGCCGAAAGGATAAGTAAAATCAAACTTTGAAACATCTGTAAACTGTGGATTTTGATTCCAAAAAATGGACTGATAAAAAGCATCTGTATAGGTGTCTTTAGAACGAATAAGTGTATTTCTAAAGTCAAAGTTTATCATGACTCCAGCCATAAGAATAGTATCGATAACAAGTTCTGTTTGTTGATTTCCGTAAACAATGCTATTGTAAATTTTACCTGTATTGACCGAGCCAACATTGGTAATGTTTTCTGCCGTTGTAAAGTAATTTCGAATTCCAATTGCAGCGCCTGTTGCTCCGCCATAACCCAATAAATTGCAATGATTGAAGTCAAAATCACCGCCCTCAAGTACCAATAAACTATGGGTACCGTTATTCGATACAATACAATTTTCCGCCTTCACAAAAGCACCCGAATAAATAAAAATCCCATAACGTGCTTGATTTCGGATAACAGTGTTGGTTATGGTTAGTGTTGGTTCCGTAAAATTTGGCGCCTTCGAAAACAAATGAACTCCGCTTGTTCCATTCTTCAAAATAGCGTAATCAATTTTGGAAGGTCGAGCTTCTTGAAAGTAAATCCCATAATACTGTCCGGGAACATCATCGTACATCATTTCCAAGCGATCTCCTTGAAATACCACTTCATTTCCTTGAGCTCCTTCTACATTCAAAGTGGATTTATAGACGTAAAAAATAGCGTTTTTATGCAAGTGAACTTGGGTTCCCGCCTGGATGGTCAAACTCTTAGCGGAGTCAATAGCGGCATAACCATAAATTACATGCGGTTTGTCGTTTGGCCACACCCCTTCGTTCAAATCTTTGTAGTGAAAATAGGCATCTTGTCCCCAAACCGCAAGTTTTACGTATTGGTCTTTTCCGTTGGTACGAAAGCGAATACTATCCTCCACAATAAGTGGATTTGTGGAATTATTTACTTGTAGAGTAACCTCAACAAAAACAAATAAACTATCTTTTCCTTCCACCTCAATATCGTTGAATTGCCGACCAATTAACCCATCCAAATTCATTCTAAAAGGCGACGAGGTTCCACCCATCAATTCCACTTCTTCAATAACAACTGTGCGATTTTCGGGATTGTAAAGCTTGAAAGAATTCGTTGTCGAGCCAATAGTAGTGAATACGGTGTCAAAAACCAAAGTATCCACGGAAAACTTCAAATTCCCCTTCGAAAGAAAATTCTTTTTACCACAACTGGAAAATGTAATAGCAAAAATTAATACCTGAAATACACTGAAAATTTGAAGAAAAAAACGCATAATGTAAGAACGAGAAAGTGACAAAGTTATTTAAGTCAAAAGATATTACTAAAAAAGAAAGAATTTAATAAAACAAAAAAGGTGACCAAACTGATCACCTTTAAAGACAAATTTCTTCAATTCTTACTTACTAAAAAAAGGCGTTACTTCTTTAATCCAATTTTCTGGACCACCAGCACGGTAACCTGAATTACCCAATTGAACCAAATTAATTTTTCCGTCGGACATGCTTTCTGGACGTACAAACCAAACGGTTGGGTAACCTTGTACACCAAATTGCGCTTGAAGGGTTGCGTTTTGTTGCTTCAATTCTTGAGTTTGGAATTTGTTTCTTGGAAAATCAACTTCTACAGCAATTACACTCTTATTCGCCCAAGCCTTAAACTCGTCCTTGTAAAAAACTTCTTTCTGCAAACGAATGCACCAACCGCACCAATCGCTTCCTGTGAAAAACAACATGATTGGTTTTTTTTCTTTTTGGGATAATTTGATGGCTTCATCCATACTTGTTAACCACTTAATTTCTTGTGTTTGAGCAAAACTCAAAGTTGTGAATGCTACGAAAAGCAATGAGGAGAATAATAATTTCATCGTTTAATTTTTATACTTTTTGTTGTTTTCAAAAACCGTGCAAAAGTTTATCGGTTACATGATTGGAAACAAATGTATCGGAATTTTGATTTACTAAACAATATTTCTCCCGATATTTCATTTACATTCGCCTCGTCAAAAATGCTAAAAAATGCTAAAAAACAATTTATTTACCTTCATTTTCAGCCTTTTAACCTACACTATCTTCTCCCAACTTCCATCTCAAACTGTACGAGGAAAAATTGTTGACAGTGAAACAAATTTCCCGCTAGTTGGTGCAAAGTTGGAATTGAAACTTGGAACTACTGACAATCCAAAGGTGGTTTCCAATTTTGATGGTGAATTTGAATTCAAAAAAATTCCCGTTGGAAAGTATCAATTGGTTGCTTCGATGTCTCTCTACGAAAGCAAAACCTTAACGATTGAGGTGAATTCAGGACGCGAAACAATTCTTGTAATACCTCTCGCAGAAATGATTACCACTAAAGAAGAGGTAACAGTTACTGCTCGCAAAAAAGGGGAAGTAATTAATGAAATGGCTGTAATCTCCGCGCAACAATTTTCAGTGGAAGAAACGAATCGCTACCCCGGTTCAAGAATGGATCCTGCGCGTATGGCTTCCAATTTTGCGGGTGTAAATGGTGCCGATGATTCACGAAACGACATCATTGTTAGAGGAAATTCTCCTTTGGGTGTAATTTATCGGGTTGAAGGCATTGATATTCCCAACCCTAACCATTTCGCCATTGCGGGAAGTTCAGGTGGACCCGTTTCCATATTAAACAATAAAATACTTGGAAATTCTGACTTTTTCATGAGTGCTTTTCCTGCTGAATACGGCAATAGTTCTTCTGGTGTTTTTGATTTGAAACTGCGAAATGGAAATAACAGACAACATGAATTTACTGGTCAATTTGGATTTTTAGGTACAGAGTTCCTTGCTGAAGGACCTATGAGCAAAAACGGAAAATCAAGTTTTTTGGTAATGGGTCGCTATTCTACGCTTTCCCTTTTTCAAACGCTTGGAATTAAAATTGGAACTGACGCAGTACCGGTTTATGGTGATGGCGCCTTCAAATTTAACTGGCAACTAAAAAAAGGAGGAAATCTATCCTTTTTTGGAATGGGCGGAAAAAGTAACATCAGCATAATGATTTCCGAACAAACTCAATTTTCGGAGGAATTTTATGGCGAAGGGGATCGAGATCAGTATTTTGGAACAAGCATGTACACCACTGGTTGGAATTATAAAAAAACGATTAACGAAAAAACTTACCTCTCCGCAACCTTAGCGGCATCCCTGGAAAATCAACGAACGCGACATGAGTATATTTCTGGAAGACGTGTGGATACTACCAACAACACTATTCTCTTTGACTCCATCTACCCAATGATGGCTTACAAATTTAATATCGGCAAAATTTCAGGTTATACTGCTGTAAATCATAAAATTAATAAACAACACCTTCTTAAAGCAGGTTTAAGTTTTGATGTTTTACGCTTTAATTTCTTGGATAGTGTTCTCAATGACCTGGACGTTCCCGATGATTTTGTAGTTCGTTGGGATTACAACAATTTTGCTTTCATTGTTCAACCTTTTGTTCAATGGAAATGGCGGATTAGTGACAACATGGATTTCACCGCAGGATTGCATGCTCAATACTTTTCGTTGTCCAATAGTGTAAGTCCGGCCGAACCGCGTTTGGGGTGGAAATATAAATTGAAAGGGAATCAATCTGTTTTCGCAGGTGCCGGACTACATAGTCAAACGCAACCAATGTACACTTATGCTTACAACGTTCTTCCTAATCAACCCGTTTCTCCGACAAGTAATTTGAATTTAGATTTCATTCGAAGCGCTCATTCTGGTTTGGGTTATGAAAAATTCTTCGGTCAAGGATTTAGTGTCAGAACTGAGGCCTACTATCAATACTTATATAATGTTCCTGTAACAATTGCTCCATCTGCTTTTTCCATGATTAATGTGGGAAGCGGCTTTTCAAGATTGTTTCAAGATTCATTAGAAAACACAGGAACGGGCTTCAATTATGGTTTGGAATTAACCGTTCAAAAGTATTTCGACAAAAGTTTCTTCTTTCTATTCTCTGCAACTGTTTACGACTCGAAATACCGCGGAAGTGATGGCGTGTTAAGAAATACATCATACAACAGCAGGTACATAGCCAACTTACTCGCAGGAAAAGAATTTAAACTTGGTCAAAAAAATATCATTGGACTTGGATTAAAGGTAACTAGAGCTGGAGGACGCAGATATGGATTGGTTGATATCGCGGCAACAGATGCGTCGAAGGAAATAATATTCTTGGATTCTGCTTTCAATGATTTGGTTTTCAGGGATTACTT
>CAZWSY010000007.1:60855-77310 GCA_964636775.1 uncultured Lishizhenia sp.
ACGCCGCCAGTCCGGGAGCCGACAGGTCTGGAGTTTCGTGGAGGATGAACGCCAATAAAGTAACCCACGAAATTGGATTGGACTTGGTGAATATATTGAATACGCGAAACCTTTTAAGTTTGGCTTACAACCCAGCTATTCGACCGCAAGACATGATGAATCCTAATTATCAACCGTGGGCAGAGAAAACACAATTGGGCTTCCTGCCGATATTTTATTACAAGATTGATTTTAAAGTTGTAAAAAAGTCGTGAGAATAGTTTTTATTTTAATTCTACTTATCTTTTTTTCAGCTTGTGCTGTAATTCCAAAAGGTCAAATGAATAACTCGAAGAGCCAAAAAATCAATGTTGGCTTAGGACCTGAGGACATGGTTTTAGATACTTTAAGTAGTTCTAATCCTTGTTTATTGGTGGCATGTGATTCGAGAAGAGTAAAAATGACCAACGGTTGGATTTACAAAGTGGATTTAAAAACGTACGATACTTCTCAAATTAAAAGAATAAATGAACCTGCAAATTTGGTTTTTCACCCACATGGCATTGATTTGGTTCGGTTAAAAAATGGGGATTTGCGAATTTTAATCGTTTCACACGACGACGCAAATAAACAACAAGCGATTCTTCAATACCGTTGGAACGGACAAGAACTTTGGTTCGAAAAGGAATGGAAAGATCCGATTTTAGTTTCCCCAAATGATGTTTGTGGAGACCAAGAAGGTAGAATTTTTGTGGGAAATGAGTTCAAAAAAAGAGGTTCAATCCTTTCACCTATTTTGGGATTGAAGAACGGAAATGTGATATGTTTTGAAAATGGAAAGGCATCCATAGTTGCAAGAAAATTTTGTTATACAAACGGACTTTCAACCAACGAAAAACAGTTTTTTGTAGCAGCCACTCGAAGTCCGCACATCTATTCTTTTGAGAAAAATGGCAATCAATTAACCAAAAGAACCAAGTTGTGTAAAGTAAAAGGAGCAGATAATTTGTTTTTGTCAGGAAACAATCTTTACGTTGCTTGCCATTTGAGAAACTTCGCATTTATTAAACATGTTAAAAATGCTGCTCAAACCAGTCCGACGGTGATTTACAAAATTGACATTTCTACAGGTAAGAAAACTTGCGTTTACTCGAATACCAACGGAACAATCAACGGTGCTTCAACAGCCATTGAGTACAACGGAAAATTGTATTTGTGCCAAGTTTTTGAACCTTTCATCATCGAAATCACAAAGTGAGCAGAAGTTATATTTTGGTAAATTAAGGTTGTCTTCTTTTTTATTTTTCACTAAATCCGTACCTTTTTCATAGTTGTCGACACCATTTATCTTTTGGTTTATCAATCTGATTCCTTCTCCATTTGAAACCTTTACCTTTGTCTTTCGTCAAAATGCTTATGCCCGATATTTCAATAGTCATTCCGCTTTACAATGAAGATGAGTCTTTACCAGAGCTTCACGCTTGGATAAATAGAGTTGTTGGTGCAAATCACCTAACGTGCGAAATGATTTTCGTGGATGATGGCTCCAAAGACAAATCTTGGAAAGTGATTCAAGAATTGCACGCCAAAGATTCAAATGTCATTGGTATTAAATTTCAAAGAAATTACGGGAAATCTGCTGCCCTACAAAAAGGCTTCGAAGCAGCAACGGGGACTGTAGTAATCACAATGGATGCCGACCTACAAGATTCTCCAGACGAAATTCCTGAATTGTACAAAATGATTGTTGAACAGGATTTTGACGTCGTTTCCGGATGGAAAAAAAAGCGTCATGACCCAATTTCGAAAACGATTCCAACAAAACTATACAATTGGGCCGCACGACGAATTACAGGTATTCACCTTCACGATTTTAATTGTGGCTTAAAGGCCTACAAATTAGCCGTTGTAAAGAGCATTGAAATATATGGCGATATGCACCGCTACATTCCACCTCTTGCGAAATACGCTGGTTTCTCAAAAATTGGTGAAAAAGTAGTACAACATCAAGCCAGAAAATACGGAGTTACCAAGTTTGGTCTCAATCGCTTTTTGAATGGTCCTTTGGATTTGATGACCGTTGCCTTTATGGGTAAATTCGGAAAAAAACCGATGCATTTCTTTGGCGCTTTGGGCACATTAATGTTTTTAATCGGTTTTGGTTTGGCTTTTTATCTCGGAATCAATAAGTTGTTTTTCGATACGAACGGAAGAAACATCGCACAGCGTTCAGAATTTTTCATTGGACTCGTAGCAATGATTATCGGGGTTCAATTTTTCCTCGCTGGTTTTATCGCTGAATTGATTGGTAGAAATTCTTCCACCCGAAATCATTATTTGGTAGAAAGTGAATTAAAAAATGAATCCAATAATTAAGATTGACACAAGTTGGACACTTTTTCTGGATAGAGATGGAGTGATTAACGAGCGGATTTTTGGTGGTTATATTCTTGATTGGAAAGATTTTAATTTCACCGAAAATGCGTTGGAAGCTTTTAAAACCTTTTCTAATGTTTTCGGGAGAATTGTTGTTGTTACCAATCAACAATGCATTGCGAAAGGATTGATTTCTGAACAAGAATTGGGCGAAATTCACCAAAATATGAAACAGGAAATTGAAAAATTTGGTGGACGGATTGATGCCGTTTTTGCAGCAAAAGAAATAAAAAATGAACCACCTTTTCACCGAAAACCAAATCCTGCAATGGCTTACATGGCGAAAGAACAATTTCCTGAAATTTCTTTTTCCAAAGCGATAATGGTAGGTGATACAGATACCGATATGCTGTTTGGGAAAAATCTTGGCATGAAGACTGCTTTAGTTGTATCGAAAGAACAAACAAGCGTTGAACCTGATATGGTGTTAAATAATTTATGGGAACTAACAAACTTTATTCAATACTGATTCTCTGCTTTGTTTTTTGTGTTTTCAACTTGAATGCACAAAACAAAACGGACGCAAATGGAAGAAAACAAGGTCCATGGGTTAAGTATTATCCAGAAAGTAAAATACCACAATACCGCGGTCAATTCGTTGATGATAAACCCGTTGGCGAGTTTTATTATTTCCATCCAACTGGTGAGGTTCGTGCTATTATCGAACACATTCCCAATAGTTTACGTTCGTATGCTACCTACTACCATAAGAATAAAGAAGTGATGTCTGAAGGTGCATTTTGGAATCAAAAAAAGGATTCTGTTTGGACACACTTTGATGCGGAAGGATTAATCACAGAAGTGGAAGAGTACAAAAATGACCTTCTGAATGGTCGAAAACAGACTTTCTTTATTGAAACTCAGCGCGAATCAGGAAAACTTCAGGTTTTAACCATTTCCTACTACAAAGACAACCAACTTCACGGCGATTTCAAGGAATTTTTCTCCAACGGAAAATTAAAAAAACAAGGAAAATTTGAGTTGGGAAACAAGGTTGGAGAGTGGGTAGAATACAATTTGAACGGGCAACTTGTCGGAAAGGTTAGGTACAAAAATGGATTGGTTCACGGCTGGGCCTACGGATATGACGCAAATGGAAAAGTAATCAAAGAAACGCTTTATGTGGATGGTGTTTTACTAGAAGGAAAGGACAAAGAAACCTATTTGAACTTTTGTAAAAAGAAAGGTATTGACCCGAATCAATAAGCGTAAAAAAGCCTATTTTCGTTGTCAATGAGGCTTAAACTATTCTTAATTTTCCTTTTCATTGTCACGCGATTATCTGCACAAAATGCGCAGGGTTTGAAATTACCACCAACAGTTGAAGCTGAAAGAACGGAGGTAAAACAATTAGAGGCTTTCGATGAACTATTTCAAACCTACAAATATGGTCAATTTGAAAAGCAAGTTCAGTTATCTCAAGTCTTTAAAAAATGGTTGGATAAACCATCGGAAAGTGATGTAAAACTGAAGGCAAATGTAATCCTTGCGGAGTTGGCTTTTGATTTGAATCAGTATGACAAATTTTTACAACTCGCTGAAAAATTAATCGCAGTAAATTTTCAGAATACCCTTTGGGAAGAGCGTAAGGACAAAATTCTGACTATGGATTTTTTTCTTAAAAATAACCTGGCAGCTGCTGAAAGAACAATCAATTCCCAACTAAAGAAAATCCAAGGAAAAAGTAAAAATCGACGTTTGTCTGAATGGTCAATATTAAAGTCTGAACTCAAAATGTTTAAAAATGAGCGTGACTCTGCTTATTTTTTCGCGAACCAATCGATTCAATTTGGTCGTCGTTCGGACTCAAAAAATACAACGTTAAAAGGATTATACTTTTTCGCGTTAATTCAAGTGGAATTTGAAAATTACGACGAAGCCATAAATAAACTTCTACAACTTTCACAATTCGCCAAGGAACAATCTTCTATTTATTTTCAATTCAAATCAAACCTGGAAATCGCTAAGCTTTCAGCCAATTTCAACAATTATCAAACGGGTTTTTCCTATCTAAAAAAATGTGAAGTTTTTGCCGAGAAACTAAACGACCGTTACATAAACAATGAACTTAAAGTTGTCAAAAGTTTGTATGATGTCAACAACGGTAATCTAAATTTAGCTCGCACTAATTTGGTTGACGCCTATTTTTTCTTCAAATCTCGAAATGATTCCAAGAATCTCATCCGAACCCTCTTGACAATAGCTGAACTGGACGAAAAAAATAGTGATTACGAATCAAAATTGGACAAGTTATTACAATCTCAGGAATTACTTAAAAAAGAAAACAGCCTGCTATTGAAAAGCACGCTTGACTTAACTATTGGTAAAACTTACTTTAAACTGGGAAAATACGAACAAGCATTTACCATTTTTCAAAAAGTAGCAAATTATCAGGAAAAATATAGACCTAATTCAGTGCTATTAATGGAAAACGATTGGTGGTTATCGAAGTATTATGAACTGAAAGGTGATAATAAATTAGCTTACAAGTATCTTTTGTTGTATCTTGAAAATGAGAAAAATAATTCCATATTAAACAGTGCTTCATCCATTGAAAAACAGACAGAAAACAATCTTCGAGAAGAACGCGAAAAAATAATCCAAGCTCAAAATGAATCCATAGCCCAACAAGAAAGGGAAAAGGAAGTTTTCAAGCTTAAACGTGATAGACAACTTTTTATCGTTGCAATTCTTGTAGTATTGATGATCTTGGCGTTCGCGATTTTGATTGCTCGTTTGCGTCAACAACGACTGATTCAGCAACAACGCGAAATGGAGTTATCTCAGTCGCTATTAAGAACTCAAATGAATCCTCATTTTATTTTTAACGCAATGTCGGTCATTCAAAGTTCCATTTATACCGATGAACCGGCAAAAACATCAAAATTTCTGGTGAATTTCTCCAAACTTATTCGACTAATTCTTGAAAATTCACCAAAGGAATTTATCACGCTTGAATTGGAAAACGAAATACTTGAAAAATACCTTTTGACTCAAAAAATGCGCTTTGAAAATCGTTTTAATTACTCGATATCGATTGAAGAAAATTTAATTCATAAACACGTTATGGTTCCTCCGATGATCACTCAACCTTTTGTTGAAAATGCGATTGAACACGGACAACTTCATCAGCAAGAAAACGGAAAAATTGATATTGTTTTCAGCGAAGTAGATGGAATGCTTTCTATTGAGATTAAGGATAATGGTGTTGGAAGGAAACAATCCAAACAAACCAAAAAAATTAAAAATCACAAGAGTATGGCTATTGATATAACTACGGATCGAATCCATATTCTGAACAAGAAATACAACAAAACCGGAAAAATTTTGATTGATGATTTGGATAAACAAGCTGAAACCGGTACATTGGTGCAAATTTTATTGCCTCTGCATATTGAAACCATCTAACTTTTAACCAACAACTAAATTCCGAATTATGAAAAAAGTACTTGTTATCGACGACGAAAAACCAACAAGAGAATTGATTAAAAAAATGATTGATTCCTTTGGATTTGCAGTACAGGTTTACACCGACGGTGAAAGTGTAAAAACTGGAATTGAGGCAATTAATAATCTACAACCAGACCTTGTAATTTTGGATATTCAAATGCCCGATGGCAACGGTTTTGATGTTTTGAATCAAACCAAAGACAAAAACTTCGAAGTTATTTTTATTACGGCTTTTCAAGAATACGCGATTCAAGCAATTAAATTTAGTGCGCTTGATTATATCCTTAAACCTATTGACGTTGAAGAACTTAAATATTCAATTTCAAATGCCTTACAAACAATTTCTAAAAAAATTGATGAAAATCAACTTTTGGCACTTCAACACAATATCAATCCAAATGCGAAAAGAAAATTGGTTCTAAAAACCCAAGAAAGCATTCATATTGTTGATATTGAAGACATTATTCGTTGTGAGGCAGACAAGAATTATACCTTTTTCTACCTTTCAACAGGAAAGAAAATCCTCGTTTCCAAAACTTTGAAAGATTACGATACTTTATTGCAAGGTTTGACCTTTTTCCGTGCTCAACAATCGCATTTGATTAACTTAAATTACGTTGAACGATACGATAAACACGACGGTGGATTTATCATTATGAAAGATGGTTCGTCTGTGCCGCTTTCTCCTGCAAAAAAAGAATTTTTCTTTCAATTAATTGAATCGCTTTAATCTTTTTTTAAGAAGTTTAAATTCCTTTTTAGTCCAGAAAATTTTGTTCGTTTAACAGCACTTTTTCTGAAAATTTCTTGAAACCCTTCTTCTTCAAGTTCATTCCAGTCTTCTTCAGTGAACTTTAACAAACTTTCTGTTGGCTCAAAACGTGGTTCATTGTGAAAACTTGAAAAACGATTCCAGGGGCAAACATCTTGGCAAACATCACAACCAAACATCCAATTGTCCATTTTTCCGCTGAATTCTTTGGGAAGAATTTCGTCCTTTAGTTCAATGGTCAAATAGCTAATACATTTCTTTGCATCTAGCTGATAAGGTGCAACAATCGCCTCCGTCGGACAAGCATCAATACAACGTGTGCAAGTACCACAAAAATCTTTCATCGGTCCGTCGGGTTCGATTTCCAAATCAATGATTAATTCAGCGATAAAGAAAAACGAACCATGTTTGGGGTGAACTAGATTCGTGTGCTTTCCAACCCATCCAAGCCCAGCTTTTTTCGCCCAAACTTTGTCCATAACAGGCGCTGAATCGACAAAAACTCGTCCGCCAACTTCACCTATTTCCTCTTGAATAGCCTTCATCAACGCTTTTAACTTGTCTTTAATAACGTTATGATAATCTTCACCATAAGCGTATTTCGAGATTTTTGGAGCGTGTGGATTAGTTTGTCTTTTTTCTGGGAAATAATTCAATAAAAGGGAAACAACTGTTTGCGCACCGTCCACTAATTTACGTGGGTCAATGCGTTTGTCGAAATGATTTTCCATGTAAGACATTTTTCCCTGGTAATCTAACTTCAACCATTTTTCAAGTTGAGTTGCCTCGTCTTTAAGTTCAGTCGCTTTGGAAAAACCACAATGGAAAAAACCCAATTCGTTGGCTTTGGAACGAATAAATAGTTTGTACTCTTCGGGCTTTATCATTAATGAAAAATTCAATTTGCAAGTTTAACCATTTAAGATGATGACATTAAATGATAACCTTT
Source organism: uncultured Lishizhenia sp. (assembly GCA_964636775.1). Taxonomy (GTDB): domain Bacteria; phylum Bacteroidota; class Bacteroidia; order Flavobacteriales_D; family Crocinitomicaceae; genus UBA952. Next base: position 68,442 of record CAZWSY010000007.1, read on the forward strand.
CTTTATTTCATTGGTTTCTGTTTGCGCAATATCCTATTTTTGCGCCAAATTAATTTTCTAATGACTGTTTCTGAAATTCGCCAGCAATTTTTCGATTTTTTCGCTTCAAAAGCTCACCAAATTGTTCCTTCCGCACCAATGGTTGTAAAAAACGACCCGACTTTGATGTTTACCAACGCGGGAATGAACCAATTCAAAGATTATTTTTTAGGATATCAAACACCAACAACGAAGCGAATCGCCAACTCGCAAAAATGCCTTAGAGTTTCTGGAAAACATAATGATTTAGAGGAAGTTGGGGTTGATACCTACCATCATACCATGTTTGAAATGTTGGGAAATTGGTCTTTTGGCGATTACTTCAAAAAGGAAGCAATTTCTTGGGCTTGGGAACTGTTAACAGAAGTTTATAAGATCCCAGTAGATCGACTTTATGTAACTGTTTTTGAAGGTGATGCGAAAGATAATGTTCCAAAAGACGATGAAAGTATAGAAATCTGGAAACAATTTATTGACCCAAAAAGAATCATTCTTGCCTCGAAAAAAGACAACTTTTGGGAAATGGGCGATACAGGACCTTGTGGACCGTGTACTGAAATTCATGTTGACTTGCGCGATGACGCTGACCGTGAAAAAATTGATGGACTTACACTTGTCAACAACGATCACCCACAAGTGATTGAAATTTGGAACAACGTTTTTATGCAGTTCAATCGCAAGGCTGACGGAAGTTTGGAACCGCTTCCTGCAACTCATGTAGATACAGGTATGGGACTCGAACGTCTAGCAATGGCACTCCAAGGAAAGAAAAGTAACTACGACACCGATTTATTTCAAACACTTATTCAACATACCGTTAAAGTAGCTGGAATTCCATACGGAAAATCGGAAGAAACCGACATCGCACTTCGAGTTATCGCCGATCACGTGAGAACAATTGCTTTTTCCATAGCAGATGGACAGTTGCCATCCAATAACGGCGCGGGTTATGTGATTCGGAGAATTTTGCGACGTGCAGTACGTTATGGCTACCAAACTTTGGGACTAAAGGATTCTTTCTTAAGTGATTTATCCTTGGTTTTGTGTGATTTAATGGGTAATCCATATTCCGAGTTAATTCACCAAAAAGAATTGATTTCCAAAGTTATACGAGAAGAAGAAAATAGTTTTTTCCGCACTTTAGAACAAGGAATCAAGCGCATGGATGCCATCGTCCAACAATTAAAATCCCAAAATATCAATTGCGTTTCCGGACAAGCAGTTTTTGAATTATACGACACTTACGGATTTCCTGTTGACCTTACAGCCTTGATGGCACGTGAAAACAAACTAGAAATCGACGAGGCTGGATTTCAAACAGAACTGAACAAACAAAAAGACAGATCGCGTGCGGCTACAGCCATTGAAACCGATGACTGGATGCAGGTTAGAGAGGATGTTTCTACTTACTTTGTTGGTTACGACCAAACAGAAGCACCTGTCGAAATTGTCAAATACCGAAAAGTAACCCAAAAGCAAAACACTTTTTATCAGTTGGTTTTAAATCAAACACCATTTTATGCGGAAGGTGGAGGACAAGTTGGGGACAAAGGAATTTTAATTAACGAAAACGAACAAATTGAGATTTTTGACACCAAAAAAGAGAACAACCTAATCGTTCATCTTTCCAAAAAATTACCTCAACAAATTGATGCACAATTCTTTGCTGAAGTAAACAGTAGAAAACGTGAAGCAACTGCAAAAAATCACAGTGCTACCCATTTATTGCATCATGCCTTGAGGACAGTTTTGGGGACGCACGTTGAACAAAAAGGTTCTTTGGTAAATCCTGATTATTTGCGTTTTGATTTCTCTCATTTTGCCAAAGTTACAGACGAGGAAATGCAACAAATTGAGGCTTTGGTACTCACTGAAATTGAAAAAAATGAACCACTCAATGAAATGCGCGACACGCCAATTGAGGTTGCAAAAGAAAAAGGTGCAATGGCTTTATTTGGTGAGAAATACGGTGATTCCGTTCGTGTGATTCAATTTGGAGAATCCATCGAATTGTGCGGAGGTACGCACGTCCCTTCGACAGGAAAAATCGGAATGTTCAAGATAATTTCTGAAAGTGCCGTTGCTGCTGGCGTTAGACGAATTGAAGCAATTAGCGGACCTGTAGCAGAACAATATTTCCGTGAACGAGCAACCCAATTTGAACATATCAGTGCGATTTTCAAACACCCAAAAGACCTTCAAAAAACAATTGAAGACTTATTGCAAAAACAATTGACTTTACAAAAAGAGATTGAAGCATTGCAAAAAGATAAAGCTTTGAGCATCAAAAAGGAACTGAAAAATGCAGTTGAAAAAAAGGATTTCGGGCATTTATTACACGCCGAACTGGATTCAGATGCGGCGCAAGTGAAAGATATTTTGTTCATGTTGAAAGGCGAATACGATCGTTTTGTTGGCGTTATTGGTCACAAGCAAGCGGACAAATGTGGAATCGCCATTATGATTGATGAGGCTTTGGTTTCGGAGAAAGGTTGGCAGGCAAATGCGGTAATCAAGGCCGTTTCATCTAAGATTCAAGGTGGTGGAGGTGGACAAGCTTTCTTCGCAACCGCTGGAGGAAAAAATCCACAAGGCTTAAAAGATGCGATTAATGCTGCATTGACAGAATTAAACTTGAATTAAGTTGAATTGAAAACACTGCTGATTTTCACTTATTATTGGCCACCAAGTGGAGGAGCAGCAGTGCAACGTTGGTTGTCTTTTGCCAATTTTATAGCGGAAAACAGTGATTGGAAAGTGGTTGTAATTGCACCCGACCCTGAAACAGCGACCTTTCCTTTTATAGACCAAACCTTAATTCAAGTCGTTCATCCAAAAGTTGAAGTTCGGCACGTAAAACACAAAGACGGATTAGCTATTTATAAGAAATTAGTGGGTAAAGGAAAAGCGCCGTCTCCCGGATTTATCAATGAGAATGAAGGAATATTGAAACGTTTAGCCCGTTTTGTTCGTGGCAACTTTTATTTTCCTGACCCAAGAAAAAATTGGTTGAAAGGAGCTGAGATTATAGCTCAAACCTATTTGCAGCCCGCCGAAAAATGCACTGTAATCACAGCAGGCCCACCACATTCCACTCATTTCATTGGAAAGAATCTAAAACAAACTTTTCCGAAAATCAAATGGATAGCTGACTTTCACGACGCTTGGACGGATATATGGTATTACGATAAATTGTACAAAACTGCCCTTGCGAAAAAAGTTGATCTACGCATGGAGAAAGACATTTTGCAGCGCGCAGATTTGATTTTAACCGTTGGAGAATTATTAAAAAATTGCTTAGTAGAAAAATCAGGAATTTCATCAGAAAAAGTTATGCTCGCTCCAATGGGGTATGATAGTGACATTGATTTTTCGGATTTATCGGCAGAAAACAAAGTATTCAGAATGGCTTATGTGGGTACAATTGATGCACAGTACGAGGCCGAGGTTCTTTTCCAGGTTTGGCAAAAATTAAAGTCAGACGGATTTGAATTCAAGGTAGATTTTGTTGGACTTGCAGATGACAGTATTCACGCTTTGGCCGAGAAATACAAATTGGAAAATACCATCAATTTTGTAGCTTATGTTCCGCATTTGCAAGCGATTCAATATTTGCGCAGTGCGAATTTATTGTTACTTGTAAGCCCTAAAGTCAAATCTGAAAAACTAATTATTCCGGGTAAAGTTTACGAGTATTTAGCGGCGTTTAAACCCATTTTAAATTTGGGAGATAAAAGTTCCAATACCGCTTTAATAATTGAAAAATGTAAAGCAGGCTTAAATGCTGATAGGACTGAAAAAGAGAAGATTTACAATTTTTTTCAAAAAGAAATTAAAGCATTTGAGGGAAGTTTAAATAGCACTACTCCATTCAATAAATTGGAAATTGCGACTTTTTCGAGAGAAAGTATTGCTAAAGAATTATTAACCTCGGTTCGATTATTAAGAGAATTATAGAAGCAGGTAAGGAAAATTGAAAATTAAACTTAAAGTTCGAAATTGAATCCTGTCTCTTTTAGCTCGTAGTACTTTTTCATATCAAAAGAGAAAAGTTTTGCCGGTCGATGAGATACCGACTTTTGCGTTTTTTTCGTATCAATCAAAATATTCATTTTCGCCACCTTCTTACGGAAATTCCGGGTATCTAATGGTTCACCAAGTATATCTTCGTATAAGGATTGCAACTCTGAAAGAGTAAACATTTTCGGTAACAATTCAAAACCGATTGGATTTACCCGGACGGAACGAGTTAATCGATTAAGGCAAGAGGATAAAATGGCGTTGTGATCAAAAGCCAATTGCCCCACATCCCTCAATAAAAACCACCTCGCCTCACGTGCGAATGACGAAGGATTCAATTTATAATCACTAATTTTCACTAAAGTATAGTAACTGGATGTAATAACCCGACCAAAAGGATGGCGATCAATTTCACCAAAAGTTTCCACTTGTTCAAAGTACAAATTTGAAATACCAGTAAGATTAAACAAAACTTCATTGACGGATTCTTTTAAATCCTTTTTAGGATGTACGAGGTCACCTGGTAAAGCCCAAAATCCATTAAACGGATCAGCACTTCGCTCAATTAACAAAACTTTAAGTCCCTCATCGTCAAACCCGAAAACTACACAATCTACTGAAAGAGCGAGGGTAAAGTATTCCTTCAAAGATTCATCCATGGTCATTAAAAATGTTAATAGGGTTTTATTTAACGTAGGTAAAAGTAATACAAATGCTCCTGACTTCTAAAAAACAGTCGTTATACGGCATCTAAAAAAAATAAAACTCATGTATTGAATCGAAAACTTACATTTTATGAACGTCTCGTAAGCAGTAGCCATCATTTTCAATTTTCACTAAAAAAGAATTAGAATCTTTAATTCTTGTTGACAATACGAACACTCGCATTGACTTTTTCACCTTCATTTGTAAGTTGAAAATCAAAGTTTGATCCATACTGAAGTGCAAGACGTTTTTTGAGGTTGGAAAGCCCAATGCCAAGGTCGGTTTGATTGGAAAGTTGTCCATCATTTACCACATTTACCTGTAATTCAGAATCATTTTGTTGAACTTCAACGATTACTTTTCCACCTTTTACACTTTTCGATATTCCATGTTTAATGGCATTTTCAACCAAGGTTTGTAGTAAAAGAGAGGGGATTTCTGTGCTTTCGTTCGTATTGTTCGTTCTAATTTCATATTCCAAACGCTCCTCAAAACGCATTTTTTCAAGTTCCAAATAAGCGTTCACAATTTCCAATTCTTGATGGAGTGTAATCGTTTTTTCGGTGTTGATTTTTAAAGTGTTTCGCAATAGACTGGACAAAAGAGTAATTGATTTTCGAGCGTTCTCTGGATCCAAATCAATTAAAGCACGAATGGCGTTCAATGCGTTGAACAAAAAATGTGGATTGAGCTGAGAACGTAAAATTTGTAGTTCCAGTTCCACTTGAGACTTCGACAATAGAGCGAAATTCAATTGTTTGCGCTGCGATTCTTCGAAAAGCACAAACGAAAAGTAAATGGCGTTCCACAGGAGGAATATCATAAACATCGCCGAGGCATTAATCAGCAAGGTCAAAAAGTCCCAAATTCCACTTCCTGGGAGAACCACCCAACCGTATAATTTCGTTCCAAGTGAATGAACTACCGCCCCTAAAAAAGCGAGGAACAAAAAGGGAAAAAGAAATTTCTTGGCTTCAAAATCGAAGAAATTTTTCTTTATCAAATAACGACGGATTTGATGGGTAATTAGAATTCCAAAGAATGAAGTAAAGCCCAAAACTAACATTTGTTGCCACAAAATTTCGCTTGTATTTTTATACAACGAAAGGAACAAAAGCAAACCATAAGCGCCCCAACCGATGCACTGAAAAAGCCAATAGCGCGTACTTTTTCGCTTGATTAATTCCAAAAATCCCATGTAACTCCAAGTCTAATTTGCATCCCCGGTAAGGTGTAACCCTGCCAAAGTTGTGTGGTTCTGTCCGTCCAAAAATATCCCAAATTGGTGGCTTTCACAAAAAATCGAAACGTACTCACCTCAAAACCAGCCATTACCGATAAATTTAATAGTCCATTATTTACAACTCCTTGTTCATTCCACCAAATCGCGTCCATCGTTGGAATTAAATCAAAACCTGTTGAACTTGATTGCCAAAAAACCTCAGCTGAAAGTACCGATTGCAAGTTCTTTGCCTTAAAAATTCCGCCTCTCCATAAAAAGGAGGCTTTTGCAAGATGTTGTGGGATGAAATTTACTGATTTTGAACTACTTGAGAATTGATAATCCCCACCAAAACGCCAATTTTTTAGTCGATAAGTTGCTCCAATAGAAACTTGTGTAGCAGCAAAATCGCTGTTTTCGGAAGTGTTATCCCACTGACCCTGTATGAGATTAAACAAATACAAATTATTAAAAAAGTCTTGTCTAATTTTCAAACTTAAACCCCATTTATTCAACGACTTAAACCCTGTTAATTCAATTTTTTGTAGCGTCTGTAAACTTAAATTTTCAAGTTCAAAAAAGTGATTGTTCGAGGAGAATGTACGTTGTTCGGCTTCGGGTAACCAACTTACTATATGATGCACAACTTTCCAATCTACATCTAAAAAATTAGCCTTCAACTCACTAAAACTTTTCAATCCGAAATTGGCGCCAAAAAAGTTAAACAGCCCTTTGTGTGACAAATTAAATTTCCCAAAAACAAAATTGAGTTGGTCGTAAGCACTCATTTCCAACTGACTACGCTTGAACAAACTATCCTTGTAAGTCCAAAATCGCGAATCCAAACCTATTTCCAAATGATTTCCATTTTTAAGTTGGGAAAACCAAGCCAATTTTTGATTGAAATCATTGATTCGGAAAAGGTCATTCGAAGTGGCTGTATCGAAGTAAATTGTTGGATAAATGTCGATTAGATTTCCTGTTTCAAAATAGGTTCGTTGCGTTCGCTTGTATCCACTCTTTGAAATAATTCCCAACGTTTTGGAGGAATCCTTGAAAAACGGAAATAGAACTTCGTAGTTTAATTTTTGGGATTTCCTCAGGGTATTGGCATCATTTTTCGAAACCGCCAAAAAATCGGATGGAAAGGAAAGTGCTTGTTGTGGATCAATCACTCCGCCCGTCCAATTGCGTGTTTCGTTGGAAAATTCGGTGGTAAATTTCATGGGAAACCTACCTTCATTTCGTTGCAAAAGTGTGCTGTAAGTTCCTGATTTAAAGTTGGAATTCCTGTAAAATCCAGCTGTAGAATTGGTGCGAAGTGAAGCATTTACTATCCAATTTCCACTAAACGTTTGATGATAATCAGCACGAACTTGTTGGGTGGCTTGTGTACCGAATTGATAGGCAAAACCGATGTGCGGTAAAGCTGAAAAAACAGCATTTTTTTCAGTTATTGAAGACCCAAAACTACCCATACCAATTCGCCAAAACATCTCATTTGAATACCCTTCACTTCCTTGAATAACAACAGGTTGAGCCAAAAAATCACCAGGAGAAGCAACACTATCCAACGTTCCATTGGTTAAGTAGCGATGTTTGAGCGTGTCGGTAGCAAATTGAGCGTTCCCGGCGGATGAAACCAAAATCGAAAAAATGAGCACTAAACACGTTCGCATTGGTGCAAAAGTAGTTAACGTGAGAGGAATGAGGTGAAATAATGTGCTAATGTCTTATTGTGCTAATTACTTTCCGCCGTGGCGGAGTGCTAATGTTAGAATGTCATTATACCTACACGATTTTTTGTTCGATATTTCAATTCTTTTTTTTGTTGCGCCTACGGCAAGGCTATGGTGCTTAAAAGTTGTTACGCACAAGGTTTTGTTGTTGTCTGTGTCTTGCGTTTCTTGAAGTATTCTAAAATTTCTTCTTTTGTCATCTTGGATAACTTCTCGCTTAATTTATCTCTTTGTTGGCGCATAAATTTTACTGCGTCAAACCCGCCTTCCGGACGGACAGGTGTTTTTTTAGTCATCTTCATATTTTTCAAATTCTCTTGGTGAACGTATTTCTAATTGTTTGTAACCGTTTTTAATGTTAATAGAGTTGTAACCCCTTATTCTTTCTATGTTAACTATGTGTTTGAAGTTCCAACTAACTAAAAAGTCAGCACGGTTTATGGTTGCTAAGGCTATGTGTAAGCAGTCTGCATAACTTGTCTGTCCCACAACTTTTTCAGTAATGTATTCAGTTGCCAAGCCAATTGCTTCGTCTGTTATTTCAATAATCTCTGTTAGGTCGGCTCTAAGACTTTTTACAAGTTCTTTTACTATTTCAGGGCGTTTTCAAGTTCGTCTTATGTAACTGTCGAGTATAGAATAATAAACTCTTCTTCTTTGATTCTGTCAAACAATGGAATTGTATGTACTTTGAACTCTTCGTCAAAATATCAACCGAAAACTGATGTGTCAATGTATATTCTTTGTTTCACTTAAAAGTTGTCTTATTGTTCTCAAAAATACAATTTTATTGTGTTCATTCGTTCGGTTTCTGGTGTAGTCGTTGTCTTTTAGCCGTGTGCATGACTTTTTGCCATGCATAAATTTTATTAGTTTTATAAGGATAGTGAATTAGTATATCAACTTGGTGATAATTATTATCATCCCTTGAAAGAAGGTATGAATTGGTTGGAAGGATTGATCGCGATTTATTCCAGTAACAATTGATTTCTTAAGCAGATTACAACCTTATAGGTATTGTTCCACCTCCCAGGCGGAATGACATTAATTTGATTTTAAACTGTTAAGGCAAGGACATTACTTGTCGTCGCTGGTTTTAGCGTTAATTTCTTCCTCCTCTCCATTCCAAAATCCTTTTAGGATA
>CAZWSY010000008.1:0-60404 GCA_964636775.1 uncultured Lishizhenia sp.
AAATTCGGATTCGGTTTTTAACTGATTGCATTCGAATAAAAAATGGATGTAAACGGTTAAAATTGGAAAAGTAATTAAAAATCAATTTATTAAGTCTGATATATTCCCTATAAGTTTTTCCGATTAGTCTATAAATTTTGCAAAATAATTCAATTGAAAAGTGCAAAAATGTTTAATAGAATGTATGAAACTTGGAATTAACAGAGGAATGATTACATCGAGAAATGGTACAAGATGTTTTAGTAAATGGAAAAACTACTTAATGTAGTACTCAGTTTTGAATCCAGTTTTAGCAATCTTAAATTAAACTATTATTTGTCTAAGGAATAAATCCTTTTTTATCTTTTCTAATGTCAGGTTAGTAATTTTCTTCAATTCGCGACACTTCAAAAGTTGAATTAATTTCTGCTGTTCATATACATTTTTTTGCATTTCGTCACACAAATAAATTTAAGGGATAACCATTAACAGAGGGATTTCTACATTCGCGGTCAACCTAAACTACAATGTTTCAATCGCGATTTCATTCTGTTCAATTGAATTTAGCCAATTCTTTGTTGTCACTAGTCGAAATCATTGATTTAAAACTTTTAAGCGTCCCTAATTCCTCCCTAAAACACAACCAACAATTATGATTGGAAAATTAACCAGAATTGGTCTAGTACTTTCGACCTTTTTATTGTCTGATTTAGCTTTTGGACAAGTTAAAGTGGGTGATAACCCGACACAAATTAACGTCAACGCGATTATGGAACTTGAATCCGCAAACAAAGGGGTTTTGCTTCCGCGAATTGCATTGACATCAACAAGTAGTCCCTCACCAATGAGTGCTTTTGTTGCTGGTATGGTGGTTTACAATACAGCAACAGCAGGAGATGTTGTTCCAGGTTTTTACGTTTCGAACGGTTCTAGCTGGACTAAGATTGACAATCAAAGTGGAACAACCTACACAGGAAGTACATCTGTTCTGTTAAATGGAACAAGTTTCGAGCGTGCGGCATTAACAGGGGATGTAACGGCAACACAAAACAGTAACACACTTACAATTGCAAATGACGCAGTTACTTATTCCAAAATGCAAAACGTTTCCACTAACAATGTAATCTTGGGTCGAGCTACCTCAGGCTCTGGTGATGTAGAAGAAATCACTTTAGGAACGGGCTTAACATTAACAGGAACAACACTTACCGCAAACGGTGATTTAAGATTAGTAAATACATCCAGCCATATTACCCAAGATGCCGGAGTTGGAAGTAATGGAACTTCAGCGGGTGCTGTACAATCAGTTATGATTGGTCAGGGGGCTGGAAACAGCAATTCTGGTCAACGAAATATTTTTATTGGTCATGAGGCAGGTAATGCAAATACAAGTGCAACCAATTTAGTATTCATGGGTTATCAAGCAGGGAAATCCAATACCACAGGTGCTCGAAATACTTTTGTCGGTAATCTTGCTGGAACAGGAAATACAACTGCTAACGGAAACACTGGATTTGGTTTTGAAGCATTAAAAACAAATTCCACTGGTAATAATAATACCGCTTTTGGTACCTTCACTCTAACAAACAATACTTTATATTCTAACACTGCGATTGGGTTTAATGCTTTAAACACAAATAACGGATTCTCAAATACCGTTGTTGGTGCAGCGGCAATGGAATCTGAAACGACTGGTAATCACAATACAGTTATTGGAGCTTCAGCGGGATGGAGAATTTCAGGAAATGAAAACGTTATTGTGGGCTCAGGCACTGGTTGGAACTTAACAACAGGAAGTAAAAACATTTTGATTGGTAGAAACATAAATGCTCCAATAGCAACAGGAAGCAATCAATTAAGCATTGGTAACCTTATCTACGGAACAAATGTCGATGGTGATGGATCGACAATTTCAACTGGTAATATTGGTATTGGCGTTGCTGCCCCATCTCAAAAACTAGAAGTTGCTGGTGCAATTCGCTTTTCGGGTGCCTTAATGCCAAACAACACAGCTGGTACAGCCGGACAAGTGCTTACCTCTGCGGGTGCAGGCGCTGTTCCAACATGGACAACCATACCAACAGCTACAACCTACACTGGAAGTACATCTGTTGCATTAAACGGAACAAGCTTTGAAAGAGCGGCATTGACAGGTGATGTTACCGCAGCACAAAACAGTAACGCTCTCACCATTGCAAACGATGCTGTGACTTCTGCAAAAATTTTAGATGGAACTATTGCAACAGCTGATGTAGCAAACAGCGCAGTTACTTATGCAAAAATTCAAAACGTTTCTGCTAATAATAGAATTTTAGGACGTGCAACAACAGGCGCTGGAACGGTGGAAGAAATCACTTTGGGTTCAGGTTTAACCTTAACAGGTACTACTCTTAGCGCAAGCGGTGACTTACGTCTGGTAAATACTACTAGCCATATTACCCAAGACGCTGGTGTTGGAAGTAATGGTACAAGCGCTGGAGCTGGAGAAGTAATCGCTATTGGAGCTGGTGCAGGAAATGCAAATTCAGCAGCGGGTTCAGTTTTTATAGGACATCAAGCAGGAAATTCAAATTCTAATGGTTCAGGCAACTCATTTGTTGGTTATCAATCCGGAAGACTCCACACAACGGGCCCGATGAATACTTATTTTGGTTATCAAGCTGGTGAAAATTCTACCAATGGAAATGATAACACTTATATGGGCTATAGAGCTGGACGAAATAGTGGAAATGGCGTTTTTTGGAATACGTATGTAGGATCGAAAGCTGGTGAAGCAAATACTTCTGGAGTAGCAAATGCAGCCTTCGGAGCAGAGGCATTGAAAAGCAACAATGGTAACGGAAATGCTGCTTTTGGTGCTGGAGCGTTAAGTGCAAATACATCAGGTGGCGAAAACGCTGTTTTTGGTCGTGGTGCTCTACCTAACAATACAACAGGTAGTACCAACGCAGTCTTGGGATCGGTGGCCTTATATTGGTCATCTACCGGATCGAATAACGTCGCTGTGGGTGGTGGTTCAGGTTATCAAACCACAACTGGTTCAAACAACACGTTTATTGGATATAACTCAGGATCAAATAACACCTCTGGTTCTGGAAATATTGTAATTGGAAATTCAGCAATGGCACCTTCAATTACTGCATCTAATCAATTGAGTATCGGTAATTTGATTTATGGAACAGATTTGGATGGTACGGGTGCGACAATTAGTACTGGTAACATCGGTATTGGTGTTACTGCACCTTCTCAAAAACTTGAAGTGGGTGGAGCTATCCGTTTTTCAGGTGCATTGATGCCAAATAACACAGCAGGTACAGCAGGACAAGTGTTAACCTCTGCTGGTGCAGGCGCCGTTCCAACATGGACAACCCTACCAACAGCTACAACCTACAATGGAAGTACATCTGTTGCATTGAACGGAACAAGCTTTGAAAGAGCGGCATTGACAGGTGATGTTACCGCAGCACAAAACAGTAACGCTCTCACCATTGCAAACGATGCGGTAACTACTTCTAAAATCATTAATGGAGCAATAACAGCAGCTAAGTTGAATCAAATGTCTGCTGCAACAGGTCAGGTTTTGAAATGGAATGGAACATCTTGGGCACCGGCGGCAGATGACAACACTATTGCTGATGGTTCCGAAACAATTGTAACAGCTGGTTCAGGTATAACTATTTCTGGCGCAGGTACAACAGCCTCTCCTTATGTAATCAATGCCAATTCTTCGGTGGCAACTGTAACCGCAGATTACACTGCAACTTCAGCAAATAACACTATTCTTTGTAATGTACCTGGAGCTGGAATGACATTAACCTTACCTTCCGCTTCTGCAAACACTGGTAAGGTTATCGTTATCCGTAAAATTGACAATGACAGAGATGTGTTGACCTTTAGCCCAGCTTTGAACTATTCTACTTCACAAACGATAAGCACCTTGAACTTTGTTAAAACAATTACAGTTCAAAGTAATGGAACCGCTTGGTGGGTTATTTCAGAATAAGATATTAAATTATAAACAGAATTCAAATACTATAAAGTAGATAAAATGAGAAAAATAGGCATTTTATTCATCGCAGTTCTTTCGATTGGAAACGCTTTTGGACAACAGAAAATTGGTAATAATCCAACTTCAATAAATAGTAATGCTGTTTTGGAGTTAGAGTCAACTGATAAGGGTTTATTAATCCCGCGTGTAGCTCTTTCATCGACAAGCAGTGCGTCTCCATTATCCGCATTTGTTGCAGGGATGATGGTTTACAACACCGCTACTGCTGGTGACGTAACTCCTGGATTTTATGTTTCGACCGGTTCAAGTTGGTCCAAAATTGATAATCAAACATCAACTACTTTGTATAACGGAAATGGATCGCTTTCAGGAAATAGAACCGTTACCCAAGGGACAAATACCTTAGCATTTACAAGTTCAGCAACCTCGGGTACAAGCCATTTTACTGTAGATGGAACAACTTTCAATGTTGATGCTGTTAACAATCGTATCGGTATAGGAACGGCAACACCTACACAAACGCTGGATGTTGCTGGTACTGCTAGATTTGATGGGGGAGCAACAATTTCACTTTTTACAAATGGCTCTTGGATTAACTTGCCGACTACGGGACCTTCAGGAATTGGAAGTGGTGGGGCTGGGGCAAATGCTTGGATTGGTTATGCACAAAGCTCAGGTCAATGGTTCAATAATGCTGCTGCTGGAGACATAGCATATAGAAATACTGCCGGGAAATTGTTGTGGGGGAATAATTCAACTGCCGCTGCAATGGCCTTGACAAGCGATCGATTAGGTATTGGAAACATTGCACCAACAGAACGTCTTGACGTCACAGGGAACGTGAAATTTTCAGGAGCTTTGATGCCCAACAACACTGCTGGCACCTCAGGGCAAGTTTTAACTTCCGCTGGAGCAGGAGCTGCTCCTACATGGACGACCATTGCTTCAAATACGGGAAGCACCTCTGTTATTCTCAATTCGGGAAGTTTTGAACGAGCTGCATTAACTGGCGACGTAACTGCTGCGCAAAATAGTAACGCTTTAACGATTGCGAATGACGCTGTTACAAGTTCTAAAATATTAGATGGTGCAGTAGGAACAGCTGATATTGCAGCCGCTGCTGTAACAAAAGCAAAACTAGAAAGTAACATTTCCATTCCAGGTTTAGAAGGTATGACTTTGCCAGGAGGAACAACTGCGCAGCGACCTGCTAGTCCAACCGCCGGAATGATCAGATATAATTCAACTTTAGGTAAAACTGAGGTTTATCAAGGTGGAACTTGGGTTACCATTGATGCAGCTTCTTTCACGGCTTCGAACGGATTAACCTTATCTGGTGGGGATGTAAAACTTGGTGGAACTTTAACAGCAGCAACAACTACGATTGACATGGGGACAAATAAAATGGCTTTCAATAGTACTGCTTCTTCAGGCGCAGGACATTTCAATATTGATGGAAGTACTTTCAGCGTAGATGCTGCGTTGAACAGAGTAGGAATTGGTACACAAACTCCTGGTTTTACTCTTGACGTTACAGGAACACTTCGAGTGACTTCAACAACCAATTTAGCAACAACTGCTCTAAATAACAGCCCATTATATCTAAGAAGTGATGCGAATCATGGGCTAGTCTATAACGGAACAGCAGATGGACCTAGACTCTTTGGTTTTGGTGGTGGATTTCTAGGCACACAAAATGGAACGAACGCCCTGTTTTGGAATTCCAACGGAAATGTAGGTGTTGGTAATAGTGCTCCATCTGAAAAATTAGATGTTACAGGTAATGTTCGTTTTTCTGGTGCTTTGATGCCGAACAACACAGCAGGAACTGCAGGACAAGTTTTGACATCAGCTGGCGCAGGTGCCGCTCCAACTTGGACAACTCCAGCAAGTGCTACAAATCTTTATAATACAGATGGCTCTTTAACTGGTTCAAGAACGGTTTCCCAAGGAACGAATAATTTAGCATTTACAAGCACCGCTACAACGGGAACAAGTCATTTTACAGTTGATGGAACTACCTTCAATGTTAATGCAGTAAATAATAGAATTGGACTTGGAATTGCCGCACCTATTGACCTTTTACACTTGGAAGCACAAGGAGGAAGAAAAATTGTTATTAGCAACAATGGAGGAATAAATAATAACGAAGATATTGGTGGTATTACATGGAGAGATGGAGATGGTACTGGAACATTAATGGGTAATATTATTGTTCAAGGAAATAGTGGTTCTACAGTGGATGGTTCATCTAGAATGGTTATTGGAACAAGATCAAACGATAATTCAACATCAATAGTTGAAACAATGACCATTCATTCAAATGGAAATGTGGGTATTAATATTGGTTCAACAGTTCCTAGTGAAAGATTACACGTTGTTGGTAATATTCGCTCAAGTTCCTTGGCTGGATCAGGATCAAGAATGGTTGTTGCAGATGCTAATGGTGTCATGAGCACACAAGCTATTCCAACCTCAACAACTTACACCGGAAGTACATCGGTTGCTCTCAATGGCACAAGTTTTGAAAGGGCGGCTTTAACAGGAGATGTTACTGCAACACAAAACAGTAACGCCTTGACAATCGCAAATAATGCAGTTTCTGATGCCAAATTCCGTCAAAGCGCTGGTGTTTCTGTGGTTGGTCGCAGTGCCAATTCCACGGGAAATGTTGCTGACATAACAGCAGCTGCAGACAATAGAGTGCTAAAACGTTCCGGAGGTTCATTGACTTTTGCACAAATCAATGATGCAGACGTTGCAGATGTTAATTGGAGTAAGGTTACTTCACGACCAACAACACTCGCTGGTTACGGTATAACAGATGCTGCTTCTTCTACTAGTAGTATTCAAAATCAAGTAGCGACTCCTCAAACAGCCGGATTCAATATCAACGGAGCTGGTACACTTTTATCGGCAACTTTGACGGGTACATCAGGAAATAATGTTTTAAGATTTGAGAATGGTTCTAACTTTCAAGGTAAAAACTCAGCAGGAACTTATGAATTCTTTTTAACTCCTAGAGGGGGAGATAATGTAACATATATGAACTTTGGCTCAGCTGGGCTAAACATAAGAAATAACTCAGACGCGAGTAGATTATTCATTCAGAATGGAGGAAACGTTGGTATTGGCTCAACGTCTCCAACACAACTATTGACAATGGCTAGTACTACGAATGGCACAACCATTAGATTGAGTCAACGAACTCCAAATTCCAGTGGTACAACTATGTTTAATGTATTAGGAAACGACCCTAATGATGGTTCTTACCTTTCTTGGAACAATACCTTACCATTAAGATTTTCTAGCGCAACTGATGATGGTGGTGGTGGTTGGGTAGAGCGCATGCGTATCAATGGGACTAACGGAAATGTTGGAATTGGTACTACTAATCCTGGAGCAACGCTTAATGTAATTCATCCAACTGCCAATACAACACCAACTAAACCAACAGGGAATTGGGCGGCAATAATTGAGAACAATCAAGATGCCATTGATTCAAGACATGGATTGTCTGTTGTTACCCGTTGGGGAAATGGCGAATCTAAGATTTTTGAAGCAGCATCGTATTGGAATGGATCAACGCAAACTTACACACCTGTTTTGACGGTTCTTGGAACAAGAAATGTTGGTATTGGTACAGCAAACCCCTCTGAAAGGTTAGAGGTTGCAGGTAATGTACGCTTCTCAGGTGCATTGATGCCTAATAACTCCGCTGGTACATCAGGACAAGTTTTAACTTCTGCTGGTGCAGGTGCTCCTCCAACATGGACAACTCCTTCAAGTTCAACAAATATTTATAATACAGATGGCTCTTTAACTGGTTCAAGAACGGTTTCACAAGGAACAAATACACTAGCGTTTACTTCAACTGCCACAACTGGAACCAGTCATTTTACTGTAGATGGTACAACCTTAAATGTCGATGCAAATAATAATCGTGTGGGTATTGGTACTAATTCCCCAAGTTTTCCATTACATGTTGTTTCCACTGGCGCTGATGCTGTTAGATTTGAAGGTTCTTCGAATGCAACAGGTGTGGCTGGTGCTTCAACTTTAATTTTGGTTAATACGAACAATACCAATAATAATTATTCATCAATTACGTCTCGAAATAGTTCACTTGGTTATGCCTCCTCAATTGAGTTTTTAAATCAGAGTAGTGGTGCTTCGGGTGCAATTAGATTTGTAACGAATAACAATGGTTCAATTGCGGAGCGTTTAAGAATAGTTCCAAACGGAAATGTTGGGATTGGAACTGATGCACCAACCGTAAGACTAGATGTGGATGGGGGTATTTTAGCTAGAGGAAACAGTGCAATTTCTAATCAAGGGTTGAATTTACAATGGAATAGGTCAGGAACTGACGGTGAGTCTTGGATTCTCAACCAAAAAGGCGGAGGTACCACAAGTTCAGGTATCCGTTTTGGTGGGGTTACTACAGCTAATGTTCATACGGAGTGGGCAAGGTTTGTTGAAAATGGTAATTTTGGAATAAATCAAGTGAACCCACAAGCAAGACTTCACGTTGGAGGAAATGGAATTGTTGATGGATTGATGTCTGTTTACGGTTCTGCATCTATTGGTGCTCAAGGTCTTCATTTTGCATGGAACCGATCAGGGGGACAAGGTGAGTCATGGATAATTAACCAACGAGGTTTAGGTAGCGGAAGTATCCGTTTTGGAACATCAGATCAAAGCAATAATGTTACTGAACTTGCACGAATTGAAAACAATGGGAATTTTGGCATTGGAAGAAACGACCCTTCTCATCCGCTTCACATGGGGTCTGGCGCACACGTGACGACAGCAGGAAACTGGACTAACGCATCCGATTTACGTTTGAAGAAAAATATTGAAAATTCCAGATATGGATTGAGTGATGTTTTAAAACTTCGTCCAGTTGACTATCAAATGAAATCGAACAATGAAAAACAAGTTGGTTTTATTGCACAAGAAGTAAAAAAAGTAATTCCAGAAGTGGTTAGCGGTGATGAAAACAGCGATATCATGATGGGGATTTCTTACGGAAACTTAGTTCCTGTGTTAGTTAATGCCATCAAAGAACAACAAGCTCAAATCGAAAAAATGCAAAAAGAAATTGAAGAACTTAAAAAAGATAAAAAATAGTGAAAATGAATTGCGGATTGCAGATTGCAGATTGCAATTCATTCTTAAAGTCCTAATATCCTTCCGCCGCGGCGGAGTCTTAAAATCCTAACGTCTTAAAGTCCTAACATCAAAAATGAAAAAACTAACAACCCTTATCATCCTTCTAAGTTTAACAAATGTATTCGCTCAGAGAAAAGAAAAGAATGTAAGCCCCATTGTTGAAAGTAACGACAACCTAACCATTTACAAAAATGCTCTGAAATACAACGACATTCAGTCTGCAATTTATGCGACCCAGTCAATTATTGCTCGTGAAGGTGAAAATTCTACTTTCAAAGACACTTTAGCCATTCTCTATTACAACTCGAACAATCTAGTAAGTTGTCATTTGTTGTGTAAAGAATTGCTTGTCAAAAAACCTTCTGATAAAGTATTGTTAGAATTAAATGCCATTTCCTTGAGTAGTGTTGGTTCTGCTTTGGATGCAATTGGTGCTTACGAAGCTTTGTTTTCAGCAACAAAAAATCGTTTTCATGGTTACCAGTTGGCAAAATTGCAATTTGGGGTGAAACGACTTGCGGAAGCCATGGTTACGCTTAATTATTGTTTGGCACAAACTGAGACCTTAAAGGCTACTGTACCATTCGATATCAAAGACAATCAAAAACAAGATGTGCCTCTTGATGCAGCAATCCATAACCTAAAAGGATTGGTGAGTTATGAATTAAAAGATTCACCAACGGCAATTAAAAGTTTTGAGGAAGCCATCAAAATTTTTCCAGATTTTGAGACAGCCCAATCCAATAAACAGTCGCTTGAGTTAATTGAGAAAAAGTAACCTATTCCCTATTTCAAAGCCAATTCTATGAAAACATTAATCCAATTTATACTTATCTTTCTAGTGACATTGAATTTTACTCAAGCTCAAGAAACATTTGTTAATTCTGGTAATTTTAATGTGATTGGTGGGAATATTGGTTTTTTTGGAAACGTTGTAAACAATGGAAACTTCACTTCCTCAGCGGGAACAGTAGCTTTGGCGGGAAATAACCCAAAAACTTTAGGTGGAAGTTCACCACTCGTAGTAAATAATTTGAACATTGTTGGTTCTGGAGCAATCACGAGCATTGGTGACTTGAGTGTTCGTGGAACTCTTGCTTTAAATAACGCCAATCTGAATCTTAGCGATAAAATCTTGGTCATGGAAAACAATTCAAGTTGGTCTGGAAATGAAGGGAAAATAAACGCAACTAATGGAAAAATAATTTTCAAAGGAGCCAATTTTGCAACAAGTGTGCTCTCAACACCGAACATCAAAGATTTAACTTTTGACCGAAGCTCAACATTGGAAGTTGATGGGGATTTAACAATAACAGGTGAGCTAGAATTGGCTAATGGAATTGTAGATGTAAATAACAACACACTGAAAATAAATGGTTCAGTGGCAAACGGTAACGGGTCTTTAGATTTGGATAATGCTACTATAGATTTCAATAACTCTGGTAATATTTCCCTGCCTCAAAGTTTTATTTCTGGTGACGTTAAGGAAATGAAGGTGACCGGAGGAGGTGGTGTATCATTGGGTTCTACCACGAAAATTTCCAACACTTTAACTTTGGCAAATGGTGTAATTAGTAGTTCAACTGCCAATATTTTAGAATTAGGGACAAACATAAATACCACAGCTGATGTCGTTTGGAATAATACTTCAAACGCTAGGGTGATTGGTCCGGTAAAGCGATGGTATGGTACATCTGCGAATTCGAGTGCAACAAAAGGAGTAATTCCAGTTGGAGAAACTGATTTTAATCGATCGGTTCAAATTAATTTTAACCAAAGTTCAAATGGAGGTTACATTATTGCAGAATACATTGAAGGGCTTCCAGATAATCAATACGAATTACCGCTTTCCTACAACTATCAAGATGGGTCAACCCGATATATTCAAAATGCTGATCAAACAGGGTATTGGAGTATAACTCCTTACAGTTCATCTGGTGTTGCCTACGCTTCAATGGACGATGTTCCCTACCAAATTCGTTTGAGAATTAATCAACCCAATGCTGTTGCGAATGGAAACAATCTTCCCGACCCACCATCAATGAGAATTATTCGTGCAAAAGGAAATCCATTGTCACAAACCCACGAGGAATGGGAAATTGGTAACGCCGTTGCAAATATTTCATCAGTTACAGAACCGAATACAAACAACTTTGATTACATCGTTGAAGCAACAATGACCGGTTTTTCCTGGTTTAATATAGGTGGTGATAACTCGACTCCACTTCCAATTGAATTGTATAGTTTCGATGCTTGGTTGGAAAACAGAATTGCATTTTTACAATGGAAAACAGCTTCTGAAAAGGACAATCATTATTTCACGGTCGAGAAAAGTTCAGACGGTGTAAATTTTTCCTTCTTTCAGCAGGTCATGGGAGCGGGGAATAGCAATGAGTTATTGACATATAATTTAACTGACGAGAATCCATTTTATGGTGTAACGTATTATCGACTTTCACAAACTGATTTTGACGGAACAACACAGGTTTTACCTACAAGAATGGTAATGAGTGAGATTTCTACCGTTTTCATTTATCCCAATCCAAGCACCGACGGTCATTTTCAAGTCATAAGTGCTCAACCATTCACTTACAACATTTGTGATGCTTTCGGTAAAGTAATCCAAATGGGTGAAAGTCAAAGTCAACTAAATCTTCATCTTGCCTCTGGAGTTTATTTTATTAATCTTACAATTAATGGAAAGTTGGAGACAAGAAAAGTTGTTATACAATAGTATTCTAATTGGTTAGACTAATCCTCAGCGGGCTTTGCAAACATTCGGTTTTCTTCTTTAGGAGTCACAAATACTTTAAACCGCAACTTCTCTTCACGACTTTTAGTATTTGTTTTCAGAAAAATTGTTCTGTCTTGATAAAAGTATTTTCCGTTCGTATCGAATGTAACTAGAATATCGAATTCCTCTCCGGGTTGGATTGGACGTTCGGGAAGAACAACTTTGGTACACGTGCATTCAGCTTCAAAGTCATAAATTTCCAAGGGTACATTTCCTTTATTTCTAACTTTATAAATGTAGGTTAACTGAACTCCTTCATCCGTGCGAGGGAACTTGATTGTTGAATACTTGGCATTAAAAATTGGGTATTGCGCCTGAGTATCAAACCCTAAGTGACATAGCACCACCAACAACAAAACTCTCAAACGAAACACTGTCATTATGAACGCGAATTTAGTAGTAATTTCATAGGATATTGACTTAAATGACTTTACCAATTCATGTTTCAGTTAAAAAATTGGATGTCCCAAAAAACAGAAAAGGTTCGAGATTTCTCTCGAACCTTAATTTTAGATTTTTTATTTACTAGACGTGCAATGCTCTATTTTCAGTAGCTGCCAACGCTGCTTCCTTAACTCCTTCAGAATAAGTAGGGTGCGGGTGACAAATTCTTGCCATATCTTCTGCTGATGCTCTATATTCCATTGCTGTAACGGCTTCCATAATCAAGTCGGCCGCACGGGCAGCTATCATGTGTACACCTAAAACTTCATCCGTTTTTTCGTCTGCTAAAATTTTAATAAATCCGCCAGTGTCCATGCTTGCACGTGCTCTGCCTAAAGCTTTGATTGGAAAATTACCCACTTTGTAAGCAACACCCGCAGCTTTCAATTCTTCTTCAGTTTTTCCAACTGCTGCCACTTCTGGCCAAGTGTAAACGACACCTGGAATCAAATTGTAGTTAAGATGAGGTTTTTGTCCTGCTAACAATTCTGCAACATAAACTCCTTCCTCCTCAGCTTTGTGTGCCAACATTGCCCCACGAACAACATCGCCAATCGCGTAAATATTTGGAACAGCCGTTTGTAAATGGTCATTCACTTCCACTTGTCCGCGATTATTTGCACTCAAACCTGCATTTTCCAAAGCTAATCCGTCCGTATATGCTTTTCTTCCAACTGCAACCAAACAATAATCCGCCTCTAAACTCACTTCTTCCTCTTTTTTGTTCAAAGCAGTTAAAACAACGTAATCTCCTTTGTTTTCAACCTTTTGAACCCGGTGTTCCATGTGAAATTTAAATCCTTCTTTCTTTAGTATTTTGGTGAATTCCTTTCCGATAGAACCATCCATAGTTGGTAAAATAGTTGGCGCAAATTCCACCACTTCTACATTTGTTCCAAGTCTTCCGTAAACCGAACCAAGCTCCAATCCAATAACACCAGCACCAATCACTAACATTCTCTTGGGAATTTCTGGGAGATTTAAAGCTTCAGTTGAAGTGATAATTCGTTTTTTATCAGGTTCCATTCCTGGGAAGAAATTTGGTTTTGAACCCGTAGCAATAATGATATTTTTCGCTGTTAAATTGCTGGTAGAACCGTCATTTGCGGTAACCTTTACGGTGTTTCTATCTACAAATGAACCAATTCCTGTATGAACATCAATTTTGTTTTTGTCCATTAAAAACTTTACCCCTGAACAAGTTTGACTAACCACATCATTTTTGCGTTTAATCATTTGCTGAAGGTTTGGTTTTACGCCCTCAATTTCGATTCCGTGTTCAGCAAAAGTGTGCGTAGCATTGTGGAAATGTTCAGACGAATCCAACATTGCTTTTGAAGGAATACACCCTACGTTTAGGCAAGTCCCCCCCAAAGTGTTATATTTTTCAATAATTGCAGTTTTCATTCCTAGTTGTGCACAGCGAATTGCGGCAACATATCCACCAGGACCAGATCCAATAATAACTACGTCGTAAGCGCTCATGAGAAAAGTTTTTTACAAAGTTAATACAGCAAACGGAATGACGTCGAACAGTAAGTTATTCGTATTGGAGAAATCTCTGAAATTTCAATTACTTTTTCAATGCATTAACAAATAGCAAATCCTCTTCCACACCATGTTGGTTTAAGATTTCTGAGAGGTATTTCAATTTTTCGTTGAGAATTCGATAAGATAATAGTTTTTGAGCCACTCGAAAATCGTTTTGGAGTAATTCAATTAATTGTAGCAATTGTTCTTCTAGTTGTTCGTGGCTCCGCATAAATGCTTCTGCAAAGGCCTGTTTATCCTCTGGAAGCTCATTCAGTAAATATGGAAAAACCAAACTTTCCTCAGTTTGAATGTGTTGCTCCAACCGACCGCATAACCCAAAATACCTCGAAGTTGCAACTTTCCAAATTCCTGAATACGGTGCTTGTAGTTCATTCAATACTACAATCAAATGCTGTTCAATTTCTGGTAGAAGTTTATTCAGCAAAAGTTTGTGGGTTTCTTTTAATTCATTAATCAACTGGAATTTATTTATTGCTAACGCACAAGGTGTGTTAAAACAAACAGCAGAATTGGTGTGAATCATTTTAAAATATTTTAAACAACGAAGTACGACTTAAAATTTAGATTTCGCAATACCATAAAATGGGTATTTCAATCAATCCTTTTAAAATGGAGTAGCTTCTTCTTCTGAAAGAACAAAGGTTAATGTAATACCCAATTCATCGTACATGTTGAACCTTTACCATAGAAAAATGTACCTTGCTCAACATTTATGAAACAGCTTTTTCTAATTTTTCTGCTTTTCGGACTTTCAACGCATTATTTTGCACAACAAGTTCTTGATACCGTTTTCTATCCTTTGTATGGAAATTCTCAGTTGTTGGTGATTCAAGAAAAGCAATGGTATCCTCCCACAAAAGCGTTCATCTCATCGGCAAAATCGAAAGAGGAAATCAAAAATGTTCCCATTTACATTCTTCGAAACAGTTCGGGCGATGTCGTGAATACATTCAACGATTTTAAATCCATTGACAAAGCGAATTTCACCAATCGCAATTTACACAAGGAAGAACCTGTAGTTCATCGATTGAAGACAAAAAATACCGCTACAAGCATCGGAAATGACGATTCAGGATATAACCAATTGTATCCAGTCTATTCGTGTCAATTTAATGATTATCAAGTATGTACTTCGTTTAAAGTTGGCTTGATAGATACCTTTGGAAAAGTGGTTTTCCCTATTGAATTTGATCATATTCAATACGTGGATTCTACTTTTATTGTGAGAAAAAACAACTACTATTTCCTTTACGATGCCTTTTTTCGACCTATTAATGCCGTGGCGTATGACAGTGTAAGCTATTCCGATTTTGTTCATAATCAGCTTATTGTAAAGAAAGATGGCTTGTATGGTTTACTCAACCGCAACGGAACTTTAGTGCTTCCCATAAATTACAAAAGCGTTCAGAAATCACGTTACATGAACGGAAGTTATGAATTTTTATCGGGTAAGTTGTACGGATTCATTTCTTGGGATGGTAAAAAATACATGGCTCCATTCACGCCAAGTGCCTCCACTTTTGTGCGTGACGGTTATTTCATGTACAAAGACGAAAACTGGAATGTAATTGATTCGACTGGAAAATTGATATTGACAACGCCCTTACAAATTTTCAACATTATCAATAAAAATCGCTTTGTTGTTGGTCCGAATTACCACGAAAAAGCTCTGGTGGACGCGAAAAATGTGCTCATTTCAGACAAGTACTACCACGACATTTGGAAAGTTAATGATTACGTATTGATGATTGGATACGACGCCGGAAAAATTGATGCTTCCGAACTGATTAAAAGTACAAAATGGCAATTGGTCGATATGAATTTTAATAAGGTCAATTCTACTGTATTCAAGTCGATTCAAGTGTTGGATGAGCATTTTCTAAGAGCCTACGATTTAAAGAATAATTTACTTGTTACCAACCATTTCGGTGAACCTGTTTTGGATTTTGCTGTATCGGATGTCTATAAATATGCAGAAGGCGTTTACAAGTTAATCGTTGACGGAAAACATTTATTCATTGACCTAAAAAACCAAGCGAAACGTTCGCGTTTATACGATAATTTACAATGCGTTAAGGAGAATCGCATCGCGGTACAAAAAGACGGTTTGTGGGGTTTTATCAATTTTGATTTCGTCGAAATTTGCCCCATCAAAGCGAATCGCGTTTCTTGTTTTGAGGACGGAATAGCCACTATTGAACTTGAAAAACAGTTCTATATCATGGACTCGACGGGGAGTTTACTATCACCTGAATATTTTGATTTTGTCGAGAATGTCAGAGACGGATTCTGCCGAGTTGGACGCAACGGAAAGTTCGGATTAATCCATAAAAGTGGTGTTTTTACCGTTCCGATGGAATACGAAGAGAATAACTTTTTGGCAAAACATCAAGGACATTCTTACTTAAGTGTTCGGCAGAAAAAAGAAGGTGGAAAATATGGAATTATAAACGAACGCAATGAGCTGGTGTATCCTTTTATTTTTGATAAGTGCGTTGAAATCAGTGTGCATGCTTCGATAGAGCAACGTCGTTATGATGGATTTTTCGCTTTTGCAACTATCGAAAAACGCGCGACTTTGGAATATTATTTCTTGAACTTCGACGACAAGAAAAACCAAGTTAAGATTCAGGAAAATCCATCGAAAGGTTTTAAAATTATCGAGGAAACTTGCGAGTATGAAAAAGGAAAAATAACGAAATGCTTCGGTGTAAAAAATTGGACGGGAAAACAAGTTATTCCAAGCATCTATTTTAATATCAAGTCCTTAGATGATCGTTTGTTCACGGTTTACGGCATGGATGGAGGCGGCATGCTGGACACGAATGGAAAAGTCGTAATTCCTGTGAAGTATAAATACCTTTATGAGTTGTGTTCGGATTGTGATTTCGTGCAAGTTGGGCGGCATTCAGGTGGTTGGGGTCTCTACCGAAAAGATGGAAAGCAACTCACAGACACTATTTACGGAGGATTTGAAAAACCCGTTTTTAACTTAATTCCATTCAGAAGTCATCCGAATTATCACTTCAATGAAAATAAAGAATGGGTTCACGATGAACAAAAGTTGGGGTTCATGGATTTGGATGGGAATGTTGTGATTGCGCCGGGCTATGATCGTTACCAAGTCCCAAATCAGAAAAAGGAAGAAATATTGGTAAATTATGGCACAAATTGGTTACGTATAAATGGAAACGGGGAACTTTTGGAAGGAGAATTTGCTTCATCAATAAAGATTACATCAATCAAACAAAAACCAAAAAGAAAATGGTGGCAATTTTGGAGGCGGTTAGAGTAAAATTTTCGATGTCAAATAAGTACATTGAGACCAACTTGAAAAATAAAAATTCCAAATAGTTTGATTCTGTTTCGAGCGATTGCAAAAGTTTTTTCTTATGGGGCAGAAAGGCATTTTTCAATATTTACTGTCTCTATTAATCTGAATGAGAAAATTTTAGATTCATCCCAATTAAAGGAACAAGAAATGTTCGAAGTGAAGTAAATAGTTTCATCATTCATCCTAAAAACGAAATTGTTTATTTAAAATGGCTTTTAATGTACATGAATTTGTACAAAAAAACAATCGAATGGTCATTGCAAACATTTCTGATTTTAGAAAAGACATGAAATCCGACTTCGATAAGGTGACAAAGAATTTTGAAACGCTCATAATTAATCGGGGAAAAGATACAGGTATTGTGATTATGTCACTTGAAGAATACAATTCACTCATGGCTACGAATTATGAACTGTCCTCTCGAAAAAATGAAAAAAGATTGGATGCCGCGATTGAAAAATTAACAGAAGGAAAGTCATTTTAAAAGGATTTGTACCGTCTATGAAGTATAATTTTGTATTCGCTTGATATCGAATTTTATTCCACAGTGGCATTATATAACCATTCATTTTCATTCCTCCTCTTCCACCACCTTCGTCTCACAACACTCCAAACTCGGTTGTTTGCGGAGTTCGTGTTGTTCCATGGTCACTTTTGGACTGAGGTAAGGAATCCCTAAATTCATACCGCGCAAAATGGTGAGTAAGGCGGTTAAGGTTAATAGGTAGGGCAACCAACGGTTTAGGTTGGATTGAAATCGCTTGTTGACATTTTGCATCAAATAAGAAAGGAAAAACATAACAGGTAAGGTTCCCAATCCGAAAATTATCATTGCTAAAATGGAACCGTAAATATGATTGGCTGTAATCGCATTTAATAGTGCAAAGTACACCATTCCACATGGGAGGAGTCCATTTATTAATCCAAAAAGAAAGGAGGGAAAGCTGCCACTTTTGGAACGAAGTTGCTGAAAAAAACTAAAATATTTCGCTGAAAGTTTACTGTCCAACTTGGAAAAAAGTCCATCAAATTCCAAAAGATGTCGCCACGCAAACAAAATCATCAAGCTCCCGAAAATGATGCTTACCAATTGAACTGAAACCATCAATTGTAACCCTAAACCCAAACTGCCAACAATCAATCCAAGTGCGGAATAGGTCAGAATTCGTCCGAAATTGTAGGTAAAAATCCCCCACAACATACTTTGTTTGGAACTTCGGTCGATGGGTAAGACCAAAGCCAAAGGACCACACATACCTATACAGTGAAAATTGGAAGCAAGTCCCAGCAAAAATGCCGAAACTAACAAACTGGTCATTTCACTAAAAATTCAATGGATTGTTGACACTTTTTACCTTCCATTTCATACTGGAGATTTGCAGTGTATTTTCCTTTTTGGAGAAGTTTGGTTGGTAAATGAAAAGGAGTTTGTTTGATTTCTAAATTCTGATCTGCTTTCTGGTCGTTCGGTTTGAACAAATACATTTCAATGTTAGTTGCTTTTAAGTCATTTGCAAAGATCAATTTAAAAGTGTCATTTTCGATACTTATCCTTGCTGGACTTCCCAATGATGCTGCGTTTTTTTGCGCTTCAATTTCACTTTGATAATTTCTATCACGCTCATAATAGTCGTCGCTCATCAATTCTGAACTCTTTGAACTTATCACAAAAACAAGGTACAAGATGAACACAATAAAGAGTGACATTCCTATAATTACTCCATTTCTTAACCACATACTTACATTATTGGACCGATAAATTTAGTTTTAATTGTCTGGATGTGTTCGCCATTCCCATAGACTTTGATTTCAATTTTTTTCAAACCATTGGTCAATTGGTCGTTATCTAATTTTACCAAAATCCTTTCTTTCATTGATTTACCACCAAGTAAAACCATTTTTTCCTTTACTGGAATTACCTCAACAGTTTTGTCGTCGGACTTTAAAACAATCTTGTAATCGTGCTTGGTTTTATTCAAAATATTCACCTCGTAAATGTTGCTAATTCTACCCTCATCAGTGATTTGATAAGTAGAGCCACGCTGACGAATGACATTGGTTTCAAAATCTTTTCGTGTAATTAATAAGATGGAAAGTGTAACCATCAAACCAGCAAGGACAACCGTGTAGGAAATCACTCTTTTTGTCCAAACAAAAGGTGTACGGTCTTTGATTCCATTTTCAGAAACGAAACGCACCAATCCTTTCTCCAGCCCAACGGCATCCATCATCGTGTCGCAAGCATCCATACAAGCTGTACAGTTGATACATTCCAATTGCGTTCCGTTTCGTATGTCGATTCCTGTAGGGCAAACATGCACACATTGGTGACAGTCAATACAATCCCCTTTTCCAGCTGCTTTTCGGTCTTCTCCTTTTCGAACTTTAGCCCTTCCTTCTCCTCTTACATGGTCATAGGCTACAACCATTGAATTTTTGTCCAACAAAACCCCTTGCAAACGTCCGTAAGGGCAAATAGTGGTACAAACTTGTTCGCGTAAGAAAGCAAAGACACCATAAAAAACAGAAGTGAAAATAATAATTGCAATTAGTCCACCAAGATGTTCGCCAACAGGGTCAGTTTGAATATCCCAAAGTGCTTGCGAACCAATAATGTAAGCTAAAAAAGTGTTGGCAATCAAAAAGGAAATTCCCCAAAAAACAACGTGTTTGAGCGTTCTTTTAAAAATTTTCTCCTTTGTCCAAGGTCCGTTTGTGAGTTTGCGTTGTTCGGTCCAATCGCCGTCGATGAGGTATTCTACCCGTCGAAAGACCATTTCCATAAAAATAGTTTGGGGGCAAACCCAGCCACAGAACAAACGCCCATAAATGATGGTGAAAAGAATAACGAAAACGACACCGACAATAATCATGAGCGCGAATAAATACATGTCCTGCGGCCAGAAAACTTTGCCGAAAATCACGAACTTTCGCTCCAAAATGTTGAAGAGGAGCAACGGCTCCCCTCCAATTTTTATGTGTGGCGCACCAAAAAGAAACGCCAAAAAGAAATAACTAAGAATTTTACGTTTGTTGTAATAAGGTCCTTTAGGTTTTTTCGGAAATATCCAAACCCTTTTCCCCTTTTCATTCACGGTCGAAATCCGATCGCGAAAAGATTCATCTACAGCACTCATTACATTAAAATTTAATTTTATAAAATTTACTTACTCTTTAATAATATCTCCTTGTGGCTCTTTTCCAGGAGTTTCCTTAAGGGAAAGAACGAAAGAAGATACTTGTTGAATTTGTACTGGGTTGAATTTAGAAGCGTGTTCAGGCATACCATTTGGTGTTCCTTTTTTAATTGTTTTGAACACGTCTTTCACGTCATAACCATAAATCCAATGTTTGTCTGTAAGGTTTGGACCAACATCACCTTCTCCTTTTGCTTTGTGACAAACAGTACAGTTCGCATCAAATAAAGCTTTACCCGCACTTAAATCACTCGCTGAAGTCATGAGAGTAGCATTGGTTTCATCCACGTTCATTGCCATTTCGGACAAATACTTGTCGATGTCTTTTTTCGCTTGTGCCATTTCTTTGTCGTAAGCCTTAATTTGAAGGTCGGACGTTCCAAGAATATGGTAATTGAAAATATAAATCACGGAGAAAATGATTGTTGCAAAGAAACCCCAAACCCACCAAGGTGGTAAATTGTTGTCCAACTCTTGAATTCCGTCGTATTCGTGATCCATCAAGATTTTGTGCTCTTCTTCGATTGGTACAGCATCAGTCAAAATCGCATTGATTTTTTCAATATTCACAATAGGTGCTTCAACAGCCAATTCACTTTCTTTTTTGGTCATCGCAACCATTTGATTGAACAAGTGGCGCAAGTAAAGAACCACAACCATCAAAATAATATTGATTACAAGAAGTCCGTACAAGTCCATTGTTTCAACCAACAACCAAGGACCATCCTTTTCACCTTCACCTGCTCTTACAAAATCCAACGCAAAAGTGGTGTTTGGGTTTAAGAAAATTCCTGCAACAAGGATGATTGAAAGCAAAGCACCTGTACTTTTTTCAGCAACTTTCTGTTTGAAGTAGTCAGATTTTACAAACATGATAATTGAGCCTGACAATACTAAAATAACAACAATCAAAATCGCAGTTAGTACCAATAACCAATTGAAAATTTGAAGATTGTATTTGTAGTCAGGTTTTGTTTCAACAGGACTTAATGCATTTGGATCTGTTGGAGTGGTCGCAACTGGTGCTGTAAAATTGTCCACATAATCCAAAATCGCATCTATATCTTCTTTACTTACATCCTGTGCTGGCATTGCAGTAGGACTGTAATTAATCACTTCTGCCGCAACTTTACTTTTCCCAGAAGCAGCAAGTGCAGTTGAATTTTTCACCCAATCGTAAAGCTGTTCACCTTCACCAGCATCGATCCATTTTTGTTTTACGCCTTTAAGTTTAGGTCCTGTTCCATTTTTATCAATTTGGTGACAAGTGTTACAACGAGTTTTGAAGAGCTTTTCACCATCTTGCGCAGATACGGTCTGAATTCCCAGAAAGAAAAGCGCGATTATACCGAGTTGTTTTAATGTTTTCATAATTCTAGTCTTTTGTGTTGTTTTCCAAACTGTCTGAGAGTGGTAGGTCGCTCACTTCCGCAACTGTTTCTTTCGACATTTTAATCACGTAAAGAATAACAAATGCGAAGAAGGTGGTGAACAACAAGAGGGATATGATCGGATACCACTGAACATCCATTATTGTGGTTAGGTTATGTTTGATAAAGCGCAACATTTCAATTAGTTTTTAGCTTGTTCAACTTTGATATCTTTTCCAAGTCTTTGAAGGTAGGCGATAAGGGCAACGATTTCTTTCGTTTCCAATTCTTTCGCTTTTTGTTCAACAGATATGCCTTTTCTAGCATTGGCAGGAAGTTTAGCGATGATTTCTTTGGCCAAATCGGTTGCAATAACATTCGCTTGAGCCTTCAAATCTTTTACCGCTTGTTTATCGTACCCTTCTGCATAAGGCACACCTAAGGTTCGCATGGCGTTGATTTTTCTTTCAGTTAAGGAAATATCCAAATCATTGTCACGCATCCAAGGGTAGGCAGGCATGATAGAACCTGGGGAAATTTCCTTCGGACGAATCATGTGTTGGTAGTGCCAGAAATTGTTTCTCAAACCACCTTCTCTCGCCAAATCCGGACCTGTTCTTTTTGAACCCCACTGGAATGGGTGGTCGTACACAAATTCTCCTGATTTCGAATATTCACCGTAGCGAACGGTTTCAAAGCGCAATGGACGAATCAATTGAGAGTGACAGTTGTAACATCCTTCTCTTACATACAAGTCACGTCCTTCCAATTCAAGTGGCGTATAAGGTTTTACAGAAGAAATGGTAGGAACATTACTTTTCACAATCATTGTTGGGATAATTTCAATAATACCACCGATTGCCACAACTACTAAACTCAACACCATAAATTGAATTGGTTTACGTTCGATTGCTCTGTGCCAGTATTCGCCTTTGTGTGCTAAATGCATGTTTTTGGTGACAACAGCCTCAGCTTCTTCATTCGCAAGTAAACTTCCTTTTTGAGCAGTTTTAACCAAGTTGAACAACATCATAATTGCACCGCTTAGATAAAGAACACCACCCAAAGAACGCAAGTAGTAGAACGGTTTTAATTCGGTTACAGTCTTTAAAAAGTCAGCGTTTGCCAAAGTACCATCCGGATTAAAATCTTGCCACATCAAACCTTGCATAAATCCTGCGATATACATCGGAATAGCGTACAGAATTATTCCCAAAGTTGCAATCCAGAAATGTTGGTTTGCCATTTTGGTAGAATACAATTCTGTTCGGTATAATTTAGGGAACAACCAGTACAACATACCGAAGGTTAACATTCCGTTCCAACCCAAACCACCAATGTGAACGTGAGCAATTGTCCAGTCTGTAAAGTGGGAAATAACGTTTACATTTTTCAAGGATAACATCGGTCCTTCGAAAGTGGACATACCGTAGCAAGTTAAAGCCACAACCATATACTTTAACAAAATGTCGTCACGAACTTTGTCCCAAACACCTCTTAAGGTCAGTAATCCGTTCAACATACCACCCCAAGATGGAGCAATCAACATCACTGAAAATACCACACCTAAACTTTGCGCCCAATCAGGAAGGGTTGAATAAAGAAGGTGGTGAGGTCCAGCCCAGATGTACAGGAAAATCAAGGCCCAGAAGTGAATGATGGATAAGCGGTAAGAGTAAACCGGACGTTGGGCAGCTTTAGGTACGAAGTAGTACATCAAACCTAAATATGGCGTTGTCAAGAAGAAAGCCACCGCATTGTGTCCATACCACCACTGAACTAGAGCATCTTGCACACCTGCATACCAAGAGTAACTTTTAAGGAAAGAAACAGGTAATTCAAATGAGTTGAAAATGTGCAACATAGCAACCGTCACAAAAGTGGCAATGTAAAACCAAATGGCTACGTATAAGTGTTGAACACGGCGTGTAAGAATCGTTGCAAACATATTGAAACCCCATACCACCCAAATTAAAGCGATAAGAATGTCAATCCACCATTCCAATTCAGCATATTCTTTACCAGATGTAATACCGAATGGCAATGTAGCAACAGCGGTAAGGATAATAACTTGCCACATCACAAAGTGAATATTACTCAATTTGTCAGACCACATTCTAGTTTTAAGCAATCTTTGGAGTGAGTAATAAACACCTGTAAAAATTCCGTTTCCTACAAAGGCAAAAATCACCGCATTAGTGTGTAATGGGCGAATGCGTCCGAAGGACAAGAAACTAAAACCAAGGTAATCGTTAAAAAACTCAGGGAATGCTAACTGAAGCGCAGCAATTAAGCCGACCAACATCCCTATTACACCCCAAATAATGGTGGCGTAACCAAAATTCCGTACGATCTTATTGTCGTAACTAAACTTTTCTACTTCCATCTTTCTTTTCGTTTATGGTTAAATCATCGTCGAAGAGAATTCTTACAGATGGTGTGTAGTCGTCGTCAAATTGTCCTGACTTGGTAGCCCAGAAAAAAGAGGCCAAAAAGAAACCTGCAATGAGCAGACTAACTACCAGCATGATGTAAATAATTCCCATGTTGCAAATTTGAGGTAAGTGAACAAGGGAATTAATGATTTTGGTAGGGTAAAAAAACTGATAGTTGTCAGGTTTTTTGTTTTTCTAATGATTGAAATAGTTAAACAAAAATTGATAGTATGAACAAAATCAAAGATTTAAAAGAATACCCAAGAATGAACCAATTTCAAGGTGTTTTGATAGGGTCGGGTGAAATTACAATTGGTTTAGATTATCTTTTGACAAATTGTTTAGTATGATCCATGGTATTAAGGAAGTACTTATAATTCTAAATTTAACAATGCGATTTTCCAAAACGCATTAACCAGCTAATTGTTAATTTTAATGAAGTTCACATTTAAGCGGTATCTAAGTGCCTGATTTTGATAACACTCAGAGAAACCCTAGCTCCAACTTTGCTTCTTCGCTCATCATATCTTTGTCCCAAGGCGGATCAAACACGATATTTACTTTACAAGCCTGAACTTTTTCAATGCCAGCGATTTTGTCTTCTACTTCTTTTGGCAAGGATTCCGCAACCGGACAATTAGGAGAAGTTAGGGTCATTTCAATTTGTACATTGAAGTCTTCATCAATTTTTACTTCATAAATCAAGCCCAACTCGTAAATATCCACAGGTATTTCGGGGTCGTAGATTGTTTTGAGGGTTGTAACTATTTGTTCTTCAAGTGCTAAAACTTCTTTTTCCATTTTAATTCAGGTATTTAATGGCTTCTTGCTTCATTTTTTTTACCATGCCGGCCAAACCATTTGCACGCGTCGGTGAAAGGTGTTCTTGCAATCCAATTGCTTTAATAAATTGTAAATCCGTTTCTAATACCGTTTTTGGCGTTTCATTGTCTAGAACTCGTATTAGTAAACCTATTATTCCTTTGGTTATAATAGCATCAGAATCAGCAGTGTAATGCATTTTTTCTCCATCAAACGACGATGCTAACCATACTTTTGATTGACAACCTTCGATGAGTCTATCGTCTGTTTTTAATGCGGGGTCGATTAAAGGTAAATCTTTACCAAGGTCAATAATGTATTCATATTTCTCCATCCAATCATCGTAGATTTCGAATTCGTCAATTATTTCTTGTTGTTTCGTTTGAATGTCCATTACTTTAATATGTGTAAACTTTTTTCTAAAGCTTTAATGAAAAAATCTATTTCTTCTCGGGTATTGTAAAAGGCAAAAGATGCGCGAACAGTTCCCGGAATTTTGTAAATATCCATTAAAGGTTGTGTACAGTGATGTCCTGTTCTTACTGCGATACCTTGTTTGTCCAAAAGCGTTCCAATGTCGAAAGGATGCAACCCTTCAATTACGAAAGAAACTACACTTGTTTTATTTTTTGCAGTACCAATAATATGCAAATCCTCAAAAGTTTCAAGCATGTCTTCGGCGTATTTTTGCAACTCGCGCTCATGTTGTTCGACAGCTTTCATGTCCAAAGATTCCAAAAATTCAAAAGCCGTACCCAAACAAATTCCACCCGCGATATGTGGCGTTCCTGCTTCAAATTTGAAAGGTAACTCGTTGTAGGTGGTTCTTTCAAAGGTTACTTTAGCAATCATATCGCCTCCACCTTGGTAAGGCGGCATTCGATCCAATAAATCCTCTTTTCCGTATAAAACACCTATTCCAGTTGGTCCAAAAACTTTGTGTCCTGAGAAAACGAAAAAGTCACAATTCAAATCACGAACATCAACTTTTGTGTGCTGAATGCTTTGTGCTCCATCAACAAGTACTTTCGCTCCTACTGCATGAGCTTTTTTCACGATTTCCTTGATTGGATTGATTGTTCCTAAAGTGTTGCTGATTTGAGTCAATGCAACTAATCTGGTTTTTTTGGTAAGCAATTTATCCAACTCTTCCTCGATTATTTCCCCACTTTTATTGATTGGTGCAACGCGTAAGGTTAAATTTTTGCGTTCGCACAACATCTGCCAGGGAACAATATTCGAGTGATGTTCCATTTCAGTTATCAAAATCTCATCACCTGCTTGTAATAACTCACCATAAGAATTGGCGACCAAATTTATACCGTCAGTCGTACCTTTTGTGAAAATAATCTCTTCCGATTTCTTTGCATTAAGATAGAGTTGAATGCGTTTTCTTGCAGCTTCGTAATCTGTTGTTGCACGTTGACTCATGAAGTGAACACCTCTGTGAATGTTAGCGTTTTCTTTGGAATAATATTTATTGATGGCATCCAATACCAATTGAGGTTTTTGAGAGGTCGCGCCATTGTCAAAGTAAATCAAATTCTTCCCGTAAATCTGTTGGCGTAAAGCGGGGAATTGTTCCCTAACTTCCTTAACGTTAAATGGTTTTTTGTCCATAGTTTTTAAATTCTCAGTCTGTATTTCTTTGTAGGCTTCAACAACTGGTGTACAAAGGTACACAAAACCCTTATTTTGAATTAATCTAAACAAGTGAAATTGAAAACAGTTTCAAAAAATTGATTTTAAACCTGAATCCAATTTGTAATTCGAAATCAGGATTTAAAGCTTTGGTTAATTTGTTGTTTAATTCGGATTGTGCCTTGAAGTTGAAAACTAACCTTACGTTTGGCATAATTTCTGATATTTGCAACGAAATTTAAAATTCATGAAACTACTTTTGAGTGTGTTCTTTCTAGCGATTACAGGTTTAACATTCGCACAAGACGCAAAAGCACAAGGAATACTTGACAAACTTTCGGCCAAGATTAAGGGGCTAAAATCATTTTACATTGAGTTTTCTGCCTCGGTGAAAAATAGCGATACTGGACAAAATGAAAACCAAACAGGAAAAGGTTGGGTTAAAGGTGACAAGTATTATGCTTCTTACGGAGAAAATACAATTATCAGTAACGGACAAAAAACTTGGACCATAATCAAAGAGGAAAAATCTGTTTATGAATCCGATGCAAACGGAGACGATGAGGACGGAATCAACCCAAAAAAATTAATGACGATTTGGGAAACAGGTTTCAAAAACAAATTCGAGCGTGAAGAAAAGCTCAATAATGAATCGGTTAACGTTATCAGTTTATTTCCAAAAAATCCAGCAAAAAGTGATTATCACACGATTACAGTTTATATTTCACGAGATGACAATGAATTGAAAAAGGCTGTAATGAAGATGAAAGATGGCACAACAATGACTTATTCCATGACCAAATTTCAATCCAATCCGGAAATTGACGATAACAAATTCGTTTTTGACAAAAAGAAATATCCAGGTTATCCAGTTATTAAGGATTAAACCGAAAACTAATATGTTGAAAGGTAGGCATTTTTGACCTACCTTTTTTGTTTATAATCCTTTCGTTGCGATTAGAAATCACTTACCGTTTCTGTTTTTTTTAACTTCGTCGCTTCAAAAATTTATTCTATGCTTCTTCCAATTATTGTTCTCCTAATTTCCCTCGTCGCTCTTGGTTCTGCGGTTTATTTAGTTTATTTATTTCTCAACAAACAAAACGATGCTCTTTTAAAAAGTGCCCAATTGGAATTAAAAAAACAACGTCAAGAATATTTCCTTCCATCGCGATTGGAAGCCTATCAACGTTCAATCTTATTAATGGAAAGACTTCATCCAAACAGTTTGGTGATGCGCTTACATAATCCAGGTTTGCCCGCACGAGCACTTCAAGCCGACATTTTAAAAAATATTCGAGAAGAATTTGATCATAATGTGGTTCAACAAATGTTTATTTCAAAAAAAGCTTGGAAAATGATGGTCAATTCTAAAGAAGATTTAGTCAAACTAATAAATACGGCAGGAAATTTAATGGGCCCAACATCCACAGGAATGGAATTGTCAGCCAAAATTTTAGAAATGGTTTCTCAAATTGAAGTATTGCCGTCAGAAGTCACCGTTGATTACCTAAAAGACGAATTTCAACAAATGATGTAATCTTTTAGTAAACCATTTACACCCAAAATAGCATGGAGAAATTTGATTTAATAGTTATAGGTGGAGGTCCGGCGGGTTATGCGGCTGCCATGCGTGGAATAGATTTTGGGAAAAAAGTTTGTTTGGTTGAGCGCGATAAAGTTGGTGGAGCAGGAGTTTACAACGGTGCACTTTCATCTAAAACTTTGTGGGAACTTTCAAATCGTGTCGCCGATACCAATGACTTAATTGTTTCAAGGGGACGACGAAAATTCGAATTGACTTGGGAAGATGTGAGGCACAACTTGGCAGAAGCCGTTTTTGAACGTAAATTTCAGTATTCCGCACACATCAAATTATTACAGACTGAAACCATGAACAAGTTACTCACTTATGAGCGAGGTCATGGTAAACTTATTGATAAACACGTAGTTGAAATACATCACGAAGGAGAAATAAAACAAATTTGGGGTGAAAACATTGTACTTTCAACTGGAAGTCGTCCGCGACATTTACCCAATATTTTAGTAGATGAAAAAGTTATTCTGACCAGCGACGGAATCGAACAAATTGACGAGTATCCAAAAAGTTTAGTGATTGTTGGTGCGGGAGTTATTGGTTGTGAATACGCTACAATTTTCTCGAATTTCGGAAAAACAAAAGTGTATATCATCGACCGACAAGAACGAATTTTACCTTTTGAAGATGAAGATATTTCACGTTTAGTTGCAAAGAATCTTACCGACAAAGGTGTTGTAATTCACTCCAACGCCAAACTTGAAAGGTTAGAAAAAATTGACAATGAAGTTGAATATGAACTGTCTTATCCTGACGGCAAACGAGAAGTTTTAAGAGTAGAGAAAGCCTTATTATCCATCGGTCGTCAGCCAAATATTGAAGGATTAGGGCTTGAAAATGCGGGAGTTTCCATGTCAAAACGAGGCGTTCACATTGGCGACGATGACACCCAAACTAATGTTCCAAATATTTATGCCGTTGGTGATGTTTCAGGAAGAATTGCTTTGGTGAACATGGGAGAAATTGAAGCCCGTCACGCTGTTGAAAAAGCTTTCGGAAATAAACCTGAACGTTTGAATTACGACAACATTTGTACCATCATGTTCCTAAACCCGGAGGTAGCATCGGTTGGATTAAACGAACAACAATGTATTGCCCAAAGTATTCCTGTGAAGGTAGTGAAACTTGATTACTCGTTGATTACCAGAGCTATTGCTATGAGAAAAACACAAGGATTTTTCAAAATTATCGTTACAAATGACCATGAAATGCGGATTTTGGGAATGCGTGTGGTGGGTGCGCATGCATCAACTGCTATTCAGGCGGTGGGACTTCTCATCAAACTAAACATGCCAATTGAAGTACTTTCAGAATTAATTCATCCCCATCCGTCTATTGTAGAAGGAATTCAGGAATGTGTGCGAATGTTGTTGAACAGAAGTATCTTTAAATCAAGTGTTTTCACCGATAAGTTGGCTTGTTATTCCTTAGTTGATGGTGTAAAAACGCCCTTGGAAAGATTGTAAATTCAACGAAATGTTCAAAAGAAAAACTGGTTTTCTTGGATTAATCATTCTTCTCAACTTTTCTTTTGTTTCCTTTACTCAAAAACCTTCCAAATTGGACAATTCATGGATTCGAGTTCAAGGAAATTTCGGAGCATTAATTTCAGAGTATCAATTCGCTAATTATCTTGTAAATAAACCTTTAGGAGCATTTGAAATAAGTTGGAACAAGCGAACAACTGGAAAAAATCTTTGGGAACAAGTGTATAAATTTCCAGAGTATGGCATTACTTTTCAATACACGTCACTTGGAAACCCAACGGTTTTTGGTCATGAAGTGGCACTTTACCCTTACATGCAAGGCTTTTTCTATCGAGGAAAGAAAATGCAGGTATTTCACCAATTTGGTTTTGGAGTGGGTTATGCCACAAAGCGTTTTCATCTCGAAAATAATTATCAAAATATCGCGG
The DNA here is from genome assembly GCA_964636775.1 of uncultured Lishizhenia sp. Taxonomy (GTDB): domain Bacteria; phylum Bacteroidota; class Bacteroidia; order Flavobacteriales_D; family Crocinitomicaceae; genus UBA952. Next base: position 30,267 of record CAZWSY010000008.1, read on the forward strand.
TAGGTTCGCACTTGAATTTTCATTTTAATTTCAAAACAGGTGCTAGATATTTGTTGAACGACCATTTCCTGTTAGACGGAGGTTTGACCTTTGCTCATTTTTCAAATGCAAATATGTCCGAACCAAATTTAGGATTGAATATGGTTTATGCCTTTCTTGGTGTTTCTAAATCCATAGGAAAACAAAGCCCCATTGTAAAGAATGAAATCCCTAAACACCTTAAAAAACATGAATTTGCGTTGATTTATGCCGCAGGAGGGAAACACACAAGAGCACTTCAATCAGACAAGTATTTTACCTCATCCTTAAGTGGTGAATATAAATTTCATTGGAAAAGAAAATTCTATGTCGGTGCAGGATTGGATTTATTCTATGATTCTTCCACCGAGATTGAAATGAGTGCCAGAGGTAAAGACAATCACCGTTCACGCGATGATTTTAGAACAGGAATTCATTTTTCTCAAGAAATAGTTTACGACCGGTTCAGCTTTATTCTTCAAGAAGGTTTTTATGTGGGATTAGTTGATATGGTAAGTAATTCAAGTATGTACAATCGCGCGATTTTGCGTTGGCGGTTTACAGAAAATTTGTTGGTTCACATTTCGATGAAATCACATTTACACATTTTGGAATACCCTGAATTGGGTTTTGGTTACCATTTTAGAACAAAAAAATGAGAAAATTCCTCCCAATCCTTTTCGGTCTTATGGTTGTTCTTTCTTGTCAAAAAAAGAATGAACTCGTAATAGTGAATAAATCGTTGGAGGAATTTGACACGCTTGTTTTACACGATGTTTTTGATGTGGAATTAACACAAGGAACCACCAATTCAATCAGTGTTGAAACAAGTGAAAAATTTCAAGAAAAGATTGCCTTGAAAATAAAGAATAAGCAACTGGACATCGAAAACAACAACAAAGCACTTTGGTTAAATCCAAGAACGAATAAGGTAAAATTGAGAATTACAACAAACGGACTGCATAAAATTATCGCCAATGAAACTTGTACGATAAGCTCTACAAACGAACTCACGGGCAGCGAGTTAGGCTTGGTATTAAAAAGTAAACTAAATCATGCCCATTTGAAATTGAATTGTGACATATTTTATTATTGGAATAATTTTCCGTGTGGAGGAAAACTTGATTTGTCAGGAAATTGTAAAGAATTGAAACTTTGGAATTGTGCACTAATGACCGTTGATGCAAGTACGTTGTCAAGTGAAAAAGTGATTGTTGAAAATTCCTCTAAGGGAAAAATTCAGGTGCAATGTAGTTCTGCACTTTTTTATGCAATTACCGGCGAGGGCGACGTCCTTGTTAAAGGCAATCCAAGTTTTATTAAAGATTTGGGAAGCAATGGCAAAGGAAGGTTGATTTTTGAGTGAGGATAATTGGAAACTGAAATCATTTTTTTACAATCTCTCAAATAAAACCGACTTTACTTAATCAATGGCTACAACTTGACTTGATTCTAATTCTCGCACATTTGGATGCTCTTCGTATTGAAATGTTTTTAGGTCTGCAATGAGCTAATCAAATTTAGACATAGTTTAGAGAGAACTTACTTTGACCATATGTTTCATTTTTGAAAAATGTTTTCATAATGATAATCTAAGAATTCTAATGACGGAATAAATCTATCAGGTAAATTGATTGTTTTATTTTCAAATTCAATGAAATTTTTCTTAACAAAGTCCTCTTTTCTTTTTTTCAAGAGAACCTTTGATAATTTCACCTTAAAATCATTTGAAATAGTAATTAATCCTTTATCAAATGCTTTATCATGCAGGCTATTGAGACAAATTCCGTTCCTTGGATTTAATCTTTCCGCCTTGTTTTTTGACCACGGAATAATGTGACTTGCTACCAATAATGAAGGAATAGAAACTCCAGAAATACAACATTTTTCATTGTAAGAGGCTAAAATTCTTTCCCGAAAATCTTTTTGATTTATTCTTAAATTAACCAATCTCACTTTTTCTTTTCCTTCTAGAAACGAAAAATCATCTTCAAAACCATAATCTTCAATATTCTTTTCCTTTTGAAAATTAGAAATTATAGAAAAACTATCTTGACCCAATTTTTCCCATTTCCCGAAATATTCATCCCAAATTTCTTTATCAGCTTTGCTTGCAGCACTTTTTCCTTTATTTCCATTTCTTTGTTTTTCAACATCAAGGCTAGTAAAGTTCATTAATTTATATGCCAATGCAGCGGGAGACCGTTTTAAGATTGAAGCTGTCTCCTTTATCAAGGAGTTTGAACTTCCACTGATTTTATTGTAGGGAACCTTCCAATAAAGATTTAGCGCAACGATTAATTGTTCTCTATTCCAATTATTCATGGTTATCGTTGATGTTAATTACCCTTAATTTGGATACGGAATAATCTGATAATACTTCTTCTAAAAGCTCTTTCGTGAAATCAGAACTTCCAAGAAGAATTGTTCTGAAAATTTCAATTCTATCATCAGAACTCAAGGTGTTTAAACTATCATCAGAACGAAAAAAATTCATAAAATCATCTCTTGATATTTGATTTGAACCATTCATTTTATTCAGTTTTTACGTTAAGAATTACAGTGAAATTCCTTTTTAAAGTCGAAAAGCATGTATTGTAATGCTTTTTCTGCAACAATTGTTGAAATTCCTTCATTCGGATATTTATATTCTAATACCCGTTTTACATGGTCAACGGCCTCTTTTTTGTAAAATTCTGAAACTCCGTTTTTGTTGTTGTGCAGATAATGAGTGAATGCTGCTTTACCGTATTCAGAAGCTTCTACCATCCTTATTTTATAAGTTTTATCACATACTTCTTCAAGTGATATTTTTTCAGATAGCTTCATTTATGAAATTCAAAATTTTGTTCGAAAGTTAATAATTAATGGTTAGTTGTTTTAGATTATTTCCATTTTCCCCTCCAAAAAACCTCCTTCGTTAAGGACTCTACAACCAACCAAAGCATTAGCAGAATAAAGGGTAACACACTTCTAAAACCATAAGAATCTACTTTCACGAATAGCAAATTCGATAAAAAAATCGACCACAATAATAAATGTAGCAAAGGAAAACTAAGCTTTCCAAAACTCAAAATTTGCCTGAAAATCAATACAAAGTAGCCGATTACCAAAAGAATCCAATGCCAACGGATTTGATAAGCATCATTCAAAACTGAACAAAAACCTAGCTGAAAACTTGCTTTTTTTGTAAGTAATTGAAAGTCCAAACTACTGAGCATACCTAGGGAGTCCGACGAACCTTCGGTTGGTAACCAAACATAATATCCGCTGATCCAAAAATTTCGGATTGCCAAAACTTGAATAAGCAACAACGACAAGAACAAAGACAAATATTTTGACCGGGTAGTCTTACCATGTTCCCAAACCATCCACGCAAAAATGGGATACATTATACTCAAAGCAGGACGGGTCAAAATCATCAATCCAACACCAATTGAAAATAAATAAACGGAATAAGGTTTCTCTCTGATTGTCAGAAAATAAAGTGAGGATGCATAAAAAAGTACAAATAAATTCTCGCTTAAAAGTTGAGAGTTGTAATGCCAAAAAACATCGAGAAATAAAAAGAGAAAAACGAGTAAAATTATTGGTGTTAAAACCCCGTTTAAATGCTGTTTAAATGCCCTTAGAAAAAGAAAAAATGTGCAACCCAAAACAAGCGATTGAACGAAATAAATCCAATATAAACTTCGACCAAAAACAAACTTTATTAAAGCTAAAAAATAGTTGTAAAGAAATCCTCCCGGACCGTAATAGGGTTCATTTCCTTGATTTTTCATCCAACCCAGTTCAACGATGTTTTCTGCATTTTCATTGTACCGAAACCAATCATCTAAAGGATTCCAAAGTTCTTTTATTGGCAAATCCTGTAAATAAAAGCGTATCAGAAAGAGTAGGGGAAAGACAAAAATCAAAACCCACAAATGACGGTAAAGGAAACCCGTTACAGGTTTGAAATGATTTAGAATTTTCAAAAAAAGCTGGTTTTCGTGATTTACAAATTAAATTAAAATTCTTGGGTTCTTTCAAAAAAGGAAATTTTCATGCATGAACGTACATTAAGATTTCTTGAAGTGATTGATAAATAATCATTTAGTTTGTTGATACTTAACAAATAAAGTTAAATTTAGCATTGCTAAAACACCTAAACATGCTTTCAAAATTTTTACTTTTTTCCGTTCATCGGACAATTTGTCTTTTCAGTTTTCTTTTGTTTTCCTTTGTGATAAATGCACAAGTTTTTCCCGAAAATATTTTTCCTGACACAGATAATGCCCCGTTTATTCACGGTGTCACATCAGGTGATCCAACTTCCACTTCTGTGATAATTTGGACACGAATAGAATCTGATCAACTGGAAAATGTGGAATGGCAAATGAGTTTGGAAAGTAATTTTCAGTCCATCGTTAGTCAAGGGATTTTTCCGACAGGTTCTTTCAGGGATTGGACAGTGAAAGTTGATGTCACCAATCTATTACCAGCAACGACCTATTATTATCGGTTTAAATCTTCCTCTGAGCAATATTCTGTAACGGGTCGAACAAGGACTGCTCCTGTCGGAAATGTTTACCAAAGTAGAATGGCGGTGATGTCTTGTAGTAGCATTTATTCGGGATTTTTTAATGCTTACAAACGAATTGCTGAGCGTGAAGATTTGGATTTAATCGTTCATGTCGGTGATTATATTTACGATTTTGTTGATGAAGATGAGGAAGTTAGGGTTCCAATGCCTTACCCTTTTGACCCAATTACGCTCGATCAATGGCGCGACCGACACAGGTATTATTTACTCGATCCAGATTTGCGTGAAGCTCGTCGAATGCACCCGTGGATTGCGTTGTGGGACAATCACGACATTGATTGGGCTGACGGCGAAGAAGCTGCTCCCGTTCAAGCATTTTTGGAATATTTACCCATTCGTCTTCCGAATCCAAGCGACTCCAATCGTATCTATCGCAAAATTTCTTACGGTGATTTGATTGATATTTTCATGACAGACGTATTGATGTACAAAGGGTTAGACAATATAGAAGGAACGAACAATCCAAGTATGATTGGTAATGCTCAATATCAATGGCTAACAAATGAATTGAGTAATTCAAGTGCAAAATGGAAAATTCTTCCGATACAAAATTTAATGGCGGGTTGGAGTGTTCAAAATGTACCATCATTTGTAGGGATAGGTTCGAATGGCGTGCTTGATCCATCGAATTGGGATGGCTACGATGCCGACAGAGATCGAGTTTTGAATTACATCAAGACCAATAACATTGATAACGTGGTTGTTTTGAGTGGTGATTCTCACGTGACCATAGTAGCAGATTTGAGTACCGACCCACAAAACACCTCAGTTTATAATAGAAATACAGGTGAAGGAAGTATTGCTGTAGAGTTTCTTCCAACAAGTATTTCGCGAGGAAACTTTGATGAAATGGGTTTTGGTTGGGCTTTAGGAATTGTTACCCCCGTTATGGCCAATGAAAATCCTAATCATGTTCGAGCCAATTACGTGGATCATGGCTACGGTTTATTGGATGTGAAATCAGATTCTTGTGTGGCTGAAATATGGTATTGTGACAAAATGACGATGAATAACAACGAAACATTTGCAGGAGGATATGTTGTGAAAGACAAACAAAATCACTGGAATCGAACTGCTACTTCAACACCAACCGCTCCTAAGGATTGGCAAAACCTCTACATTCAAAACGCGAACTTTGAAAAATTCGAATTGTACCCCAATCCGGTTGGTAAAACATTGGTTATCAAAGGGCAAAACATCTGTCAATCCAAGAATTTTGAAATAATAAATTCGCTTGGAAGAGTTGTGGCAAAGGTTCAGCCAAATTGTTTGGATAACAAGGTGGAGATGGCTATTCCAAATCTGCCAAAAGGCACTTATCTGATAAAATTCGAACTTGGGGGACGTGTTAGCACAGGGAAATTTGTGAAGGAGTGAAGCATTTCGGTTAAGGTTCTTGTAGCTTTTAAAACTGCTTATTGATAGGCAAAAGCAACAACAATCATCATAACAGCTAAAGCAAAGTTGAATTTCTCTTGTCTATTCATTATTTCAGCGTATTTCACCATCATTTTATAGCCAACCCACCAAAAGGGCATATTGGTGAAACTTGACCAATGAAATAAGTCGGGAACATGGTAATAAAAGTAGTAGTCATTAAAAATACCGTATGCCGCAAAGTTGAATAGTAACTCTAAAACCAATAAAAACCCAGCTTCCAAAGCAAATTTAAGTATAGGATGTTGTTTTTTTGAGTTGTCTTGTGCGTGAAAATGAAGGCAAACATAAACAGCAGCTAATCCCCACATTATCGGACCAAAGGATGAGGTGATTCCTTTATGGATTGGCATAACACGATATTCCCAAATAGGGGAATGGAATATAAAGTCTATAAATTTAAAGAGAAACAATTCCCCAAACATTCCAAACCAAGAACCAAAAAGAAAATAGGAAAGCAACAACCGAAAGTCCACATTGCTTTTCTTCTTTCTTAGATTGTTAAACCAAAAATAGATTGGAATGACTTGAAGTAAGGTGAAGAAAAGAACGTTAAAGACCATTTTTTTTGATTAGAAGACCATTGCAGTTAATTTTTCTTACTGCCCTTTGCCAATCAAAAACACAGTAGGGATTTTCGATAAATCGTAGGCATTGTCGCGCCAATCAAGCACGGTCATCGTTTGAATGCGTTGATCATTTGTAGTGATTCCAGAGGCAATACACAATTCGGTAACGTCTGCAAGTTCGTTCAACAAATCTTCCAATACGTTCATGTTTCTGAAAGGCGTATCCATGAAAATGTGTGTTGTTCCGTTTCTACGACAATCGTGTTCCATGTCTTTCATTTTTCGAATCCGGTCTTTTCTTTCTTTTGGCAAATAACCGTGAAAAGAGAATTGTTGACCTGAAAAACCACTTGCCATTAAGGCTAATAAAAAGGAAGAAGGCCCAACTAAAGGAAGAACCTCAATTCCTTGACTGTGGGCTAAATAAGCCAAATCTGCACCTGGGTCGGCAACACCAGGACAACCAGCCTCTGCAATTACTCCCACACTCTCACCTTTCGTTAAAGACATTAAAACATTCATCAATTCGTCTTCCGAAGTGCGTTTGTTAAGGATTACAAAACGGCATTCGTCAATGGGGAATTCTCGGTGGAGTTTGCGTAAAAGTCGGCGCGCAGATTTGATTTCCTCCACCACGAAAAAGCGTAAATCAATGATCGCATCTGCAACACCTTGTGGAATTACCGCTTGCCATTGTTCTCCTCCAAGCGTGTTGGGAATTAAGTACACTTTTCCTTTGGACATCTTATTTTATTTTTTGCATTACTGCGTCTGTAGCTTTATCGAGTAAATGAAAAACATCTTCAAAATCTTTCATTGTACCGTAATATGGATCGGGAACTTCAAGGTTTTGGTTTGGGTAAAGTTCGTTGAGCAACAATTTAACTTTTTCTTTGTCCCTCTCCGTTTTTGCCAACTTTAAAACGTTGTTCAGGTTGGATTCATCCATACAGTAAATAAGGTCGAATTCATGGAAATCGGAACTTGAAAACTGTCTTGCTCGAAGATCGTCAATAGGTGCACCCAACTTTCTTCCTGTACGAATCATGCGTTCATCTGGTGCGCTTCCGATGTGGTAGTTGGCCGTTCCTGCAGAATCAACAAAAACTTCTAAACCTGCCTCTGAAACTTTCTTTCGCAATAAACCATCAGCCATTGGAGAGCGACAGATGTTCCCCAAACACACCATTAAAATTCGCATAAGCTAGGTTATTGAAGCGACAATTTTTTCTCTAATTCGTCCAAATCCCTTCTGAATTGCTTATCCGTTTCTGAAAGATTTACCACTGTTCTACAAGCATGAAGTACCGTTGCGTGGTCTTTACCTCCGCAGTGAGCACCGATATTTGCTAATGAATTTTTAGTCATTTTCTTAGAGAAGTACATCGAAATCTGACGAGCTTGAACGACTTCACGCTTTCTTGTTTTTGATTTCAACATTTCGATTGGAAGATCAAAATGGTCGCAAACAATTTTTTGAATGTACTCAATCGTTACTTCACGCGCTGTATTTTTCACATACTTGTCCACCATTTGTTTTGCCAACTCAAGTGTTATCGCTTTTCTATTTAAAGAAGCTTGTGCGAGTAAGGTATGTAAAGCGCTTTCAATTTCACGAATATTTGTGTTCACTGAATAAGCGATGTATTCTACCACTTCTTTCGGAAGTTCGATGCCGCTTGCATACATTTTCTTCTCTAGAATTGCAATTCTAGTTTCTAAATCAGGCGCTCCGATATCGGCAGAAAGTCCCCACTTAAAGCGAGAAAGCAAACGCTGTTCAATTCCTTGAATTTCCATTGGCGCCTTGTCCGACGTAAGGATAATTTGTTTTCCGTTTTGATGCAAATAATTAAAAATAGTAAAGAAAACGTCTTGTGTTTTTTCTTTACCTGAGAAGAATGCAACGTCGTCCACTATCAAGACATCCACCATTTGATAGAAATGTACGAAATCGTTGATTCTACTATTCTGTAAAGCATCAATAAATTGGTGAGCGAAAGTTTCGGATTGAACGTAAAGAACAATTTTGCCCGGATGCATTTCTTTAATTGCGATTCCAATAGCTTGTGCCAAGTGTGTTTTTCCTAACCCAACCCCACCATAAATCAATAGCGGATTGAAAGCCGTACCACCTGGTTTGTTCGCAACAGCGTAGCCAGACGCACGCGCCAATCGATTACAATCACCTTCAACAAAATTTTCGAATGTATGCTTGGGTTGTAAATTCGATTCGATATTTACCTTTTTAAGTCCAGGGATCACAAAAGGATTGTGGATTTGTTTTTTGTTCAAATCCATTGGCATACTCACTGGATTATTCTTCAGTGAAGCAGAATTAGTGTTGTTGGTTGGTAATTTTACGGTGTAAGGATTGCCATTTTGCGTGTTGTTTTCCATCACAATACTGTATTCCAAGCTTCCTTCCGGACCTAATTCCTTTTTAATCACCTTTTTCAATAGACCGATGTAATGTTCTTCCAACCACTCATAAAAGAAGTGTGAAGGAACTTGAATTGTAAGGATATTTCCCTCCAATTTTACAGGTACAATTGGGGCAAACCAAGTTTTAAATTGCGCCAAAGGAAGATTGTCTCGGATAATATCCAAGCATGCATTCCAAACACTCGCATGATTTTTACTCATAGTTTTCAATTCGTTTTACTTTATGTTTTGGTTTATTTCGTTTGAGGCTGAAATATGTTTATCAACATTTCATCGTTGAAAAACGGGACTGCAAATATTTGGAGAAAAAAGTTAAAAAAAAATTCAAAAAGGGCTTGTTTTTTAAAAAAGATTTACTTGTATCGAAATCCCTTGAATTTTCTTTTTTGGGGTAAAAATGATGATACAAATCTAGCTTTTTTTCACTAGAAACCAATACTGTAAAGGGATTATTCTACATTTGTTGTTCATAATTTCTTAACAAATTTTAAATGATTCTAAATCACGAAAACCTAAGCCAGATAAGGGTTAGATACGCAGATACCGATCAAATGGGTTATTGTTATTACGGGAACTATCCCACTTTTTTGGAGGTAGGACGTGTTGAAGCTCTGAGAACCTTAGGTTTAACTTACAAAACAATGGAAGAACAAGGTCATTTGATGCCTGTAGCGGACTTAAAAATCAAATATCTACGTCCAGCTTACTACGATGACTTATTAACAATTCTTACAAGGATTCTCCGAATTGAAGGATCAAGAGTTTACTTCGACTACGTAATTTTCAATGAAAAAAAAGAAAGAATAATCACCGCAACTACTACTTTGGTTTTTGTGAGTAAAGACACCATGCGACCGGTCGCTCCACCAGCTTACTTTTTAAATTTATTCCATGCACAGTAAAAAAAACAATTTCCATTTTGCGCCTTGTGACGACAACAGGGTAAATCACCTTACTTTCCACCGAAATGGAGAAAAAAGGGTGGGTGAACAAATTCTTTTGAATAATGCTGGCGATGCAACTTTTGTGATTTTAGGTATTAATGAAAATGTGGGTCCACTGGCTAATCACGGAAAGACTGGTTCAGAGCACGCTTTTGAAAATGCAATTAAATACTTCTTAAATACGCAAGTTCATTCTGGTTTTGAAGCTAAAAATTGTGCCGTTCTAGGGCATATTCAACAATTTTATTGGGAAAAAGGGGTTGAAAAATGTGAGGACTTGGTAGAAGAACTCGATGATTTTATTCTTGAAGTGTTGAATAATCATGTGTTGCCTCATCAAGTTCCTATCGTGATCGGTGGTGGACACAACAATGCCTTGCCACTCATGCGGTGGGCTGCAAAACACCACTCACTATCCGTTGTAAATATTGATCCACACGCTGACTGTCGTGCTTTTCCACCACGTCACAGTGGAAATTCCTTTTCCATTGCTTTAACCGAAATGACCATTAAAGATTACGCCGTTTTTGGTTTACACGAAGCGTATAACAATACTTTTATCCTTGAATTTTTAGCTAAATACGGCTGTCGACATACTTTTTACGAGGATTATTTGGAGAATCGCACGAAATTCCTTGATGACGTTCGTTCCTATTTGAATGAAATAGACAAAAATAACCACATCGGTTTTGAAATTGATTTGGATGCAATCGCAAACATGCCGAGTTCTGCCATGTCGCCGAGTGGTTGGACCGTTGATGAAATTCGACTCTTACTAAGGACTTTACCTCAGAAAAAACGCATATCCTATTTGCATTTTCCTGAAGGAGCTCCTCATTCAGATAGGGAAAACACTCTTGTTGGGAAAGCAATCGCTTACTTTTTGCGAGATTTCTTAACATTAGGTTAATTCTGCTTTATATTTCATTACTTTCGGAGAAACTTAAAGCTGTGTTTCGTAAACTCCTACTTGTACGAGATTTTTTTCCTTTCAGACTCGTCTTTGCGCATATTAAATACAATTTCTTTAGCCTGTTTACGTGGCTCTTACTTGCGCTTTTTATCGCGGAAAGACTTGGTACCGATTTCGGCGTTCCATTCTTGTTTTATTCTCCCGAATACCTCGGTGAAGTAAGTCATTGGAGTTTTGCGATTTTAGGATTCAGTGTGGGCGGTTTGACGATGGCGTTCAATACTTACAGTTATTCTAAACTTGGACCAAGATTTCCATTTTTGGTTGTGGTTTCCGCACCGTTTTTTCGTTTTTGTCTCAATAATGCACTAATTCCTTTAAGCTACATTACCTACTATCTGTACCGAATGTCCATCTTTCAGGCGTCAGAAGAATTAGCGAGTACGTCAACAATTGCGGGTTACAACTTTGCCTACATAGGTGGATTTATCTCTTTTATACTTTTGAGTTTTGCATACTTCTTCCCAATTCGAAAAAACAAAGACCTCAATGACGATGCAGATGATTCAACAGACAGCCTAATAAAATCGTTCACCAATAAAGGCGAAAAATGGTACAACTACTTCCGTGCAGATTCAAGAAGACCAATTTATTACATAGGTAAGCGATTTAAAATATACAGAAGTCGGTCGGTGGCTCACTTGGATACCGATTTAATTGACCAAATTTATGCTTCAGGAAGAATCAATGCCTTTGGTTTCGAAGCCTTAACACTTGCAACTTTTTTGGGTATCGGTTTTTTTCGAGAATACCCAATGTTTGAATTGCCCGCAGCTGTCAGTATAGTACTTGTGTTTACAATTCTTTCCATGCTCTTTAGTGCTATATTTTCATGGTTCCATCGTTGGACTTACCCGATAATTTTTGGAACAATTGGTTTAATGACTTATTTAAGTACAACGACCCCTTTTTTTAGGTACACTAGTTACGCTTTAGGGTTAGATTATACTACCGAAAACCGAACTCCTTACACGGTAGAAAATATTGCCAAAAACGGACATATTAAAGGTGATTCAACAGCTTCTCACCGTAATATCAAATCCATTCTGACATCTTGGAAAGAGAAACAAACCGAAAAGAAGCCCAAATTAATTATTCTCAACACTTCTGGAGGTGGTTCAAGAAGCGCGCTTTGGACGGTTGTTGTGTTAGGTAATTGTGACTCACTAACGAAAGGCGAAGTTTCTAATCATTTACATCTAATTTCAGGAGCGTCTGGTGGAATGGTTGGTGCTGCCTACTATAGAGAAATAATGCTCAGACGTGCTTTGGGAAAATTGGAGAACGGTTCAAATCAAGAATATAAAAATCGGATTGCCAAAGACCTTTTGAACAAGTTGTCGTTTTCCGCATCAACAAGCGATTTGCTGATGCGATACAAAAAAATTCTTTACAACAATCGCTACTACACTTTTGAGCGTGGTGCAGCTTTTGAAGCACAACTACATGAAAACTTAAATCAATTTTTAGAGCATCCGATCGGATACTATGAAGAATACGAGCGGAATGCAATTACTCCTTTGATGATTTTTAGTCCGACCATTATCAACGATGGAAGGCGGTTGCTGATTTCTTCGCAGAATTTGAGTTTTATGGTGCGTTTACGAGGAAATACATCTACTTACGAAAACATTGATTATCAGACTTTTTTTAAGAACAACGACCCGCAAAATCTTCGGTTTTCATCCGCTATTCGGGCGAGTGCAACCTTTCCCTTCATTATGCCAATGATGACGATGCCAACTACACCTGAAATTCAGTTAATGGATGCAGGAATTCGTGACAACTACGGTGGGAAGGTTACTATCGACTACCTTTTCGCAAATAGTGATTGGATTGCTAAAAACACTTCAGGAGTGATAATTTTGGAAACAAGGGACACCAAGCGTGTACTTAACGATGAAACATATCACGAAATCAACTTGTTGGACAAAATCACGATGCCATTTGGAAATATCATTATCAATTTTACTCGAACACAAGATTTTGATCAGGAACAGTTGATGCGTTTGGTGACTAAAAGTTTCGATTTTCCGGTTGATATTGTGACGTTTAATCTTCGCGAGCAAACAAAAGACCGCGTTTCCTTATCGTGGCGCTTAACAGAAAGAGAAAAGAAAAGAATCGAAAAAGCCTTTGAAAGTCAAGAAAATACAGAGGCGCTGTTTAAATTAAAGAAATTACTTGGACTTAACATTGATTAAACTCACAACCGCATCCACTTCACAATTTTCAGGCGACATAGCACGTGAGTACACGTATTGAAACTGAATTTTTAGATCGTTTTTGCGGAATTTTTCTTCCAGATTTACGGGGTAAAGTGTTTTGGGGTGTAATAATTCTCCTGTTTCAATGGCTTTGCCTTTCGCGCCTATTATAGTAACGAAAGCCCCACACGATTCGGAAAGAACAACTTTTCCAATCAAAGTAATTTTCTCAGGGTCGGTAGTTGATGAAGCATTTTTAGCGTTTCCACAACTGATTAAAACGCTCGCAGCAACAATGGAAACAAATAATTGGATATTGATTTTCATGAGGTAAATTTAGAATTATTTGTAATATTCCACTTTTAAATTGAAGTGTGATGATGGATTGAAATAATTTACAAGGTTCAGCGGTCTAGATTAAAATAAACAACTATTTTCCATTTGATGTTCTTCTTTCCAGCCTTAAAGCGTCAGGCAACACGACCTTTTTATTTTTGACGCTAACAGTTAATTCTCTTGCGTAATTTGGCTACCTTCGTTGAAATAAGTTGTATGTCTGTAAGTGTTTGGTTTTGGTTAGTTGTGTCGGCTTCATTTATGTTAGCGTTTATGATTCTTTTGTTTTTGGGTATCAAACGTAAAAACATGAACATGGTGATTTTGGCTAATGTTTTGTTCTTCGTTGGTATCATGAGTTCTCTTTCTGCGGCTCATGTGATTAATGATGGTAAAATGCCAAAAGTTCCTAAACGTGGCAGTAAGTCAATGATGCCTGTTGATTCGCTTCAAACACCAGATACTTTGAAGTGATTAGTTGTCATGGAGAATATCATAGATTTAATTGACCTATACAAAAAACAAAAATCTTTTCCAGAAAAATATACTTTGTTTATCGAACAACCAACACTTGTCCACGAGTTGATTTGTTGCGCAGGTAGTAATTTACCTTACCCTTATCCTGCCTACTCTAGCTGGTGGGTGTTCCATTTAGCTAAAAATCGCCCTGCATCCGTTTCACCATATAGTGATGAAATTCTAAAGATTTTCCTAAGTCATGAACATCCCTCTGTGATGCGCAATATGTCGGCCACTTTGCTCGCTATACCTTCGTTTTCTTCTTTTTACGAAGGAAATGTTTTTGATCGTTTGTTGTTTGTTTTTCTCAATCATGAATTTAAGGTGGCTACTCAGGTTAATGCTTTTTATTTATTGAATCGTTTTATTTCTGAATTTCCTGAGCTTAGGGATGAGGTCGCTTCGGCTGTTGAGATTATTAAAAGCCAACCTTTTAGTCCTGCAATGCGGGTTGCATTAAGAGGATTTAAATGTTGATTTATTGTATGAAATATGATGCAATATGATATTTATTTGCACTTATTGAATCATATTTCATACATTTAAAGAAGATAATTTCACATCGTAATTTAAGCTATTTGTAATAATGTATGAAATATTACTCAAAAAATCATTTTTTAAGTTTAATGCATTATAATTCATTCATTATATTGAGATCTCGAATAAATTTGTAATTTTGTGATGTGAATGATATTTCATTCATTGAATACTTATATTTCATATTATGAGTGATTTTTCATACAATTATGTGTATAGCGATAAGGCTATCATGAAGGGCATTGGCTCATTTTTTAAGCAAAAGCGTTTGGACAGAAATTTAACTCAACAAGCTTTGGCTGATAGGGCAGCAATTAGTCGGTCAACACTAAGTTTGATGGAGCGTGGTGAAAATATTGTTTTATCAAATATGCTCAAGGTGGCCAGGGTGCTTGAGGTCTTGTATGTTTTTGACCACATGCACAAGTTGACCACTATTAGCCCTATGATGGTTGCAGAGGCGGAAGCTAAAATGCGTAAGAAAGCAAGTAGAAAAAAGGACGGAGGTCTTACTTATCAATATGAGGAATGGTAAACACGGCTGTAGTTAAACTTTACGGAAAAACAGTTGGTGCAGTGGTTTGGAATCCAGACCAACAACTTGCTTTCTTTGAGTATGACAAAGGTTTTGATGTTCTTGCCTTACCGATTTCACCCATTCGTATGCCATCAAAAATGGTGTATGGTTTTCCAGAATTGCGCAATTCTAACACTTTTAGAGGTTTGCCTGGCTTACTTGCTGATGTTTTGCCCGATAGGTACGGAAACGAACTAATTAATATCTGGCTTGCTCAAAATGGTCGGTCTGAGAATGATTTGAACCCGGTTGAGTTGCTTTGTTTTATTGGGAAACGTGGAATGGGTGCTTTGGAGTTCGAACCTTCTATTTCTCAACAAAATACAAGTGTGTCACTCGAACTAACTGATTTGATTAATTACACGAAACAATTGCTTTTAGGCAAGGAACAAATCAAAGTTCACACTTCAAAAGAAATGCGTGACGTACTTTTGGATGTGTTAAAAATGGGAACTTCAGCAGGTGGAGCACGTCCTAAAGCGGTTATTGCTTACAATGAAAAAACAGGTGAAATTCGTTCGGGACAATCTTTACCAGGAGATGGATTCGAACATTGGCTTATAAAATTCGATGGCGTAAACGACACACAATTCGGTGAAACATTTGGCTATGGAAGAGTTGAAATGGCCTATTATCAAATGGCTATTGACTTAGGAATCAATATGATGGAAAGTCGAATTGTTGAGGAAAATGGTCGCGCACACTTTTTGACCAAAAGATTTGATCGTGTTAATGGAAATAAAAAGGTTCACGTTCAAACTTTCTGTGCCCTGCAACATTTCGACTTCAATCGTACAACTAGTTTTAGCTACGAACAACTTTTTATGACCATGCGCAGTTTAAAACTTTCCTATGCCGAGGCTGAACAACAGTTTTTGAGAATGCTCTTTAATGTTTTTGGAAGAAATTGCGACGACCACACCAAAAATTTTGCATTTATCATGGACGAAACAGGCAAATGGCATCTTGCACCAGCTTACGATTTATGTCATGCTTATCGCCCAGAAAGTGAGTGGGTTAGCCAACATAACCTAAGTATAAATGGAAAGAGAAAGGATTTTGCTTTAAGAGATTTTGTTGACTTTGCGAGATTAAATTCAATTCGCAAACCAGAAGCAACGATTGAAAAAGTACTTAAAGTTGTTTCTTGTTGGATGGAATATGCAGCAAAATTTAAGGTTGAAGAAAGACTAGCAAAGGTCATAGACAATACCTTAATCAAGGATATTAAATAAAATTCAACTCTGGCAAGGACATTGGTTAATAAAGCATACCGTAAAATTATTGCTCTAACTTTGCAACCATGATTCCTTTTTCCCCTCCCCGAATCGACAAAAAAGTTGTTGACGAAGTTAGTGCTGCATTGCTAAGTGGTTGGATTACAACTGGTCCGCGGACAAAATTATTTGAAAAACAAATTTCTGAATATTGTGGTGCAAAAACCACTGTGGCTGTAAGTTCTTGGACAACTGGAATGGAAGTTTTCCTTCGTTGGTGGGGAATTGGTCCTGGAGATGAGGTGATTGTTCCAGTTTACACGTATTGTGCAAGTGCTAATGTGGTGATTCATACGGGGGCGAAGGTTGTTTTTGTGGATATTTCAAATGATAATTTTAATTTGTCTTTGAGTGCTGTAAGAAATGCAATCACAGCGCGCACAAAAGTTATTATGCCTGTAGATTTCGGTGGCTTTCCTTGTGATTATGATGCTTTATTGGAACTTGCGAATGAAATGAAAAATTGCTTCAATCCTTCCAATGACCTTCAACTGAAACTCGGTAGAGTATTAATTGCTGCTGATGCTGCTCACAGTTTTGGTGCTGTTTATAAAGGTAGAAAGTCGGGTTCACTCGCTGATGTAACTTGTTTTTCCTTTCATGCCGTGAAAAATCTAACTACTGCCGAAGGTGGAGCGATTTGTTTTAACCTTCCAGCCGATTTTGATCATGATGCCATTTACAAAACATTTAATATCAAAATTTTGCACGGTCAATCCAAGGACGCGCTTGCCAAAACACAAAAAGGAGCATGGCGTTATGATGTACTTGAAGCGGGCTACAAGTGCAACATGACAGATATCCAAGCCGCAATCGGTTTGGTTGAATTGGAAAGGTATTCAGAGACTTTAGCGCGAAGAAAGCAAATAACAGAAAAGTACAACGATGCTTTTGGAAAGGATAATATCTTTTGCATTCCTCCATATAAAAACGATTATGCGACCACAAGCTTTCATCTTTATCCTCTACGAATTAACGGAATTACTGAGGGACAAAGGGATTCAATAATCTCTGAGATTTCTGAAATGGATATCGCTGTAAACGTCCATTTTCAACCGCTTCCACTTTTGACAGCTTACAAACAACTCGGTTATCGAATTAACGATTTTCCAGAGGCTTACCGAAAATACGCCAACGAAATTTCCTTGCCCATTTATTTTCAATTGACAGATGCTGAGGTTGAACAAATTATTAATGCTGTGAAAGGCGCTGTTAAAAAGGTGGTTGGTCATGACTGAAATTCAAAAAATTGATTTTTCTCCTTCCAATATTGAGGTCGGTTCGCTGTTTTTGGGTAGTTTTTCTGAGGTATTGGAGCGGTATAAAAATCAGAAAATCGTGATTTTGGTAGATGAAAATACACACGATTGCTGCCTTGAATTTCTGATTACAAGCTTTGATTTCTTAAAAAATGCTGAAGTAATTTTGCTCCCTTCTGGCGAGGAGAATAAGGTGATGGAGGTCTGTTTTCAAGTTTGGCAAGCAATGACAGAATATCAAATTTCTCGTTCTGATTTAGTTATAAATCTTGGTGGAGGAGTTGTTTGTGATATGGGGGGTTTTATTTCCTCAATTTACAAACGTGGATTGAATTTTATTCATATTCCCACTTCACTTTTGGCTATGGTTGATGCGGCAATCGGGGGTAAAAATGGTATTGATTTAGATGGATACAAAAATCAATTAGGCACCTTTAATCATCCAAATTATATTTTCGTTGACCCTGTTTTTTTAGCGACTTTACCTGAACAAGAATGGTGGAATGGAATGGCAGAAATGCTCAAACATGGATTGATTTCAAGTGAATCTCATTTTCAAAAACTTGCAACCGTAAAATCAATTTCAGAACTTTTAAATCTGGATTTAATCGCTGAAAGTATTTCTATTAAAACGAGAATAGTTGAGAGTGACCCAATGGAGAAAGGAAAACGAAAAACTTTGAATTTTGGTCACACATTCGGGCATGCTTTAGAATCTTATTTTCTCACAAGAGAGCCAATTTCTCACGGGCACGCAGTGGCTTTGGGAGTGGTATTGGAATCTTTTCTTTCTGTGCATAAACTGGGTTTTTCCTCGCTGCAATTGGAGGAAATTGTGAAAGTTGTTACCAGAATTTTTGAAATTCTTTGTCCGCCAAAAGAGGATTGGGACGAAGTATGGAACCTTATGCAACAGGACAAGAAAAACAATTCTGGAAAAGTAAAATGTGTTCTTCTTGCTGATTTTGCTCAACCTATAATCGACCAAGTAATTGATAAGGACGATTTTCTGATTGCGATGTATTTTCTACAGAATTTGGGTTGAAAGTAAGTAATTCCAATTTTTTGTGTTTTTAGTGTTTTTTTGTGGTTTTGATTCAGGAAATTACAGCATTCTACCACGAAAGGCACGAAGTCCACGGAAAGAAATGGGCATTTTTTTTTATTTTTTTTCGTGTTTTTTCGTGTTTTTTCGTGGTTGTGATTCAGAAAGTTACAGCAATCTACCACGAAAGGCACGAAGTCCACGGAAAGAAATGGGCATTTTTTTTTATTTTTTCGTGCTTTTAGTGTTTTTGCGTGGTTGTGATTCAGAAAGTTACCACGAAATATCGTATCTGAAATGGATAACTAATTGGTGAAGGCAAACATTATATACGACATATTATTTCTTGAATAGTATAAGTCAAATGTCCAGCTCAATTGTCGGATCCCAAAAATGATTTTTAAAATCTAGAATTTGGTCATCTTTTACTTCAATTCCTTCCTGTGAAAGTTTTTCTTCCATTAATGTTGGAGTAGCAAAGTGCATTTTTCCGCTTAAAAGTCCGTTTCGGTTCACCACACGATGAGCTGGTATATGTGGATATTTATGAGCTGCATTCATTGCCCAACCAACCATTCTCGACGAACGTTTTGCTCCTAAATAGGCCGCAATTGCACCGTAAGACGTCACCCGTCCCGCGGGAATCAATCGAACCACGTCCCAAACTTGCTCAAAGAAATCTCTATTTTTTTCCATCCATTCAAATGTATGAAAGGTTTTGAATTTGTCGATAAAACCTAAACTACGGGAATGAGTCATACATTTTAGTGTATTTCACATATCATCCATACTCAATCCAACAAATTCTCTTTTGTAGTCGTTGATGAATTTTATTTCTTGGGTTAAAACAGCGACATTTTCCTTCAATTTATCCAGATTTATTTTTTTTGACTGCCTTTTGACTTCGCCAAAAACAAGGGTTTTATCCAATTCATTAATGGCAATATAATCAATTTCTAGTGTTCCTTTGCGATTCCAGTAATTGCCAATTTGTGAATAAAGTTTTGATTCCTTTGCTACCGTTCGAAAGTATTTTTCCAAAATTATTCCGCTAAATGTTTCGTAATCGCGGTGAACAATTTCTCGAAGTTGATGATGTGCCTCGATTTCAATCATGTGTTGGTATTTATAAATAAATCTGAACCAAAAAACCAAGAAGTTATCTTCCAAAATGTACTTCATGTTTTTGGATTCGGCAGTCAAACTAAATATTGGAGTCGCTTTTTTTATTAGGTTGAAATCTCGTTCCAGTTTGGTTAAATATCCTCCAATTTCACGGTTTAATATATTTTCTAATTCACTTCTTCGTTGCCTACCTTGGGCTATTTCCGATAAAATACTGAAATAAATATTGTACTCACGACCGAACTCTTCCACAAGAATATTTTTACCTTCATTAAGCAATAATGAATTTTCAAAAGTCAGGTAGGAAATCATTTTATCTTTTGTAAAAGCCTTATTTTCCATGAAGAGTTGACAATATTTTGCAACCCCACCCGTGAAACAATAAAGGGCTAATAAATCCTCTGCTTTATAATTGGGGTAATGATCTTGTAATATTTCTTTTAAAACTTTTGTTTCGAAAGCTTTAACTACTATTTTGTGGTTTGCTCGTCCAAACAAAGGTTCATTTTTATCTTCAAATATTTTATGCATCAATGTTATTAGCGATCCGGAAACTATCAAGTTGATTTTGCTTGTTTGATGATTTAAATCCCAAATGCGCTGCAAATCGCTAAAAATAGATGGATTAATAAAAAGAAGTTCTTGAATTTCATCAATAATAAGTGTTAGATTTTCTCTTTTGGAGTACTCGAATAAGAACTCAAAAATTGAAACAAGTGAGGTTGCTCCACCCAATTGAGGAACATTGAGTTTTCGTTTTATTTCCTCCTGAAAATCTTGACAGAGCAATGTTTCCGATTTTCTAGCAACGAAGAAGTACAGAAAAGTTTTGTTTTCAAAGGTCTTTAGAAGCAATTGAGTCTTACCAATTCTCCTTCTTCCAGTAACAATTGTAAATTGCCCAGAATTGTGTGATCGTCTTGCAATTTCTTGTAAATAAGCAATTTCTTTTTCTCTGTTGTAAAATTTATACATAATCCAAAATTTTTATTTTAGAAATGAATATTTCCGAAACCATTATTTCGGAAAACAAAATTACATTATTTCGTTTGAATGTAAAAATTCATATCCATTTTTGGTAAATGGTCAAAATTGAGTTTGTGTTTTTCACATTTGGTTGTGTTCGAATTTCATTCCGATAACGGTTGAATCCCGTAGGTATGGGATTCAACCCTCACCAAAGGGGTTTCAACGGGAATAGATCTTCCATTTCAATGAATTTTACGCGTTAGCGCAAATCTGTTTCACCACTAAGCTGGATTAAAGAAATCTCTACTTTTACCATTAATTGAATACTATGAAAGGTTTTGCTGCAATTGGGCTTTTAATTGCCTCAAATGTTTTTATGACTCTCGCTTGGTACGGACATCTTAAGTTTTCCGAGAATAAAAAGTTGGCAAGTTTAGGCTTATTTGCAGTTATTTTAATCAGTTGGGGTATTGCTTTTTTTGAGTATTGCCTACAAGTTCCAGCCAACAGAATAGGATTTAAAGAACACGGCGGTCCATTTTCTCTGCTCGAACTGAAAGTAATTCAGGAGGTAATTACTCTTGTGGTTTTTGTGATTTTTTCTTTGTTATTCTTTAAAAATGAAACTTTCAAATGGAATCATCTTGTCGGAATGATATGTTTAGTTTTGGCGGTTTATTTTATTTTCAGAAAATAGATGGACATTAAAGGTATTCAAGACTATATCAAGAAAAATGCACGTCAGGAAATCTTAAACCGTGCCGAAGAAATTGATGTAACAATAGACGAAAAACATAAGGATAAAATTCTTGCAACCGCTTTAGGGACAAGGTATTATTCCGTTGTTGTTTGGTTTAAAGATGGAGAAGTAACCGATACGCACTGTAATTGTCCTTACGACCATGGAGGTATCTGTAAACATATTGCATCCACACTTTTTAAGATTGGAAAAGTTGACAAAGAGAAGTATGTTGAAAAGAAGGAGCCAACAAATGGGAGCGCCTTGACAGAAAAATTCATTATTTCTAAATTCAATCATCAAATCATCTTAGAAAATATAGCAATCAAGGATTTAGAAGAAGGGAAAATCAAGAAGGATGAAATTAAGGCGTTCCAAGCTAAATTGAGAACATTTAGAGCTACAGATATAGAATTCGATGAAAATAATGGACTGGAAATGAGGATTCTAGAAAATTGGAGGTTCCAGAGTACAGTAAAAATGGATTATCAGTTTGAGCGCAAAACATTGCACCTCACTTGTTCTTGTAGATCCAAAGTCAAAGCGTTATGTGCCCATGAAGCCTTTGCCCTTGAAATTTTTCATGAAAAAACCGAACTTCATTTATTGTTAAATCCTAATAAAAGGGATGAGTTGTTGGAGGATTACGCCAAAAAAATTGGTTTTCAACCTTTGGATAGAGTAAGTGATTTTTTTGAGATTAGGCCCGATGGATACGGGAAGTTGAATGTTGTCAAAAAGAATAAAAACCTCATGTTGTTGGATAAAAACACCTTGAGCAGTATCCTTAACAAACTTCCAACTGGACCACAATTAGCTAAAAAGAAAAAAGTTAGCTCGGAAGAACAAATTGTACTCTGTCTTCAGGAGGATTATTTGAAAGAATATCGACCTTATTTTCAGTTTTACAAATGTCCTTTGTCTAAGGCTGGAACTATCAAAAATCCGATTACTGTTTTCCCGAAATCGGAAGCGTTTACTATTTCAGATTCAAAGGAGTATATAACGTTCTGGACGGCAGTTGAAGAATTGCAAGAGCTTATTAATCAGCGGGAAATGCCGTTTGCACACCTTGTTGAATTGGTAAAAAAAATTGCGGTTAATCCCGAAAATTTAGCTGTTTACCTTGTTGAAACTTCTTCGAATGGAAAAATTTCAACTTCAAATATGCAATTGGTAAAACTCGATGCGCGACCATTTGAGTTGATTGTAAAAATTGAAGACGATCATCATCTGAAAAAGCTAACAGCCTTCATGAAAATTGATGACAAAGAAATACCTCTGGAAAAAGCTGCCTTGTTTTCGAAATATTTCATCCGTCACCTTGAAAGTTTGTATGTTATCCCAAATGAATACATTCAACGCTTACTCTTGCTTTTTGAAAACTACAACTTCAAAATCATGATTACAGCGCTTCAGTTTGAGACTTTAGAACGTGATTTTTTACAAAAATTCAATGGTGCGGTTCAATTCCGATATAAAAATATTCCGACTAAAATCCTTTCAACAAAGGAGAAAAGTACTTTAAAAAAGAAGATTTATTTATCGGAAAGTGAGGATTTTATACTTGTAACACCTGTTATAGTTTATCCCGATAGAGAAATCCCGATTCTTAGTCAGGAAAGTATTTACGTGGCAGATGCTAATGGACAAAAAACGGAAGTACTGCGCGATTTTGAGGTAGAAAGGGAATTGTTGGAGCTTGTTGAATCAAGTCATGAGGATTTTTCTACTCAACAAATGATGACCTACTTTTATATACACGCCAATCATTTTTTCAACCTCGAATGGTTTCTTGAAGTTTTTGAAAATTGGAATAAAAAAGAGGTTGAAGTACTCGGTTTTAATACGTTAAAACGAAATCGCTACAGTCCACACAAAATGAAAATATCCGTACAAGCCAAATCGGAAATGAATTGGTTTCAAGGGTCGTTTAATGTTACTTTAGGACAACAACAATTGCGTTTAAAAGACATTCAAAAAGCGGTTTACAACAATTCAAAATACGTGGAATTGAAGGATGGAACTTTAGGATACATCCCAAAAGAATGGTTCAATCGATTTGAAAAGATGTTTCGCGTGGCGGAACTAAAAGATGACACCTTGATGATGCCGAAATCGCGTTTTGCTTTCATCGATGAATTGTTTGACCAACGCGAAATGACCGACGAAATGCGCCTTGATGTTGAAAATTTCCAACAGAAACTTAAAGCATTCAAGCAAGATTTTAATCCTCATGTACCAAAAACGCTCAAAGCAAAGCTTCGCGATTATCAGTTACACGGTTTGAATTGGTTGCGTTTTCTGGATGAATTTGAGTTTGGTGGTTGTTTGGCGGACGATATGGGACTTGGAAAAACCATTCAAATTATCACGTTCATCCTCGATTTAAAAGAACGCAACAAGAAACGACAGCATTTAATTGTGCTTCCAACAACCTTGCTTTTCAATTGGCAACAAGAATTGAAGAAATTCGCACCTTCACTCACCTATCATGTGCTTCATGGAAATGCTCGTGACGTAAAAGCTGTTCAATTCGACAAATACGATTTGATTTTTACAACTTACGGCACATTAATGTCGGACATCGAAACATTGAAAAAAGTGAAGTTCGACTATGTGATTTTGGACGAATCTCAGGCAATTAAAAATCCTGAGTCAAAGCGATATAAGTCGGTTCGGCTTTTGCAAGCACGCAACAGAATTGTTATGACAGGTACACCAATTGAAAACAATACCTTCGATTTGTACGCACAACTTTCCTTTGCACATCTCGGACTTTTGGGCAACATGAAGTATTTTAGGGATGTTTATTCCGGACCCATCGACCGTTTCCAAGATCGAAAACGCGCAAGGGAACTTCAACAATTGATTTCACCTTTTATTCTTCGTCGCACAAAAAAACAGGTAGCAACGGAACTTCCAGACAAAACGGAAATGGTGATTTATTGTGAAATGGGAACCGAACAGCGCAAAGTTTACGAAGCGTACCGACGCGAATTTGAATTGTTTTTGGAAAAATCCTCCGATGAAGAATTGAGCAATAATAGTATGCACGTTCTGCAAGGTTTGACTAAGCTCCGACAAATTTGTAATTCTCCAATGTTGTTAAGTGACGAGGCGTCTTATGGAAACGAATCTGTGAAATTGGATGAGTTGATGGAGCAAATTGATGGTTTGAAAGCAAATCATAAAGTATTGGTTTTCTCTCAATTCGTTGAAATGTTGAACTTAATAAAGGAGCGTTTAGAGAAGGAAAATGTGGGTTATTCTTTGCTTACAGGTCAGTCCCGTAATCGACAAGAAATTGTGGAAGAGTTTCAAAATGAAGATGATAAACGTGTTTTCTTAATCAGTTTAAAAGCGGGAGGAACAGGATTGAATTTAACAGAAGCCGATTATGTTTTTATTGTCGATCCGTGGTGGAATCCAGCAGTTGAAAGTCAGGCAATCGACCGTGCTTACCGAATTGGCCAGCAAAAACACGTTACCGCCATTAAAATGATTTGTAAGGATACCGTCGAAGAAAAAATCATGGATTTACAAGAAACAAAGAAAAATCTCGCCGACGATCTCATAAGAATAGACAGAAAAGAAGGTAAAAACATTTCGAAGAAGGATTTATTGGGATTGTTGGGAAGATAGGGTAGGTGAAGGCCCAGGCTTAACGTGTTTTTCATACCACTTTAAAGGTATTATAGCCAATTCTGAGTTTAATTTAAAATCAAGGATTTTGGGTTTTGTTTCTGAATGGCAAATTCATCCTTGACAGGTAATTTTCACGTTATTTTAAATTTACTTTTGTTCGATGAAAAATCTATGCCTTATTGCTGTTTTGTTTTTTATGATGGCTTGTGAAAACAATAAACAAAAAGACAAACCAGTTATCGACGATAAAGAATTACCAATAGAGAATCTTTCCTTGGAGGAATATGCCAAAAGACATGTTGAAGCACAGTTGAAAATTCCTGGAAACGAAAAATACGAAATGTCCATTTACCGTGCAAATTTGGATGGAGACGACAAAGAGGACGCAATTATTACCGTAAATCGTCTTGAATTTGCAATGAACGAAGCAACAGCAAGTGCTAACCCAGCAAAACGTGCCGAGCTTGGTTTTATGGGAAATTATAATCATTTCTTTTTCTATGATGGTGGATTGAAGCTGATTTCACCAACCTTCACAATTCCAAGTTCACCATTAGTGCCCTTAAAGGTGAATTTTGTTTCTCTTGCCTCTGATGATTATCAAGATATTCAATTTGAATTTAGGATTCGAAATGCAGCTTACTACGATTTTTACAGTGTAACCAATCATACTCCCAGAAGGGTTTTTCAATGGAAAAAATTTGATGGGCTTGGAACAAAAACTACCGAAGCTTTTAGTTTTGAATACGCACCCGGCACAGCAAGTAACTGGAAAGATATAATTGTGAAAAAAGCAAGTGTAAATGCTCTCCCTGATTCTGCGAATTGGTTTACTTTTTCACCAGAAATTAAAACAACGAACCAAGAAGTTTTTCGATTTTTTTATTTGCCAAAAGAACTTAAATACGTTACTAAAAAATGATTGTTAGAGATAGGCTAATTCTACTTTGTCAAGTTTCGATTTCAGAACAGCTTTTTTTCCAATTATTATGGTTCTATTGTCTTCAAAATGTCCGACTGGAAAGTCAAACACAATCGGAATTTTTCTGAATGTAAAATGCTGTAAAACAATTTCTTTTAATTTCAATCCGAATGTTTTTTCAGTGTCTTTCATATCTGTAAAGCCTCCTAGGATTAAACCTTTTATTTGGTCGAGTGCGCCACATTTCTGCAAGGCAAAAAACATTCTGTCTATGTGATACCATTGTTCGGAAAGATCCTCCAAAAACAAAATTTTATCCTTGAAGGAGTAGGCATCAGGTGTTCCGAGCAAACTATAAATAATACTCAAATTTCCGCCAACGATTTCACCTTCTGCTGTTCCGAATTTGTTTCCTTCACTTTTGGAACAATCAATTTTATAGCTTTTTCCTGACAGGGCTGACTTGAAAGTTTCTAATGCTTGAGGTGTGTTTTTTTCAAAATTCAAAGGCATGGTGCTGTGCAAAGAAGCAATTCCCAATTTTTGAAGTCGATGGTGGAAAACGGTTACATCACTAAATCCACCAATCCATTTTGGTTCGCGGAGCATTCCTGCCCAGTTTATGCTGTCCAAAATTCTTACACAGCCATAACCTCCTCTTGCACATAGGATTGCTTTTACTTCAGGGTGATTGATTCCAAATTGAAAATCTTGTAAACGTTCCACATCTGTACCTGAAAAGTAATTGTGTTCCCCTAAACAATGTTGTGAAATCAATACTGAAAAACCTTGTTTCTCCAGCCAATTTTTAGAAAACATCACCGCTTTTTTATCTATTGCTTTTGCAGGAGCAGTAATGTAGATTAAGTCGCCTTCTTTGAGATGAGGTGGAATAATCATGCGTTTCTCAAGTAATGTTCAACAATTAATAAATCACTGGGTGTGGTTATTTTGATGTTTTCTTCATTTCCCTCAACCAAATGAATTTTCATTCCAGTTGATTCAACCAAACAAGCGTCGTCGGTAACCCAATCGGAAAATTCATGTTGGTAGGCGGTTTGCAGTACTTGCTTTTGAAATACTTGCGGGGTTTGAACTATGCGGTAAACATCCCGAACAACAGCCTCTGAACCTGTTTCGGTTAATTTTCTCAAAGATTCTTTCACTTTTAAAACCGGAATAACAGCACTTTCTGTTTTCATTTTTTCCAAACAACGGTTCCAAGTTGCAACACTCACGCATGGTCGAACAGCATCGTGTACAGCCACAATTTCACCCTTACAAATCGATAGCGCATTTTTGACGGAATGGTAGCGTTCTTTACCTCCATCAACAATTGTATGGGGAATTCCAAAATTGTATTTGCCAAGTAGTGTTTGCCAGTATTCTCTCCAATCTTCTGGCAACGTAATAATAACTTGTGCTTCAGGATTTTGTTGGTAAAAAAAACGAATCGTATGCATAATTACGGGTAATCCGTTGATTTCCAGAAACTGTTTTGGAACGTCCGCACCCATTCTTTTGCCGATTCCACCAGCTGTTATAATGATACTTACTGTCATTTAATTTGAAATTTCACCAACAATTGAGGTTTTTAATTGCATTTTCACCCACTCCAAACTTTGGTTTTGTCCGAGTAGAAATTGTAATTTAGTGATTGCGGCTTCTGTGGTGATGTCGTTTCCAGAAATAACGCCCACCTTTTCAAAAAATGAACTTGTCGCGTAGGCACCTTGATTAACAGCGCCTGAACTGCATTGTGTTACATTTAAAACAATCCCACCAGAAGCTATAAAGTCTGTAATTAAATCCTGGAAAATAGGATGAGAAGGGGCATTTCCTGAACCGAAAGTTTCCAAAACCAAACCTTTGATTTCCTTTTGTTGAAAGAAACATTTATAATGTTCAAAAGGCATTCCTGGATACAATTTCAGCAGAGCAACTTGTTTTGATAAATCAGTGAAAAGTTTTATGTCCATTAATTGTGTTCGTAGCATCAGGTCGTGTCGAAAGTCAATATTCACACCAGCTCTAGCTAATTCAGGAAAATTTGGTGACTGAAAAGCTTCAAACTGATTCGCTGAAATTTTAGAACAACGGTTTCCACGGTACAAAGAATATTCAAAATAAACGGCAACCTCTTGAACTACAGCGTCTCCTTTCTGATTAACTGCCGAAGCAATTTCAACTGCTGTAATCAAGTTTTCTTTCCCGTCGGTGCGAATTGTTCCAATCGGTAATTGTGAACCCGTCAAAACTACTGGTTTTCGCAAACCTTGCAGCATAAAACTCAGAGCCGATGCTGTAAATGCCATCGTGTCCGACCCGTGAAGAACAACAAAGCCGTCAAAGTTCTCGTAGGTGGAAAAAATAATACTTGCAAGTGTTTGCCAATGTTCAATTGTCATTTCTGACGAGTCGATTGGTGGGTCGAAGCTTACACTTTCAATTTCTAAGTTGAAACGTTGCAATTCAGGAACTTGATCGTAAACATGTTGAAAGTTAAAACTTTTCAATTCCCCAGTTCTTGGGTCGTTGACCATTCCAATTGTTCCGCCCGTATAAACAAGTAAAATCCTACGCATGTGCTTTTAACCATTTATCCAACTGAAACAATTCAATAGCATTTTTGGTGGTGATGTTTGCCACTTCGCGCAATGAAACTTGGAAAACATCTGCCAATTTTTCCGCCACCAAACTTACGTAAGCAGGTTCATTTCTTTTTCCACGATAAGGAACAGGTGGTAGGTAGGGTGCATCCGTTTCAAGTACTAAATGTGTTAATCCCACATTTTTTAAAAGCTCTGGAAGATGACTGTTTTTGTATGTGACAACTCCACCAATTCCAAGTTTAAAACCACCATAACCAATAATTTTTTCTGCGTCTGCTTGATTACCCGTAAAGCAATGAAAGACCCCTTTTAACTTTTCGTCGTTAACTTCATCTAATATTTCAAATATTTCCTGAAATGCCTCACGCGCATGAATGGCAATTGGTAGATTTAATTGCTTGGCCCAATCAATTTGTTTACGAAAAGCTAATTTTTGAGCTTCTACAAATGTTTTGTCCCAATACAAATCCATTCCAATTTCCCCAACCGCGCAAAAGAGGTCAGGTTGAGCAAAAAGCGTTTGTTCAATTTTTTGAAGTTGTATTTCCCAGTCTTTCTTCACATATCCTGGATGCAAACCCATCATCGGGATACAGTTCGATAGGTTTTGAGAAAGTTCCAAGAGAACGTTAATGCTCTCCACATCAACATTAGGAAGGAGAATAAAATCAATTTGGTTTTCAACGATTCGATTCACACAAAGCTCAAAATCTTCTTTGAAAACTTCGTCGTAAAAATGTGCGTGGGTATCAATTAACATTAGAAAAGTGAAATACTCAATCCAAGTTGAAATGGATGAAAGTTCATATTTTGATTAGCTCGAAATAAATTGGAAAATTGGTAAGAACCGTAAAGTGCTAGACTTTTAGTTCCCATTCGAAAATGAACGCCGTAAGTCCAACGGTTGAATTCTTGTAAATTCTCTAAAAGTGACTGATGTTCTCCGTTTTCTTTGCGGTAAAAAGCCTTTTTAGGAGAGGTTTGAAAACCAAGATTGACACCTAAAACAAACTTAAAATGTTTCCAGCCTTTGGTTCGAAAACGGAATTCAAGTGGGATATAAAAGCGGTTTATTTGCAAAGCTGAGTTATCGAAATTCCAAACTGTATTTTGTGGATTGAGGTAAATGTGGTTGGCATTTGCGTTAAGAAATGAAGTTGTATTCACCTCTTGGAAACTGTAACCCAATCCCCAACCAAAAGAGATGCGTTTCATCCTTTCGGTTTTGACATCAAAAAGGAGATTCACTCCAAAACTCGGGCGAGCAGGTATGTCTGTTAATAAACTTCCATTTTTAATTGCAGACGACATTCCAATATCGAAAATGAGTCGGTCGTATTTCCTTAATTCGGCACTTGCAGGTTTTCTCCATCCGTTAAAATACCAAAACATTCC
>CAZWSY010000008.1:60504-67702 GCA_964636775.1 uncultured Lishizhenia sp.
TCCACTTTTTACCACATCGTCAATAATTTGTTCGCCCATCCATTTGGTGTATCCATAAGGTGAAGCTGGAAGTTGTTTTTCCGTCTCCTCAGATACAGAAGTAAGACCTTTCGGCTCACCATAAACAGTGCAAGAGGAGGAGAAAACGAAATTT
This sequence comes from uncultured Lishizhenia sp., assembly GCA_964636775.1. GTDB lineage: Bacteria > Bacteroidota > Bacteroidia > Flavobacteriales_D > Crocinitomicaceae > UBA952. Next base: position 60,659 of record CAZWSY010000008.1, read on the forward strand.
TTAACCTTGAATTTTTCGCAAGCTTTTAAGATATTGATTAATCCAGAGATGTTGTTCTCGTAATATTTCAGTGGAAGACCAACCGATTCTCCTACAGCTTTAAATGCAGCGAAATGAATAATTCCATCAACTGAATTATTTTCAAAGAAATTTAGAAGAAAATCAAAATCTAAAATACTGCCTTCAAAAAGTGTAATTGGCTGATTAATAATTTGCTCTAAATTATGTATTACGGTTTTTGATGAATTTGAGAAGTCATCCAAGATAATTGGCGTAAATCCATTTTTTATAAGTTGAACAAAAGTATGCGACCCGATATATCCTGCACCACCAGTTACTAAAATTGTTTTGTTCATGGTTCAAAGTTAAAGTAATTTTACAACCTCAAAGAATGGAAAAAAGAGAAGTTGACCTTAAGCAGTTTGTTCCTCGAAAAATCGGAAGAGCTTATCAATTGCGTATGGTTTTTTATTTCGTGGGAATTGCTTTTTCGATTTACATGATTTACTACTTGAAGCAGAAAACGAACACAAGTACGCCTAAAACGTTACCTAAAGAAATCCAAAACTTTTCCATCGAAGAATGAAGTATTTGTTTCCGTTAATTGGGTTATTTATTTTAACCTCAAGTCAAAAGACCTATGAGTTGGAAGTTACGGTGACCAACATCCAAAATTCCAAAGGTGAGGTACATGTCGCAATTTTTAGGAAACAAGACAACTTTCCCGACTACGGAAAACAATATAAAGGAATAATTACCAAAGCAGAAAGGGGAAAAGTAACAGTGACATTTAAAAATTTACCATCCAACGAATACGCATTAGCAGCTTTCCACGACGAAAACCGAAACGGAAAAATGGACAAATCAATTGTTGGAGCACCAACTGAAGATTACGGTTTTTCAAACGATGCAAGAAGAGTGTTTAGTGCTCCGAGTTTTGAAGAAGCGAAGTTTGAGTTAGGGAAGGATAAAAAACTTTCATTCAAATTAGACTAGACTTATCTCATAACATTCACATGCCCTGTCATTGTCTGTTCAACACCTCGAATTGGCGTGTATTTTAATAACCAAATATAAGTGCCATCTTGGATTTGCTTACCATTTACTTTTCCGTTCCACCTAAAATTTTGATCTTCTGAATAAAATAGCGATTCTCCCCAACGGTTAAAAATCTCCATTTTTATTGCTTCAACGCCAATAAAGCTTCCAAAAAATTCATTGTTGAATCTGTCTCCATCAGGAATAAAAGTGTTAGGAATATAGATATAGAATTCCTCGTGGATTTTAATTGGTTTAACCACCGTGTCTCTACATCCTTCTGCACTTGTAGCAACTAGGGTAACGTAATAAATGCCAGGCTCTTGATAGGTGTGAGTTGGGTGGATTAGTGGAGAATTTCCTCCGTCACCAAAAAACCATTCAAAGGAATTGGCGTTTTGTGAAAGATTTTGGAAACTCACAGGTAGTCCTTGCATTGGCGTGGTATTCGATTGAATGATAAAGTCCGCCGTTGGTTTTCGAACTGTTACTTGCGCGAAACCGGAAACCGAAAAAGTTCCGCAGTCGTCAGAAACTTTTACTTCGTACCAACGTGTTTGATTCGGTTTTACCCAAATTGCCGTTGAGTTTGAACCATTATCTGTCCAAGTGAAGTAATAATTTCCATATCCTCCAGAAGCACTAACGGTTATCAAAGCACTGTCTCCCGGGCAAATTTCAGCTGGTGTACTAACAGTAACCAAAAGTGGTGGACTAAGTACTGTATAGTAAATGGTATCAAAAGCAACGCTACCACAATTGTCCGTTACCATTACATAATACGCTGTAGTTCCCATTGGAGAAACTTGAATGGAAGGAGTATTGCCGATCGTTTGATTGTTTTGTCGCCAGGAGTAGTAGTAAATCCCAGATCCACCAGTCGCAGAAACGGAAAGGGTATGTGATATTCCTGGACATAATTCAGTGATATCAGGCGTTGAAGTCAAGAATAAAGGTGAATATTCAGGAACAGTTACTACAACTGTGTCATAAACGGGACTTGGATTGCAAACATCTGAAACGATTATGCTGTATTGACCTGTTTGACTAGGATTTATACTTATCCCAGGTGTGGTTGCCCCGTTATTCCACAAATAAGTGAACGGACCTAAACCTCCTGAAACCGTTGCTGAAAGAGTGATGTTATCACCTTGACACAAAATTGTTGGATTATTTATACTCACATTAAAAGGGGGCACATCTTTAATGATTAAGTTTAATTCCAAGGGCGTTTCGTTCCCACATGGATCAACTATTGGTAATGTTATGGTAATAGTTTCATCCTGCTCTACGATTTCATCAAAAACAACATCAATCGTAAAATTAACTTCGTTTTGACCTGCTGCAAAGAAAATTGAACTAGGAATTCCTGTATAATCAACACCTGTTGTAGCTGTTCCACCGATAATTACTGGAACAGTTGCAGGAATACTAATATTACCCTCTCTTGTAATTGTAACAGTTGCCGAAGCACAACCTTCAGCAATTTGCGTGTTGTCTCCGAAAAAATTAGCTGACAAAGTGTGAGACATTGCGTAGGGTGCAATCGAACGTAAACTATTTGCTTCGAGGAAAATTCCAGAATCCCACATACCATCCCCAACATCGGCAACAGCAATTACCAGATGGTACGTTTCACCGCACTGAACTCTAGAAACAGCCTCTAACACACGAGTAAAACCATCATACTGAATGTATTGGGCGCTATTGTTGTAAGGTGCAGAACTTCCGTCTCCATTAAATCTGTAAAAGGATGGATTTGTAATTGCATTGACATTGTTTATGGAAACAATACTGTTATTTGTTGGGAGTCGAGCAATGTTTTGAGAACCAGTAATTCCTGGCCCAGAAATAAAGAATCCGAAAACATCGTTATAGGTGGAATTATTAGGAGGTGCAAATTCAGGGTATTCATCTGAACCAAATACATATTTAAAACGCACAGTATCAGAGTAAGGAATGAAATCGAATTCAAGAATGGCTGCATTGAATGTTGGAGTGTTTCCTATAATACCGGAAAGTTGGGTAGAGCCTCCAACATTATTATCCATACCTGCTCCTGACTGATTATTGGGTCCTTGTGGTCCAGAACCATTTGCTAGTACTGTTCCTGTTGTAAGAACGATTCCTTGATTGATTCCGAGATTTGTTCCAGATGCATCAAATGAACCAATTGCTGATGGACTACCATTATATGTTATATTAGAAACTACAACACCCGGACCTAAAAGGACATTTTGCACTAATTGCCCAGGAGACATACCCACATTGGTTACTAATTGTCCAAAGGTGAATTGACAAAAGGCAATAATGAAAAATGATATGTAGGTGAGCTTTATCAAATCGTGGTAAGTTCCTTAACGGATAAAATTAGAAAACGTTGTGGTTTCTTTGAACTTTCAATTGTTAATTCAACAAAAAAAGCGCCCTAAAGCGCTCTTTTTAATAGTTTTTTTGAAAATGGTTAGTTCCTTTTAACAAAAAGTGGCTTCAAAGTTTGCCAAACAACAATTGGAAAAAAATGCATTGGAATAGCCATACCATAGATTAAGAAGTAAAAACTTTCGTCGTCACTGTTTGGTAATTGTACACCAAAAACTCCAACTAGACTCGCAAAAGTAATCATGGCAAATAGGAATCCATGAATAAATTCTCCCCACTTCGGTAATACTTTTACTGCCAGCATGTAACCTAAAGTGGCCAAAATACAACCAACAAACGAAGCAATAAAAATTCCTTGTGTTGTGATTACCATCGAGTAATCGACGAATAAGTTTTCTTGGAAAATTTTTCCGTAAAGAAAGGAAGCGATTCCGGATAATGCACCTGAAACACCAGCGAGTAGTATGTAATTTTTCATGATTAATGTTTATTTATTAACGGGGATTGTCGCCGTTATTTTAATTGTTTCTGAAACATCATTACCTTTTTTTCCAACACCGTAATCTGTTCGGTCAACACTGAATTTTGCAACGAATGTTCCTCCTTTTGCACCTTTTTTTGTAAATGTAAAAGGAATACTTACGTCTTTCTTCACCCCTCTAATTTCCAGTTTTCCAACTGCTTTAAATCCTGTGTCGGTTTTCTCAATTTTTGTTGATTCAAAGGTAATATAAGGATGTTTTGCAGCGTCAAACCATTCGTCACTTTTGGCATGTTTATTTTGGATTCCATTTCCAGTATTGATGGATTCCACCTTAATTTTCAATTTCATTGAAGAAGAACCCAAGTTCTTTTCGTCAAAAATTATCGTTCCTGAAAAATCTTTGAAAACACCACTTGCATCTTTACTTGCGAAGGCAATGTTGTAAGTATCACTAATTTTCCATTCTTGTGCTGAGACGCCCCAACTCAAAAAGATTGTGAGCAAAGAGAAAAAGATTTTTATTGTTCTCATGATTTCAAGTTTTGCGAGGATGAAAAAGGGCGGTTAAACCGCCCTTTGAATTTTTTTAGTCTTTAGAAACTTCAACGTCAGCATTTAAATAAACCTCATCTGCAACAACAGTGTTTGGCATACTTGCACCAATTCCAAATTCAGAACGCTTGATCATACCTGTGATTTTCAAACCAGCTAAATCAGCACCAGCACGATTTTTTGTAGTTCCGTTGTGGGTTGCTTTTAAAGTAACTGCTTTTGTAACACCGTGTAAAGTCAAATCACCAACAACTGTATAATCGTTTCCTTTCGCTTTTTTAACCGAAGTACTTTTAAATGTCATGGTTGGATACTTTTCAACTTCGAAGAAATCCGCTGAACGTAAATGGTCATCACGCATTGGAAGATAAGTGTTGATTGTTTTTGTTTCAGCAGTTAAAGTGATTTGTGCATCTGTAAAATCTGCTTTTGGAGTGGTGATTTTAATATCGAATTTATCGAATTGACCCACTGTTTCAGATACACCCATGTGTTTAACTGTAAAACCAAGACGAGAATGTCCGGCATCAAGCGACCAAGAACCTGCGTTTAAGATGGTGAATGACAATAACAGCAAACCAGCTGAAAGGGATAAAACTACTTTTTTCATGTTTATATGATTTAAAATTAACGATGCAAAGGTTCATTAATCGTACCAAACTCAAACTTGACTTAGGTTAAGAACACCTAAACGCTTCTATTTTTGAAGAATTTTAACAATTCATCTTGTCGATATTCAAGGCTTCCTTTTAATGTAATGTACGGTATTTCAAAGGATTGAAGTGTTTCTTGATAAATTAAAAATAATTCATCCCTATGGTTGGGATGTTCGCGTAAGGGGTCAAATTCCCAAGGAATATCTGGTTTACACAGAAAAACCAAGTCAAATTGTTGAAGTTTTATTTGCTCAACAATGTATTGCGAAACTTTTTCAAATTTGAATTCAGACCAAACGTGCATTACAATCATTTCAGTGTCGGCAACAATTCCTTTTGGTTTGCTTTTAGAACTTTCTTCCCATAATTTCACTTGATTTTTGGCAATAACGTCTAAATCTTCATACGTGTAACTACCATTCGTTTTTTCGAGGTGAGTTCGGGCAAATTCCTCACAATAAGTAAAACCAAGTCGCTGTGCCAACCAAAACGAAAGCGTACTTTTTCCACTTGATTCAGGACCGGTAAAAGCAATCTTATTCATTCAGTTGTTTTTTCCATTGGTAGAATGCAAAAATCGACATTCCTGTATTGAAAAGGTATAGGTAACTCCCAACTTCTAAATCTTGTAGTTGAAATAACCAAAAGGTGAGAAGGTTTAATACAATCCAATAGAACCAATGCTGAATAATAGATTTTGTAATCAAGTAAGTTGCGAGTAAGGAAAAAGCGCAAATAAACGCATCTAAAAGGGCATTTTCCTGTTTTAGTGATTGAAAGGAATAAAATAAAATCGACCAAAAAATCAGTCCAATTCCGCCTATAATTAAATGATATTGAATAGGTTTAATTTGAATTTTATTTTCTGGTTTCCCCCATTGATAAAGGGCATAAAATCCGAGAATTACGTAAATGAATTGTAATCCTGCTTGGAGATAAATTTTTCCTTCAAAGGATAACCAAGCGTAGCAAGCACAACTCAAAATCCCAAACCACCAACCTTCTTTTCTGTAAAATGTGATTAACAGAAGATAAGCGATTCCGGATAATAAACCAATCCATTCGAGCATCAGTACAAAAGGTGCTTTTTGGAATTATTTCTCCACCCGGCTTGACTTTCGTAGTCCACGAAAAACACTTTTATATCCGCTTGACTTTCGTAATCCACAAAAAATATTTTTTTCTTCGCTTGACTTTCGTAATCTGTGAAAAACCATTTGCCGTCATTGTTTCCCGCCTGACTTTCGTATTTGACTTTGAAAACTTTAAGGTCCGCCTGACTTTCGTATTTTACTACAAAAACTTTTACGTCTGCGTTGCTTGCGTATTTTACGCTATGAACTTTTTGAGCGGAAACAGATAAGGTACTTAGGAGAAAAAAAGAAAATAAAAGTGCTTTCATAGTTTGTTTTTTATGGTTGAAATTAGACATAAATTGATTAAATTTCATATTTATACCAATTACGATGCAATTTGTCGCATAATTCCAACGAAGGTTTTATTCGCCTTAACAGAAGGAATATTTTTCGTGCATTTAGTGTTTTTTCGTTGTTGTAATTCAGAAAGTTACAGCATTCTACCACGAAAGGCACGAAAGACACGAAAGGCACGAAAGACACGAAAGACACGAAGGCCATGAAAGGCACGATGTCCACGGAAAGAAATGGGCATTTTTTTTTTCGTGCTTTTAGTGTTTTTTTGTTGTTGTGATTCAGGAGGTTACAGCATTCTACCACGAAAGACACGAAAGACACGAAGGGCATGAAAGGCACGATGTCCACGGAAAGAAATGGGCATTTTTTTTTTCGTGTTTTTAGTGTTTTTTTGTTGTTGTGATTCAGGAGGTTACAGCATTCTACCACGAAAGACACGAAAGACACGAAGGGCATGAAAGGCACGATGTCCACGGAAAGAAATGGGCATTTTTTTTTT
>CAZWSY010000008.1:67802-70688 GCA_964636775.1 uncultured Lishizhenia sp.
AGATTACTGCAATCTACCACGAAAGACACGAAAGACACGAAAGGCACGAAGGCCATGAAAGGCACGAAGCCCTTGAAAAGAAATGGGCGTTTTTTTTTTTCGTGCTTTTAGTGTTTTTTTGTTGTTGTGATTCAGAAGATTACTGCAATCTACCACGAAAGACACGAAAGACACGAAAGGCACGAAGGCCACGAAAGGCACGAAGCCCTTGAAAAGAAATGGGCATTTTTTTTGCTTTTAGTGTTTTTTCGTTGTTGTGATTCAGGAAGTTACAGCAAGCTACCACGAAAGGTACGAAATTTCGTTTTCAGCTTATCCTGTCCATTCACCCGAACTTAATTGTTCTATCGTCTCTGTGATAGATAATTTTGTCTTTTTTCAATAGGTAAAGTCCATAATTATTTACGACACATTGATATTAAATTGTATTTTGTAGAAATCATAAAAAGAAATTCAAAATTCGTTTTCATTGTCCTAACAATTCAATTCTTTGTGTAACTTGGAGTTCAATTTCAATTTTATGCAAGAAAACCTAGCCTTACAACTCAACGAAGCTCAACGAAAAATTTTCAATATAAATTCTGGTAAACACATCGTACAAGCACCCGCGGGTTGTGGAAAAACGGAGGTTTTGACTTTGCGAGTGATTGACGCCTTGAGTAGGGGAGAGGATCCTTCGAAAATGATATGTTTAACTTTTACCAATCGCGCAGCACGGGAAATGCGTGAACGTTTGAGTATCGACAATAAAGAAATTTTTATCGGGAATCTACACCGTTATTGTGAGCGTTTCCTTCAATTGAATGGCTTGGTTCCAGGAAATACTTCGCTTTTAGACGAGGTGGAATACAAATATGTTTTGAATGGATTGATTAAGAAATATGGTGATTTTCAAGATTTTCAGCGACATCGCATTTTTCACTATATCGCCGAAAGGAAACGCGAAGTGCTCGACTTGGGAAATATGAGGAATTCCTATAAAGCAGGCTTGAACGCATTGAATCTTGATGCGATGGAACAAATTTTTCTGGCTTATGAGAAATTGAAAACCGCTTACTTGATGACCGATTTCGATGATTTGTTGGCATTGACAATTTATCATTTGCGGAGGAATCAAGCGGATAATTTAGACTATAAAATGACCAATTACCACTGGTTGCAAGTCGATGAATCCCAAGATTTGAATCCCGCACAATGGGAAATAATTAGACTTATTGCTCCAAATTATCGCTGTGCGGTGCTTTTTGGCGATGCGGAACAATCCATATTCTCTTTCTTAGGTTCGGATCAAAACGCTTTTGTTAAGTTGTTGAGTAAATCGGATAACGTTCATTTCCTTGACGAAAATTTCCGTTCCAAAAACAACCCTGATATTATTGCAATGTTGAATACCTATTTGCAAAAGACCCTTCTCTCCACTGTTCAATTTCAAGAGTCGAAATTTGTCGATATTAACCCTAAGCACAATTTTCAATTTATTCAAGTTTCGGGCGAACCTGAAAATGAAACAAGTTATATCGCGACCAAAATTTTACCGGAATTAGATACCACCACTGAAACGACAGCGATTATCGTTCGGGCAAACCAACGCGCGGAAGAAATAAGTGAAGAACTTTTGCAAAGACAAATTCCGCATTTTAGAGTAAGTGGTAAAGATTTCTTTGAAACCGATGAAATCAAACAACTAAAAGCCTTCTTACAAACCATTATCGCACCTTTTGATTTGTTGTCTTGGTCAAGAGTGGTTCGTCAATTCAGCAACAATAAGTCACTTGAAAATGCTCGAAAAGAAGTGTTTGAATTGTATCAAAATGGTTTAACACCTCACGATATTTTATTGGGCGAAACTTCCATGTCTGAACGGTTATTTCACCATTATCAACATGGAAGAATCATAGTTTTTGATACGGAAACAACGGGTTTAGATACAGACGAAGCGGACATTATACAAATCGCTGCAATCGAATTGGTTGACGGTAAATTTTCACGTGAGTTTGAAGTTTACATTTTAACGGACGAGGAAAAACTATCAGCAACAGTTGACGTTCATCACATCGATTTTCAGACACTTCAATCCAAAGGCGTTTCACCACAAGAAGGACTTGATAAGTTTAGGGAATTTGTTGGAGAAGATGCGATTTTACTGGCTCACAACTTGGATTACGACCGTTCGATGTTGTATTCTTTTTACCGAAGAAACGATGTGGAATTACCGGATTTATCGGAAAGTGCTACTGTTGACAGCTTGACTGTGGCGAGATTACTTTATCCAAAACAGCGAAAGCACACTTTGGAAAATCTCATTGAAACACTTGGTTTAGAGGGTGTAAACTCACACAATGCGCTTGATGATGTTCGTGCGACTGTAAATTTAGTCCATCGTTTAGCGGTTGATATTTCTCCAAAAATGGAAATAATGGAAACCAATCGCAAACGCCACACTTTGCAATGGAAAACATTTATCCAACGCTTTGAACCCGTTTATAGAGAGAGTAGAAAAAAATATGTTCTAGACACAAAATTGTCTCGTTTTCTTGAGGCTTATGCCGAACAATTTTTTGCTCAACACATTCAAGAAGATAAACGTTGGGTGGCTTGGATGAAAATCATTCGGACTTATGAGCAAGATTATCCAATGCGCAGTTTACGCACACACTTGTTGGAGAAAATGCGTGAATTTTCAAGCTTTAAGGAAGTAGATTTGATAGATGACAGCGTGAAAATCGTTGTTACAACCGCCCACAAAGCAAAAGGATTATCCTTTGATAATGTGATTCTTTGCGAAGCGGTGAATGGAATTTATCCGCATTTTGCTTCCACGCAAGAAGAACAAATTCAAGAGGAGAAACGTGTGCTTTACGTGGCATTAAGCCGTGCTAAAAAACG
>CAZWSY010000008.1:70788-72642 GCA_964636775.1 uncultured Lishizhenia sp.
AATTCCTGAAGAAACTTCCAAAAGAATGTTGGCTTACTCCCTTTTTTGTCGTTTCGTTTTGGAGCTTTCAGCCTTGTATCATTCAACGAAAGCCACAAAAAATGAAGAAGAAAGTGCTTTCTTACTTGGAATTATGACACCTTTAGCTGATGATTTGAACGACGATTTCGGGTTGAATTTTGAAGAAATAGAACGTTTAGACGGACATCAACATGAAAATCATATCTTTCATTTGTTACATGAATTAAACAAAGAACTCAAACTTGATGATAAGCGGGATTTTCAGAAGTATTACGAGAAACTGAAAATTGCACAAAATGACAGTTTGAAACAAAAATCGGATAATAATCTTGAATTCATGGAGTTAATAGATATAACAGAGCGTAAGGGGGCTTTTTCTTTTTTGTTGTATCGCTCTATTTTTAATCGTCAAATTTCGGAGAAAGAAAGAGAAATATTGAAGCAAGTCGGTTTTCTTTTTCAGCTAGTGAACGACTTATTTGATGTTTATAAAGACGCACAATCGAATACTCAATCAACGGTCTTAAATTGTTCGAGTTTAGAAAGTTTTGAAGAAAGATATTATGCAGAAATCCAACAACTTTTTCTTTTAATTTATAGGGAAACTGAGATTTCGAATAGAACAAAAGAAAAGTATTTAGCAACAATCTCTACTATTTTGGCAAGAGGTTGTGTGTGCCTAAACCAACTCATAAATCTAGAGTCCAATGTATCAATTCCATTCGAAGTACATAAATTCACAAGGCAACAACTGATTTGCGATATGGAAAAACCGAGAAATATTTGGCTTTCGTATCTAATGTCTGTGAGGCTTTTCCAAAAATTCCAAAACCGCAGGTAATTTCAATTTTAGAATCGAACTAAGGTTACAACATTACATGTCATCGTCGTTATTAGTTCGAAAAAAGTCATGCCCACCTCCCGAGAGCAAAGAAAACGCCTAATGAACAGAACGAAATGGGCGTTTTTTTTTGTGGGATTTTTGGGTGGGTGGCTAGATGTTGTGCTTTCGCCCTTCTTTTTTCGTCAAAGTGTCCGCAAAAAATCTTCAAAAAGCATTATTTTTCTAAATCCTTGTTTTCGCAAACCTTCATATAAAGGATTATCTCTTGTCAAAAGTGGCAAATCCAATTGCATTGCTAAGGCTACGTATATGATGTCCTTAAGGTCAATCTTTTCAAGCAATAATTCTGATTTATCAATAATTTCTTGCTCTAAAACGTATTTAGGAAGGATGGTAAGCTAAGAGAATACGAAATAAGTCCATTCAGTAAATTGAATTGGCGACATTTTTGTTTTACCCCTTAAAATATCTTTGTACTTTTCAATTTCTATGAGTGCAAAATCAGGAAGAATGAAATTATTGAAGGACAATATTGGTTTGTACCCTGCTCTACCGCTAATGAGAATACTCATAAGTACATTCGCATCAATTACAAAATCTATCATCTTGTAACAATATATTTATGCTTTTCCTGCTGCCAAGCCAAATGTCGTGCAGCCTGCCACTCCTTGTCATTTTGAAGGTCTATGCTTTTCAAATCCTCCAGAATATCTTGTGCTGCTGCTCTTAGCAGCATTTTTTTTACAAAATCTTGCAAATATTGTTCTACCTCTTTGTAGCCAAATGTTTGAACAATGCTTTCTTCTAATTGAATTTTGAACTCTACCATTTTATTCCAAATTTAAAGTTTATACAAGTTTACGGATTGTTTGTTTAAAGTGTTGTTATTTAGTTATTGTTTTATTTTTTGTCTAAGGTATAATCGGTTCACGCAAAGGAATTTACTCCCATTTTAATTTTATTTTAAGGTATTCGTGAGAAAATTTCAC
>CAZWSY010000009.1:0-1643 GCA_964636775.1 uncultured Lishizhenia sp.
TGTCAATAAATGTAACAATTGGTTTGTTGAAGTTTTCAGCCAACTTCATCAATCTCAAAGCCTTACGATAACCTTCGGGATTTGGCATTCCAAAATTTCTGTACTGACGCATTTTGGTATTAATACCTTTTTGTTGACCGATAAACATTACAGATTGTCCGTCCAAAATTCCAAAACCGCCAACCATAGCCTTGTCGTCTTTAACATTTCTATCACCGTGAAGTTCTTGGAATTGTCCGTCCGTAATAGCATTGATGTAAGCTAAGGTGTAAGGTCTATCCGGATGACGAGAAAGTTGTACGCGTTGCCAAGGTGACAAATTTGAGAACACCTCTTTGGTTTTTTCCTTGAGTTTCACTTGCAATTCAGCAATTTTATCACTCATATCCACTTCAGTTTTAAGACCGAGTTCCTTAGCTTGAGCAATTTGTTCTTCTAAAGCTTTTATAGGTTCTTCGAAATCGAGGTAAGTTGCCATGTTCTAGAATTATTGTTAAGGGGAGCAAAGGTAATGACTTTAGGATAGAAATCTTGAAATGCAACAAGAGGTCAAATGACTTTCAAGCAATATTAGAATCAATTTGAAATGATTTTTACTTGATATTTGTCAATCACGATTTAGCCATGGTGTGTTTAAAACTAAGAACAGGTTGGAATTACAAATTTTAGTTTAGTTAGCCAAAATTCTGTTTATCATCAATAAAATCATTTACATTCATTGAAACTGTAAGTCATGAACTACCTTTTTCTTCTTTTCACCTCCCTTTTAATTGGAACAGTTTCTTGTCAATCGAAACCACAACTTAAAGACGGTGATATTTTGTTTCAACCCTCTTTTTCACAGCAAAGTAAAGCAGTAGAAATTGCAACCAATTCACCTTATTCACACTGTGGAATTTTGTTCTTTGAAAACGGTAAACCTTATGTTTATGAAGCAATTCAGCCAGTAACCAAACGTCCACTTGAGGCATGGATTGCGAGTGGAACAAATGGTGAATATGTAGTAAAAAGACTTAAAGACAACTCCGTTTTAACCCCGGAAAAAATCGAGGAAATGCGACAATATGCACTTTCTCATTTTGGAAAAAACTACGATGCTATATTCAATTGGTCGGACAAAGAAATGTATTGTTCCGAGTTGGTTTGGAAAATTTATAAAGAGAAATTGGGAATAACACTCGCCAATACAAAACCACTTCGTGACTTCAATATCGACCACATCGTAGTAAGAAAAATCATGGAACAGCGTTACGGAAAAAACATCCCTTACGATGAACCTATGATAGCTCCTTCCCAACTTTTTGATTCACCATTCTTAGAAATGGTGGAATAGTTATAGAATCGTCTAGCATAGGTTAATCGAAATCCAATTAACCGTGGCAATTAATTACTTGAACGGTACTTTTCTAATTTCTTATCGAACCATTGAGGACACTTTCAGTTTTGAACTCATTAGCCTTCGACTCAGCTCATTTCGGCTGCGCTCAATACATCGGCATTGAAACGCAGGCTTCACTCATCACTCCGCCGAGGCGAATCACTCTTCACTATTCTTCCGATAATTATCGGGACTACACTTTTCACTCTACACTATTCTCCCGATAATTATCGGGACTACACTTTTCACTCTTCACTATTCTCCC
>CAZWSY010000009.1:1743-44438 GCA_964636775.1 uncultured Lishizhenia sp.
GGGACTACACTTTTCACTCATCACTATTCTCCCGATAATTATCGGGACTACACTTTTCACTCATCACTATTCTCCCGATAATTATTGGGACTACACTTTTCACTCATCACTATTCTCCCGATAATTATCGGGACTACACTCATCCCCATACATCCACATCAAAACCTTACCACCAGACGATTTTAGCAAAGCATCAACTTTTTGGAAATTTGCATTAGAAATCGCTGGACACCCCCAACCTTCTGCTGTGCCTTTCGGGTAAATTTCATCGTCGGTTACTGCCTCCCATGAATGAAAAACTATGGTACGTTTTAGGGCATTTTTGTTACTGCTTTCAAGTCCGTGCATGAGGTATTTTACGTGTACTCCCCAATTACTGTAACCCCTCTCCCCTATTTGATACTTCCCCAAAGACGACAAATGACTTCCGTCTTCGTTACTGAAAGAAGGACTTTCTTTGGTAAAATCCATTCCCCACGGGTAACGTCCACAGCCATGTGAAACCGGAAATTTCATAATGGCACTGTCTGACACAAAATCCCAAACCACAAAACGGTTTTTCCCACTGTGTTCATTCATGTCAAGTAGAAAACAAAGGTTGGTGTTCATGTTGTTTTTCTTGCAAAAGTCAAGGGCTAATGCTGCTTTTTCTTTTGTACGTTTTGAAAATTCCGAATTTGCTAATTGTTGCTCTTTTTCGGATTGAGAATTAGCGCAACCAAAAGCTAACAAAACATTACACAATAAAACTAAAACTTTGTATTTCATTAATTTACACTTTTAACCGCTGATTTTTTTCTCATCATTGAAATCGGATCTTTTGGTCTTATCAAGGGATTCCAGCTAAAGTTTCGGATAAACTGCTCGTCCTTAGGGATTTTTGTGAGTGGAAAAAAAATGCCGTCGGGTTTGTCGAAATAAGTTATGCCTCGTACTTCTCCACTGTCCAAGTAAATTCGTAAATCACTTGCATACAAACGATTCATTCCTTGACGCTTGACTAATATTACCGAATCTTTCTTTTCCTCTTCTTCTGGATATAAAATCGTCCAAGCGTTTCCTTTTACGTCCACTTTTTTCAAGGAATTTTCGGTAAAAAAAGCAATAATTTCCTTTCCAGCAATTTGATTGTAAACCGTTCCTGAATCCAATTCCATCACCACAGATGCATCGTTGATAATGTTCACGCGATGAATTGTACTGTCTTTGTATAAAACCAACATTTCCGCACCTTTTAACTCGGCATTTTCTGACCACAAAATGGGTTTTGAACGCATTCTCAACAAGGAATCGGCAATTACATAATCTGCTGAATCACAAACACCTTGAACCTTTCGATTAAATAAACGCACAAAGGCATGCGCTTTCACTTGACTCAATTTATTCAAAGTATCTTTAAACAATAATAAGCTATCCGCATGAATGAATAAAGTGTCGTTCTTTTCAACTTTGGAAAGAAGCGCATTTCCAGTTAAAAAAGTATAAGGTTCAGCTTTAAATGACCTCACTTTATCTCCTGTAAATGAAAGTTTTTGTTCGTAATCACGATAAAGGACTTTTCCTCGTGCCTCGTAGTTTTTGGTTTCATCGTTGTAATACAATGTATCCCCTTTTATCAAAGAACCTTTTTGAATAATTTCCGCACCACGAAAGAGATTCGCTTCTTTTTTATTTAAGTTATACCAGCCTTTTTTACAAACTATTGTTACAGAATCATTATCAATTCGAGTGGGACCGTAGAAGTAAATCATTTGTTTTTCGTAAATGAATTGCAAAGTGTCGGTTGTCATCGTCATATCCTCTTTGCGATAATTGACATTTCCGCTAAAAAAACACGTTCCTGTTTTCGGGAAGAAATAACCGTTCTTGCTCGTAATCCTTTCATTGGAAACAATTGATTCGATTTTCCCTTTATTTCGATAA
Organism: uncultured Lishizhenia sp.; assembly: GCA_964636775.1. Lineage (GTDB taxonomy): Bacteria > Bacteroidota > Bacteroidia > Flavobacteriales_D > Crocinitomicaceae > UBA952. Next base: position 3,667 of record CAZWSY010000009.1, read on the forward strand.
ATGGCTTTGCCTAAACGTGCGTCGTAATCCAAAGAGTCGGTCGTAATTTTATATTCTCGGTCTCGAACGTTCACTTTCCCCCATAATTTCGCGAATTTATCATTGCCATTGTAGTACAAAGAATCGCAGTATAAATTCACGTCATCTTTCACAATGTGTACGTGTCCATAAGCGCGAACAATTTTCTCTGACTCTTTGTAATGCGCAGAATCACAATACATTGTATTACCTTGATACCGAAAGTTAACACTACCGATTAATCGAACAAGTCCTCTTTCTCGATCGACCACCACTTTTTCCGAACCCGGAAGTAATTCCAACAAATTTTGTTGTGCCCAACTGTTATGCAACAAAAAAAATGCGCCTATAAAAAGCGCAATTCTTTGGAATATAGTTGGTGGAAAAATCATTTCAATAAAGTCTGTTTTCTATCAGGCCCAACAGAAACAACGTTGATTGGAATATTTAATTGTTGTTCTAAGTAGGAAACGTAATCTTTCAAGGTTTGTGGAGCATCTGCCCAATTTTCTAATTCCGTCAAATCACAATTCCAACCTGGTAAAGTTTCCCAAATTGGCTCTATAGATAAGTCATTGACATCGAAGGGGAAATCGTTAAGCACTTCATTTCCTACTTTATACTGTGTACAAACTTTAATTTCTTCAAAAATGCTTAAAACATCGCTTTTCATCATGCTAAGTTCCGTCACACCATTAATCATAATAGCGTAACGCATCTGCACTAAATCCAACCATCCACATCTTCTCGGGCGACCAGTTGTTGCACCAAATTCACGTCCTTCTGCACGGATTGCCTCACCTGTTGCGTCCTCCAATTCTGTTGGGAAAGGCCCACTTCCAACGCGTGTACAATATGCCTTGAAAATTCCAATGACTTTTCCAATGCGGGTAGGAGCAATTCCCAATCCTGTACACGTTCCAGCAGTTACTGTATTAGAGGAAGTTACAAAAGGATAAGTACCGAAATCAATATCTAGCATTGTTCCTTGTGCGCCTTCAGCTAATACTTTTTTACCAGCTTTGAGTTGTTCGTTCAAATAATGTTCACTATCCACGGCAGTCAGTTGGCGCAAACGTTCAATTCCTTCCATCCAAGGACCTTCTAAACCTGATAAATCGTAGGTAAAATCAGGGAAGTGACTCAAAATTCCAACGTGTTTTTCAACCAAAGCTTGATATTTCTGTTGAAAATTTGGTGAATAGATGTCTCCAACGCGCAGACCATTTCTTCCCGTTTTGTCCATGTAAGTTGGACCGATTCCTTTAAGCGTAGAACCAATTTTGTTTTTTCCTTTTGCATTTTCGGAAGCAGCATCTAACAAGCGGTGGGTTGGAAGGATTAAGTGCGCTTTTTTGGATAATAACAAACGGCTTTTGAAATCAATATTGAAAGGTGCGAGTTTATCCAATTCTTGCTTGAAAATAACCGGGTCGATTACTACACCGTTTCCAACCAAATTCACAACATTGGGGTGAAAAATTCCGGAAGGTATAGTGTGAAGAACGTGTTTAATTCCTTCAAATTCAAGAGTGTGACCAGCATTTGGACCACCTTGAAAACGAGCGATAATGTCGTATTCCGGAGTTAAAACATCAACAATTTTTCCTTTACCTTCATCTCCCCATTGAAGGCCTAACAAAACATCCACTTTCATTTTTATTGATTAAGATAATTGATTGCTGCATCGAGGTCATTCATGATTTTGAAAACTTCATGCATTTTGGTTATTTCAAAAACGCGTTGTAGCGCAGTATTTGGTTGAATAAGAACAACTTCTCCTTGATTAATTCTAGCTCTTGTTAAACATTTCACCATAAAAGCAATTCCAATTGAGTTCGTGTTTGACAATTCGCTCAAATCCAAAATAAGTTTCCAGTTTTTTCTATTTTCGAGTAAAGCGTGTGCTTGTTTAAGGTCTTCATCTGAGAGAATTCTTCCTTTCAATTTAAAAATGGAATAAGTAGGAAATTCAGAATTGTCAACAATAAAACTCATGATGGATTAATTTTTTCGTGTACCGTAGAAGTACAAAGAGTGATGATTGATTTTCACGTTGAACAGCTCTTCAATCGTGGTTTTAATTTGCTGAATTCGAGGATCACAAAACTCAATCACTTCTCCTGTATCTGTACAAATCACGTGGTCATGATTTTTAGAACTGTGAGATTTTTCGAATTGCGCCAAGTTTTTACCAAACTGATGTTTACGAACCAAATTACAAGCCAGCAATAAATCGATTGTGTTGTAGAGTGTAGCTCTTGACACACGATAGTTGTGATTTTTCATTTTAATATAAAGCGACTCAATATCAAAATGACCTTCGTAATCATAGATTTCCGCCAAAATTGCAAAGCGCTCTGGGGTTTTACGATGACCGTTTTGCTCCAAATAGGCTGCAAAAATTTCGCGAACGGTTTCTTTTAATTCTATGTTTGGCATATCAGGGTCGCAAATTTAGTCATTAAACCAAGTCAAAAAAAGAGTTTTGTGAGTGTTATTACGAATTTATGAACATCCAAACCTGAATTGTATTTTTAGAGATAAACAATGGAACCATCGAAAATTCCGGCATAAGTTTATTGTTCAATTCTAAAATTCAAGTTATACCGAAAAGAAATTACTTTTCAACCAAATCAACAATAATAGGTAATAAAAGCGTTGAAGGGGTTGAATTAAGTTTGTCGTGAGAGTAGCAGCTTAAGAAAGATGATACAAACGGTTGCGCACCAATTTTCCAGCGTTTTTGTGGTAATGATAGGTCAAATTGTCGATTTGAGTTCCATTGCGTGAATGGCGAATTTGGGTTTCGATGTTGCCCATGGCGTCGTAAGTGAAGGCGTTGAAGTATTTATTCCCGTAAGACACTGGATTCCATTCATTTCCATTAAAATCATCCTCATACGAACGTGATGCTTTCAAGCGATTGAGTTGGTCGTATTGGTAGGCGCTGAGCATTGGCATTGAGCTTCGATCTAACAAGTTGGTCAACCTAGTTTGCATGTAGCGGATATTTCCGTTGAAGAGTTGGGAGCTGTTTGTAGCTAGTTGCGAACTAGACTGAACTTGTGTTGTGATATTTCCTCCACCAATTGCCGCATAATCATAATAAAATACTCCAAGCTGAATGCAGTCAAATCCTTCGCAAAAGACAAATTCGGATTCGTTTCGGTAGATGGTATTATTCCATCTTTGCCTAGGTCATTTGCGTTCTCTATAACGTTAACGACTTTAATTAATTCTTTTTACCACCTATTTCTCCACAAACAAAATATTCATCAAGGTCTTTAATAAAATCAATGTCTTTGTCTTTTAAATCAATATTTCCAATGATTTCTAGTTTCTTAAGCTTAGGTATTTTCTTCAAACTCTGAATTGATTCAATTACCCAACAATCCTCAATTATTACTTCTTCTAACTCTGGAAAGTTCAAAAATTCTTCGTATTTCTTGAATCGTTTACAAGATTGTAAGGTGATTTTTTTTAGTTTATTATTTTCGAGAATACCTTCGAGACTTTCTAGTTTTGGCATATAATACAACCCCAATTCAATAAAATTTTTATTTTCTAAAAAGTCGATATTTTCGAAGTGATTGGAAATAATTTCTAATCGATTCAAAGAATTAGGAAGTTTAAGTTTTTCATTGTTTCTTTTCCATTTCCTCAATGTGAGTCGTTCTAAATTAGAGGGTACATCCACATTGACAATACTTTTATCAAACTCCAAAAACAAATATTTCAATTTTTTAAAATTTTTAAATGTAACTTTTTATTTGCCAAAAGTTTCAACAGTTAAATGAGTAAGATTCGACAAAACTTCTAGATTGTTGTAATCCAAATTTTTTATAAAATCAATTCTAATTTTTTCGATTACATCTTTTAATTCGATTAAAAAATTTAAACTATCAACGCCCTCTTTTATGTGTAAAGAAAAAGTGTTATTTCCTATCATTAAATCTCTTAATACTTTTCCACTATTATTTTCATCTATTGAAATGGACTTATTATGTTCGTTATTATAAATAGTAATCATTACTTTTTAATTTTTATTAGAGTTTTCAACTTTTTTTCTTTTTTTTATCACTGACAGGATTTATCTTATTCCTAATATTTTCATTACACAAATCACCCGAATCATCAATCCATTCCTGTTCTTGCATTCCTCGATTTCTTTTACCTTCGTCAACTTTTTTATACTCGAGACCTTCAATATCATCAGGTTTAAACATACCCTTTTTTCCTATATGTTGAGACATTCTTTTTCCAATATTTTTACTTTGAGCAATATAAAAAGTACCGTCTATGAAGGAAATTTTATAAACTTCGGAAACAATATCATTTTTACCTCTTAATTTTTTTATTTCTTACTTCTTAGTTCTTACTTTGTTACACAAAGGTTTCCTACTCTCACAAGCCAAAAGTAATTCTCCGTGGGCAAGGAACCTGAATAAGAAAATCTGTAATCATAAATGAAATACAAATGCTTCTCAATCACTATTCGAGAAAATGCATTGGAACTTTTAATAGCTTTCAAAAATTACTTAGTGTCATTTTGACAAATAATAGACCAAATAAGGATTTTATTCATTTTTTACTAGGGTAATACAAGTTAGTGGAACCGTTGACTTGTTTTAGGTTTTTTGCACCTCTATTTTTGTCACGCCCTAACTTACTGCTACTTTATACTCGATTATGAAAAAATTTTACCTTCCTTTTATCGCTCTATCGGCCATTGCGTTGTTGGCTCTTTTTTTACCAAGCAATTTTAGCAACTCAGGTTCAACCGAATACGATAAGGCTGATATCGCTTGGATGCTTTCCTCCGCAGGTTTAGTTTTATTGATGACGCCTGGTTTATCCTTCTTTTATGGCGGAATGGTGAGCAAAAAGAATATTATTTCAACCATGTTGCAAAGCTTTATCGCACTTGGTGTGATAACCGTACTTTTTGTAGTCATTGGATTCAGCTTGTGTTTTGGCGATAGTTTCTATGGAATTATTGGAAATCCCTTGGATTTTTTCATGTTCAAGAATATCGGATTGGGAATCAACGAAAATTTTGCACCAACAATTCCTGTGATTTTGTTTGCCATTTTTCAAATGAAATTTGCCATAATCACACCTGCACTTATTACTGGAAGTTTTGCTGAAAGGGTGAAATTCAAAGCTTACCTCTTGTTTATTGCACTTTTTTCAATCTTCATTTATTGTCCGCTTGCGCATTGGACTTGGCATCCTGAGGGATTTTTGCGTCAATGGGGCGTACTTGATTTTGCTGGCGGAACGGTTGTTCACATGAGTGCGGGTTACGCTGCTTTGGCGGGTGCAATTTTTCTTGGCGCGAGAACTTCTTATGGTGAAAACAAACACACAGAACCGGCTAATATTCCCTTCGTTATTCTCGGAACAGGAATGCTTTGGTTTGGTTGGTTCGGATTTAATGCAGGTTCTTCTCTCGGTGCCAATGACGTTGCTGTACAAGCATTTTCCACTACTGTAGTTGCCTCCGCTGCGGCAATGTTAACTTGGATATTTTTCGATGCAATAAAAGGGGAAAAAATTTCAGCTTTAGGGGCTTGTATTGGTGCAGTTGTTGGATTAGTTGCGATTACACCTGCAGCAGGTTTTGTAAGCATTGGACATTCTTTCGTAATAGGATTCGTTGCAGCTTTAGTTTCCAATTGGGCGGTAAGAAGAAAAAATAAATCCAATTTAGACGACACCCTTGATGTTTTTCCTTGTCACGGCGTTGGGGGAATTGTAGGAATGATTTTAACAGGAGTTTTTGCGAAAGATGTTGGATTGTTTTACGGTCAAACCGAAACTTTTCTTTTCCACCTACTTGGACTTGTTATTGTTACCGTTTTCTCATTTGGTGGCTCCTACTTACTCTACTACATCACCAATAAAATCGTTCCGCTTCGTGTATCCGAGGAAGAGGAGGAATTAGGATTGGATTACACACAACACGGGGAGGTGTATAAACTGAAGAAACCGAAAGTGGTGGAAACTAATTAAGTTAGAAACGGCTTTCTCATCTCCTACCCGCCAGCAGTTTAAGCGACAAGCCAACCACATCATACAAGTCGTGCACAACATGCTGATGTTCAAGTTTTTGTTTTTTATATGGATCGAATAGAATAGCCTCCATCCCTACTCGAGTAGAACCAAAAATATCAGCTCGAAGGTCGTCGCCAATCATTAAACTGTTGTTTGAAATTGTTCCGGCTTCCTTCATGGCATAATGAAATATTTCTGGGTCGGGTTTGTTTTTCCCCACAAATTCGGAGCATACTATTACATCAAAGAAATTCCGCAATCCGGAGTTTTCCAACTTCACAAACTGCACTTCTTGAAAGCCATTCGTGATAATATGAAGCTGAAAACCAATATTTTTTAGTTCTTTTAAGGTCTCCAAAACACCCGGAAAAAGTTGTGTTTGTCTAGGTGAAAGTTCGATGTAGGCCTCCCCTATTCTTTCACTCAATTTTTGGTCTGCGAGTTTAAATTTCCGAAGGGTTTCTAAAAAGCGTAACGTGCGCAATTCGTTTTTTGTGACTTTTCCCTTGCTGTAATCCGCCCAAAGTTGTGCATTTACATGCTCATAAATACGATGAAAAACCTCAAAATCAAGGTAATAGTGCAATTTTTCATTGTGGAAGATTTGGTGTAAAGCCTTTTTAGAATTTGCATCGAAATCCCAAAGCGTACGATCTAAATCAAAGAAAACGTGCTTATCCGAAAGCGACATAAGCTAGGGTTGTTAAAATTGCGGCATTAATCGCCATTCCGAGAACAACCAAAGGATATGTTTCCTTTAGCTTCCCGTAAAACTTAGCAACAACAATGCTTCCAACAGGAACAGAAAGAAATAACGGAGCCCAAAAACAAGTACCAATTTTTCCAGTTTTCCATTTGATTTGAATAATCAGGCGGTTAAACTTGGTGAATTTCTTTTTTTCTACGTAAGGAATTCCTGATTCCAAAGCTTTCTTTCTTGCTTCTACTTTTTTGTGTTGTGCACGTTCCATCAACCAATCGCTCAAAAAGTAAAAAACCGCCGCACTGAAAGATCCACCAGCAAAAGAGGCCAAAAAAGTTTCTAAAAACGTTAATCCCATTGCAGGACCAGGAAAAGCGGATAGCATAAATTTAACCGTTGCAAACAGAAAAACCCCCCACATATTGACAAAATTCATTATTCAGATAACTAAAATTAAACCTTCACACCATAAGCCAAATCTCCGGCATCACCCAAGCCCGGAACAATGTAGGATTGCGCTGTCAACTCACTGTCAATTGCACCAACCCAAATTTCCGTGTTCTCAGGTAAATTTCGCTTTACTAAATTGATAGCATCAGGTGTAGCAATAGCAGAAACAATGTAAATCTTAGAAGGTTTACCCGATTTTAATAAGGCTTTGTAAACCGTTACCATTGAATTTCCAGTGGCCAACATCGGGTCAGAGATAATCCAAATTCGTCCGTCCAATTGTGGGGCAGCAAGGTATTCCACGTAAATTTCAAACTCTTCCGGAGACGAATGTTTACGAAATGCAGAAATGAATGCACTATCCGAACGGTCGAAAATGCGCAACAAACCATTATGCATTGCCAAACCAGCCCTAAGAATCGTCGCCAGAACAGGTGCTTCTTTGATGACCGTTTCCTCTGCGATTCCTAAAGGTGTTTGAACCGAAATAGTGGTGGTTTCCATCTTTTTAGAAAGCTCATAACCAAGTATTTCGGCAATTCGTTCCATGTTGTTGCGAAAACGCATTGGGTCTCTTTGGATGGACTCATCGCGAATTTCAGCGATAAACGTATTGAAAACGGAATGTTGGAGAGATAGATTTACAACCATGAATTTTGTTTTCGCTAAAATTAGACAGAATATAAAAGTGGAATGTAATTCCAATAAAATTTTCAGTTCTGAAAAGAATAGGTCGGTTTATCGAAAAAGAATAATTTCGTTTCATGAATAAAACCTTGGAAAACAAACAACTCTTTTGGTTGATAACAGTGGCTGCACTCGGCTACTTCGTTGATATTTACGATTTGGTGCTTTTTGGCGTGGTAAAAGCTGAAAGTTTGAATGCTATCATGCAAAACCAACCCACCGAATTGAAAGATGCGACGGGTAAATTTCTGTTCAATATGCAAATGTTGGGAATGTTAATTGGTGGCTTACTTTGGGGTGTTTTGGGTGACAAAAAGGGTCGATTGAAAGTGCTTTTCGGTTCGATTTTGATGTATTCCATTGCTAACGTTGTTAATGCCTTTGTAACGGATGTTAGCACCTACGCTGTTGTTCGGGTTATTGCTGGAATTGGTTTGGCTGGCGAATTGGGTGCAGGAATAACCCTAGTTTCAGAAATGATGTCCAAGGAAAAACGCGGCTACGGAACAATGGTGATTGTCACCTTCGGTGCTTTGGGTGCTGTTGTGGCCTCTCTTGTGGGTTCAAAAGGTGAAGCCATCGGACAATTTCTGCTTTACCTAACAGGACAAAATTTCCAGAATTGGCAAGTGGCATACATTGTAGGTGGCACAATGGGTTTACTTCTACTGCTCATGCGCGTTGGAACTTTAGAATCAGGATTCTTCAACAATATGAAAGACCACGCTCACATTAAAAAAGGGGATTTGAAACTTATTTTTTTTCATCGAGAAAATTTACTGAAATACATTTATTGCATCCTTATTGGCATTCCGATTTGGTACGTGATTGGACTTTTAATAATGAATTCCAAAGACAATTTTGGTCCAATGTTGGGTGTTCCCTTTGTTGAAAATGGTAAGGCTGTAATGTTTGCTTATATCGGTTTGTCTTTCGGTGATTTGTTGTCGGGCTTGTTAAGTCAATTTTTGAAAAGTCGAAAATTAGTGGTTTACCTGTATTTAGGCTTCACTTTTTTGATTGTTACTTGGTTTTTGTTTTTCGCTAAAGATATCTCATTGGATACCTATTATTTATTGTGTTTCTTATTGGGCACAGGTACGGGTTATTGGGCGATTTTTGTGACGATTGCAGCCGAACAATTTGGCACCAACATTCGATCAACAGCCGCCAACACGATCCCGAATTTTGTTCGTGGTTCGGTTAACATTATCGTTCTACTATTTACCTTATTCCTTTCTTGGAACCTTTCACTTGGTTTTTCCGCGTATTTCGTAGGTTTGATTTTCATCGCTTTAGCACTTTTTGCTATCAGTCGCCTGAAAGAAACTTTTGGGAAAGACTTGAATTATGTGGAAGAGATTTCATGATTTCGAGGTGATTTTAAACGCGTCGTAGAAAGCCTATCCTATTTGTACTTTCCTACGGGAGCATCGCACTTGTCTGCCTGAGAGTAGAATTAACAACCGCAAGAACTAAGTTTTACAACCACTTCGATTACTTTTTTTCAAAAAATCTAATCATGATGATAAATTAATGGGTTGCCAAACACAAGTTACAACATCACACTAAAGGTCAAGTAAAAAGCTCTGCCATCCGATGGAATGATTCCCGGACCTGGATACCCTTCTGCTCTACGAGTGAAATAATATTGATTGAAAAGATTATTTATCGTTCCTTCCAACCCGAATCGTTTGTAGCGATAACCTAAACTTAAATCTGCCACTTGATAGGAAGGAATCACACCTTCAACAGCTGTGGAGGTTAGTACTGCATTCGTTGCATCTGTAAAATGTTCGGCGATATGTGAAAATTGAAAGGTTGCACGAAAATCCTTGAAACGAAATTGCGTACCCGAGCGAAGCATTAATGGCGGCACCATTTCCACTTTTTTGTTTCGAATGCTGTTGTCCTCTGTGTTGATATAGCGTGCGTCAACCAAAGCTGAATTTACGAACAATGTCCATTCGATGTTTTGATTGTCCTTTTTGAAAAACTGAATTAGATTCAATTCTCCGAAAAACTCCAAACCTAAATTTCTGGCATCAGAAATGTTGCCACGAAAACGGTAATCCAAATAAAGTGGCGGTTGGTCAGCCCTTAAGACTTGCCCAATTTTATCGTTGTATTTCACAAAAAACAGGGTTGCTTCAAAATTGAAATACTTCGATTTACTCGACTTGTAACCAATATCCGCAGTAAAACCTGACTCGTCCTTGATGTTTGGGTCAACTTTAAAATTAGGGTTAACAATTCGAATGTCACTGAAATTGATGGCTCTGTAATTCTGAGTAAAGTTGAAATAAATGGAATTTTTCAGGTTGATTTTATAATTCACTCCTATTCCGCCAATCACAAAATTTCGTTGACGACCTAAGGATTCTTCCGTCTTATTTTGAACGACCAAATTCCCTGCTCCATCAAAAACTTGTTGCATGAAATAGCCCTCAGCAGACGTGCTAATACTTTCAAAACGAAGCCCTGGTGTAACACTCCATTTTTCCGAAAGACGAAAAATATTTTCAGCAAAAAGGCTATAATTGATGTTTTCAAATAAGTAATCTGAGTTTTCAAGTTGATCGGGATTGAGGTAATAAAAATCTGCTCCTGAACCATCGTTTCCGTTTCCTTGTCTCGCTCTCGTAATTCCTTTATAAACGCGAGAACCAACAAGAAGGGTGTTGTTTTTGTTCCACAAATTATAGTCGTGTAGCAAGCGTGTTTCATTTCCGATGTTCATGAAATTGCCTTTTATCAAAGTTCTATTTCCGCCGAAATCAACCACATTAATGCGCTCCAAGTTACCCAAGGCGTAGCGCGAAGCGAATAAACCAAAATTGCGTGAGTTCACTTTAGTTTTTTCAGAAATTTTGTAAGTCAAGCTAATTGAACCCATGTTCCAGTCAACGTTGAACCAATTTCTTTTCCGAAAAGAGGAACGAATCAGACCATCATTAAAATTTTTATCCGTTAATCCACCGGGTTGTTGCGCAAGATAATTCATGCGTGTGAAATCAGCTTCAATTTTAAATTTTGGGGTGATTTGATAACTCATTGCCGCATAACCATTGTACGCATCGAATCCCGAATTTTCACGAAAACCATCTCCTCGTTTGTATTGGAAAAAGGAATAGTAGTTTATTTTTCCTTTGTTTACTGTTCCGCCAACACTAGTGAATGTGTTGAAAAATCCCCAAGAGCCGACTGAATTGCGGAAAAGGAATTCAATCGGTTTGTTGCTACAACCTTGTTTAAACCGAAAATTCAACATTCCACCAAACTGTGTTCCGTACTGAAGAGAGGCGGCTCCTCTTACAATTTCAATGCGCTCAATTGCTTCTAGAGGTGGGGTGTAATAACTTTCCGGATAACCCAGTGCGTCTGCGGAAATATCGTAGCCGTTTTGACGAACGTTGAAATTGGCCGTCCGATTGGGAGAAAGTCCCCTCCCTCCAATTCCCAATTGAAGACCAGCGCCATCGCTTTCCCAAATGTTTAACCCTGTAACTTTTGCGTAAACTTGTCGTGCGTTGTTGGTTGCCACATTTGCGTTGATTTCCGACATTTCCACAACCTCCGTTTTCTTGCCTTCGTAAATTCCAAAGTTTTCAACAGCTTTTAAGTAATTGCGTCCGAAATTCTTTTCGCGCTTGGAAACCACAACTACTTCGTTCAAGTTTTGTTGCAGTTCGTCTAAAGTAACTTGAAGGTAAACTTCCGCACGATTCAATTTAATATCTTTAGTCAGTTTCTCTTTTTCCAATGAAAAGAACACCAACTGATAATCTCCGTATTCAAGGTTTTTGAACTCGAAAAAACCCAGTGAATCCGATTGGACTGAAACATTTTTATTTTTAAGGTGAACGGTAGTAAAGGGAATGGCTACTCCTTTTGTGTCGGTTATCCAGCCTTTCATTGTAGCCGTTTGCGCCGTGGCGAAGGACAAACTAAATAGAAAACTTATAAGGAATAAGACGTATTTGTTAAACATATTTAATCATCGTAATGAAGAATCCAGTCCTTCGGTGCAAAAGTATCTTTTTCGTTCAGAAGATTGCGTTTGGGATCAATTAGCAAACGCCTCGGACGAGCATTCAAGGTCACATAAACTTCTGCCCGAACTTCCGGTTGTTGAACGCCTTGTTTTTCATAATGAGCACCTAAAAAATGAGCATATTGCAAAATCATGTCGGGTTGCATCGCCATTTGTTTCTCCTGATGTGCGTTCAAAAATTCTTTGTTATCCACAATCCCTTCTCTTCCTGTTTGTTTGTCTTTTACATAAAATGTAGCTGTACCTGCTTTTTCCATGAGCATCACGCGCCAAGAAAAACGGTAGCCTTCTTCCGTCCAAAATAAATTTCCTTTGTATAACAAATAACGCCACGGAAACAAAAGTTGAAAAAGGAGGTAAAGTCCAAATATATAGTTGATTGAATTTCCAAATTTTTTAGAAGAAACCAAAGGCGCTTCTGTTTTTATGGGAACCACCAGACGAACGAACTTTTGATGCCATTCGTTTGAGAAGAAAATGGTTACAATTCCCATCATAACCAACGGAAACACACCGATTTGGAACATAAAACCCGTCAGGGAATGAAAAATGACAACGGCAATGTATGCAAGTAAGCGAGTGGGTTTATAAATCAAAAAGAAAATAATGAAGGTATCAAACAACATCCCTATCCACGAAAACAAGTACGGCGTAATTTCATAAGTAAACAGTTCGCCGATAATCGGAAGTTTGTCATTTGCAGGAACCCAAATTCGAAGGGGAAGTGCTTCTATTAACCAATCGTGATTTATTTTGGCCAATCCAGCGTAGATGTACAAAATAGCAATGTGAACTTTTATAACAAGGAGCGAAGAATTTTTGACCGTTTGCTTCAATAAATTAGAAAAAGGCGAGATATGGCTTGGTAGAAAAATGAGAACCAGGCAAATCAAACTAACGAAATAATAGTGATTCAAATAGTAGGTTAAATCAATTAACTCGGTGTATGTGAAGGTTAAAAAAAGAGTTACGGCGCCAATTCTGTATAAAATTCCTCGCGAAAACATAAGGAGTAACGCACCAAAAATCATAGCCACGTGCACTGCATACAAACCCACACGTGAAATAGGTTCAACCCACTCAAATCCCCAATATTTGAAATGAAAAACAGGTTCAACGTAATGATCTTCAATCCACCCCAAATACATAAACCGCAAGGTGCTGAAAATCATTAAAGCTCCAAAAATTAGTCGGAAACTAATGAGTGGAGCTACTGAAACTTCTTTATTTAAAAAGTGATGAAACTTGTTTAGCATTTCAATCTTCCTCCATTAATCCCCATCTCCACTGCTGTAAGTAATCGCTATGCCCAATAATGAACTCATGTCACTTTTGAAAAAACGTGTATGTTTCTGCAATTCATCGCGAAAATCAACCAAGGCTTGAGATCCAGCGATGATTTGTTCTGACATTGGAGTATTTGTTGGAACGGAATTTTGTGCCGCAATAACATTTGACCATTGAGAAAGAGTTTCGGAAATCAATTCAGGTCCACCAACAACCGTTTTTAAGTAATCCCTAAAACTCGACCCCTCAACATTACTTTTACTTCGACCTAAATAAGTGTTTTCAATGGCTTGCGTATGCTTTTTAATGATATTCATAGAATAACCCGAATAATAAGCTTGTACCAATTGAGGTTCAATTTGCATTTGTCCAGGGCGCAAACCAAGAGGCAATTCCAATTTCAGGTTTTTGATGGTTTCAAAACTTTTTACGAATTCGTTGTACAATTGAGAAGTACTACTTCCCACATCCGTACCGTTGTTTTTGATAAACTGATTTTTGTAAGCACCGTTCCATTCACCTAAAACTGAACTAACACGATTGATGCAATGTTCAATAAGCGCTTGAAGATAAGTTGCTCTTGTAGCTTGATTTTCAAATAATTCTAAAACCGTTTCATTGCTCACGTCAATTCCACCAAAAACCAGGTATTCAATGGCAAGAAATCCCCTTGCATCACGATTGAAATCGGTTACTGAAAACTGACCTGTAGATAAAATAGTATTCAGTTTGGCTTCTGAAACAGGGAAAGTGGCTATTTCCTCGTTCAACGATTTGTTCAATCCTTGTTCGGCGGCAGGTCCAACGTTAAACATGCACGCGAATTGCCATTCTTCGAAAGCATGAAGCCAGGCTGATTTTACCAATTCAAGATTAGTAGTGTTCTTGTTTGCGATAAAATTATCGGTTTGACTCTTTAATTCATTCAATGCGACAAGAGCATCTTCATAAGCAGGAATGATTAAATTTTCCGCGTAATTTTTGAGCATCAACTCTCGATCAAACTTATTCTCATTTTTGTTTTTATTCTTATCGCAACCAACAGCTATAAAAAGAATGATTGCAATTGCAGCTATGTATTTCATTCGTTTCTGTTTAAATATCAAAAAACTTGTACACCAAGATTAATCTTTGTGTACAAGTTTTAACTTTCATTTTTGTTTAAATTTTATCTTCCTTGTACAGACACCCAGTTGAATTTGAAGTCTTCAATTTCTTGGTTAGTGAATCCATAAATGGACTGTAAAGTTGAGATGATTTGTTGCAATTTACCCAAGTCCGTCGCTGGAGAAGTTGCGAACTTGTAGGTAGTTGCCACACCATTTGCAGGGGCATTGAAATTTTCTAGGATACCATCAATTTGTGTATCAGTGATTTTTCTATAGCTTGTGTTGATGGTTTTAAAACCATGAATAAAACCTATTCCCTCACCGATAGCATGAAGGGCTGCTCCTACTTGTGCTTCAGTTGGATTTGTTCCACTTAATGTCGCTATTGGTGAATGGCAATAGTTTATAACTGTTGCAGCATTGATTTTTTCCCATAATAATTGGATGTTTTTCAAGGTTTTATCACGCTCAGAGTTATAGTCAGAACCAGCCTTTACATAAGCTTGAAGTTTAATAAACTCTTTCTTCATCTGAGAATACAAACCTGTACCATCGTTTTTATCACGACGAGCAGCGTAATTGGCCATAGCAACATCTCTGATTTCTGCGCCTACATTATTCGACCCAGAGTTAGCAAATTGAGGTTTAGCGCCATAAACAGCCAACAACTGATCCACGGTAGCAGCAGTAATTGTACCTGACATCAATTTAACAGCATGATTGTACAAAGTTGCTCCGAATTGACCTTTTTCACCAAGTTGCTCCATTTCAACACCGTTTTCGTCGAATAAGTAACCTCCGAAAACACCACCTTGTGAAGAACCATTTGGCGCTTGAGGAGTCCAGGTTGCTCCACTTGCTTTTGCCAATTCGTCAAAATAACCGTTTGTTCCTTCCAATTTGCCTTTAAAGTAAGTTGTGATTTCATTGGCAAGAGCTGGGTTACCAGCGTTGAAAATAGCTTCTAAATTTTCTTTGGTTACGACCACACCAGAGGCACGACCCGCTTTCATAGCATCGGTTAATTGTACCAACTGACCCCAAAGTGCAATTTGAGAAGCGCTGTTGGCAGCAAAACTTTGACCATCATAGTTTTCGGGAATTGTCAAGTCTTTCTTCTTCTTATCACATGAGAAAAGAGTTAGACCTCCAATCAGAAATAGTAACACAAATTTCGTTTTCATTTTTATCTTTATTTAGACTGATTATTAATTAGGGTGCAAAGGAATTAATAACATGAATTTTGGGCAATACCATAAAAATGGTATTTTGTGGAATAACCGATTGAAAGAATCTTAATTTTCGCTTTACCCAAAGTCAACAATTCAACAATAACAATGAAAATAAGTATCTCAACAAAAGAAGATTTACAAATTCAGTTCCGTCCAATTGATTATAAAAGAAACTAATTAAAAGTATAAGTAAAAGATAAACAATACATTTATAGACAAAATCACCTTAAAACAAGATTTGGTAATAAGATGGAAAACAAGAATCGCAGAAATTTCCTAAAAAATGTAACGCTAGGAGGACTAAGTTTAGGATTGACACCAAGTTTGCTTGCTGGAAATAAGTTTATTGAGCTAAATCCAAACGAAAATGACTCAATTGACAATCAATCTGAAACGCTCGTGGTTCAAGAAATTTCAATTTTCCAGACTACCGATGTTCATTGTCAAATTCATCCACACGACGAATTGTTTTGGGAAAAAGATCAAATGGTTTTTCGCAAAACAGGTGGTTATGCTTACTTATCTTCTTATTTTCAGTCGCTTAGATTGAATCATCCAAAGTCTTTGTTCATGGACACAGGGGATATGTTTCAAGGTTCTGTATTAAGTGTAAAAACGGAAGGAGACGCTTTTGTTCCAATTCTTAATCACTTGAATTACAATCTTTTTCTTCCTGGAAATTGGGAGGTGATTTATGGAAAAAAAAGGATGTTAAATTTAATGGGAAGTCTTAATGCTCCAAAGATTTGTGCTAATATGTACCATGATTTAGGAGATGGAAAAAAAGGGGAATTGATTTTCCAACCTTATCACATTTGGTACGTTGACGGACTTAAAATTGGATTTATTGGCTACACCGATCACCTCGTTCCAATTCGTCAAAGTCCGAATTACAGTAAGGGAATTATTTACACTTTACCTGAAGAGAATTTGGCTCATTATGTTAAAGTTTTACGTGAACAGGAGAAATGTAACTTTCTGGGAATCATTGCTCATCTTGGACTTTCACAACAAATAGCACTTTCTAATAATCCCGCTTGCGAAGGAGTAGATTATATTTTCGGGGGAGATACACATGAACGAGTACGCAAACCCATTCAAGGGAAATATGCAAAAGTTGTAGAGCCTGGCGCTTTTGGTTCTTTTATCGGACACTTGAAATTAAAATTTGGAAACAAAAAATTGATAGAGGAGAAATACGAACTAGTGGAAGTTTCAACAGCGAAAGTTAAACCCGACAAGAAAATGGAACAATTGCTGGTTTCCGAAGAATATCCATATTTAAAATCAATTGAAGAAATAGTTGGGTACAGCACGCTCCCACTCTACCGCTATTTTGTGGTGGAAAATACAATTGATACAATGATATTGAACGCTTTACATTGGCAATTCCCTGAAATTGATATTGTGTTGTCCAATGGATTTCGATTTTGTCCGCCTCGAACAACCCCTGACAAAACGGGAAATATTCCAATCACCAACGGATTTATCTTCGATATGCTTCCGGTTGACAGCAATGTTCGCTATGCAAAAGTGAGTGGAGAGCAATTGTTGAATTGGTTGGAGAAGGAATTAAACAATGTTTTTGCAAAAGATGCTTCAAAACGTTTTGGTGGTTGGGTAATCAAATTCAAAGGAATGAAAGTAGAATTTTTCGCTTTTTCCGAAATGGGACAACGAGTAAAAACTGTTACCATTAACGGCCAAGCGCTTAATAAAGAGAAAATTTACTCTATCCTAGCTTGTGAACGAGATGGTGATCCTGAAGATATGCTTTGCAGAATGAAAAATGTGAAAGAACCGAAAAACAGCGGAATCACTTTACATCAAGTTATGCGCAACTACCTGAAGGAGAACTCTCCGGTAACACCAAAATTAGAACAGAATGCCGTTGTCTTGGATGCTCCCTCTACCCTACTTTCACAAGTTAGCGGTGTGGAATATGAATTCAAGTAGGTTATTTAGAGTCTGCTGACCACGAAGAATTTATCCTCGCTTGGGGGAGCAGCGAACCTGACTACCGAAAGGTTTAGCTAAAAAATCAGTAGTGTCCGCCGCGGCATCGTAGTCGAATCTAAGCGTTCGGTTGTTTACGCCCGGTTCACGTTGGATTTCCTTGATTTTGCCATCGACACGCCAAATAATCTTAGTAATGAATTCTTGTTGATAATTCAATTTTACAATTTTATCAATCAAGCAGATTGCTTTTTTTTCTGAAGAGCAGAGAATTTTTTTAATACTTTTCCAGTAAGCTTAAAGTGCGCAATTACCTCACTAATTTGTTTTTTCTCCCAATCTTTTAATTTTCGTGGATTTACCTCAAAATCAACACCTTTTGGTTCCCTAATAATTCCCATGTTTTAAATTTTAAAATATTTTTGAATCAATTTCCACGCCTCTGGTGGGAAAATCACCATCTTGTGATTTCCAATGTGTATCGCCCCTAAAGTTAGTTCATAATGCTCAATTAAACGCGTTTTGGAAATAAAAGCAATTACTCCTTCATAGTTTCTATCCCATGATTCCTTGCACAAAAACGCTACTAAATTTCCTGCGACACCGAGATAAACCTTGTTTTTACCACGATTAAATGGCGCGCTTTCTATTAAATGCATGTACAAATGGCCTTCTTCATCCTAAAAACTTATTAAACCTTGAACAATATGTGGATTACCTTGAATAGTTAACTTGTAGATGAATCTATTCCCTTGTTTAAATTCTGATTTCCAGTCAAATTTCCAATTGTTTTTTCTATTAATTGAATCTAAATCTTTTGTTGAAACTGGAGATAATTCTGTGTCAAAACGGTCACCTGAAAAAGCATTTTCAATACTATTTGTTAACTTATCTATTTCAATATCAACATGATTTCCTTTTCTGAACATAATACAAATGTAGAATTTTTGAAGTTATTTTACAATTAGCCCAATTAAACTAAACGCCGCCAAGTATTTCCCAAAAGTGCTGTTTACACCTGATTAACTTTATTTTCCGTGGATGGTTGTATTTTCTATGGCGTTTATTCCTTTCATCCATCCCTGCAAGTTGTACAAATAATCATAGCCCCGCAAATTATTTTGTCCTCCGCCGTAGCGGATTCGGTATGTGCCAGTGGGCTGTGGGCGAAATATATATATACTTCGTGTCGTTTTCTCTCCAGATAGCTATCGGGACCTCATTTTCCGCTAATTCGTTGCTCAAAGCCGAAGAAGGTCGGTCGAGGGAAAGAAGTGGTGCGTGCGAGTTGGTGTAAGCGGCTGTAACAATGTTGGTTTTGTTATTGTTTGGAATTGCTGCAGTAATTAAAGCAATTTTAAGTTTGAAGTAAAACCTTGAGAGTGAAAGACACTATTTTTTAATTCAAAATGTTCTTCGAAACTTCAAGTATTAAATGTTAGTTTGAATTGAAAAGGAGGAGCAAATTGAATCGTTCCTCCTTTTTTACTAAAGAATCAAAATTTGCAACAAGTTAATTGATCAAATCCTTGATAATTGAAGGATTAATAATCTCCCAATTAAACGCCTCATTCGTGAAATGTCCATTCCTTGCTGTTGTTTGGTAAATTGGAGATTTGAGGTCCAACGTTTGGGCGATTCCGTTTGGGGTTAAATCAAAAACATGAAGAACGCGTTCCAATAATTCTGTTTCGGTTATCTTGCCAGTTCCATGTAGGTCGAGAAAAACAGATTGTGGTTCTTTCACCCCAATAGCATACGAAAGTTGAACGGTGCAACGGTCTGCTAAACCAGCTGCGACAACATGCTTGGCAATATATCGAGCCATGTAAGCCGCACTTCTGTCAACCTTGCTTGGGTCTTTTCCACTAAATGCACCTCCGCCATGTGGTGCACTTCCACCGTAAGTATCGACAATGATTTTTCTGCCCGTTAAACCTGTATCGCCATGCGGTCCTCCAATGGTAAAACTACCAGAAGGATTGATTAACAAATCCACTTTCTGATCTGTGGTATAAGGCGCAATAATCGGCTCAATGATTTCTTGCTTAACGTACTCACGCAATTCTTCTTGGGAAATCGTATCTCTGTGTTGGGTAGAAAGCACAACTTTTGTTACTCTTAACGGAAGTCCGTTTTCGTATTCGACAGTCACTTGGGATTTTGCATCTGGTAATAAGAACGAACCGTCCAATTTTCGCAATTCTTGTTGGCGCACCACAAGTTGTTGTGCTAAGTAATACGCAAGCGGAAGATAGGCTGGTGTTTCGTTCGTTGCATAACCAAACATCAAGCCTTGATCACCAGCTCCGCCGTCCTCAACACTGTGAAATATTTCTGCACTTTGTTGGTGGATATAGTTGTGATAACTTGCTGTATCGGCATCGAACCCGACACTTTCGTCAGTATAACCGATTTCGCGCAGTACATTTTTGGCAATGGCAACTGCATCCACAACGGCAGTAGAATTTACCTCGCCAGACAAAATCAATCGCCCGGTCGTAACGAGTGTTTCAACGGCCACTTTGGCGTGAGGATCTTGCTTTAGATAAGCATCTAAAACAGCATCAGAGATTTGGTCGCAAACCTTGTCAGGGTGTCCAATAGCAACAGCCTCGGACGAGAATAAATAACGCATACTTATGTTTGTTTAAAAATTACAATTCAGTTGCGTTCAAAAAAGTGAAAAACAATTTTTACCCTGTGAAGAAGATTCTTATTCCTGTTAATTTTCGGTTACAAAGAAGTTTTGGTTCACAATTAACAAAGTCGTGAATAGTCGCTAGGGTGCGAATAAATCAAAGTAAACGAAGAAAAAACAAGTGAAAAAATCTCATTTTTATTTTGGCAAAGAAGCCCACATTATAAATACCACCGCGGTGTTTAAATCACTCGGTTGGCATGTTTTTCAACATTTCTGAATGCTAATAAGTAAAAGAACTTGAGTGCAAAGATAGTTAAAAGAGTGAGAAACAGTCCGCCGTGGCGGAGAGAATGAGAAAAAAAAGAGTGAGAAACAGAATGAGAATGAGGAAAAAAAAGAGTGAGAAACAGTCCGCCGTGGCGGAGAGAATGAGGAAAAAAAAGAGTGAGAAACAGTCCGCCGTGGCGGAGAGAATGAAGGGGGAAGAAGAGCGAGAAACAGAACATTTGAGAGCAGGAGACAGTCCGCCGTGGCGGAGAGAATGAAGGGGGAAAAAGAGTGAGAAACAGTCCGCCGTGGCGGAGAGAATGAAGGGTAAAAAGAGCGAGAAACAGTCCGCCGTGGCGGAGAGAATGAGAATGAGAGCGAGAATGAGAGCGAGAATGAGGAAAAACATAGACGCAAAACTTAAACTCTGTTTTAAAGAAAAACATTAAAGAGCGAAAATGAGTGTGAGAATGAGTGTGAGAATTAGATAGAGAATGAGATAGAGAATGAGAATGAGATAGAAAATGAGATATAGAATGAGATAGAGAATGAGAATGAGAATGAAGAAAAAAAAACCAGAGTAGCCAAATTCGCTTTCGCTCTGTTTCAAAAATTTTACTCAAGAGCGAGAATGAGTGTGAGAATGAACAAAAAAAACAGAGTGCAAAACTTCGCTCTCGCTCTGTTTTTCACTCTGGTTTTAGTACCCGAGGCCGGAATCGAACCGGCACTCCCGAAAGAACAGGATTTTGAATCCAGCGCGTCTACCAGTTCCGCCACTCGGGCATACTTGCGAAAACGGATTGCAAAAGTAATATTTTTTGCTTACCTAGTATGTGTTTCAAGTAAAAAAATAGAATTTATTTTTCGTCACAAACACAACGTACTGATAATCCGTCATTTCCCGTATTCAGCCAAAAAAGCAAGCTGTTGTTCCAATAGGCTGTTTGTACGGTGTAAAGTAAGGAAGAACCGTTTTCGTTGTTTTCATAAGTAGTTGTCCACCATGCTCCTAATTGTTCCAATCCCTCAAAACTTCCAGAATACTTGCGCAATCCGTCGAAGGTTAAATCCAAGGTTATGTCAGGAAAACCCAATTCAAAGTCCAAAGCATCATAAGGTTTGCGAAGAAAATACCCCGCCATCGCTTCTCCACCAAAGTTGTTAATCAATTCCTGCCAATCCTCGTAAGTCGGAACTCTACACCCTAATGGACAGAGTTTTCCACTTTTTACCGCGAAGCCATTGTACAATAAACCGCGAAAGTATTGGGAACTGTCATTTTCAAACAAACAATAAGCGGGTGTTTTGATATTTTGCCAAGAATCAGCGTTTTTTGATGGAGAAATTACGGTGCTATCGTTTAGTCTTTGGGTTCGTAAATTCTCTCGAAACCACGTTTTGTTGCCAATTTGAACGGTTGTATAATTGTTACCATCAATATCCTTAATTACCGTTTGTGTCTGCGACTTAAAAACGAAAAGAAGACATAAAAGATTGAACAGATACTTCATTAAAATCCTACGTTTTTCGCTTCTTCTTCTTCGCTGCTGGGAACAAGATGTTGTTCAAAATGAGACGATAACCTGGTGAATTTGGGTGTAAATTTAAGTCTGTATGCGGGTCGCCAACAAAGTGTTGATAGTCTTCCGGGTCGTGTCCTCCATAAAAGGTCCATGTCCCATGCCCCATTTCCCCGTGAATGTACTTAGCGGTTCCTGCTGCTTTGTTTTCTCCCATGATTAGGACATTTGGCTTGATGAATTCTTTCCTAAAATCAGTGGTTTGACCCATGAAGCCCTTTACCACATCGACGTGACATTGGGTTAGCATCGTAGGAACAATATCCCATTTTGCGGAAAAATCAAATAAGGTAAAAACGTCAACGGGTTCCGTAATTTGACGACTCGTTCTTAAATCACTTGCATCGATATTTGAATATTCATAAATCATTGGATCTTTAATCAATTGAAAATCCTTGAAGGCAAATGTTTGATTGAAATCTAATTTGTCTTGGGCTCGCGGATCTGATTGGTCGCCATCGAAAACCGCCTCACAAATATCCGTGTTCAAGGCTGCAAGCGCAATGTCGAAACTGTCGGTTCCACTGCACATCGTAAACAAAAATCCTCCACCCATCACAAAATTCTTTATGTTTTGTGCAACAGCTAATTTCAACTGTGACACTTTTCGGAAACCCAACATTTTTGCGTTATTCTCTGCAATTCGAATTTGCTCTTGATACCAAGCCTGATAACGTGCGGAACTGTAAAATTTACCGTATTGACCCGTAAAATCCTCGTGATGAAGGTGCAACCAATCGTATTTTGGCAACATTCCCATGACGATTGCAGAGTCGTAAATTTTGTCGTATTTAATTTCTGCGTATTCCAAAACAAGCGTAACAGCATCGTCCCAAGGTTGCTTGTTCGGAGGGGTGTAAACGGCAATTTTCGGTGCTTTTTCCAATTGAACAATTTCCATATTCACCTCTGGATCTGCAATTTGCGCCTTTATTTGATTGACTTGTCCGTCTGCTAAAATTTGGTAAGAAACCCCACGAATAATCAATTCTTCTTCAATTGTTTTGAGGTGCGGAAACAAAAAAGAACCGCCTTTGTAATTCAAAAGCCATTCGATGGTAACACCATTTTCTAAAGTCCAATAAGCTATTCCGTAAGCTTTTAGGTGGTTACGCTGTGTTTCATCCATTGCCACAAGAATTTGAGTGGCTTGTGAAAGATGAGCAATCAACAAAAAGAGGGCAATTATAAATTTCTTCATATTAAAAAGGAGTATCTGAATCCGTATCGTTATTTCTAAAATCAAAATCTTGTTCAATTCCCGTGTTCATTTTACTTGGAACAGTCATTGTTGGAGCAGCACCCAAACTCTGTATGTTCAATGCGTTATTTGCGGAAGTTGGTTCATAGAATCCTCCAAAGCTATCTAAGTTTTCGAACAAGGCAAATTGACCCACAAATTTAAGTCTAACACTACCCAATGAACCGTTTCTGTGCTTAGCGATTATTATTTCCCCAACACCTCTTACATCTTCTCCTTCCAAGTTGTCAATTCCATAATATTCAGGACGATAAATGAAAGAAACGATATCGGCATCTTGTTCAATTGCACCCGATTCACGCAAGTCTGATAATTGTGGTTTTTTATCACCACCCCGTGATTCAACAGAACGTGAAAGCTGTGAAAGAGCAATAATTGGAACGTTTAACTCTTTGGCAATTTCTTTAATGGAACGGGAAATCGTTGAAATTTCTTGCTCGCGTGTTCCGCCTTTTCCGTCTTTCGCCGACATGAGCTGTAAGTAGTCGATAATTATCAGTTCGATGTTTCTTTCGTGTTTCAAACGGCGGCATTTTGCACGGAAATCCAGAATAGAAATACCCGGTGTATCATCAATATAAATTGGTGCTTCTGAAAGTCGGGTGATTTTGGAGTAGAGTTGTTGAAATTCGTGATCGGCTAATTTTCCTGTTCTGAGTTTTTCTGCATCCAAGCGAGCTTCACTAGCAATCAAACGTTTAACCAGCTGAACGGCAGACATTTCTAGGGAAAATACCGCCACTCCCATTTTATAATCTACAGCAGTATTTCGCGCCATGGAAAGTACAAAAGCCGTTTTTCCCATTCCCGGACGAGCAGCAAGAACAATCATATCCGAACGTTGCCAACCTGCTGTAATTGCATCTAATTTGTGGAAACCTGTAGGAACACCTGAAACCCCGTCGGCATTTTTTGCAGCTTTTTCAATTTCATTTACTGCCTCACGAACAGCCGTTTGCATATTGGTTACTTGCTTACTCATGTTGTTTTCAGCAATGGCAAACAAGTTTTTTTCAGCACCATTCAACAACTCAAAAACATCCACCGTTTCATCATACGCATCACGAATGATTTCAGAGCTCACACGAATAAGTTCACGTTTAATGAATTTTTCAGAAACCAATCGCGCGTGCATTTGAATGTTTGCCGCAGAAGCAACTCGAGCAGTTAAAGAAGCCACATAAGCTGCACCTCCGGAAGCTTCCAATTCACCGTTTTTGATGAGGTATTGAGTGACTGTTACAAGGTCAATTGGGTTGGTGGTTGCGAATAATCCGCGTATCGCACGATAAATGTATTGGTGTTTTGGATCGTAAAAACTATTTTCATTTAAAATGTCAATCACTTCATTAACCGCGTTTCTTTCTAACATCATTGCACCAAGAACAACTCTTTCTAAATCAATATCTTGTGGTGGTATTTTTCCAAACTCACTCATCAAGGCAACTGAATTTTTAGCGACTGTACGTGTTTTTTTGTTGTTACTTTCCATGACACAAAGGTAGGTAAGACCACGGCAAATTAAACATTTCATAACGTGGACTTATGAAAAACATTTCAGCGTGAGATATTAACAAATGTGAAAACAAAAACTCGCTTTTTGATTGGAGAGAAGAAAAACGTGTGAATGTTTAAACATCACGGAACTTTCAAAAGGGTCACAAGGAGTTAATTGTCAACTATCCAAAATTTCAACTTCCTTACAATAAAAAGATAGCTTTAGTTAACTGGACGACTTTTTTGAATTGTTGGATTTTATTTATCTGTAATTTCATTCATCTCCTATTTTACTGTAAAAATGTCATAACACATTACAACAAACTGCCATATTTTCCGAATTCACACCTTTTCTTGAACTTGGTTTGTACTTTGACGATATCGAAATCAAATCAACAATTATGGATTTTTCAAAATTTACTACCAAATCGCAAGAAGCTATACAACAAGCACAACATCTTGCAGAAGTGAACGGAAATCAAGCAATTGAAACGGGACACTTACTCAAAGGAATTTTCTCTGTCGATGATTCGGCAACTACTGATTTTCTTTTCAAAAAATTGAATGTTAACCTCAGCATGGTTCAAGCAACTTTGGACAGTGTAATGAACAGCTATCCTAAAGTATCTGGCGGGAATATTTACCTCTCTCAACAAGCAAATAAAGTGCTTCAGTATGCCTTGAGTGAACTCAAAAATTTCGGTGATGAATTCGTTTCACTTGAAATTTTGCTCTATTCCATGCTTGATGCAACCGATGCCGTTGGAAAAATGCTGAAAGACGCGAAAATCACAAAATCTCAACTTAAACAAGCAATCATGGACTTACGTAAAGGTCAAAAAGTTACGTCAACTGGTCAAGAAGGTACCTACCAAAGTTTAGCGAAATACGCCAAAAATCTCAATGAATTGGCTCAATCAGGAAAATTAGATCCTGTAATTGGTCGCGATGATGAAATAAGACGAGTGTTGCAAATTCTTTCGCGTAGGACCAAAAACAACCCGATTCTTATTGGGGAACCTGGTGTTGGAAAAACGGCGATTGCTGAAGGTTTAGCACATCGTATAATTACGGGCGACGTTCCTGAAAACTTAAAAACCAAAATTGTTTACTCCTTGGATATGGGTGCTTTAATTGCAGGCGCGAAATACAAAGGAGAATTTGAAGAGCGTCTGAAATCAGTGGTTAAAGAAGTGATTCACGCCGACGGGGAAATCATTTTGTTCATTGATGAAATTCATACTTTGGTTGGTGCAGGAGGTGGTGGAGAAGGTGCAATGGATGCGGCAAATATCCTTAAACCTGCTCTTGCACGTGGAGAATTAAGAGCAGTGGGAGCAACGACGCTTAACGAATACCAAAAATATTTTGAGAAAGACAAAGCGCTTGTACGTCGTTTTCAAACCGTTTTGGTGGATGAACCTTCAACAGAAGACGCAATTTCCATCCTTCGCGGAATCAAGGAGAAATACGAAAATCACCACAAAGTTCTCATCAAAGACGCGGCGATTATTGCGGCGGTTGAACTATCTCAGCGCTACATTACCGACCGTCATTTACCGGACAAAGCTATCGACTTGATTGATGAAGCGGCTTCCAAACTGCGAATGGAAATCAATTCAAAACCAGAGGAATTGGATGAAATTGAGCGAAAAATCATGCAACTCGAAATCGAAAAAGAAGCATTGAAACGTGAAAACGATGACAAAAAATTGGAGAACGTTGAAAGAGAACTTGCGAACCTTTCCGAGCAGAGAAATGCGTTTTTGTCCAAATGGCAATCGGAGCGCGATGTGGTGGACACCATCCAAAAAACTAAAGAAGAAATCGAACAATTAAAGTTTGATGCCGACCAAGCAGAACGTGTTGGGGATTACGGGAAAGTGGCTGAAATTCGTTATGGACGCATAAAGGAGGCAGAAGACCGTTTGGAAAACGCAAAAGCAAAATTATTGGAAATGCAGTCCAAATCGAAAATGATAAAAGAGGAAGTGGATGCCGATGAAATAGCGGAAGTTGTTTCTAAATGGACGGGAATTCCGGTGCAAAAAATGATTGAAAGTGAAATTTCGAAATTGTTGCGCTTAGAAGACGAATTGAAAAAACGCGTTGTAGGACAAGAGGAGGCGATTGAGGCCTTGTCGGATGCAGTTCGTCGAAGTAGAGCTGGTTTGCAAGACGCCCGACGTCCGATTGGGTCTTTCATCTTCTTGGGGACAACAGGTGTAGGAAAAACTGAATTGGCAAAAGCACTTGCAGAATATTTATTCAACGACGAAAACGCAATGACGCGAATTGATATGTCGGAATACCAGGAAAAACATGCAGTAAGTAGGTTGGTTGGTGCGCCTCCGGGGTATGTTGGTTACGATGAAGGTGGACAATTAACGGAGGCTGTGAGAAGAAAACCTTATTCAATCGTGTTGTTGGACGAAATCGAAAAAGCTCATCCTGATGTTTTCAATGTTTTACTTCAAGTCCTAGACGACGGACGATTGACGGACAACAAAGGTCGTTTGGTGAATTTCAAGAATACCATCATAATCATGACCTCCAATTTGGGCTCACATTTAATTCACGAAAAATTCGAAAATGCAAAACCTGCAGAATTAGAACGAGTTGCTGAAAAAGCAAAGTTCGAAGTGATGGAATTATTGCGTCAAACCATCCGCCCAGAATTCTTGAATCGCGTGGATGAAATACTGATGTTCTTGCCGTTAACTAAAGAAAACGTTCGTGAAATCGTTGAAATTCAATTAAATGGTTTGAAAAAAATATTGGCGGAGAAAGATTTGAATTTAGAGGTGACTCAATATGCTTTTGACTACATAACCGAGGCAGGTTACGATCCATTTTTTGGTGCACGTCCAGTAAAACGTGTGATTCAAAAGCAAGTGTTAAATGAACTATCTAAAGCCTTATTGAGTGGAAAAATAGACAAAGAAAACCCAGTAGTAATGGATGTTTTCGACGGAAAAATTGTTTTCAGAAAACCGGTTGGTTTGTAATTGAAAAACATGACCAAGTTTGTTTAACCAATTCAGGCGAAAGCAATTTTGTTTTGGCTATAGTTTTTCAAAATCTAAGAAAAGGAGGAATCATAACCTCCTTTTTGACTTTACAGGAGCCCAAGAAATTTTGAATTTTTGCCCCTAGCACCTGCCCTACTTTTAACGTTGAATGATATAACCGTTTTCATTTTCTTTTAAATCAAAAATCCAAGTGTAATAACCTATAAAGTGACTTTCGAAATAACCCATTCTATGTTTCTGGTTTAAAGGAAAATAAGTTCTATGAGTTTGATTCAATCCTTTGGCTAAAAATTGTGGAGCGACACCGTCTTGTTCACATGGCGCGTTTGCATTTTTACCGGAAAGTTTTGCGCCATATTGCCAAACTTCATTCCATTCTCCGGGAAGAACTTTTCCCGAATTAGCATTTTCAGGAGCAATAATGTAGAAACCACCAAACTGAATTTTTCCTCTTAAAATATCAATCATTCCTAATGCGTAGGCGTATCCCATGCTATGAGCAACAACAAACAAAGTATCATTTTCAGATTTATTGGGCATTTCATTCAATTGCTGTAAAAGATTTCTTCCAGCAATTCGACCTTGTTTTCGCCTCAGATTAAAGCCTTCTTCGTTTGGAGATGTGGCCAAAAGCGAAATCGTTTCAATTTCTTTCCCACCAGTAATTGAAGTTTTTTCACAATTATGCTTTACCTCTCGACCTTTTGGGGCTTTACAAGGTTGGGGATAAATACCTGAATTCGTTGTAAAGTTAACAAGTGAGCGATGATTCGAAGTGCTTACCGAATGATGTCCGTCTGCATACCAAACCTCCCCTGGATTAATTCTTTTTTGAAAAAGCAAGTTTATGTTATTCCAGGGCGTCCAGTATCCAAATCGGTCGTAGTCATAAAGATAGTTTTTGGAATTGGGAAATTCTAAACCTTTTTTCTGAATATCATTAATGTTTTCACGTAAATTATTACTTAATGAAACAGGCCTATAACCATTGACAAACAAAAGAATACGTTTTGCTGGATTGGCTAAATTTCTCTTTTCGGTTAAGTCGATACCACGATAATTAAAAACTTTTTCAGTCAATAAACTATCCTTCTCGTCAAAATATCGAAATACCATGTAATGACTTCGTACTGGTATTTTTTCCTCACCAATTTCCAATTCGTTTGCACTCCTTTGAAATTTGGCTTGAAATTTATTTTCTACCCTTTTGACATCGAAATAAAGCACGGTTTTTTCTTGCTGGTAATACCATGTTTCCTCTTTTCTTTGAAAAATATAGCTTCCTTGCTTTTCATCAAAACGTTTAACGAAAAGTTCGGGATTATTGACTTTTTTCTTTAAATCAACTCTCTCAAGACCTTTAAAATCATTCAGTTTATGATCGAGAGTAATACTTTGATTATAGACCCATTCTACAATAAAAAAAGACGAATAAACCATAAACGCAGCACTTGACCAGAAAATTAATTTCAACAAACGAAAACCTTGTCTTTTGAAAAATCCTGATTCCGTAAGCGATTTATTAATCCTTCTTACACCAAAGAAAATTAAAATCAAACTTACAAGAAGGGTTAAAATATGAACCAAACAAATTCGTTGACCTTGAAACTTAAATAGAGGTTTAAAAAAGAAATTGTCCACTTTCAAATAATAAACCAAGTGATTGTATTTCTGTGGTCTTAGTATGGATTTAAAAGGTTTTAAACTATCCACTTCGAACCATCCATCTTTGTTTTGCTCCCAAAAATAATAAGCGAAAAGTCCATTTCCGGTTCGGATGAATTCATAATCGTCGTATAGTGAGAATGAATTTGGAGCGTTACGTAAATCCCAACATTGCTTCCAACTCAATTCCGATCCATAACTACTTGGATTCATCACATTTTCCAATTGGTTTGAAGAATTTAAGCCTAAAGAAAAACCTATGTGAAAGTTAATTCTTTCGTTCAATTCCGAATCTATTTCATTCGAAATGAAAAACATAGACTTTGAATTAACACCGTAACCGCGAAGGGAATCATTTCTAAATTTCGGTATTACAAAACAATAGACCCCGCTCGGATCACGATCTTTAAATTTTTGAAAATAATCATCGCGCAGTTGACGCATTTGACGGGAAAATCGTAAACTATCTTTGGGAGGGTTGTCCCATATCGGCTCGAACTCCGTTTTAAATGCGGGTAATACGAAAGGTGTAATTTTAATTTTTGCTTGAGCAAAAGTTGAATTGAACTCCAAAAAAAAATTCCGATCCACTTTACAGTCAATCGGAATAAAATAAAGATTAATGTTTTTCTCCTTGAATTCAGCCTCTGCAAATCTCAATGAATCATTTGACCATTCTGTTTGTGCAACCGAAAAGGAAGATTTAAGAACAAACAGTAGGAGAAAAAAACGAATCATTACAAGTGCATAAAACTCTTTTTAGCAAGCAACTCGTCTTCAGATTCGCGGTAATTCGGATCGTCCACGCAACAATCAACGGGACAAACAGCAGCACATTGAGGTTCATCATGAAAACCTACACATTCGGTACATTTCTCATGAGCGATGTAGTAAACATCCATATTCACCGGCTCATGGGGCTGATCTGCTAGAATTTCGTCACCGTCTAACGTTGTAATTATTCCCTTAAGAGAAGTTCCATCTGTGTATTTCCATTCAGCACCGCCTTCATAAATTGCATTATTCGGACATTCTGGTTCGCATGCACCGCAGTTGATGCATTCCTCGGTAATCATTATTGCCATTTCGAGATTATTTTTTTTTTGCAAATATAGTCAAGAGTGAGCAGTGATTGCCAGCAATTTGTTCTGAAATTTGCTTGTGAAATTCTTTAAAGTATCCATTTCTATCATAGTTCAGAATTTTTTAAAAATTATTTTGAGTTAAAAAAAATCTAATTTTAGACAAAAAAATATTTCAGATTATGCACATTCCATTCCCCAAAAAAGGACTTTCGAAAGAAGTTGTAACTGAACAACTAAAAGGTAATCATCGAAAAGATGCAGATTGGAAACGAGGTCGAACGTTCTCCTTAGTTTTTTATCCCGGAGAAGAAGCAACAGAGGTTTTGTTGACTGCATACCGCGAGTTTTTTTATGAAAATGCCTTAAACCCTTCTGTTTTTCAAAGTCTTAAAAGAATGGAATCTGAGGTAGTTTCAATGACTCTCTCATTACTCAATGCACCTGAGAACGCTGCTGGTAGTATGACAAGTGGCGGAACGGAAAGCATCATGTGCGCAATTAAGGCTGCTAAAAAATTCGCAAAAGACAACAATAAAAGTTTACAGAAACCAAATATCGTAATTCCGGCATCTGCTCATCCTGCGTTCTTAAAAGCGGCTTATTACTTCGAATTAGAAACGCGGATTGTTCCTTGTTCAGGTGATGATCTAGCTCCTGATATGAGCGTTTTCCGTGATTTTATTGATCAAAACACCATCATGATTGTAGGGTCTTCACCTGCCTACCCTCATGGATACATTGATCCGCTGGCTGAAATCAGCGAAATTGCCTTAGAGAAAAACGTTTGGATGCATGTTGATGCTTGTGTAGGCGGATATATTTTACCTTTCTTGGAGAAGCTCGGTGAGCCTATTCCAACTTTCGATTTCCGCTTACAGGGTGTAAGAAGTATTTCGCTCGATATTCATAAGTATGGTTACGGAGCCAAAGGTTCTTCGGTTGTTGTTTACAGAGACAAGTCTTATCGCAAAAAACAATATTATGTTTACACGGAATGGCCTGGTGGTTTATACGCTTCGCCATCTTTTACTGGTTCGCGTCCAGGTGGAGCAATCGCAGCAGCATGGGCAATAATGAATCATTTAGGTGAAGAAGGTTATTTAAAAATGGCGCGTGAAACCCAGGATTGTGCAAAAAAAATCCAGCATGCCATTAACTCTACAGAAGGAATTGCTGTTAATGGTAATCCAGTTGGTCCAGTTTTTTCATTCCGTTCAACAGGAAAAATGGATATTTTCGCTTTAGGAGATGAATTAACAAATCGAGGATGGCATTTGGATAGACAAATGACTCCTGCAAGTTTGCATCTTACTGTTTCACACGGAAATGTGGCTTACGTCGAGGAGTTTATTGCAGACTTAAAAGCGAGTGTGGACAAATTAACTGCCATTAACGTTTCAAATATTGGTTCAAACATCAAGCAATCTTTATTGAACATGGCAACCAAAGTCCTACCTGAAAATTGGATTCGCGCGATGTTTAACAGCTCTTTGAATAAAATAAATGATGAAAAAGCCGAAGTTAAAACTGCACCTCTTTATGGTCTAATGGGGCAATTATCTGGAACGGGGACTATGGAAGATATGGTTTTAGACTTGTTAGATGCAATGCACACCCCAGAGAAAAAAGAATAGTTTCGAATAGAGAATTCTAATCTTTATACATCAAATATTTCGCACGAACTTGTTTGAAGCTGTCTATTTCGGGCTGCCATGAACTGCGGATTTCGTCTTCTGATAACATCTGCATTATTTGCTCGGCTAATTTATCTGTTCCGGCCAATTTATTGAAAAAGGATTTTTGGTCAATCAAAATTGCTGAATCGCCCAACAAACGTCTTGCTTCCAAAAGATACTGTAGATTGATTCGGTTTAATCTTCCCACCTGCTCATTCGACAAGTCGTAACCGTAGCACACATTGTTCAATTGAGGTGGAGTTTTTGCACCCGGAACTGATTTTGGTACGAAAGTGTAAGGGGTGTTTTTAAAGTTCGGATGTCCAAATACCTCAAAAGGTTTTTCTGTTCCTCGACCTAAACTTACGGTTGTACCTTCAAATAGACACAAACTAGGATACAATTCTATGGCACGGTCTGAACGTAAATTTGGGGAAGGAGCAACAGGCAAGGAATAAGGTGTTCGGTGATTGTAATTGCGAATAGGAACCACCCAAAGCGCACATTTTGCTCCATTTGCCAACCATCCTTCACCATTGATCATTTTAGCATATTCACCAATTGTCATTCCATAAACAATCGGTACTTTGTGCATTCCAACGAATGATTTCCATTCCTCTTTTAATACTGGCCCGTCGATGTAATGTGCATTTGGATTGGGTCTATCTAATACGATTAAAGGTTTTTGTTGCTCAGCACAAGCTTCCATTACGTAATGTAAAGTGGAAATATAAGTGTAAAAACGAACACCAACATCTTGGATGTCAAAGATGACAATATCCACATTTTCAAAATCTTGCACGGTTGGTTTTTTGTGATTTCCATAAAGTGAAACCAAAGGTAAACCCGTTTTTTTATCAATTGAACTATTTACTTTCTCTCCTGCGTCGGCCTCTCCTCTAAATCCGTGTTCAGGAGAAAAAACTTTTGTCACGTTCACTTTCAAGGACAAAAGTGTGTCAACTAAATGCGTTTTTTTGACCACAGATGTTTGATTTCCAACAACGGCAACACGTTTTCCTTTCAGCGAATCAACTACCAAATACAAGCGTTCAATTCCCATCTGCATTGGACGGCGAGGAATTTGTTGATCGTCACTTTCCACAATTAATGAATCGTCTCCAACCACAATTGTTCCTGCAACATAGGGTTTACTTGCTCCAACTCTTGAACAAGAATTCAAGAAGTAAGCCGTGCAAATCACCAATGCCAAAAGCTTTGTGTACTTTTGAAGCATCGTAGGAAAAGACTTGTCATTTACATATTTCATATCGCGTCGTTTATTGCAAACGGAAGAACAAGGGAGCAAAGTTTCGCGTCCAATTGTTCGTATTTCCGTTTTAAGTATTTCACTTGCCATTGTTGTTAACCTACTTACGGTCGCAATCGTTACAGGGTTTCAAAATGAAATAAGAGAAAAAATCAGCGGATTTAATGCTCCCATTTTTGTTGGAAAAGCTGGATTTTCTTCCCTACATGAGATTGAACCTGTTCACAAAAGCAAAACCATTTCTCAATCCATATTAACGACTGCTGGTGTAAAGGGTACAGATAATGTGGCCTACAAACCCGCACTTTTACAATCAGCGATTTTTGAGGAAAAAGTGAAAAGAGCCAACAAAGCGGATACTGCTGTTCAACGGCAAGAAATTTCAGGAGTTTTGATGAAAGGTGTGAGCGCAAATTACGATTGGACGTTTATTAAAAAACATTTAAAAAAAGGGGAAATTCCCAATTTCGAAAAAGATAAAGATGCGATTTTACTGTCGGAACAATTGGCAAAAATTTTACACTTTCAAATTGGCGATACGGTTTCGGCTTTTTACGTAAAAAATCAACCTGTTCTTCGAAAATACACCGTCAAAGGGTTCTTTTCAACCGGCTTAGAGGAATACGATAAGAAGATGGTTTTTTGTGGACTTCCAGAAGTGCAAAAACTTAACGATTGGGGATTACAAGTTCAAATGGAGTTGATGGACAGTTTATCCGAAAACAATTCGTTCATCCTCAAAACAACTACAACCGGACAAGAAACCGAACTTTATTACAATTGGGGAGAAGGAATGAATATTTACACGGGTATTTTTCTCCGAGAATTGCGCGACTCCGTTTACCGCGTGGTGATTGGTCAAACTTCAAAATCGCGGGGGAAAATCGAAAGTTTAGATACTTGCGAGTTAAAAGTAAAGCTTCCTTCAGGTGTCCATTTCATCAGTTCGTCTGACCTTGTATTGGAAAATGGGAAATTGAAAATCACCTTTGAAAATGAAAATTTCGGAAAACTTGAAACCAAAAAAGGGAATGTCATACTCCAATTTAAACACGGAAAAGGAAATGCAACCGAACTTGTTGCCGGATGGGAAGTAAGGTTGGATAATTGGTCGGACTTAGCCGCCGTTCAAAGTTTGTTGAAATCAAAATTGGAAATGTTTCCCACCGAAAAAGGGGAATTGTTACAGGTAAAAAGTGTGGTTGAAAACGAAAGCGAACTGTTTTCATGGCTGAGTTTTTTGGATTACAATGTGATGATTATCTTAACCTTGATGTTGATTATTGGAATCATCAATATAGGTTCCGCACTTTTGGTTTTAATCGTGATGCGCACCAATTTTATTGGATTGTTGAAAGCAATGGGCGCAAGTAATTGGGACATTCGACGCGTATTTTTATGGCAAGCGGCATTTTTGATTGGAAAAGGAATGTTTTATGGCAACTTAATTGGATTGATTCTTTGCTTTATTCAAATTCAATTTGCTCCTTTTCAATTGGACCCTGCCGTTTATTTTCTTGACAAAGTTCCAGTTGAATTAACCTTTTTTGGATGGTTAGGAGTCAACTTGTTAACTTTTGGAATTTGTATGATTTCCTTGCTTTTGCCAAGTGCAGTCGTTACCAGAATTAGTCCAAGTAAGGCGATTAAATTCAATTAATGAAAACCTTCAGTTAAAATTGATAAAGGTTATTTGTTACACATTAATTCTTTCATGTTGAAATATTTCATTGGACAACTTCACCTAAAAATGCAGAAGAATTATCTTTTTTGCTTGACTTAAGAGAAAAATGTATAAACTTGCCAAAAATTCTCTCCGGGTGATTCCCAAAATCATTCCCAACTTCTTTTAAATCGATCTTTATAACTTAAATGGATAAAAAATTATTAGAGACCAAAAAGGTTTCAGACTTAAGAGTTATTGCCGCATCTATAGGTATTCAAAATTCAGAAAATTTAAAGAAAAGTGAACTCATAGACCTCATTTCTGGTGGTGGAGATTCAAGTGTCAACAACGAAGTGACTCCAATCGAGTCAACAGAACAACCAGAAAAAATTACTGAAGTTAAAAAAAGAGGTCGCCGACCAAGAAAAGAAGAACAAGTGGATTCTAATCCGTCCGAGCTGATTGAGTTCATGAAAGACTTCGCCCCTGAAGAAGTCGAAATCATGGAAAACTTGGAAAACCTGAATACCGATGCAAAAGAGCTTTTTCCTGAAAAACAAACTCAAACTGACATTCCAGTAGATTTGTTTTCAGAACAAAATGAAGTTGATAAAGCTACTCCAAACAACAAAAAACGTAATAAATTCGAGAGACCGAACAAGAAATCTCAAGAAGAAAGAAAACAACAAACTGAGGAAATTAAACCGACTGTCGAAGACACAAAACAAGAACAAAACACACCTTCAACTGCATCTTCAACAGAAGAAAATCCACAACCAAATTCCAACAATCAAAGATTTCAAAATCAAAGAAATCAAAACAATAACCGACGAAACGAAAACAATCCTAATTTCCGTCAAAATAATAGAGAACAAGAAAATAAGCCGGAAAACAATACGACTGAAATACCTAAAGTAGAAGAAAACTACGATTTAGTTGGTATAGTTTCAGCAGAAGGAGTTTTAGAAATCGTACAAGATGGCTTCGGATTTTTAAGATCCTCAGACTATAATTACCTTCCTTCACCTGACGATGTTTACGTTTCTCAAAACCAAATCAAATTATTCGGACTAAAAACCGGTGATACAGTTAAAGGATCCATACGTCCGCCAAGAGAAGGTGAAAAATATTTTCCACTTGTAAAATTGGAATCCATTAACGGTAGAGATCCATCCTACATCCGCGATCGAGTGCCTTTTCAATTTCTTACCCCATTGTTTCCAAGTGAAAAATTCAAGTTAACAGGTCATAAAAATGAATCTATGTCAACGCGAATCATGGATTTATTTGCACCGATTGGAAAAGGTCAACGCGGAATGATTGTGGCTCAACCGAAAACTGGTAAAACAATGTTGTTGAAAGATGTTGCAAACGCAATTGCTGCAAATCATCCTGAAACTTACTTAATTGTTCTACTCATCGATGAACGTCCAGAGGAAGTGACTGACATGGCGAGAAGTGTAAAAGCAGAAGTGATTGCCTCAACTTTTGACGAACCAGCTGAAAGACACGTAAAAGTTGCCAATATGGTGATTGAAAAAGCGAAAAGGATGGTAGAATGTGGTCATGATGTTTGTATTCTGTTAGACTCTATAACTCGTCTTGCAAGAGCATACAATACTGTTTCCCCTGCTTCTGGAAAAGTACTTTCTGGTGGTGTTGATGCCAATGCATTGCACAAACCGAAAAGATTCTTTGGTTCGGCAAGAAAGATTGAAAACGGCGGTTCATTGTCCATATTAGCCACAGCACTAACCGAAACGGGTTCGAAAATGGACGAAGTTATCTTTGAGGAATTTAAAGGAACAGGAAATATGGAGTTGCAGTTGGACAGAAAAATTGCCAATCGTCGAATTTATCCTGCCATTGATATTACGGCCTCCGGAACAAGACGTGAAGATTTACTAGTTGGAAAAGATGTTCTTCAAAGAGTTTGGCTAATGAGAAAACACATGGCAGACATGAATCCTGTTGAAGCTATGGAGTTTTTAAAATCACACATGGAACGAACCATTTCGAACGAAGAATTTTTGATTTCAATGAACGGTTAAGATGCGTTTTCCGCTTAAAATAGGATTGATTTTCGCTGCATCTTGGATAGCTTTTAAGATGTTGGCTCTAGCAATTAACTGGTCAACAAACGACATACGTTTTTTTGTGTTCGTTAATATGCTCTTTATAACTACGGCGGCATCGTTTTCCATTTACAAAGAAAAACGTGCAAATCCGGACAATCCCTTGTTACAAGATATTAAAAATGGTTTGCTTTCTTCTCTGCCTTATGCGTTGATTGTGAGCGTGTTTCTTTACTTCTATTACGAAAAAATTTATCCAGAATTTAACGAGAATAAGTTGAGAGAAATAGAATTAAGGTTGGAAGAAAGAAAAACAATCGCTGAGTTACGTTCATCCAACCCCGACATGGAAAACAAAACCGATGTTGAAATCAAAAAAGCGGTAATGGAAAATTCACGAACAATCCATAGCGCCAAATTCACCATGATTCTGTCCACCTTGGCATTGATGATTTATGGAACCTTAAATTCGATTGCCATATCGCTTATCTTTAGAAGAGTTATCTTTCGACAATAGAATCAATCCAAACCAATTATTTGAATTTGATGATTTTCTGAGTTATTTGTCTTCATTTTTAATAGCAAATTCTGTTTTGAGGAATAATCAACGAATTTACATTGAGTTAAATCAATAGTCTTCACCTTTTGATTGGTTATTATCTCGTCAAGTTTTAAGTAATTGCTGAACACTAAAAAATCTTTCACTAAAACTTTGTCATTAAAGATTTGATAGTTCAATTGAAAAACGTTTCTCAATTTTAAACCTCGAAAAAAATGGAAAGAGATGTTGACAAGAATTCCGACACAAATTCCCATTAAAATATCTGTAAAAAGAGAGACAATTATTGTACTTATGAAAATCACAAATTGATCCTTACCTTTTTGCCATTTCTGAATAAAAATTGCCGGTTTGGCAAGATTCCAACCGACAACAATAAGCATGGCCGCGAGAGCACTAAGAGGAATACTTTCGTTCAAAAAACCAACTAAAACAAGAAAAATCAGGATAAATAAACCATGGTAAAAATTAGCCCATTGAGTTTTAGCTCCGTTGTTTACATTAGCGGTTGAACGAGCAACCTCGGCAATCATCGGTAAACCACCGAGAGCAGAACTTATCATATTCCCTATCCCAACAGCTTGTAAATCCTTGTTAAAATCAGATTTTCCCTTGTTTACCAATGTATCAATTGCTTTAACTGAAAGAAGGGTTTCCAAGCTTCCAACCAACAAAAAAATAAAAGAATACTTTACGAAGATTTTTGGTTGAAAAATCCCCTCAAAGCTTATCGGAAAATGAAACAAATCTGAAACTTTTTGATTAACAACAAGAAAAAAGCTGTCGTATTCACTAATTTGCAAGGTGTTTTTTCCAAAATTCAACCCGATAATGCAACTCAGAATTAACACAACCAAGGCCCCCGGAACTTTCTTTAATGTATTGGAGTTGGAAATTTGCCAAATAATCAAAATTGAAAGGGACAATAATCCAATTAAAAAGAAAATAGGATGTTCAATTTGCATAATTTTTTGAGGGAAAAGCACCAATAAATCAATTGGTTTGGAGAGTAATTCTCCGTTTTCATTTATCGGTTTAACACCAATCAAGACGAAAATTTGCTTACTCAAAATAATGATACCAATCGCCGTCAACATTCCCTTTACAGCAGAAATAGGAAAGA
Organism: uncultured Lishizhenia sp.; assembly: GCA_964636775.1. GTDB lineage: Bacteria > Bacteroidota > Bacteroidia > Flavobacteriales_D > Crocinitomicaceae > UBA952. The sequence continues at coordinate 42,626 of CAZWSY010000009.1, forward strand.
AATCAACGAATTTCCCAAATTTTAATCTTGCAAAAACGACTTGAAAAACGGCAGCAGTGAAGATTGTTCCCAATGTCAGTTTCCAGCCCAATACAGCGTTTCCATTTCCAAAATCATGAACGGCCGAGGCAATTATAACGATTAAACCTGCTGCTGGACCCTTTATTGTTAAGGCCGAACCGACAAAAAAACTAACCAAAATTCCCCCTACCATTGCTGTAATCAAACCATAAATTGCAGGAAAACCGCTTGCCACAGCAATTCCTAGACTTAACGGCATCGCTATCAGAAACACCAAAAAGCCCGAAATCAAATCTTGTTTATGAAAATTGTTGATTAATTTTTTCAAAAGTTTTGTTAATTCAAGGGAGTCAAAAATAGACATTTTAACCCACTACTTTCAAGAGACATCAGCTAACAACTTGCATTTTCGCTGCTTGTAATTCACTTTGTCTTAATAAACTCTAACAATACATAAGCTAAAGAATTACTTGGCAAAAAAAATAAGAATATTAAAATATATTCAGTTTAAGATAAGCCTAATCTATGAATATTAATTTAACTGAACTTAATTAAAACACTTTCAGATATTTAGTTGCCATTTGCGAAAAGTTGTTGTTTAAAATACAAAAAGTTAACTCTACGCATGGTAAATCGTAGGTAGTCGGTTAAAACAATTGCTTATCTTTGATTAAAATAGAATAAAATGAACGTACCAGTTACTGTTTACGCAGAAATGACACCTAATCCTACAACGATGAAGTTTGTAGCAAATAAATACCTTTTAATGACAGGAGACTCCGTAGAGTTCAATTCTAAAATGTCTGCTAAAGGATATTCACCACTCGCAGAAGCACTCTTTGATTTTCCATTTGTACAAAATGTCTTTATCGCAGCGAATTTTGTGACCGTCACTAAAACGGATAATGTTCCATGGGATTTTATAACTATGGAATTAAGAGAATTCGTAAGAGAATGGTTGTTCAATGGCAAAGAAGTATTAATACAAATGCCTCAGCCAGCCGTTAAAGATGAATCTGATACAGAAAAGAAAATTGAATTCAATCCATCAGAATTCGACGACCCAATTCGTGCATTGTTGGATGAATATGTTCGTCCAGCTGTTGAAAATGATGGAGGAGCAATAGATTTTCTGGGTTTTGAAAACGGAAAAGTTACTGTGGTTCTGAGAGGCTCTTGTGCAGGTTGCCCTTCCTCAACTGCAACATTGAAAGGTGGAATTGAAAATTTATTAAAACAACATCTTCCTGAAGTTACAGAGGTTGTTGCAATAAACGGATAAATTTTCGAGAACATTTTTAGTATTTAAAAGTTTTGTTAAATTTAGTCTTAAATTAATTTTAAAATATTCATGGGAGAGGTTATTTCGAACAAGAAAGAAGTGAATAAGGTAGAACCAATTTTAAAGGATTCACTTAGAAAATATTTTGGTTTTGATGTTTTCAAAGGAGAGCAAGAACATATTATTAGAAATGTTCTTTCGGGTAGAAATACTTTTGTTATAATGCCAACTGGTGGTGGTAAATCACTCTGTTACCAATTGCCTTCATTAATCATGGAAGGGACTGCAATTATCGTTTCACCATTGATTGCGTTAATGAAAAACCAGGTAGATGCCATTCGAAATGTCAGTGATACGGACAGCGTCGCACATTTTCTCAATTCTTCCCTTTCAAAAGCTGAAATTACCCAAGTAAAAAAGGACATTCAAGAAGGAAACACTAAAATGTTATACGTTGCTCCTGAGTCACTTACGAAGCAAGAAAACATTGATTTCTTAACCTCAGTGAAT
>CAZWSY010000009.1:44448-67046 GCA_964636775.1 uncultured Lishizhenia sp.
TGAATCATCTAATCAAACGTATGCATTTATATAATCATTTAATTTGATTTCTTAATAATAGATTATTCACAAAAAAATTGCAAATTAATTCAAAAAAAAATTTTTCTTCTGCGTATAATGATTGACATAGCAAAACAATATTCCCACTTATTATGAAGAATATTTCATTTTTTGCAATCGATGAAGCACACTGTATTTCCGAATGGGGGCATGATTTCCGACCTGAATATAGAAGACTTCGCGAGATTTTTGAAAAAATTTCAGATGTTCCCATTATCGCATTAACAGCAACAGCTACTCCAAAGGTTCAGTATGATATTCAAAAGAACTTGAATATGTTGGATGCAGATGTCTTTAAAGCATCCTTTAATCGCGACAATCTTTATTACGAAATCCGACCAAAGCGCGACATCGAAAAGCAAATTATAAAATACATCCGTCAACGTTCAGGTGAAAGTGGAATTATTTATTGTTTAAGCAGAAAAAAAGTTGAGGAAATTGCTGAATTACTTCAAGTCAACGGAGTTAATGCACTCCCCTATCACGCTGGTCTCGACGCTGCAACAAGAGCAAAACATCAAGATATGTTTTTGATGGAAGAGGCTGACGTTATTGTTGCGACAATAGCTTTTGGGATGGGAATTGACAAACCTGATGTGCGTTATGTAATCCACCACGACATTCCAAAATCATTGGAAAGTTATTACCAAGAAACAGGACGCGCAGGTAGAGATGGAGGAGTTGGAGATTGTATTGCATTTTACAGTTATAAAGACATTGAAAAACTGGAAAAATTTCTTCAAGGAAAACCGGTTACAGAACAAGAAATTGGCAGACAACTTTTAAATGAAATTGTCTCTTACTCAGAAACTTCTGTGTGTAGAAGGAAGTTTATTCTCCATTATTTCGGTGAAGAATTTAACGAAAAAAAATGCACAGAAATGTGCGACAACTGTCGTCACCCTATGGAAAGAATGGAGGGACAAGACTTTATTGAAATGTTATTGAAGTCTGTTCAAGCCTTGGAACAAACTCAAAAAGCAAAACATTACTGTGCCTTTCTTTCGGGTCATGTTACGTCAGACATGAAGTCGTACAAACACGATAAACACGAGCTCTTTGGTATCGGAAAAGAAAAGGACGAACATTTCTGGAATGCGGTAATTCGTCAGGCCACTGTAGCCGGTTTACTGCACAAAGACATTGAAAGTTTTGGTGTTTTAAAATTAACTGATGCGGGTATTAAATTCTTGGAAAAACCAACCTCGTTCACGTTAATCAAACAACACGATTTCTCCAACACAGACGATGATGAGTCTATCATTTCATCGGGTGCTAAAGGTGGCGTGTTTGATGAAAAACTTTATGAACTCTTGGTTGACTTAAGACGTCGCATTTCCAAGGAAAATAATATTCCTCCATTTGTGATTTTCCAAGAGCCCTCACTCAAAGACATGTGTTTCCAATATCCAATCACTCTTGAAGAATTGACTAATATTCAGGGAGTTGGAACAGGTAAAGCACAACGATATGGAGAACCTTTTGTGGATTTAATTGCCGATTATGTTGAAAAAAATGAAATTGAACGACCGCAAGATTTAGTGGTTAAAACATTGGTAAATAAATCGCAACTAAAGGTTCAAATGATTCAAAATATCGACAGAAAATTGCCTTTAGAAGATATCGCTAAATCACAAGGAAAAAGTTTCGATGAATTACTGGATGAAATTGAATCGATTGTAAATTCAGGAACTCGTGTAAACATTAATTATTACATCAACACACTCTTGGACGCTGATAATCAAGAAGAAATTTTCGATTATTTTAACTCTGCTGATAGTGATGATATAGTTGCCGCGTATAGAGAATTTGATGGTCTATATACCGAGGAAGAGTTAAGGTTGATGCGTATAAAGTACATGAGTGAAGTTGCCAACTAATACTAAATATTGTGAGTCTTATTCAAAATCATTTTTCAGCGATTGTTATTTCTGTTGCTGTTGTAATTACTGGAATTTTTCTAGGTAAATCGTTTAAAGACAAAGGAAAACCTGATCCTGTAATAAGTGTGACAGGCTTAGGTGAAAAATCTTTCGATTCCGATTTAATTGTTTGGAGAGCTAATTTTTCAAGAAGAAATTTTGAGTTAAAATCTGCTTATAATGAATTGAATAAAGATATAAACGCTGTTAAACGTTACCTGAAGTCAAAAGGAATTTCAGAGAAGGATGTAGTTTTTGAGGCTGCCGATATTCAAAAGGATTATTCCTATTTTTATGATAATGCAGGTCGCGTCTCACAATCCATATTCAACGGTTATGTATTGACTCAAAACATGAAAGTACAATCCAAAAATGTTGATTTGGTGGAAAAAACATCACGTGAAGTTTCACAATTGATTGATGCAGGCATCGAGTTAAATTCTTATTCGCCAGAGTATTACTACACTAAATTAACGGAATTAAAACTTAAAATGATCGAGGAGGCAACAAAAGATGCTTATGACCGAGCACAGAAAATTGCTGAGAATGGTGGAGGGAAAATCAAAAAAATGATGCAAGCCGACATGGGGGTTTTTCAAATAATTGCAGAAAACTCCTCTGAGGAATACAATTGGGGAGGAAGTTTCAATACGACCTCAAGAAGAAAAACAGCGAATATCACCATGCGTTTAAAATACTTGGTTGATTAACAATTTTTTTTCAAATCATTCCCACTGAATACGAAAATCTATGCTAAACGGAAAAAAGATTTGTGTTGTACTGCCAGCCTATAACGCAGCCGAAACTTTAGAAATCACCTACAAAGAGATTCCTTTCGATATTGTTGACGAAGTGGTGTTGGTAGATGATGCGAGTAAAGATAAAACAGCAGAAGTCGCTAAAAAACTTGGAATTCAACACATCGTTCGACATGAAAAAAACCGCGGATATGGTGGAAATCAAAAGTCTTGTTATGCCAAAGCGCTTTCCTTAAATGCTGACATCATTGTTATGTTGCATCCTGATTATCAATACACACCGAAGTTAATTCACGCCATTGTAGGAGTTATTGCATACGATGTTTATCCTGTCGTAATGGGTTCTCGAATTTTAGGCAAAGGAGCGCTTAAAGGTGGAATGCCCATGTACAAATACATTGCTAATCGATTTTTGACTTTAACTCAAAATATTCTAATGTCTCAAAAACTATCTGAGTATCATACAGGTTATCGTGCATTTTCGAAAGAAATTTTTGAAAAAATAAATATTGAGGCCAATTCTGATGACTTCGTTTTTGATAATCAAATGCTTGGTCAAATATTTTATGCAGGATTTGAAATTGGTGAGGTTACTTGTCCGACAAAATATTTTGAAGAGGCATCATCTATTAATTTTAGTCGATCTGTAACTTATGGTCTTGGGGTATTAGGTGTTTCGTTCAAATATCGACTTGCTAAATGGGGAATATACACTGATAAAATTTTCAAAAATTAGGACTACAATTCCAATTTAGCAACGAAAGTTTCGTTGTGATTGGATGAAATGTAAAGCACGTATGCGTCTGACACTAATTCTGTTTTCTTTTTTATTCTTAGGTTCTGCTCATGCGCAATGTGACAAAGTTTTGCTGTCCGGTAAAGTAGTTGATACTCTACGACCCCAAAATTTTTACAACCTAATGGTTATTAACCGAACTACAGGACGCGGTGTTTTTGGTCAACCTGACGGTAGTTTTTCGGTTTATTCACACATCGGTGATAAAATGGCGCTATCAACAAAAGAATACCCGATTTATGAATTTTTTGTCACTCCAGATTCCAATTGCCAACAAAGAATAGTTGCTTTCATAGAACGATTACCTCAACAGGTTCAGGAAGTTGTAATCAAGCCAATTAAAACACTTGACCAAATTAAAGAAGAACGTAAAGCGCTTGCCCTAAGAGAAACAAGACAAGTTACAGGAATTGAGGTACTTCAAAGCCCAATTACAGCACTCTACCAAGCCTTTTCCAAAAAAGAACAAAACAAACGTTGGATTGCAGAACAAAAATTCAAGGATGACCAACGTCAAGTGGTTAAAGAATTGTTGAGGTTATATGTAGTTTATGATATTATTGAACTATCCGAAGAACAATTCGACGATTTCATTACCTTTTTAAATGTTGACATCGACTTTTTAAAGACCGCAAGTGAAATGGAATTAGTCGTGTTCATTAAAGACAAGTTCGATCATTTTCGACGAATGAATAGGTAAATCTATTTTAAGGTTTAATTTTCTGAAACAACAAAACATCCTTAGTCTCAGCAAATACTTTCCATTCTTTTGATAATCGTAAACGTTCTATTTCTGCAAAATAAGTAGAGTCATTTTGTGGATAACGGTTTGGATCAGCTGGTAACAAAGCGATGAAATCTGCACCTTCCGTATATGGGTAATGAAAAATGTAATCCCTGAAAGCTAGGTGGGGTGAAAGCATACTTTGGGCACTTACACGGGCTTCATGAGGAATTTTCTTTAAAATTTGATGAACACTTTTCACATCAAAATCTCTTTTCCAATGAGCTTTTTTGTAGAATTGCGTGTTATCCTTTTTGTAATATTCGGAAACGCGATGATCCATAAAACTTATGGTACTTCCCAAACATACCACCAACATCACCGAAGCCATTTGGAACTTCATCTTTTTCATTCGATGAATTACTGAATACAAGGCAATTACAATTATCGGTGCAAACTCAATTGAATAATGATCACTGATTCCCCACCTTACTGGCACGTCATTGTAAACTTTTTGTGCGATAATAGGTACTAACATCAATAAGTATTCAGGAGACAGAAATAAAGTTATTCCACCAGCCAGCGCAATTGCTATATACGTTTCAGCTTTAATTCCATCGTAATATGGGTCTCCGTTGTGATTTTCAAATAACAGCTGGAATGCTCTAATTGGATGTTTCAAAATATTGACAATAACTTCGCCAAAATTTCCACCCAAAGCATTAAATGAATTGTGTAAATATTCTCTTCCTGGTGTGGCAAGCGACGGAATAACAACTTTTAAAATAATTACAAAATAAACAGCTGCTACAAGACATAAAACTCCTCCCCACTTTGCCGCAACCTTATCACCTTCATACCAACCTCGCAATCCCAAACCTAGACCAATAAACACAGCCCATAAAGCCATGTTTTCTTTAGCAATTAGAATTAAACCAAAGAAAATCAAAACATTACGCCATTTCTTCTGACGGAAATAAAGCAATAACCAAGGAACAAACATTGCTGCAACAACGTTATCATGATAGTCAAAACTTAAAGCTGAATAAATTCCCCAAATTGAGAAAAAATGAATGGTAGCAAGGTGACTTAAATTTTCATTTTTCGTTAATTGAAAAACATAACGAAATACACCATAGCCTCCAAATAAAATTGCAGCCCATTGAAAAGCAAGCATCGTCCAAGTTCCAAAAATCCAATACAAGGGTGAAATTAGAAGTGGATACAGGGAAAAATGATCAGCGAGAACATTGTCAAATTGCGGTTGCATAATCATACAATCGTTCCATCGAAAATGTGCGTAATCATAAATAGCATTATGGTTAATTCCTAAATCCCAACCAAAAGTCCTGAAATTGTAATGATTAACAAATGTTATGGATGCATATATTAAACCAAAAAAACTAAAAATTACAAGGTTCTTTTTATTTGAAAACTTCATTAAACGTTGAGCACTAGAAAAAACAGACATCATACATTCCACAAGAGAGTTAAAGACAAAAGTCGGAAAATATTCGGTGTATCATTTTAATCTTTTAAAATACTTTTAAGTTAAAATGTTGAAATCATCCAATCTCTGAATTCTTTACTGTGCTTTAAAATTCCTTGATGTCTTTAACCTAATTGTGCAAAATAATCCACTTATTAATATCAAAATGTTCTCATAGTCACCTACAACCTAACTCTGTTCATTCGTTACCATATTTTATTCAAGTTAAACGTAACGAACTAAATCTACATATAATTTTACCATTAAGGAGAGATACAGGTCACTTCTCACATTGAATTTTCGACTTGCTGCTTGGAGAGGCAGTTTTATTTTCTAGTTTGATAAGAGTTTAATAGTTTTTAGTCGAAGAACCTTTTGGTTTAGATGTGAGGAGAGCCTGTTCCTTAGATAATTCACTCTCTTAATCCATTTAACTTTGTTGAATTACTAAAAAAACAAACATTACACACAGACAACTTGTTAGTTTTGCATTATGGCAAAATTCCTTAATCAAGAACATGAACGAGCTTACAATTTGATGCTGTCAAATGAGTTAGAAAAGGCCCTTGCAATTTATGATAATCTCATTTATCTCTTTAACGATGAACCGGATTTATATGCTGATAGAGGTGTTATCTACCTTCATAAAAAGAATAAAGAATTATCCTTCAACGACTTAGAAAAGGCATTAAGTTTACAACCTAATTATGGCTTTCGTTATGCTGCTCGTGCTTATGCCAAAGATTTTTTTGGAGACACAGAAGGTGCAATCGAAGATTATGAACGGGCTGTTCAACTTGACCCTGAGGATGCTGTTTCCTACAACAATTTAGGTTTACTTTTAGAAAAACTTGGTAACAAAAAAAAGGCTGAAAGACATTTTAAACAAGCAGATGAACTTTCGAAAAGTAATCTAGAGTTTGAAACTTATGAAGGAAAAGAAAAAACAGTAAATGAGCAACAAATCGTTACTCAAAAAAATTCCTCTGTTAAGGAAGTTAAAACTTCTATCCCTCGAGAAATGATTAAAGTCCTCACTTCCAAAAAGGAATTTAAAGCATTTTTGAAGTTCATATTTAATGGTGGTAAATTAGAGAAATGAGTAATGAATTTCCACTTTTTAGAAGGTTGGGTGACCTGCAAGTATTTATTAAAATAACGGATGAAAGACATTTCACTGAGGTCCGGAAAGTTGGAAAAAAATGGTTGGTAAGTGAAATTCAAGCGAACCAATTTCCAGAAATACTTCGCATCAAAGATATGATTTCAAGTGTAAATCCATTTTTAGAAATTAGTTATGAGGATTTTTCCAGGAACACTAAAGAAGCTCAGAACGAAACAAACATTTAAACTATTTTGGATTTTAAAATTTGGACGTAATCATTTACCCCTTCTTCCAATGAATAAAATGATTTATCATATCCAACAGATTTTAGTTTAGACATATTTGCTTCTGTGAAATATTGATATTTGTCGCGAATATCTTCAGGAGTATCTATAAATCTAATATCCTCTTTAATTCCAAGCGATTGAAAAGTTGACTTTGCCAAATCCAAAAAAGTTCGTGCTTGACCAGTTCCTAAGTTATACAAACCTGAGGTCGGTTTCTTGTTCATTAAAAACTGAATTACACTTACTACATCCTTAACATAAACAAAATCTCTTAGCTGTCCACCATCCGCATAGTTTGGATTGTGGGAACGAAAGAGTTGCAAGTATCCATTGGTTAAAATTTGATTGTAGGCATGAAAAATCACACTTGCCATTCGTCCTTTATGGTACTCATGTGGGCCATAAACATTAAAAAACTTAAGACCAGCCCAAAAGGGTGGTTTCATTTCTTCTTTTAAAACCCATTTATCAAATTCGTTTTTTGATACACCGTAAGGATTTAAAGGAATGAGTTTGAAAGGATCATCGTGATTGTCGTTGTAACCATGTTCTCCGTTACCATAAGTTGCGGCACTACTTGCATAGATGAACGGAATCTGAAATTTGACACAAGTGTGCCACAAGGATTTCGAATAATTTAAATTCAATTCCTCATGAATCGAGTAGTTCATTTCAGTGGTATCTGTTCGCGCGCCCAAATGAATGACAAAATTGATTTTATCAGCGTTAATAGGAAACCATTTTAAAAATTCACTTCTGTCCATTTTAGACGAAGCAGAAAATAAATTATGATTTCCTAACTTATGTATTTTCGAAAAGTCATCGACAAGAAAAAAGTTATCCTCTTGTTTTTCATTAAGTTCCTTTGCCAAAAAGCTTGCAATGAACCCCGCAGCACCAGTGATTACAATCATATTCTTAGAATAGACCGTTTATTTCTGCATCAATTGAATTAATGATTTTACCTAAATCTTCTTGATTCTCGGGAAAACGATTATTGTCAATGTCAATAATTAATAATTTTCCTTTGTCGTACGTAGAAATCCACGCCTCATAACGTTCATTCAAACGCTTCAAATAATCCAAACGAATACTTTCTTCGTAGTCTCTACCGCGTTGTTGAATTTGGTTAACTAGAGTTGGAACACTTGCACGCAAATAAATCAACAAATCAGGTGCGGAAACAAATGAATCCATTAAATTGAATAGCGAAAAATAATTCTCAAAATCTCTTGTAGTCATTAATCCCATTGAGTGAAGGTTAGGCGCAAAAATGAACGCGTCTTCATAAATTGTGCGGTCTTGAATTACCGTATTACTGGACTGTTTGATTTCCTGAATTTGGTTAAATCTACTATTCAAGTAGTAAATCTGTAGATTAAATGCCCAGCGTTGCATATCGTGGTAAAAGTCATTCAGATAAGGGTTCTGTTCAACATCCTCAAAATGAGTTTCCCAACCGTAATGTTTTGATAATAAGTTAGTAAGAGTTGTCTTACCCGATCCGATATTTCCGGCAACAGCTATGTGCATAATCAAAATTTAGGCGACGAAAATACGATAAAATGATAGAATAGTCGGTCAAAATTTAACAGATTTTAATGAGGATTTTATTCCATACATTTCCTCTTCACCTCTTCGTATTTTAACAGGACACACAAAAAAGTTGTTTTAAAGAGGACTTTTTAACAATTCACTGTTCTGATTTATTACCGTAAGCTCCTGTGGAATTATGGTCAAACCCCGCAAAGAAATACTACTTTTGTTCAGCAAAATTTAAACATGTCCACATCTTTTAGCAAAGAGGCTACCCTCGAACAAGCAACAGAACTCGGTCTTCGTCCCGATGAATTTGAAATGATTAAAGCAATTTTAGGTCGCACTCCAAACTTCACTGAAACAGCGGTTTACTCTGTTATGTGGTCGGAACATTGCTCCTATAAAAACTCCATACTTTGGCTCAAAACCCTACCAAAAGACGGTCCACACATGCTCGTGAAAGCGGGTGAAGAAAACGCTGGTTTGGTTGATATTGGCGATGGTTTAGGTTGTGTTTTTAAAATTGAATCCCACAATCACCCTAGCGCGCTTGAACCTTATCAAGGTGCTGCAACGGGTGTTGGTGGTATCAACCGCGACATTTTTACGATGGGAGCTCGACCAATTGCCCAGTTGAATTCCCTTCGTTTCGGAAATATAGAAAATGCACGCACAAAATGGTTGGTAAAAGGTGTAACGAAAGGAATTGGCGATTACGGTAACGCGTTCGGAATTCCAATTGTTGGTGGTGAAGTTTTCTTTGATGATTCTTACAACCAAAATCCTCTGGTGAACGCATTTTCTGCTGGAATTATCGATACCAAAAGAATTATTTCTGCAACAGCTAAAGGCCCTGGAAATCCTGTTTTTATTGTTGGTTCTGCAACTGGAAAAGACGGAATTGCTGGTGCGGCCTTTGCATCAAAGGACATTACCGAAGATTCTGCAAATGACTTGCCGTCTGTTCAGGTTGGCGACCCGTTCATGGAAAAATTACTCCTTGAAGCAACAATGGAACTCGCTGGAACAGATGCGATTGTTGGAATGCAAGACATGGGTGCCGCCGGAATTACTTGTTCAACTTGCGAAATGAGTGCCGCTGGAAATGTTGGAATGGAAATCTATTTAGACAAAGTTCCTACCCGTCAAGAAAATATGTTGCCTTACGAGATTCTTTTATCCGAATCACAAGAACGCATGTTAGTTGTGGTACAAAAAGGAAAAGAGGATGTGGTTAAAAATATTTTCACAAAATGGGATTTGCACGCGGAAGAAATTGGTCATGTTACTGATTCAGGACGCATTCGCTACTACATGAACGGTGAATTGGTGGGCGATGTTCCAGCTGAATCGCTTGTACTAGGAGGAGGTGCTCCACAATACAAAAGAGAATACAAGGAACCAGCATATTATCAAGAATTTAAAAAATTTGACATCAATAATGTTCCTGAACCAGAGAACTTGAAAGAAGTTGGTTATCAATTACTTTCTTATCCAAATATCGCCTCAAAAAGATGGGTTTATGAACAGTATGACAGTATGGTTGGAACGCGAACAATGACAACGAATCAACCATCAGACGCAGGTGTGGTAAACATTAAAGGAACCAACAAAGCACTTGCAATGACCGTTGATTGTAATTCGCGCTATGTGAATGCAGATCCGGAAATTGGTACTATGATTGCCGTTTCAGAAGCAGCAAGAAATATTGTTTGTGCAGGTGGACAACCAAGTGCAATCACCAATTGCTTGAATTTTGGAAATCCATACAATCCAGAATCTTACTGGCAATTTGTTGGTGCTATTAAAGGTATGTCTGCTGCTTGTTTGAAATTTGAAACACCAGTTACGGGTGGAAACGTTTCGTTTTACAATCAATCTGTTATCAATGGTGTAGAAATTCCGGTCTTCCCTACTCCTACTATTGGAATGATTGGAATTGTTGAAGACAAAACCAAAGTTATGACCTTGGATTTCAAACAAAAAGGTGATTTGATTTTCTTGGTAGGAGATTACACAGAGGACATTGCATCGTCTGAATATTTGGCTAGCTACCATGGAATTAAAGCTTCACCTGCGCCTTATTTTGACTTGGAAAAAGAATATCAAATGCAAAATGCCGTTAAAGGTTTGATAGCAAATGAATTGGTGAATGCCGTTCACGATGTTGCAGACGGGGGCTTGTATGTTGCTTTAGTTGAAATGTCGATGCCACGAGGTTTAGGTTTTGACATTGTTACCGATTCCGAAATTCGTATGGATGCTTTTTTATTCGGCGAAGGTCAGGGAAGAGTGGTGGTTACGGTTACTGAAGAACGTGAACCTGAGTTTGTGGAATACATGGTAAGCACGGGTGTGAACATTACCCTACTCGGACACGTTACTAAAGGCAAACTTCAAATCGACGAGCAACCTTACGGATTTATTAATGAGGCAGCAGAAATTTACAACAATGCGTTAGGCGCAAAATTGGAAGCATAAATGGAATACAACTCAACAAGAGGTAAATTGATTTTACCGGAATACGGAAGAAACGTGCAAAATATGATTGCACATGCAATGGAAATTGAAGATCGTGTAATCAGAAACAAGGCAGCACAAGCAATTATTGAAGTAATGGGTCAACTTAATCCCCACCTCCGAGATGTGGATGATTACCGTCACAAACTTTGGACACACTTGTTTGTCATGTCGGATTTCAAATTGGACGTTGATTCACCTTACGAAATGCCAAAACAAGAGGTTTTGAATGAAAAACCTCAAAAAATGGAATATCCAGGTACTGTGATAAAGTACGGTCATTACGGTAGATACACCCAAGATATTTTAAGAACAGCCAAAAACATTGAAGATCCTAACGAAAAGGAATATCTCAAAAATACAATGGCGAACTTTATGAAAAAATTGTACTTGGCACACAATAACGAATCGGTTGAAAATAACGTGATTGCCAATAATTTAAAAGAGTTATCTCGTGGCGAATTGGTTCTTGAAAATCCAGATGAATTGGCTCATACCAACACCTTGTTAAAGTCTTTGGGAATGAATAGCAACCGTTTCCAAAACAAACAAAAAGGTCATCACAACAACAATTATAAAAACAACAAATTCAAAAAAAATAAATTCAAAAAGCAATAAACTATGGCTTCATTTGAAATTTATGGCGGAAAACCTTTGAAAGGCGATATTTATCCGCAAGGTGCTAAAAATGAAGCACTTCAAGTCCTTTGCGCTCCTTTATTGACCGAGGAAAAAGTTACTATTTCAAACATTCCTGATATCGTTGATGTCAATAAACTCATTGCTCTTTTGCAAACAATGGGGGTGAAAGTGGAGAAAGTTGAAAAAGGAACTTACATTTTCCAAGCAAAAGACATTGATTTAGAATATCTTGGAACGGAGGATTTCAAAAAACGTGCTGCTTCACTTCGTGGTTCGATTATGATTGTAGGTCCGCTACTTGCGCGTTTTGGAAAAGCATTCATCCCAAAACCGGGTGGAGATAAAATCGGAAGAAGAAGATTAGACACTCACTTTGAAGGTTTTGCATTGTTAGGTGCAAATTTCAACTACGACGCTAACGAGTATTTTTATTCCGTTGAAGCAAAGCAATTGAAAGGAACCTACATTCACCTTGATGAAGCTTCTGTTACTGGAACCGCTAATGTACTTATGGCAGCTGTTTTAGCAGAAGGGAAAACAACTTTTTATAATGCCGCTTGTGAACCCTACATTCAGCAATTGTGTAAAATGTTGAATTCCATGGGAGCCAACATTACAGGTATTGGCTCGAATTTATTGGTCATTGAAGGAGTAAAAGAATTAAAAGGATGTTATCATAGAATTCTTCCCGACATGATTGAAATTGGAAGTTTCATCGGTTTAGCTGCAATGACTCAATCGGAAATCACAATTAAAGATGTGAGCTACGAAAATCTTGGTATAATACCAAACGTTTTCAAACGAATGGGGATTAAAATGGAACGTAGAGGTGACGATATTTTTATTCCAGCTCAAGATCGCTACGAAATCGAAACATTCATAGATGGTTCCATTTTAACAATTTACGATGCACCGTGGCCTGGATTCACACCTGATTTATTATCAATCATCTTAGTGGTTGCAACACAAGCTAAGGGTTCTGTTTTAATTCACCAAAAAATGTTCGAATCACGGTTATTTTTCGTGGACAAACTTATTGATATGGGGGCACAAATCATTCTATGTGACCCACACCGTGCTACCGTAATCGGAATGAATCGCGAACACAATTTAAGAGGAATTCAAATGACCTCTCCTGATATTCGTGCGGGAGTTGCACTATTGATTGCCGCGCTATCTGCTGAAGGAAAAAGTGTCATTCACAATATCGAGCAAATCGACCGTGGTTACCAAGATATTGAATTTCGATTGAACAATATTGGTGCAGACATTAGAAGAATAGGATAATGAAAAAACAATTTTTATTTCCGCTCATTGGTCTTGCTGTAATGGCATGTATTTCATGGTGTGTGAAACAAAACGAAGCCACAGTGATTCCACCAGAAGGACAAACCCTGGAAATTGAATTAAAAAATCCACAAGGAAAAACCATCAAACTCTCCAAGCTTCGCGGAAAAATGGTACTCATAGATTTTTGGGCATCATGGTGCGGACCTTGCAGAAAAGAAAATCCAAATGTTGTTGAAGCCTACAAAAAATATGGTTCTTCTAAATTCAAAAATGCCAAAGGTTTTGAGGTGTTCAGTGTTTCATTAGATAGAGATGAAAAAGCATGGAAGTCCGCTATTGTTCAAGATGGATTAATTTGGAAAAATCACGGTTGGGACAAAGACGGAAAAGCATCTGGAGATTACCGTGTTAGTTCAATTCCTACCGCATTTTTAATGGATGGAGAAGGAAAAATTGTTGCATCAGGTGGCCAATTAAGAGGAATGAACCTACACCTAACTTTGGATAAATATTTAACAAAATAACCTTTTTGTTTTCAGGTTGTTTTTACTAAAAACGTTCTAATGCTCACAAGCAACAAATGGATTGTCCAACTCATCGCCGACCAGTGTATCGCACATGGAATCAAACATATTGTATTTTCTCCAGGTTCTCGTAATGCACCCTTTGCAATCACTTTCGACCAAATTTCCAGTATAAAAAAACACGTCATTCACGACGAAAGAGTTGCAGCTTTCTATGCTCTTGGACTTGCAGAAAGTACGCAGCAACCGGTTGCCATTTGTTGTACTTCAGGTTCGGCTGCACTCAACTATTACCCTGCAATCGCTGAAGCTTATTATCGTTCGATTCCTCTAGTAGTAATTACAGCCGACCGACCTCACGCTTGGACTAATCAAGGTGATGGACAAACAATTGTACAAAAGCATGTATTTCAAGGTCATATTCGCTATGAAGTTCAACTCGACGAAAAAGCTGAAACACCTGAATATCTTTGGTATGCCCAGCGTGAAACTGCTCTTGCATTTCAAAAAACTCAAAGTGGAAATAAAGGACCAATACATTTGAATATTGGATTAAAAGAACCACTTTATCAAACCGATGAAAAAACAAAGGATTATAGCAGAATAATAAGTTTTTCAAATACTGATGTTTCTTTGTCCTCAAATTTCTTGGAGCAAGCCAAACATGACCTAGAGAATTCTAAGATTTTAGTTTTATGTGGACAGATGTCTCCAAATCGCTCATTGGAAATAGCTCTTTCTAAATTCGCATCAAACGCAAATGTCACCGTTCTTGTTGAAAACACTTCCAATTTGCACGACGAACGTTTTATAAGTTGTATTGATAGAACTTTAAATGGAATAAAAACAGAAGAAAAATCGAAATTTCAGCCGGATATTCTTATCTCTATCGGAGGTGCGATTGTTTCAAAAAGAATAAAATCATTTTTACGCGAATCGAATCTGAAAGCACATTGGAAAATTGGTTTTGAGTTTCCCGAAATGGATACCTATCAACAACTTTCCCACAGCATTGAAATGTCGCCAAGTGCTTTTTTCCAACAACTAAACGAACTCGATTTCCAGCGAAACAAAATCAATTTCTTCGGAATTTGGAAGCAAATTGATTATGTCGCAAAAGATAATTTACCCTACTTTTTCTTTGAACCAGAACATCTTACTGACCTTTTGGTTTTCTACAACCTCTTTCAATTTTTACCTGAAAATGTTTGTTTTCACATTGCAAATAGTTCGGTGGTGCGCTACACGCAGTTGTTTGACGCAGTGAAAAGCATTCGATATGATGCTAATCGGGGGACAAGTGGAATTGATGGTTCGGGAAGTACAGCTTTGGGGGCAGCGGTTGGAATACCTGAAAAACAGCACATTTTTGTAACAGGAGATATTTCCGCACTTTATGACTCCAATGTTTTTTGGAACAGCAATCCACCCAAAAATTTCAAAATGATTGTAGTTCACAACGGCGGTGGCGGAATTTTCAGAATTATCCCTGGTCCAGCGACTTCACCTCAACGCAGTACATATTTTGAAGCTGTTCAATGTCAGCTTGTTGCTAAAGTAGCCGAAAGTTTTGGTTGGAACACTTGCACAATATCAGATAAAGATTTACTAGCCGAACAACTCGAAGATTTTCTGCATAACGAAAATCCTTTTCAACTTTTAGAAATAATTACCAATTCTGAAGAGTCTCCCAAACATTTGGACGCTTTCTTTGAATATCTTCGCACCCGTTAAATTCTTTACAGATGGAAATTTTTGATATTCTTCTAACCTGGCAAGGTTGGATGTATTTTTTAATTCTTGCAGCACTTGAAATCGTTCTTGGAATAGATAACATCATTTTTATTTCCATTGTAACGGATAGACTACCGGATTCCGAAAAAGGAAAAGCAAGAAATTTAGGTTTAGCACTTGCTTTGGTAGTAAGACTAATATTGCTTGCCATGGTTTCATGGATTATGCAACTCACCACTCCCCTATTCTACTTAATGGGACATGGAATGAGTGGACAGAGTTTAGTGCTTTTAATTGGAGGACTTTTCTTGATTTATAAGAGTACGGTTGAAATGCATAGCAGTATTAAAGGTCAACATGACGAACACCATTCCGAGAAAAAATTATCTATGTCTGGAGTAATCATGCAAATCGTTTTTGTTGATTTAATTTTCAGTTTTGATTCCGTAATCTCTGCAATAGGTATGACAAGTGGAATTGGAAAAGAAACTGGAGAAAATCCGATAATTATCATTTACATGGCGGTAATAGTTTCTATGATAGTAATGCTATTATTCGCAGGTCAAATCAGTCGATTTATTTCCGATAATCCTACTATTAAAATGATTGCACTGAGTTTCTTAGTGACTATTGGGGTTCTATTGGTGGCAGAAGCTTTCGAACAACACATCCCTAAGGGCTATGTTTATTTTGCACTTGTATATTCACTTCTTGTAGAATTGATGAATATTCGAATGCGAAGGAATAAAGAAAATGGATAGACAACAAGCCTTTCATTTTCTAAATGTTGAGAACGAAGAAGACATACTCGACGCTTTAGAATGGGAGCTTTTTCAAATAAAAAAAGAAATACGGGAAAAGTCACATGTCCCCAAATTGATTGAAAGTAGAATTAAGAAATTAACAACGTTAAAATCAATTGAAGAACTTTTTTTAGGAACAGATAATGCAACATTTAAGGAATTCGAAACTCGTTTTTCACACATCAACCCTTTACAAGATTTTCTGCATTTTGAGGAAATAAAAGCCAAATACCTTACTCAACTTGATAAAAGTTCAAAAGCTGCTGAAATTCAATTTTTCAGTGAGCGTTTAATCAAGTTGACTTTGGCGTGGGCGCTATGTTGGGAAAACTTTGAACTTAGTTCTTTCGACTTGTCAGAGGTGAAGATTTCTGTTCAACCCGATTCAATGGCACTTCTTGCTGCTTTTAAAGAACTTGATTTACAGGGCATAAAAACATATGACAATTTAGAAAACAAGGATTTGCCAAAGGACTTAGAAAATGAAATAAGGCGATTAAAAAAACTTATTTCTCAAAAATGAATGACTACATTTTTGTCAAAATTCAATTATTGAGACACGGTTTTTATTAACTAAGGTCAAGATAATAATTTCAGCTGATGTAAACCAATTTCAAAGTCATACCTTTATCGAATGAAAAATTTAAGCTTGGGAATTATTGTTTGTTGCTTATCTATAACAGTATTGTCGCTGCAAAAAGTAAATCAAAAAAGTAATGAACCTAAAGTTGAAAATTCTAAATCTACAAAAATGAAAATCGAAATTTGGAGTGATGTCGTTTGTCCGTTTTGCTACATCGGAAAAAGAAAGTTTGAAACAGCTTTAGAACAGTTTGAATTCAAAGATGAAATTGAAATCGTTTGGAAAAGCTACCAATTGATGCCGGAAATGCAAACAAGGACAGACTTGAGTGTTTACCAAATGTTGGCAGATGCAAAAGGAATTTCCATTGAACAATCCAAGCAAATGCATGAAAATGTAGTTAGAATGGCATCGCAAGTTGGATTAAATTACAATTTTGATAAAGCAGTTTCAGCGAATACATTTTCTGCACATCAATTCTTGCACCTTGCCAAAACGAAAAACAAACAAAACGAAGCAGAAGAATTACTGTTTTCTGCTTATTTCACCGAGGGAAAAAACATAGATGACATCAATACCTTGAAAGAAATAGGACAAAAATTAGAAATTTCACCAGAGGAAGTTGAACAAGCTTTAAATAACAAAACTTATGAAAGTGCTGTTCAATCTGACATTTTAGAGGCAAGAAACATTGGTGTTCAGGGTGTTCCTTTTTTCGTTTTTGACAGAAAATACGCTGTTTCAGGTGCTCAAGATTCTCAAACGTTTTTGTCATCTTTAAGAAAAGCACATAAAGAATGGCGTGAAAATACATCAAAGTCAAAACTTGAAACTAAGGAAGGAAAAGTTTGTGAACCCAATAAAAAATGTGATTAAAATCTTTTCTTTATCCTTAATCGAAAATGAAAAATGGATTGACTTTGGTTTTCTTTTGCTTTTTCCTTTTTCAACTAACCAATGGACAAACCATTAATACGGAAAATTTAGAGAAAGAAATTTCTAAAGCAACAGATGGTAAAAAAGCAACGATTGGAATTTCGGTAAAACACATTGAAAAAAACACCTCATTTGGTTTCAATGACGACATGCGTTTTCCGATGCAGAGCGTTTTCAAATTCCCTCAAGCAATTTATGCTTTAGCACTTATCGACCGAGGCATACTTGAGTTAAATCAAGAAGTACTGGTAAAAGAAGAAATTGCGTCTAAATTTTCGAATAGTCCACTTAAGAAAAAATACGGTTCATCTTCATTCATTTCTACCGTTGAGGAGTTAATACGATTCTCCGTTTCAAATAGCGATAATTTGGCGTGTGATGTTTTGTTTGAACTACTCGGCGGTCCAAAAGCAGTTGATAAACAATTAAAAAGTTGGGGTTACAAAGACATTCAAATCATATTTTCAGAAATTGGAATGTCCAAGAAAATCAATAATCAGTTTAAAAATTATTGCAGTCCACTTACAATGGTTCAGATTTTATCTGATTTTCAAAACAAAAAATACCTTTCGAATAAGAGTAATGAGTTGCTCATGAAATTTATGATTGAATCGCCAACTAGTTCAAAACGCTTAAAAGGTAACTTACCTGAAAATACCATAGTAGCCCACAAAACAGGTACGGGTGATGGTGAAAATTTTATTTATGCTTTGAATGATGTTGGAATAATAACCTTACCCGATGGAAATCATTTGGCAATAGCTATTTTTATTAAAAATTCAGCTGAAGATTACGACACTACAGAGGGACTTATTGCGAATATTACTCAAATTATTTATAATCACTTTAAGGTAGGCGAGTAAAGAGTTATTAATTTAAATTCAAGTTAAAACTGCACCCTATAAACAAAATTAGGAAAGAAACCAATTTGATAAGCCGTGCTAATTCCCTTACTGACAGAGTTATACCTATCGGCAAAAACATTTTTACGATTCGTCACATTATTCACATCGAAAGCCCAATAATGACTCACTTTTCTCTTTGTTGAATTATAGCGATAACCAACTTTCACATCCAATCTTAAGAAATAAGGATAACGCTCAGAAAACGCATAAGCATCACCCATTAAAACTTGAAAATCAACTAACTGTGAAAGTGGAAGGTTTATTGGCGTATAAAATCTTCCACCCGCATGTGTGAATTTTACATCAATTGAAAAAGCATTTCGTTTTTCTTTCCCAACCTTAATTTCTTGTCCTACAAGCACATTGTACACATATTTCCCATTGAAAGCAGTATTTCTTTCAATTCCATCACTTGGAGTATAGGTCGCGTTGTACAAAGATCCCGTAACCATTCCGTAGAATCCTTTTGCAAAAAATCGTTCAAGCGTTAGTTCTACCCCGTAATTTTCTCCCGTTCCTGTATTTTCCAAATTCACTTGATTATTCGGGAAAAAAGAAGCTCCGGCATTTAACATCGAATAACTCGAAGCATATTGATGTACAGGGACATTAAACAAATATTGATAATAAACTTCCGTTTTCACTTTCCAATTTTTACTCATTTGCCAATCGTATCCCAAGACTAAGTGGTGACTTCGCGTAAAATCTAAATTGCGATTGGCTTCATTTTCACCATCTTTGAAAAAATAAGCATCCAAAGGTTGGAGTTGACTGTGTAACCCATAACCAAAACTCAAAGCAGATGCACCATTTACCTGATATTTTAATCCAACGCGTGGTTCTAAAGCTTTGGCATTATTCAACGAAAAATGTTGTCCGTGTACGCCAACATTCAACACCACATTATCCGTGAAGTTGTATTTCACATGCGCAAAAACTTGGGTCAAGAAAGTGACTTCATTGGCGTTCCAATACTCTTCCCAATCGGGTCTTTTTTCGCGATTACGATACAACAACTTGATATGCAAAGCATCACTTAAAATTCCTGCTTTAAAAAACACTTTCGCGCTTATTTTCCAATTGAAAGAACTGTTCAACGAAAAAGTTAGGCGTTGGGTAAGATTTTCAATTGTCCGGACTGGCTCACCATTTTCAGAACTGATGCTATCTTGTAAATAATTGGAGCCGAGGTAATTTGTTCCGATTACAGTATTGATGTAAGCCTTTTCTTTGATACGAATATTATGCTTAAGTCCAAGCAAACCAATTTGACTCGTGAAATAGCTATCGCGATTGACAAAGGCAAATAAATCTGTTGTATCGATTTTGTCGTGCATAAACGCCACTTTACTCAAAGCACCAATTCCAAAAAGTGTGAATTTCCCAAATTTGGTTTGTCCGCTGTTGATTTTGAAGGAAATATCTTGGTAATAAGGTGTCGCAAAAGTGCCAATCGGCAGACCAATGGACTTTGCAACACTTGAAAATCCATAGCGGTAGGCAATCAAATAGGATGAGCCGTTGTCTTTGCGAATAGGGCCTTCTGTCATGGCCTCAATTCCTGTCAAAAAGCCAAATTGGAAGGTGTGTTCCCTTTTGGAGGTATTTCCGTTTCTCAGCCCCAAATCAAAAACACCTGCCACTGCATTTCCATATTCAGAAGGAAAAGCTGAAGTCATAAAGTCGGAATTGCGCAGTAAATTGGTGTTGATTGCGGAAATCGGACCTCCTGTTGTGCCTATCGTGGAAAAGTGATTCGGGTTTGCTAAAGCCATTCCTTCCACGCGCCAAAGCACACCAACGGGAGAATTTCCTCTGATTACCAAATCATTTCGTGTGTCGTCGGGCGAACTTACACCTGCAAAATTTGCAGCCATTCTCGCTGGATCCGAGCGACCACCGGCGTATTTATTCACATCGTCCATCGTAAAAGCACGCCCGCTAACGGTGGTCAATTCGTTGTTCATCCCCTTTTTTTCAGCTTTAACCGTAACCTCACCCATTTGTTGCACACTTTCTTCCATTAAAATTTCAAGGTCTAATTCCTTTCCGTTTGTCAGTAGTAAATTGGCAAGTGAAGCTGGTTTAAATCCTGAATAAGTGGCTTTTAAATCGTAACGACCAGGCTTTATTTGACGAAAAATAAATTGTCCGTTAGCATCTGTTTTTGTTTGAAATTGCTGATTTCCATCGGTCAATAGAAGTAAAACTCCGGGAATGGGTAATTGCGCTTGTTTGTCTAGCACTAAGCCCTTAATATTTTGCGTTGCGTTTTGTCCGTAAACAACTGAAGTAAAACAAAATACGAAACAAAAAATCGAACAAATTTTCAAGGAAAAGTAACGCAAAATCATGAATAAGAAAGGATTAAATCTTGAAATGTTTCACTGCCCAAAATGTTCCGAAAGGTACTAAGGAAGCCAAAAACAAAACTAAAGCCTTTTGAAAATTCCATTTTTTGTCAATGAAAAATTTAGCAATGTAAAGGCAATAGGCGATAAACAAAAAACCGTGAATCATTCCGACAACATAATTTGGTTGTTTCATATCAAAATTGTATTTCAAATACATTGTAAATCCGATGGCTATAAAGGAAAACCCTTCCAAAATTGCAACCCATTTAAATTGGGTTTGAACGTCGTTTAAATTCATAATTCATTCGTTTTTATAATTCTAAAACTTAATCAGAGAAAGATGCTGATTTGTTTAAATCAAGTGTTTTGGTTTCAATTCTAAAGACAATTTTACATGTATTTTTTCATCTTTAAGTTGTCCAGCAAAGGAATTTACTGACATTTTAAATTTCTTCCGACAATGAGCTGTCGTAGATCAAAGAAAACACCTAATGAGGGCTGTTTACTAGGCGTTTTCCTAGCTCTCGGGCAGTGGGAATGATTTTTCCGATCTAATACCTCCGTCGCGGCGGTATGACATCTAGCTATTTTCCAATCTGCCCTAAAGGAGTCAGTCTATGTCATCGACGGAATTAAAATTCAATCCATGAAATTACTAACTCCATAAATAACTCCTATCTTTACGACATGTTAAACAACCTAACTAACTATTTAACAACTAATTCGACGATAGGAGAACTTTCTCAACGACTGGAAAGAGTTAATTTCGCTTGAACAGCACCTACAAAAAATTGGCGGTTCAGTGGTTAAATGAAGCTTTGTGCTTCGTATCAAGTTCAGTGGTGGCAGACAGTTTAGTGCTTCGATTTGCCGCGGCGAAACGCCCGAACGCCAAGCCGCCAAACCGTTACCACCAATTATAAAAAGACGACACCGAAACCAATAAACAAACAGATAAACAAGAAATGCCATTTACATTTTCACACCCAGCCATAGTTTTACCGTTGACATTTTTGCCTCGACAATGGTTCTCGTTGACTGGACTTGTAATCGGCAGTTTGACACCAGACTTTGAATACTTTTTAAGAATGAGAATTAAGAGCAATTACAGTCACACAATTGACGGACTTTTTTGGTTCGACTTACCTTTAGGACTGTTACTTGCTTTCATTTTTCACAACATTGTTCGAGACAGTTTATTCGACAACTTGCCGACAATTTTAAAATCAAGATTTTCGGCATTTAGGCAGTTTGACTGGAACGGACACTTTAAAAGAAACTGGTTCGTAGTGACAATTTCAATTCTAATCGGTGCGGCTTCACACATTTTTTTGGATAGTTTTACTCACGACCACGGTTATTTTGTGCAGACAATTCCTGCATTACAAAACTCGGTTGACTTTTTAGGTAGACAAATTCCAATCTTAAAAATATTACAACACAGTTCAACTTTACTCGGTGGACTTGTAATTGTTTTTGCCATTTACAAACTGCCGACAAACAAGACTGAAAAAGAAAATATAAATTTGAAATATTGGACAATTTTAGTAGGACTAACTTTGACAATTATTACAGTAAGACTTTTAAGCGGACTTGAACTGAAACAATACGGAAACGTAATAGTGAC
>CAZWSY010000010.1:0-65360 GCA_964636775.1 uncultured Lishizhenia sp.
TTGTTAAGTGGCAGCTATGATATACAAGTGTCAGATGCTAATCAATGTACTTCAACAATAAACTTGATTATTCCATCCAATAATGGACCGAATATTTCCAATATCACAGTTGTTAATGGTTCTTGTCAAGGAAATCAGAACGGTCAAATAACGGTTACAGCAACAGGTGGTACAGCTCCTTTAACTTATGCTTTAGGGACTAATACACCACAAACTTCCAATGTGTTTACGAATGTAGTTTCTGGAACTTATGTAATTACTGTAACGGATGCAAGTGGATGTAATTCAGTTGGAAATGCAACAGTTGCAACCGCAACACCGCTAACCGTAACACAAGGTCAAATAAATAATGCTACTTGTGGACAAAACAACGGAAGTGCCACTGTTAACGTAGCGAATGGAAGTGGAAATTATACTTATACTTGGTCTCCTAATGCAGGGAATTCAGCAACAATCAGTCAATTGGCAAGTGGGACATATACCTTAACCGTAACCGATGCCGCAACAGGTTGTACAGGAAGTTTAACTGTAAATATTGCTGGTGTTGGTGGAGCAAATATTGATAACACACAGTTTGTAAATCCAACTTGTTTTGGTGGTTCAAATGGAAGTATTACTCTTGAAGTTTCAGGCGGAACTCAACCTTACAGTTACACAATTAATAGTGGATCACCGCAATCTTCTAATGTTTTCTCAAACTTAGGTGCTGGAACGTTTCAAGTTGCTGTAATTGATGGTGCTGGATGTTCGGCATTCCAAAATATTACGTTGATTACACCACCGCAGCTCGTTGCTAATCCAGGGCAGGCAACGACAATATGTGAAGGTGAATCTGTTACACTTACCGCAAGTGGAAGCGGTGGAGTTGGGCCATTTAGTTATTCATGGAGCAATAGTTTGGTAGGAAACAATCCAACTGTTACTCCGAATTCAACAACTACTTATACGCTATCTGTTGTTGACGCTAATGGTTGTGTGGCAACTGGAAATATTACAGTAAATGTTGTTCCAATTCCTACAGCTTTGGCATCACCTGAAAATGCGGTAGGAGTGGCACCATACAATGTTGTGTTTACCAATTCCAGTTCGAATGCCACCAACTATGCTTGGGATTTCGGAAATGGACAAACGGAAACAACCTCTAATCTATCCTCCGTTTCGTCAACATACACGGAGGGTACTTATGTGGTTACTTTGGTTGCATCGAATGGGGCTTGTGTAGCGACTTGGGAGGGACAAGTAATTGTAACTCCAGAACCAGTGTTCACGATTTTTGTTCCAAATGTTTTCACGCCAAATGGAGATCCAAGCAATCCTGGATATGGCGTAATTACTCAAAATGCAATTTCACAAGAAGCAGTAATTGTTAACCGTTGGGGAAATGTAATGGCTGAACTAAATGCTCCAAATGCTTTATGGGATGGAAAGGTTAATGATAGAGATGCAGCAGAAGGCGTTTATTTTATTCGATACAAAGTAATTGCTGTTGATGGAAGAGAATTTATTGGACAAACATTCTTTCATTTGCAGCGTTAATTAATTCTGTTTTTCTTGCCTTTCACCTACCTACGACAAATATTTTGTTCTATTCTATCATTGTTGATCCTTTCTTCAGGATTAACACAGGAGGGTTATGAGTTAAATCATTACTTGGATAATTTTGAAAAAGAAAACGAAATCGCGAAGAAACTTTCAATTTTAGAACAAGCGTTTCAACATCCATCCACCAAAAAATCACCAGTTTTAAAATACTTGGTTTATCAGAAGGAGGGTATTCTTTTTTTAAGGGCAGGAGATTACCATAAGGCTGCAACAATTTTTAATGCCATACAAAAACTAGGAGAGAAGTACAAAAACGAAAAAGTAAAGGGAATTGGTAATCTTGAATTAGCAAGATGTTATCATTATCAAGGAAGATATACAGAGGCTTTTCCCTTGTATATTGAAGCTTTAGGTCAAATCGAAAGTGGAAATAATCAAGACAATTTAACTTACGCCTTCACTTTAGTTGCTGAA
This sequence comes from uncultured Lishizhenia sp., assembly GCA_964636775.1. Taxonomy (GTDB): domain Bacteria; phylum Bacteroidota; class Bacteroidia; order Flavobacteriales_D; family Crocinitomicaceae; genus UBA952. The sequence continues at coordinate 2,017 of CAZWSY010000010.1, forward strand.
TATTATAGACATATAGGAAAATATCCTGAAGCAGAGAAATACATCAACAAGGCGTTAAGAAAAACTCGAGAAGAAAAAATTGATGATTTAATTAAAATCACATGTTATCATCGTAGCGCAGCAATTTATAATGAACTTTTAAAAATCGACTCCGTTAAACATTATTCTATACTTGCTATCAATCAAAATGATAATAGATTTCAATACGAAAAAGCAATTTCACTCAACGAGATGGGATTTTATTTTGAAAATTTAAAGAATTTCAAAGAAGCCCTTCATTATTATTCAAAAGCACTAAAGATTTGGGACATCCACAATTATCCTCGAGATTGGGTAAATGTGACAGAAAATATTGCACGAACCCACCGAAAAATGGGAAAAATTAAAGAAAGCAATGTTTATGCTTTGCAAGCCATTGATTTAGCAGAGAAAAACAATTGGTTTTACAACCTTCAATCCTTGAATCTTTTGGTTGAAGGAAATTATTTTCTGCTCGGTGACAAGTTAAAGTCTTATATCCATGAGTCAAAGAGTCTTGATGCTCAGGTGAATATGTATAAAGAGATTAGTAAAAGAGAGATTACTGAATTGGAAAAAAAGTATGAGAAGATTCAAATAGAGAAAGAACTAAAAGAGAGTCAATTAGACTTAGAAATTGCAGAATTGAAACTTGAATCCCAAAAGAAATCTGCTTCTACAGTTCGAATGAGTTTGGTAATGTTATTGTTGGTTTTGTTTTTGCTCATTGCTTACATCGTTTTACGCAGACAATACAACCAACAACTTGAATTGAAAAATGAGAAAATCCAAAAAAGTGCAGACGAATTAAACCGTTCACTTAAAAAAAGTGAATTACTCTTACAGGAAGTTCATCATCGAGTGAAAAACAATTTACAAATTGTTTCGTCGTTAGTCTCTTTGGAGTTTTTAAATCAATCTGGTAGTGCTAGCAATGAAATATTGGAAAACATTCACAGAAGAATTTCGGCAATTGCATTAGTTCACGAATCTCTTTATGTCAAAGATGAATTTGATACATTAAATTCGAAAATTTATCTTCATAAACTCTCAGATTCACTTAAGAATTTTGTTGATTCCCAAAACGATAGGATAAAATTCGAGTTTCAGATTGATGACTTTTCAATTACGATTGATGAAGGAATTGCAGTAGGAATAATCATTTCTGAATTGTGTTCGAATTCACTTAAGCATGCTTTTAAAGAAATCGATTTTCCTTTAATTAAAGTTAAGTTGTCTAAAGAGGATAAAACAGTTCGAGTTCTATATGCTGACAACGGACATGGAATAATGGATACAGAAAAAAGTAAAGGACTTGGTACCACCATAATACAAACCTTTATTAATCAAATAGATGCTACATACGAACATGAAAATTCAAATGGATTTTCTTGTCGTTTTTCTTTCAAATCTACACTTGGCCTATGAATGTTTTAATTGTTGAAGACGAGTTAATTGTTGCTGAACACTTAAAATCAGTGTTATCACTAATTGGAAATTACGAGGTATTCCATGCTAAAAATGAAGAGGAGGCAATAGAGAAAATACTATCTAATGCACCGGATTTTTGTTTTCTTGATATTCGTCTTAGTAAACCGAATGAGGGTATATCGATTGCTGAATGGATAAATACTAATCAGCCTATGCCATTTGTATTCATTTCCGCTCATTCAGATGTTACAACTTTAAAGTCAGCAATTAATACAGAGCCGATTACCTATATAACCAAACCGTTTAAAAATACTGATATTCTTGCTGCCGTTCAAATGATGGTATCGACTATTGAGAAAAAAAACAGTTTCGTTATTCTTAAAGACGGTAACGCTGAAAGACGAATAAGTACAAAAACCATTGATTTTATTCAAAGTGATAAAAATTACATTGACTTTGTTGGTGAATTTGGGAAAATTACGGTTCGAAATTCAATGAAATGGGCTGAATCCGTTTTACCCAAGAGTAAGTTTATTCGAGTACACAAATCTTATCTAGTTAATAAAGAGAAAATTAGTGTCGTAAACAACAATTCAATTATGGTTTTAAATCATAAGATTCCTATTTCCAGAAATTTATCAATTGATGAGTTTAGAGATTTTACACAGTAAAGTAGATCCTATTAATTCGTAGTTTCAATAAATAATTAGGCGTTTTACTTTTTTATAAATCTTTCAAGTTTTACAACACCATTCAATTCCATTCTTAGTAAATATAAACCAGATGATAATTCACTAACATCGAGTTGATGTGTTTCGAAATTATTGGAATTTAAAACATATTCATTTGTCTTAATTAGTGAGCCGTCTGTTGAATACAAATCAACTTTCATTATGGATGTTTCGTTGGAATTAAATACCGACCAATTCAAAATGTCTTCTGTAGGGTTTGGGAAAATAGGAGTTAATATTAAACCTTCCTCTAACGCTTGACAAATAGTATTGTTGGAAAGAACAGGTTCATTATCCAATGGAAGTTTAATTTGGGCATCAACACACACATAATCGGTTTGGTTATCTTGGTCGGAATAGAATGCTCCCATATCTGCATTAAATAGATAAACAACTGATTGCCCGGGCTGAATTAAGCCATTGTAAAGTTCTTTTAGTTTTGAGCCATTACTTTTTGATTGAATCAATTCTACCTGGCTAATATTGATTTTACCGCGATTTCGCATCTCAACTCCCACCTTAAAAAAACCATTGATTTCTTGAATAAACATATTTGAAAGTTCCAAATCCAAGTCTGGTCGATTAATGATAAAGGTTTTACTTATTGAGTCTGTACAACCAAAACTATTATTCACATACATCCAAGTAGTTACCTCTTCCTCAATCAATGTATCCGCGAAAATATGGTTAACAAAACTTGGTGCATTCGTAAACTGCTGAATGTTTCCATCGCCAAATTCAAATCTTACAGCATTTGCCCCTACACTTAAATTGTTGAATCTAACCTCTTTACCAGCTACGACTTCATTTGGAAAAACACTAAAATTGGCGCGTAATTCCGGGTTGGTGACAATTTTTATTAAGGTATCTTCAACACAACCTTCATTGGTTTCACAAGATAAGGTAAGAAATTGTGTTCCAGTTGTTACAAAGCGATAAGCACCTTCTAAACCTGATTGCGGAAATTGCAAATTGACCAACCAATCTGTTGCAACAATCTCGCCGAGTGGAACAGTTGAAGAACTTTGATAAGAGGTTAATAAACCTTTGCAACTTGGCGAAACCGTCCAAGACAATACTGGTTTTGGGTTAATTGTAATGGATTTTATTAATGTATCCACACAACCGTTATTTGCAATGTTTACCAAACGAACCTCATAAGTTCCGAACCCAGAATAAGTTTTAAGAGGCGAAATATTTGTTGATTGTGTCCCATCGCCGAATTGCCAATTTTGATTTAGAACAATATAAGGTTCGGGAATTGTTGTAGAATTGGTGAATTGTACACCGTCTCTCTGACATCCATTTTCAAAGTTGAATTGTGAATTTGGAGCAGGAAAAACTTCTACTTGTTGAATCACTGTATCCTTACAACCATTGATGTCCTCAACTCTTAACGTCACAGGGTAAATTCCTGCATTTCCGAATGTGAAATTTGGACTTGATTGAGATGAGTTTCCAATATTGTTGAAGTTCCATTCGTAATTGGAAAGAGCGACTGCAACATTATTTTGTGGACTAAAACTCATAACCTGATAAGGACATTGATTAGCAATTTGGAAAGTTGCAATTGGTTTTGGATGTACAGTTAAATTTTGATTTACAACCGTTTGACAACCTTCATCCGTTGAAGCTTTGAAACTAATTTCGTAGTTATTTGGATTTGAAAAGACATTAATGAAATTATTTTGAGTTGAAACAATATTCCCGTTTATTTTCCATTCAAAAGCATTTACCATTCCCGAACCATTTACAGAACTTGTTTGTGCAAGTAGAACAGAATCAAATTGACATGCTTGATTTGGAATATTGAGTGAAACCGTTGGCGCCACACCTAGGATTTGAACGAAAATGGTGTCGCGGTTATTACAATTGTTTGCATTCCCAACTTCTACCCAATAGTTTCCAGTAGCATTTACCGTTGCTGTTGAAATTGTACTGTTGGTATTCCACAAATAGCTTGTTATTTCAGGTGCAGATTGAAGAAGAGAAATTGTATTTCCAACACAGAGTGACGTATCCAAATCAAGACTTATGTATTTTAAAGTGCTGTCAATACTAATAATACCCACATTTGAAGTGCGCAAACAACTATTGGTGTCCATAACGGTGTAAGTCAAAGATAAAGGTTCAGCAACAATTCTTGAAGGGGTCTCAACGCCATCATTCCAGGTAATAAATTGGTAATTGGCAGGAACATTAGCAGAATAAAGCTGAGGTTCATTGAAACAAACTAATCTATCATTGAGAGCAATTTGCGAGTAATGCGGACGATTTACGATAATTGTATCCCTAGAAACACGACCAAAAATATCCGTTGCAGTAACCCAGTATGTTCCCGGATTATTGATTGAAATGGAAGAAGTTGTTGCATTTGTACTCCATAAATAATTGGTATAAAACCCAGTAACAGGGGCAAGTATAATATCACAGAAACCATACGAATTATTAATGTCTGCACCAAGATTTACAGGAGGAGCGTATTTGTCCATGAGGTATTTTTCGACTTGACTAAGTTCTAAATCGGAAAGGTCTCTATTGTAAACGAGTACTTCTGCAATTTGACCATTTAAAAAACTACCGCTATTTCCAGCTCCAATTTGAATATTGGCATCGGTGAAGCTACCTATTGCAGTAGTATTTGTTGATACGATTTCGTTAATGCCATTGACTTTGATTTGCAGAGCATTACCTAAACTTTTTCGAAGTCCAAACAATCTAAAGTCATACCCATTGGTAGGCAAATTAGTAATTGTTCCTTGAACCAATTGGTTATTGTTATATGCTCCAATCCTTGAACTGCTTGCTCGACGTGTTAACCAGAACCCAGATGAAACTGGCCCGACACTGTAGTAAACAGCATTTGAAGTGGACTGATTTCCTCCAGAACCAATAACAAAAACAGTCAAAGAGCTATTTGCCAATCCAGAATTTATACTTGATGTCAAGAAGTTCGATGTTCCGTTAAAACTTATTGCAGGTCGATTGTTTAAGGAGGCTACATTATTTACCAATGTTGGACGGTTTCCTGTTGTGGCTTGGCTGACATTTAACCCCATCCCACTTTGGTCTATCCATTGACTTACTGCATTTGACACGGTTGTTACACCAGCGTCTGCTCTCAACCACATTGAAATCCCTGTTCCTAAATCAATTGTAGTGTAAGCTCTAACTTCGCTTGTTCCCCCCAACTGACATAAGTTCACGGTTCGTACTCTCCAAAACAAATTTCCAGTTATTGATGGAGTATAGGAAAAAGAGGTAGAAGTTGTTGAAGTTTGAAAATGTAAACTTGTAAAATTTGCTTGAGTTGAAACCTCAAAAATGTATGCAGTTGCATTTGGAACATTGCTCCATTGAAAGGTGTGCGCCTGTCCCACTGCAAGTGTAATGTTTGGTAAAGGAGAATTTAAAACAGGTGCTTGAGGAATTGGAAAATTATTGTCAGCACTTACTAGTTGTGATGTAGAATCCACACAGCCATTTACGTCAGTAACAATGAGTTTTAAGAGATAGTCACCGTTATTCGGGAAGGTGAACAACAGATTTTGACTGTTTGCAACTGACTGTCCGTCAACTAACCAATTATAATTTTGGAAACTTCCGCCTCCACTTTGCAAACTGCTAATATTCGTGATGGTAACAGGTTGTCCCGAACAAAAAATGGGAACACTGAAATTGACTAGGGGTTTATTTCTAACATTCACTTGAAAAGGTACCTGCGTCTGACAGCCACCGTCTGTTGTTACCAATAGCGTTCCATTGTAAGTTCCTACTTGAGTGTAAACTTTAGTTCCAGCGTCTGAAGTGGAAGATGAGTTGTCTCCAAAATTCCACAGAACATTAGCAATTGTACCTCCATTTACTGAACTGATGTGATTATAGTCCAACTCACTTCCTACACAAACGGAGTTAGCAATTAAGGCTTGCACTGTCGGAGATTCTCCTGCTATTGTAACAAAAATTGTATCCCTCTTTTGACAGTTGTTGGCATTGGTAACCGTTACGCTGTATTCACCCGTAGTTGTAACGGTGGCGGTTGACCCTGTTGATGCTGTACTCCAGAGGTATGAGTTTATGGATGGAGAAGTAACTACTAAGCCGATGGAATTGCCGACGCATAAAGTGGTGTCATTTCCTAACCGAACAGTTTGAAGAGAATTGTCAAAGGTTATTGTAGCCGTATTCGAAGTCAGGGTACAATTTTGATTGTCGCGAACAGTGTAACTTAATGTTCCTCCTTGTGTATATTGACGTGTTTGGTTTGGATTTCCATCGCTCCACTGAACAAAAGTGTAATCACCACTTGGCATAGCGGCTGTGACGGTGGGTAAATCATTGTAACAAACCAGTTGATTATTTAGACCAATACTATTGTAATGTGGACGATTTATGATGATAGTATCGTGTGAAACACGACCAAAAATATCCGTTGCAGTAACCCAGTATGTTCCCGGATTATTGATTGAAATGGAAGAAGTTGTTGCATTTGTACTCCATAAATAATTGGTATAAAACCCAGTAACAGGGGCAAGTATAATATCACAGAAACCATACGAATTATTAATGTCTGCACCAAGATTTACAGGAGGAGCGTATTTGTCCATGAGGTATTTTTCGACTTGACTAAGTTCTAAATCGGAAAGGTCTCTATTGTAAACGAGTACTTCTGCAATTTGACCATTTAAAAAACTACCGCTATTTCCAGCTCCAATTTGAATATTGGCATCGGTGAAGCTACCTATTGCAGTAGTATTTGTTGATACGATTTCGTTAATGCCATTGACTTTGATTTGCAGAGCATTACCTAAACTTTTTCGAAGTCCAAACAATCTAAAGTCATACCCATTGGTAGGCAAATTAGTAATTGTTCCTTGAACCAATTGGTTATTGTTATATGCTCCAATCCTTGAACTGCTTGCTCGACGTGTTAACCAGAACCCAGATGAAACTGGCCCGACACTGTAGTAAACAGCATTTGAAGTGGACTGATTTCCTCCAGAACCAATAACAAAAACAGTCAAAGAGCTATTTGCCAATCCAGAATTTATACTTGATGTCAAGAAGTTCGATGTTCCGTTAAAACTTATTGCAGGTCGATTGTTTAAGGAGGCTACATTATTTACCAATGTTGGACGGTTTCCTGTTGTGGCTTGGCTGACATTTAACCCCATCCCACTTTGGTCTATCCATTGACTTACTGCATTTGACACGGTTGTTACACCAGCGTCTGCTCTCAACCACATTGAAATCCCTGTTCCTAAATCAATTGTAGTGTAAGCTCTAACTTCGCTTGTTCCCCCCAACTGACATAAGTTCACGGTTCGTACTCTCCAAAACAAATTTCCAGTTATTGATGGAGTATAGGAAAAAGAGGTAGAAGTTGTTGAAGTTTGAAAATGTAAACTTGTAAAATTTGCTTGAGTTGAAACCTCAAAAATGTATGCAGTTGCATTTGGAACATTGCTCCATTGAAAGGTGTGCGCCTGTCCCACTGCAAGTGTAATGTTTGGTAAAGGAGAATTTAAAACAGGTGCTTGAGGAATTGGAAAATTATTGTCAGCACTTACTAGTTGTGATGTAGAATCCACACAGCCATTTACGTCAGTAACAATGAGTTTTAAGAGATAGTCACCGTTATTCGGGAAGGTGAACAACAGATTTTGACTGTTTGCAACTGACTGTCCGTCAACTAACCAATTATAATTTTGGAAACTTCCGCCTCCACTTTGCAAACTGCTAATATTCGTGATGGTAACAGGTTGTCCCGAACAAAAAATGGGAACACTGAAATTGACTAGGGGTTTATTTCTAACATTCACTTGAAAAGGTACCTGCGTCTGACAGCCACCGTCTGTTGTTACCAATAGCGTTCCATTGTAAGTTCCTACTTGAGTGTAAACTTTAGTTCCAGCGTCTGAAGTGGAAGATGAGTTGTCTCCAAAATTCCACAGAACATTAGCAATTGTACCTCCATTTACTGAACTGATGTGATTATAGTCCAACTCACTTCCTACACAAACGGAGTTAGCAATTAAGGCTTGCACTGTCGGAGATTCTCCTGCTATTGTAACAAAAATTGTATCCCTCTTTTGACAGTTGTTGGCATTGGTAACCGTTACGCTGTATTCACCCGTAGTTGTAACGGTGGCGGTTGACCCTGTTGATGCTGTACTCCAGAGGTATGAGTTTATGGATGGAGAAGTAACTACTAAGCCGATTGTGTTACCGAAACACAAAGTAGTATCGTTTCCTAAGCGTATATTTTGTAGTGAATTATCAAAAGAATAGGTTGCTACGTTTGATGTACGCGTAAAATTGGAATTATCTTTAATGGTGTAGCTTAAGGATACTGTTTGATTTATCGTTCTTGTTTGAGTTGTCACTCCGTCACTCCATTGAACAAACTGATAATCTCCAACAGGCATAGGGGCAGTAATTAATGTGTTTTCATTATGACATATTACTTGATTTGAAAGTTGGATAATATCATAATACGGTCGTGATACAACAATTGTGTCTGTTGAAACCCTTCCAAAAATGTCAATAGCAGTAAGTTGATATTGTCCAGGATTATTAACTGTAATGGTCGGAGTGTTAAAATTACCTGAAGGCGTTTGCCACAAATAAGAACTAAAGAAGCCCGATGTTGAAAGAGTTAAATCTTCAAATCCATAAGTATCATTAACATCTACCCCTAAATTTACTGGTGGGGCATATTTATTCATCAAATAATTTTCAATTTGTGTGATTTCAACTGAAGTAAGTTCACGAGTGTAGATAATTACCTCCGCAATATCACCCCTAAAAAAATTTGAAGAATTACCTGCACCTATTTGATAAATTGCATTCGTAAAACTACTAGTTAATCCTGTTAGCGTAGAATTAAAATCTTGTGAACCATTAACCTTTAAAGAAAAAGAACTACCTAAAGATTTAATACCAGTAACTAGTCTGTAATTGTATCCTGTTGATGGGAAGCTGCCATTGGAATTTATCGAAGTGTTAGAATTAAAAACGCTAAATCTATTTAATGAGGGCCTACGAGTAAAATAGAATCCAGTTGCTGCTGTATTTATGGAAAATAAAGATGCAATTGAAGACGACTGCGACTCACCATTTGCAATTACAAAAATCGTAAATGAAGAATTATTAATATTGCTAATTGTTGTTCCATTTAAAAAATCATTAGTTCCGTCAAAACGAATAACGGATTTGCCAGCCAATTGGTCGACATTATTTACCAAAAGAGGCCTATTAGCAGTCGAATTTTGAGAACAATTGTTATTAGCACCACTAAAATCTAACCAATTGCTTACGGCATTAGCGCTATGTGTCACTCCATTTTCTGCCCTCAGCCAAAGCGATAAATTTGTTAAATCTGATGGTTGAACGCTTTGGGCAATTGAAACAATACCTTGAATTGTAAAAAGAACAAAGAATAGTTTTGACATCATTGCGTTTTTTTTATTAAAAACAAGATTACAATAAATTATCTTTTGTTAGTAAATGATTTAAAAATTTCGACGTAGTAAACTAAAATTTGCTTTTCAAAAAGATGCATTAACAAGAAGTAAAATAAAATTGCTATTACAACACCTATGAACTTAAGTACTATAAAATTGAAAGGTAAATATTGTACACTCAATATAATAACAATCATTACTAACGAATAAAGTAAGCTTTTAAGTATAGTGGGTAGGTAGTCTTTAAAAGTTGTTCCTATCTTAGGGGCAGAGTATAAAATATCAATAAATAGCCCAATTACGTTGAAAATAACAATCGAATACAAGTAAGGGATTAATCCCCAAAAAATGGCCACTGGAATATTAATTAACCCAAGGACTCTTCTAAACATGTTTAATTTCATAAATAATTTAGAATCACCTAAACTCAATAAGGTTTGATTGAAAAGTATTCCTAGAAAATAAGGGATTATGGAAAAAGAAATAATCTGAAGATAAGGTATCGCGCCTACCCAATTTTTACCGTACAAGAATCTAATCAATTCAGGCGTAAAAAAGAAGAATACTAAAACTAATGGAAAAATAAAATAACTGCCTATTTTAAAAAATTGAAGATGCTTTTTTCTGTGCTCAATGCGGTCCTCATTTAATTTGGAAAGAATGGGGAAAATTGAGGTTTGAAAGGCCAAAGTAAAGATATTTTCAGGAATAGCTTTTGTGCTTTTAGCTCTCACGAAAAGGCCTAGAGTTGTTGGTTGAAAAATTTTACCAATCAACAAATTATCTACATTCTGAACTAATGAAGTAAATAAGTTTGAAAAAAGTATTTTTGAACCGTAATTCCAAAGTTTTAAAAATGATTTTTTAGTAAACCTTCCTGTTGGTCTCCAAGACGATTTATACCAAAATAAAAAGGATGCAACTAATGCTTGTACTAAAGTTTGCGCAACGATACTGTACACACCCCAACCAAATAATGCTAGAATGATTGCAACAACCACGGAAATTATTAATGAAGTTAATTTAATAATACTTTGGGTTTTGAAATCTAAGTTAATTACTAATATGGTGTTCTGAATTATACTGATTGCATTAAAAACAAAAACCAATGAAATCCATCTAGTCAAAGAAATTAATAGAGGCTCGTTATAAAACCTAGCTATCAATGGAGCGCACATGTAGATTAAAACATAAAGTGATATACTAACAAAAGCGTTGAACAAAAAAACTGTTGTATAATCGTCTTCGTCAGACTTCTTATCGAAAACTAATGCGGAGGCTAGACCAGAGTTTGTGATAATTGTTGCTATGGAAATGAATATGGTTAGCATACCAGTTAACCCAAATTCGGCTGGTGTAATCATTCTTGAAAGAACAATGGAAAGAAAAAAAGTAATTCCATACTGACCAACTTGAAGAATTAGATTCCATTTTCCTGAAGAAATTGATTTTCCTTTAAAATCAGTCATGTTTAAACTTATAAAGTTATTTGTTGGACACCCTCATTTTGTCTTTTGAAATCTGATTTTTTAACTTCCGATTCCCAATTTTGAAAATTTCTTCGAAGATTAATTTTCTGAGTTAAATTCCAATCTCTGGTGTAATATGTTTTTCCACTTGTAATTTCTTTTTGGGGTACACTTTGCCTATTGCCATTTTTGAGAAATTGTATAGCCTCGATATACAAATCATGAGCTTCATTAATGACTTTTAGGTGTACTTCGTTAAAATCTTCTTTTCCAGTAAAGTTAACACATTTCGTTGTGATCAAATTCCCTGTATCTATTCCCAAGTCAATCCACATTATTGTATTCCCTATTAAATGAAATTGATTAGTTGCTATGCACCAATTGGTACAGTTTGGACCACCTTTGATGTAGGGTGAAAGACCGGTATGTAAATTAAGAATACCAATTGAAGGTTGAATTGAAAGCAATTTTTCTTTTACTAAGCGAGTACCTGAAACGATAATTAAATCGGGATTTAAATCTTTTGAAAAATTGTAGGATTCTTCTGAATTTATGTTTTCAACATCAATAGTTTTAACATTTGGATATTTAGGATAACTATTGTGCATTACTGTTTGCATGTTTATCCATGCTTTATCTATTTTTCTCAAAAACAGTTTTTCAAATAGTTTTTCAATGATTTTTCTTATAGTGATTTTTCGGATAGTCTTGCGTGTTTCTTTAACAATTCCGATAACCTCAAAGTCTTTATTTATTTTATTTGCTAAAGCACATTGATTAGGTTCATTACCAAGCCATAATAATACTTTCATTTATATCGAATTATTTTTTTTATCTGCTCCAAACGATTAGAAATTCTTAATTTAACTTTCCACCAAGGTTCATTGTACAACTCTATTCTTTTAACCTCAAAAATATCTTGTTTTTTGGCGTCATAACAATCCTGACCAACTGCAAGACCTATTTCATATCCAATTTCTTTTGATATGTTTTTTACCAATTCATTGTAACTTCCAACAGGATAAGATATTGTTTTAGGAAAATAACCAAGCTCTTTTTCAATTCTCTCTGCAGACCGTTTAAGTTCATATCGCAACAAACTTTCATCGTCAATTGTGCCTAACATAACGTGTGTTACGGTGTGTGAGGAGACATAATGACCTCTTTTAGTTAAGTTTCTCAAATGATCCCAATTCATCATAAGTTTGGGAAATTTAATGTCATAAGCAACCTCAATTATATAGTCAATAAATTGTTTTCTATCTTTATGTCTTAAAGATTTTAGAATTGGCATTATTTTTCTAATGTATTTTAGTTTTTCTTCTCTACTAACTAGTTTTTTAACTTTGAACTCATCAGGCAAAAATTCAAAGTTTATGTTTATTAGATCTTTATCCGTATGAATGAATATATGCTCCAACTGATGTGTCCATGTTAGGATATTTTTGTCGATGCAATCAGTTACCACATAAAAAGAAGCTTTGCAGTTGTATTTATCTAATATTGGTGCGGCAAATTCGAAATTATCTAGATAACCATCGTCAAACATTATAGAAGCTATATTATTTTTAGCGTTTAGTTTAGGACTATTTACCAGGTCTTCGAAGAGAATAACTTCATATTTTTTAGTTATGTACTGAATACATTTCTCGAACAAAATCGGATCCATTGGATCCCATAGGTCATTTCTTTCTGGGTGAACTCGATGAAATAGAAAATTTCTAATCATAATTTAATTTATTAGAGAAATGTTTAACATTAAATTTTTTTTTATTGAACTAGGTTTGAAAAACAAAATGACATTTTATTTTAACTAGAGTAATTTGAAATTTCTGTTAGTTTTTCCTCAAATTTGATAACCTGATTTTCAGTTGAGTAAACTTTAATTTCCTCTATACTAATTTCATTTATTAACTCTTCTCCGTTTTCCCATGAACTGTAGAATCTTTCTATGTTTGTAGAAATCTCGTCAACTGTGTTACAGCAGTAAACAAACGGTTTATTATCGAAGAAATTTATATTATTCTTGAATGTAGACTTAAAGTTAATTGATAGCACTTTTCTTCCTGAAAAAGCATATTCATACATTTTTTTTCCAAAATGACCTTCGTGTTGTTCAAACGCATTGAATTTTAGCAAGAGTGAAGCATTCTTTTGAATACCAAGAACCCTTTTATTTTCAAGGTATTCCACCAAAGAAATATTTAGTGGAAATTTTTTCTTAAATTTTTCTATATGTGTTTCATGTTCTTTCGGCATATTTAGAGAGCTACCAATAAATATCACTTTTAATTTAAAATTTCGGGAACTTAACAATTTTTCTATGGCTTGTAGTAAAAAATCAACATTGTGCCCTTGATACAGAGTGCCTACAAAAACAATATTAAAGTAGGACTTATCTAATATGTCTTGTATTTGTTCACTGCCCGTAGTCACGTCAAAAGAAAAATCTACGCCGTTATTCACGATGATATAATTCACGTTGTCTAACTTAATAACATCACGTTCAATTTCTTCCTTAAGTTTATTACTCACGAACGTAACTAAATCACTTTTAATTAAGGCATCTTTTTCAAAGTGTCTATCAATTTTTATGGTTAATTTTTCAAAAAAATTTGGAGACATATTCCTGAACATATTAGTTGAGAAACCATCCCTATAATCCAGACTAATTTTTACTCCAAATTCTTTCTTTAATAATAGGGCATATTTAAATAATACAAACGGTTCTCCTGAAGTTATTACCCAATCGTATTCATTTTTAAGCAATTCTTTTCTTGCTTCATAATATAAAGATCGTTCATTTTCTAGATTCACAAAAGGAAACCACTTTAACAGTAACTCCAAAAAAGTAAGTAACTTATTAAACTTAAATTTACCTAATAGTTTATTGTATTTGATTTTAAAGTAGAGATTATATCGATTGGGAACCCTTATTATCCTTTTATGATCATTTACTATTTCTATTTCAATTCCTTTTTCATCCTCTTGAAAATAATTCTTTACATCGTAAACAGTATTTTTATCCCATTTTCTGGTTACAATAGTTATTTCAATGTTATCCGAAAAATTCTTAAACCAACCCATTGTACGCATAGAACTGGCGCGTATGAAAGGCGGAAAATTGTAAGCAATTAATAAAACTCTGATTTTAGGTTTCATTTTACTTAATTTTCTTTGCTGGATTCCCTACCCAAGTTTCATGCTCAGGAACATTTTTCACTACTATTGCACCTTGACCTATTGTAGAATTTGAACCAATTGTTAACCCATTTTTAACTGAAGCTCCCATACCTACAAACACATTCTCACCGAATATACTTGATCCTCCTGCTATAACATGACTAATAAAAGTACAGTTTTTACCAATAATTACATTATGACCTATATTACAAAGACTCCCGATTCTTGTGCCACGACCAATTATAGTATTGTCTAACGCTGAACGACGCACAGTGGAATTAGGACCAATTTCTACAAAGTCCTCGACGATAACACCTCCAATCTGCGGCAACTTAAAATATAGATCAGTTTCTGGGTCGTAATCGTGAGACAAACCTTCTGTTGCTATTGTTGTATTATCCTTTATTAAGCAATTTTCACCAATTACAACCTTTTGACGAATAACAACATTGTTTTGGATTTTTGTACCTTTACCTATAACAACATCTTTACCAATAAAAACATTACTTCCAATTTTCAAAAATTCATTTGCTCTATGAATTTCAACATAATTATTTTCATCGTTAAAAACTTCTGGTATAAAAAAAGCATTAATGATTTTTGAAAACAAAAGGCGCGAATTTCCATTAAATATGAGGTAATTAACCGAGGAAGAAGTTGACGACTTATTAAAAACTTCCTCGGAACAAAGTACACTTCCTGTTTTAGTGCTTTCTAAAAATGAAACTGTTTTTGCCCAATAGAGTCCTTTGTCAGACTTTTGAAATTTGGTTCCAATTTGAGTTATATAATCCGATGAATCCCCAATTATTCGTAATCCAAAAGTATCTGCTAAATGTTGAAGTGAAATTTTTTTTTCAGGTAGTTCACTCATTGATCTTAAAAAATTTAGCTGGAGTACCAAACCATATTTCATTATCAGGAATCTCACTTCTAATTTGACTGCTAGCTCCAATTATACAATTAGAACCTATAGAGAAACCTGGCATTAAACAAACATTCGCTCCAATCAAAGTCCCATCACCTATTTTTCCCACATTTTTCAAATCACCTTCTTTCAAATTTGGCGTATCGGTCAATACAAATCCATATTTGATTGTAACGTTATCACCAATAATTGCATTAGCTGAAATTGTACAACGACTACCAAAAGAAGTGTTGTTGCCAACTTTAACATTTTCACGAATCTCACAATAAGCGGTAAATTTACAATTATCGCCAATCACTGCATTTTTTCGCACGATACAGAGATCGCCGATTGTCACATTATTTCCAATTACAGCACCATCTTCAATTATCGTAAAATGACCGATTTTTACATTTTCGCCAATTGTGGCTTTTTCCGAAACAAAATTCATAGCTAAAATTTTAGGTTGGATACAAAATTATAAAATCCAACGAATTACTTCAAAACATTCTGCATATTGCGTGTTTATCTGAACACCACGTGTTCTTGCCAATGCACGTACAAACTCTTCGTTAGCATAAGGTCTATGTGCCTGCGATTTGTATTCATTAACGGCGTCAATTTTACGTTGAATATGCCGTTCATCTAATTTCATAAACGAAGATGTATTGAAACTCAAATTATTCCATGGTAACTCATATGACAATAAGCTTGAAAACTTAAAGGCTCTAAAACCTTCTTGAGCAATTGTATAATGATCTTGATGGACGTCAGTAAGTGCAGGTATGAAAACAATATCTGGTTGAATGCTCGCCTTTAATTTTAAAATATCATCTAAAATATCTTGGCGGTGATAATTAAACGTACGAACATTATAGTCAAAAAGCACCAAATTATTGGGTTGAATTCCCAAAATAGCACTTGCAGCTTTAATTTCAGTTATCAATATGTCCTCTGGAAATTCCTTCCGAACGGATTGACGACAGGCTGAAAATGCAGCACACCACACTTCATTTCCATTTTCAATTAGTTTTGCAACGGTTCCACCACAACCAAATTCTAAGTCGTCAGTATGCGGGGCAAGTACTAAAATTTTCTTTCCTTTTATGTTCATCAGTTGTTTAGTTTTAATATTTGGTTATTTCTACTGTTATTCTTTTAAATTCAAAATAATACAATATTTTTTTGTATAATATTAAGTTCAAACGACTTTTCTTTCTGCGGTAGTCGCTTTTTTACAAGTAAATTTCTTTAATTCTTCAACTAAATGGTATTCAGTGAAAAGATTAGAATCGTAAACAAAATCCCAAAATGTTGCTTTAATTTCCTCTCTTTTTGAAGAAACTGACAAGATATAACTAGTATTCATTTTTCTTTATTTTTTAAAGATACATCTTATTTCTTAAGTATAGCTCACTAATTTTGGCATGAGTAGCAACCACAAGATCATTAGCTATACTTCGGTCAAAATATTTATCATTGGTTTTATATACTTGCGAACTAACAGGAATCAAAACTTGTATTACCAATTTACCTTCAACTGAAACGATGTTTGGGTGCAATAAGAATTCAGGATTGAGTTTAATTGGTCCAATGCTCATGTTGGCTATTTCCTTACTAATTTTCTCAACCTTCTCAAGTTTCACACCAACTGCACTTCCGTCGTCATTCAAGCTAAGTGGAATTGTTCCTCCTACTCGATAAAGAAATGTACACGCCGTTTCAAAGAAATTACTAGGCAACTCCAAAATAGCTTTTTTAAACGCTACGGTTATACCTTCTTCTTTATTCAATAAAGATGTGATGTAATCTATTGCCATTTTTTTTTTCTTCTGCTACTTTCGTATGAACAAACTAATTTTTCTCAACAAAGAGTTTCTCAAGCTCCTTTGAAAGTCCTTCAAATTCGCTTTTCCAATTGTATTTATTTTGAATTGCATTTTGTCCGTTAATACCTTTTTCACGGTCTAAATTTCGCATAATTGAATTAATTTCTTTTGCGATTACTTCAGGAGTTGAATCGTCAATTATGTAACCGCAATTTTCTTCAATTGCAATTTTGGAAGCTTCAGGTAACTTATTGGTGATAAACGGAATACCTGCTGCCATATATTCAAAAACTTTATTGGGTAGGGTAAGTTGTTTTGAAAGATTAAAAGATTCTATTAGAAGAATACCGATGTCGGCTGAGGAGGTGAAGTGTAAAAGATCATCAAATGAGACTTTATCTACAAAGTGGACATTTACTAAACCTAAATCTTTTGTCATTTCTTGGAAGTGTAATTTCGAAGGACCAAAACCAAGAATTACAAGGTGAGTGTTTTTATCAAAAAATTTTGCCGATTCGATTAGTTCCTTGAGTCCTCTTCCGGGATTAATAACGCCTTGATAAAGCAAAATCTTATCTGACGTAGGTAACCCAATTTTTTCTTTTAATTTATTAGTTTTAGAAATTCTATTAGAAATTAGCGGACAATTTTTTAAAACAACAACATTATTTAAATCAAACTTCTGTTTGAAATAATTAGCGAATGATTCACAAACAGTCACCATTAAATCAACTTCTTTAATGTACTTCTTCTCTAATAAGCTGTGATAAATTGTGTTTAAAGCAATTAAAATTTTTCCGTATATTATACTTGATAGTCCAGTGGTTGGAAAAAATTGGTTAATTGTTTTAATATAGATTTCATGGGAGTCATAAACCAACCGACTAGTAAGTTTTTCTTTTAAAAGCACCGCCGTTTGAAGTAAGGGATAATCATTACAATAAATCAATTGATATTTTTCTTCTGTGTTCAGAACACATTCGATTAAACCATCAAACTTCTTGTTAAAAAATAGGTTTTTCTTTAACCAACTTTCACTTTTTGAAAATTGAAATAAGCGAATGTTCTTATTTAGAAAAAGGTCTTTATCCTTTTCACTTCCTCCACAATAAAACAAATCTACCTCATATTGTTCTGAAAAAGAATTAACAACACGACGAACCCGACCATCATTTGCAATTCCACCGTCTAATAGTACTGCTATTTTTTTCATATCTGTGCCTATTTCATTGACTTTAAAAAGGTGTCAATATCTGAAGATTTGTCTTTATTTTTAAGAATAATTTCAATGTCTTTTTCCCACCATTTAGAATGCTCAATTTTATCTATTTTTTCTTCATCAAATCGAAAGCGAATAATTTTAGCCGGTGAACCTGCCACAATAGCATAAGGTGGAACTTCTTTATTTACAAAACTATTTGCCCCAATGACCGCGCCATTTCCAATTTTCAAGCCGGACATGATTACCACATTGGCTGAAATGAGAACATCATGTCCGATAATCGTACATTCTCCAATTGGCATTGCGCATACCAATGGATTAGTACTTATACCTTCTAATAAATGATTATCCATTCCAATTTTTACGCTGTGTGAAATAGAACAAAAATTGCCAATTTCACTGCAATTCATTATTAGAGTGCCATTACCGATATACGTGCCATTTCCAATCGTTTTTAGTTTGTGCGAAAAAAAACAGGACTCTTTCACCACTACTCTTTTACCTAATTTTAATTGCTGTGGAATATATGACTCAACTCTTGATGATGGAAAACGCTTACGATTTTTGTAATGAATTGATACATACGTTTTGATATCAAAAACCATTTTTTTGAGTAACGGAATCATGTATTTAATATTTATTGGCAAATACTTTTATAAAAATCAATTAATAAATTCGCTTGAATATCAATGTGATGTGTCTTTCTAAACGTTTCAAAAGCTATTTCTTTTATGGAATTCATTTCAGAAGGACTTAACTGCAATATCTGCAATAATTTTGATTCCCAATCACTTTCGTCGTGAATTAAAAAACCTGATTTTCCTTCTTCAATAAGTTTGTCACAATAGGTCAAATAAGTTGTAAGGCTTACAATACCAAGTGCCATATATTGAATAAGCTTAAAGGTACCTTTTCTTGATTTTAAGTCTTGATTACTATCGATGGGTGCAATTCCAACATCAAACAATTGCATGTTTTGCCTTTCGTTTTCCAAACTCCATTTTTTATTAACCACAGGTACATTCAACGCAGAATTAGAATAAGGTTTATCTGCAACAATGTGTAATTCAAATGGATATTTTTCATAAACCGCATTTAAGTATGGTATAATTTTATCAATTCTTTTAAAATGAATTGATTGTGACAACCAGCCTACGACTTTATTTTTCTCCTTATATTCTTTAATTGAATCATTATAATCTAAACTCATCGGAAAAATATGTATGTTTCTCTCATAAACTCCAGTTCCCTCTTGAATTAGGGCAATTTTAAATTCATCTATTGCAAGAGTGTAGAATTTATAAAGAGCAAAGGAGTGTTTATTCTTTTGAGAATTAAAAAAATTTAATTGATTATAAACACTATTATTTCTTTTTGCTAAATGAGACCTTAGATCAGGCATGTAATCATCCATATCTAATATCACATTCTCGTTATAACTTAGTAATAACTTTTCGAGAAATAAATTTCCATACTGAATTTGGTGTACCAATTCTCTACGTACGACTATCAAGTCATAATTTGGAGTTTTTCGAATAACATCAAATTTCTTTTCAAGGTGTTTTCGGAAACTTTTGAATGAAGGTTTTTCTTTAAATTCAATAGGATTAAAAGGATAGTGTACATCCATCTCGATACCCTCTTCTTGAAAAAATTTTCTCAGAATTTCGACACGGTAATGCGCCCCAGAATGCACTGAAGGTTGGTTTTCAAGAAATAAAATTCGTTTTAATTGTTTACTTTTTTTAGTTTTATTCAACCATACATTTCTTTTCCTAATCAGAAAAGATCTAATCATCAAATAATAGAGATAAAGTGTAAATTGAATTTTATCCATCACAATTAAAAGAATTTTTTAACTGTTTCGATAACGTATTCAATTTCCTGATTTGTCATTTCCTGATGAAGAGGTAATGAGAGGCAAGTCTCCGCAATTTCTTCAGCAATCGGAAAATCCCCCTTTTTAAAGCCTAATTCAAAATAAGCATCCTGTAAGTGTGGAGGAATTGGATAATGAATAACTGTTCCAATTCCGTTTTCATTCAAAAACGCTGCAAACTCATCTCTTCGTTTAGTACGCACTAAAAATATATGGTAAACAGAATCTGCACCTTCCGCAAGTTGAGGCAAAATTAAGGCTTCAATATCTGCTAATTCTTTCAAATAAATGTCAGCAATTTCTTTTCTTCTTTGAGAACAAAAAGATAAATCTCTCAACTTAGGCAACATTAGCGCTGCTTGTAGTTCATCAAGCCTAGAATTTATTCCCTTTACTTCATTATAGTATTTTTTCTGTGAACCATAATTTCGAAAGGTTCTACAAACTTTATCAAGTGCTTCATTATTTGTTGTAATTGCCCCTGCATCACCAATTGCTCCTAAATTTTTACCAGGGTAGAAACTTGTCGCATTAATATCACCCCAAGAACCTGAAATTTTACCTTTGTAAAATGCTCCTTGAGATTGTGCGTTATCCTCTACAACAAATAAATTATACTTTTTTGCGATAGCTACAATTTCCTCTAATTCAGCAATCTGACCATATAAATTTACCGGCATAATTGCCTTAGTTTTATCAGTAAGTTTTTCCTCAATTAGTTCTGGATTTATATTGTAAGTCGTCATTCTTGGTTCAACAGGGACTGGTGTCGCACCTACATAAGAAACAGCTAACCAACTTGCAATGTATGTATTGGATGGAACAATTACCTCATCCCCTTTACCAATTCCAAGTGCTTTCAATGATACAATTAACGCATCCAATCCATTAGCAACTCCAATACAGTGATTGACATTCGAAAAATCAGCATATTCTTTTTCAAATAGCTCAACATTATTACCAAGAATATACCAACCTGAATCGATAATATTATTAAATGCCATTTTTAAATCAGATTCATATTTCTGATTTATCTTTTTCAAATCTAAGTAAGGAACTTTCATTACTTTATAAGTTTTTGATTAACAACAAAATACTTTTTACCTGTCGAATCCATGTAGTAATCTTCGACTTGTTGTAATTTTTCGCCTTCGTCATTAACCCAACCAATGATTCGCGCTGGGTTTCCTACTACGAGGGCATTATTGGGAATGTTTTTAGTGACGACTGAACCAGCCCCTACCAAAGCAAACTCGCCAATTTCAATGCCACACAATATTGTACTTGCAGCACCAATACTTGCTCCACATTTGATCAATGTTTTAGGATGAACCTGCAAAAATTTCTTTGAACGAGGATAGGGATTGTTAACAAATGTTACATTCGGTCCAACAAAAACATCATTTTCGATAGTTATTCCATCCCAAACATAAACGCCACTTTTCAAGGTTACATTATGTCCAATTACTACTTCATTCTCAATGAAACAATGGCAATTAACATTGCAGTTATCTCCGATTACTGCATTTTTTAGTACAATCGAAAACTGCCAAATAGTAGTTCCTTTTCCAATTGAAGTCGATTGTACATCTGACAATGGATGAATCATAATCTTAATTTTAAAAAATCGTCATAACTACGAATGTAATCTGATTCATTATAATTACTTGATGCAATCACCAACTGAACTGCATTATGCTGATATAGCATTGTATGCCAACACAATTTAGGCAAATACACTCCAATATTTGGACGATCTAGAATAAAACTGTCTTTACTGCCATCAGGCATTTCAGTGTTGACTATGATTCTACCTGACATTGCCAACAATATCATTTCGGTATTGAAGTGTGCGTGTCTTCCTCTAACAATTTCTTCCGGTGTTTGGTAAGTCCAAAATAACCTTTTGACTTCAAAAGGAATGGTTTTTCCTTCAGCAATTGATAAAAATCCGAGTTCAAGAGACCCTATTTTATTAAACTCGATTAACTTAGGTATACCATTGTCAATTTTCATAGTTTGTTTTTATTTTTTTTTGTAAATCGTTCTCATTACCTCCAATGCGATATGAGGTCTGTAGTGAGAGGTTTCATAGTAATTGGTAAAGTCCTGTGTAATATGGTTTTTCCCAGAAAAATCGTAAACAACATTTCCAAAAATTCTTTTGAGTTGCTTCAAATCATTTGGATTTAATTTCTTTTGATCGTACAACGGATTGATAACAATTCGGACATTTGATTTTTTTTCCTTTAAAATTTGGGCCATTTCCTCTAATAGTACTTTCTGTTTATCAGAAATTATTGGTTCCGAGATTCTCTCCTGTTCTGGTCTTTCATAAAAAACGGATTTTCTTTTTTCTGTGTAATATGTTCCTTTTGATATCATATTTTCAAATTCCTGAAAACGCATTTGATTAGTTTTAAAGTCATACAAAAAAGTACGTTCATCAATTAGATGATCTTTTGTCATATAAGGTTTTACTTTTCCATTTAACTTAAAGTCCATTAGTGCAAAAAAGAAATTCGGGGTAACAAAAGCTTCAAAAAATGTTTTGTGAAAATCAAGCCAGTTCGAGTAGTTAACTAAAGGTGGAGCAATTATTGACAAATGTCCAGATTTGGGTTCAATTTGTTTTAAAGTTGCAAAGTCCAAAATAATTAGACAGTTATCCATGGAAACATTCTTGTCTTTCAAAAAAACAAATTTTTTATGCATCGCATAAATTGCCTCGCCAGATGCATCAAAATGAAAACATCCTTTTTCATTATCAATAAATTTTTTCCAATCGTCTATTTCGTAAAAGATAGATCTTGAATTGCCGAATATAAAGGAATTATAACTTATTTTTTTTGAATTGTTTATAAAGGTATAAGTACTCACAAAATCTTTGTTTAATTCGATATTAGGAGGATTTATTGATGAAAAGTAAGTTTCACGACTAAACACAACCTTAAAAGGATCCATGCTTAAATAGATTGCCATTAATACAAAAAGAGGGATAAGAAAAACCGAACTAAATCCAAAAAACTTTTTTAAAAACTTTCTCATCATTCTTAAAATTGAAAATATATAAATTCTTGCTTTTCTCCACTGAAATAAACAACACTAAAAATCACAGCATAATAAAAGGTGTATCGAAGTATTTTGTTTTTAAACAAACCTTTTTCAAGGGCGTATTTACTTTCTCTTCCAAGCCATTCAATTATCAGAAAAATTACAAGTAAAGCTGAAATAACAATGGGGTGGATTGTGGGTATTGTAAATATGGAAGGGGAAAAAATTTCAGAAACAATTTCCAAGGCCTGTGTCATACTTTCTGACCTAAAAAATATCCATGCGAATACAGTCAAAGTGAAAGTAATAGAAATTTGAACTAACTCTTTAAATGTTGGAAGCAAATTACCTTCCGCTACAGTATTGGTATTAATACGATTTGTATTACGAATTACGCTTGGAATAATGAATAAGGCGTTTAAAAAGCCCCAAAATATAAATGTCCAATTTGCGCCATGCCAAAAACCACTGACTAGAAAAATTATAAATGTGTTTCTAATCCGCATCCATTTTCCGCCTTTACTTCCTCCAAGGGGGATATACAAATAATCCCTAAACCAAGAAGATAATGAAATGTGCCATCTTCTCCAAAATTCTGCAATATCTCTTGAAAAATAAGGGAAAGAAAAGTTCTTTAAAAGCTCAAAACCTAGCAGGCGAGCTGTACCGAGAGCGATATCAGAGTAGCCTGAAAAATCCCCATAAATTTGAAAAGTAAAAAAAACTGCCCCAACGAAAAGCGTACTACCAGTGTGATCCTCGTAATTATTGAATATTTGGTTTGCATATTCTGCACATTGGTCAGCAATAACTACTTTTTTAAATAATCCCCAAAGTATTTGCCTTAATCCATCAACTGCTTTTGAATATTCAAAGGTTCTTTCTTTTTTCATCTGAGGAAGAAGATGCGTTGCTCGTTCAATAGGCCCAGCTACCAATAAAGGAAAGAAACTAACAAATAATGAATAGTCAACAAAATTCCTTTCAGCCTCAATCCTGCCTTTGTAAATATCAATTACATATGAAAGTCCATGAAACGTGTAAAAGGAAATTCCAACTGGAAGAATAATGTTTAATGTGTATATATCAATGTGAACATTGAACGCAGCAAACATTTCTTGAAATGAACTTGCAAAGAAATTATAATATTTGAAAACACCCAAAAATCCTAGATTTACAACTATACTTAACCAAAACCAAAATTTTTTACTTCCAAATTTCGAATCGTGCATTAAAATACCGGTCGAATAATCGAGTAAGGTGGAAAAGATTAATAAGAAAAGAAAACGCCAATCCCAACATGCATAAAAATAATAACTCGCAATAATTAAGAGTATATTCTGACTTCTGAAGGAGTTCTTAAAAACAAACCAATAGAGCACAAAAACTAAAGGAAAAAACAATCCAAATTGAAGAGTATTAAATAACATAGTTTTGTTTTATAATAAAATATGATTTGATTTATGCTTCATATGTGCAATTCACTTATCTCCTCCAAAATAATACATACCTCTCCCTGTCAACTTCACTTAAACTTTCAAACTCATCCCTAGGACGAACTTCAACGACAATTTTCCTATTCAAAAGGAACTGAGCTTTATCAATTAGGTCGTGTAAAACAATTAAATTGATGTCGTTTCCAACTATCAACAGCTCAATAGTCGGTGAAGAGGTGTTTGCTTGAAAAATCGTATTTTTAAAATAGGCCTCTTCAACTCCCTTTAACCTTTTTATGACATCCTCAACAATAGCTTCTATCCCCACCTTTTTACTTACTATACTTCTTATTTCGTGATAAAGAGGGAAATTTTGATTGGCTTTGTAAACAATTGTATTTCCACGCTGGGTCGAAGTTAACAGTCCTGCCTCTGTTAAACGGTTTAATTCTACCCTTACAGAATTGGTGCTTTCTCCAAATTCCTCCGCTAATTGACGTAGATAGGCCTCAGAGTCTGGTTCAAGAAAGAACTTGACCAACAATTTAACACGCGTTTTGGATGTAATTAACACTTCTAACATGAGTTACAAAATTACTCATTATCTTAATAAGTGTGAAAATTACACATAGAATTTAACGAAAAGGAAATTTGGACGAATATTTTATCGGATGTAGTGAATTTAACGAAAGAAGTAAAAAGAGATGAAGGGTGAAAATTGAATAGCGCCGCACTGAGCGGAGCCGAAGTGAGCGGAGCCGAAGTGAGCGCCGCACTGAGCGAAACCGAGGTGAGCGCCGCACTGAGCGGAGCCGAAGTGAGCGTCTAGGATGTAAAAGCCTAAAAATGATGGACTAACACATTTACATTGAAAGTTTGGTCATAACTATTTCATAAGTTTTTAATTTTCAAGTCAAATTCAACAAAGCAACAAAAAAGGGATTCCTTTTGAGAGTCCCTTTTTCATGGTTATTCGTTCAATTTTTAATCTTCGTCGTCATCACCCACATCAGCACCTTTAACAGCGCCACGAGCCATTTTAACGGCAACTACAACAGCGTTTGCTGGATCTAAGAATTTTACTCCTGGAATCTCAATTGATTTTACACGGATAGATTGTCCGATGCGCAATTTTGTGATATCCAAAGTGATAGCATCTGGTAAAGCTTTTGGCAAACCAACGCATTGTAAGTTTCTAAAAACGGTCATTAACTTACCACCTGCCATTACACCACGAGAAGAACCAACGATGCGAACAGGTAATTTCACTTTCACTTCTTTGTTTTCGTCAAGTTCAAGGAAATCAACGTGTTGAATGGTATCCTTGGTAGGGTGTTGTTGCAATTCTTGGATTATCCCTACTGATTTTTTACCATCGATATCCAATTCAACTTGGAAAACTTCAGGAGAAAAAACGATTTTTTCCAAAGCGGTCAACTTTACTGCAAAGTGTGTCTGTTGACCTTGCCCGTAAAGCACACAAGGTACCATTCCCGCTGAGCGAAGTGCGGAGGCATCCTTTTTCCCTACGTTCTGTCTTGCAGAACCGCTCAATTGTGCTGTTTTCATTTATTATTTATTTAAGATATTACAAAGTGAGAACTAATGGATTCATTGTTAATCAAACGTTTGATTACATCGGCAAATAAATGCGCTGTAGAAACCACTCTAATTTTATCGGATTTTTGCTTTAATGGAATCGTATCAGTAACTACAAGTTCAGTGAGTGACGAGTTATTGATTCTGTCAAAAGCAGGGCCAGAAAGCACGGCATGTGTACAAAATGCTCGAACACTTTTTGCACCTCTTTCGATTAATAAATCCGATGCAGTAGTTAGTGTACCGGCCGTATCACACATATCATCGATGAGAATTACATCTTTACCATCCACATCTCCAATTACCGTCATTTCTGCAATTTCATTAGCTTTTTTACGGTGTTTATGACAGAGAGCCAAACCACATTTTAAGTTTTTAGCATAAGAATTTGCTCTTTTTGCACCCCCAACATCAGGAGCTGCAATAATGAGATTGTCACTTTTCAAAGCTTCAATTTCCTCTAAAAAAAGAGTAGAAGCATATAAATGGTCAACGGGAACCTCGAAGAAACCTTGAATTTGATCGGCATGTAAATCCATGGTAATTACGCGGTCAACGCCAGCAGCCATCAACATGTTTGCAACTAATTTTGAACCAATAGCAACTCTAGGCTTGTCCTTTCTGTCTTGCCTTGCCAATCCAAAATAAGGGATAACAGCAATTATCTTTCTAGCAGAAGCCCTTCTTGCTGCGTCAATCATCAAAAGCAATTCCAATAAATTTTCAGCAGGTGGCATCGTGGATTGTACCAGAAAAACGTCTTGTCCACGAACGGTTTCTTCAAAAGAAGGTTGAAATTCTCCATCGCTGAAAACTGTAACTTTCACATCTCCAAGGGGAATACCGAAGTCAGTTGCGATGTTGGATGCTAAGTTAAGTGAAGCACGACCGGAGAAAATTTTGACACCCACAACGTTTTATTTTTGAAAATTGAGGTGCAAAGATAGAGTTTTATTCTTTTTGGAGAAATCAATTGTTTCAAATTTAGGTTTGGAATAAAAGACAAGGGGTTTGTGAGGCAATAAGAGCCGCCACGGCGGAGAGAACTGAGAGTGGAGAGTGGGGAGTGGAGAGTGGAGAGTGGAGAGTGGAGAGTGGGGGCCTGCGCTGCACTGAGCGAAGTCGAAGTGAGCGAAGTCGAAGTGAGGGAAGTCGAAGTGAGCGAAGTCGAAGTAAGGGAAGTCAAAGTGCGAATATTGGAGAACTTAGAACTGAAAACTTAGAACTGAGAATGGAAATCCGTCGAGCCAAAGAGGATAGAAAAGTAGACCATGGGGGATGAAAATGATTTGATTTGTGGTGGTAGGAAATTAGCACTCCTCCGCGGCGAAAGCACTTCACAACTTTAGTAGACATTCTTTAATAACTTTCCACTAACCTATCCCAAACTTTAATGTTTCGTTACTTTTGCCACATGTCAGAAAAAAAGACGATAAATCTACGTCTGTTTAGTCGCTTGGTCGCTTATGCAAAACCGTACAAAACCTATTTCATAATAGCCGTTTCTTGTATTATTTTGCTCTCCTTTCTTGGTCCTTTACGTCCGAAGTTAATTGGTGAAATGATAGACCAATTTTTAGTGAAATCAAAGAATGCTAATATGTTGCTTCGATGGTCACTAATGATTTTAGGAATTTTGGCAATGGAAGGAATTTTGCAGTTAGTGGGGTCTTATTATTCCAATTTACTCGCACAATCCGTCATTCGTGATTTGAGAACCAAAATTTTCAAACACCTTACTTCTTTTCGAATGAAATATTTCGATGAAACACCTGTTGGCGCGACAGTTACCAGAGTTGTTTCCGATTTAGAAGCTATAACAGAAGTTTTTTCCGCTGGCATAATGGACATTTCAGGTGATTTGATTTCCTTGTTTTTTATTCTCGCCTTAATGATTGCAACAGATTGGCAATTGACTTTAATGACTTTAATTCCGATTCCACTATTGATTATTGCAACGCGGATTTTTGCCAAAGCAATGCACTCCTCCTTTCAATTGGAAAGAAAACAAGTCACAAAATTGAACACTTTTGTTCAAGAACAACTAACAGGAATGGCTGTAGTTCAGTTGTTTAATCGACAAAAACAAGAATTTGAGAACTTTCAAGAAATCAATAAAGGTCATCGACAAGCACACATTAACGCGGTTTGGGCTAACTCCATTTTCTTTCCTGTTGTAGAGTTGTTGAGCTCACTTTCTATTGCGTTTTTATTGGTTTGGGGTGCACTAAAAGTTGGAGGAAAAAATCAAACCGAAATTCGTGAGATGTACGGACAAATCATCGCGTTCACACTCTGGATTTATCAACTTTACAGACCTATTCGACAACTTGCTGATAAATTCAACATCCTTCAAAGAGGAACAGTCCGTGCTGAAAGAATTTTTGAGATTTTGGACGAGGATAAGCAAGTTCAGGCGGACGGAAAACTGACAGACGTAGATTTTAATCAAAAAATTGAGTTTAATAACGTTTCTTTCGCCTACAAAGGAGAAGATTACGTTTTGCGCGATATTGACCTCGTTATTCAGCCGGGTGAAACTGTGGCTTTTGTTGGGGCAACTGGTGCAGGAAAATCAACAATAGTCAATCTTTTAGGACGTTTTTATGAATACCAAAAAGGTGAAATAACGATTGGAAAAACCAAAATTGAGGACATTGATTTGAAGTTACTTCGTGAAAAAATCGCCATCGTTTTACAAGATGTGTTTCTTTTTTCAGACTCCATTCATAACAACATAACTTTATCCAATCCAACTATTAGTAGAGAGGAAGTTATTACAGCAGCAAAAGCAGTTGGTGCCCACGATTTCATTATGCAACTCCCTGAAAATTACGATTATGTGATAGGGGAGAGGGGAGGTGTTCTTTCCGTTGGCCAGCGACAACTTTTGGCTTTTATACGTGCGTATGTGTACAATCCTCAAATTCTTATTCTTGATGAAGCCACTTCAAGTGTGGATAATGAATCTGAAGTATTGATTCAATCCGCCACCGAAAAATTAACACAAGGAAGAACGTCCATTGTTATTGCTCACCGACTTTCCACCATTCAAAATGCCGATCGAATTGTTGTTTTGGAAAAAGGAAAAATTATTGAATCGGGCAATCATCAAACACTTCTACAACAAGACGGTTACTACAAAAGATTACATGAAAAACAATTTATCGACTAAAAATCCAACAAATGAAACGATTTAAAATTGGCGGTGTACCTGAACATTTTAACCTGCCTTGGCGACTTGCAATTGAACAAGGGAAATTTGCGGATGAAGGAATAGAATTACATTGGTCGGACATGACAGGTGGAACAGGTCAAATGATTAAAGGGTTACAAACCGGAACTTTAGATATAGCTGTTCTACTCACAGAGGGAATTACAAAGTCGATTCTACAAGGTTTGGATGCCAAGATTTTGAATATTTACGTTAACTCTCCTTTACATTGGGGAATTCATGTGCCTTATCACAGCCCGATTCAAAGTTTTGATCAATTGAAAGGACAAACTTTTGCCATATCACGAGAAGGTTCGGGTTCTCATTTGATGGTTTATGTCCGCGCTTTGCAGGAAGGTTGGGATTTGGAACAACTGAAATTTAATGTGGTGGGTGATGTTTATGGGGGTTTGTGGGCACTTCACAACGACCAAGCACAAGGATTTCTTTGGGAAAAATACACCACCTTTCCTTTCACTGAACAACGTAAATGTAAATACATTGATGAGGTTGTAACTCCTTGGCCATGTTTTGTAATTGCGGTAAGGGGAGACCTTGTTAATCCTGAAAATTTGGATTTATTTAGTAATATTTCCGAAATCGTTCAAGCAAAGGCATGGGAGTTAAAACAAAATCCACAAGCACACGAAATCATTGCTTGGCGTTATAATCTTCGTCTCGCGCAAGTTCAAAATTGGTTGATTGAAACCGACTGGAATTACAAAAACCATCTGAACAAAGAGATTTTCAAGACGACGATTCAATACTTGCAACAAACCAATTTGATTTCAGAAAGCGAAGTGAAGGATTGGGAAAGTAGGTTGTTTTGTTAAATTTCAGTTTTTATACCAAAGAAGGTGGAAAATTTTCAACCTAAATTTTCTTTGAATTCTTGCCGTCGCTGAGGCATTTAACAATATGAAGTCAGGAATTTTACAAACTGATTCTTTAGGTATAATTCTATTGAGGTCTGTATCAAATTAGATACACTATAAACTATTTCATTACCAATTAAAAGGAAAAATCTGCAAACCTTTTTTTCAGGAAAGTTCTTAATTCAAAAAAGAATTTAACTTTGCAATTCAAAGTACTTTAATTATGGAAGACTCTAAAGTTCATCTCGACCATTTATCTGAAATACGTTCCATAATGGAACAATCAACAAAGTTTATTTCTTTAAGTGGTTTGTCGGGTGTAGCTGCCGGAATTTGTGCCTTGATTGGTTCGTTTGCGGCATATATTTATCTAAAAATCGATTTTTTAGACAATAGATATTACGATTTAGCTTACGACAATAACGGCAACCTTAACAACTCATTTTTTATTTTCTTTGTTTTAAATGGTGCTTTGGTATTAATATTTGCTTTAGGCTCAGGGCTATTTTTTACGCTTCGCAAAGCAAAGAAGAAAAATCAAAAAGTTTGGAATTCTACTTCAAAGCGTCTGCTTTTTCACTTAGCAGTACCTTTACTCGCTGGAGGTGCTTTTTGTCTTGTTTTATTTTATCATGGAATTTTTGGATTAATCGCACCTGCAACACTTGTTTTCTACGGATTAGCCTTACTTAATGCTGGAAAATACACACTGCACGACATTCAATTTTTAGGTATAACAGAAATTATTCTGGGTATAATCGCATCTATTTACATTGGTTACGGACTCTTGTTTTGGGCATTTGGTTTCGGCGTTTTACATATTGTTTATGGTGTTGTAATGTACTGGAAATACGACAAATGAAAGATTTAATAGCACCACTTAACAAGGCTTTCGAAAGCAGAATACGACTCGGAATCATGTCTATTCTTATGGTGAATGAACGAGTGGATTTTGGTACGATGAAAGAACTGCTCGACGTAACTGATGGCAACCTTGCGAGTCATATTACTGCATTGGAAAAACTAGAATACATTATGGTTATGAAACAATTTATTGGTAAAAAACCAAATACCACATACACCGCCACTGACTTTGGAAAACAAGCATTTACGCAACATTTGAATGCGTTGGAAGCTTTTTTAAAACGAGGTCAATAAATTTTTTTTGTATTTATACTTTGTGTCTCAAAGTTCTTTTTAAACTTAAAATCAAATAAAAATGAAAACAAAGCCAATTTCAATTCTCTTGCTTGCCTTGGGGTTTAGCACTTTATTTTACAATCAAAATCTGGGTCTAAACCTTTCAATTTTCAGTATTTTAATAGCCGCTTTTAGTGCCTACAATCGACCTGAAATTTTGAAAAACAAAACGTGGATTAGTGCTTTAATTGCCTCTCAGTTAGCAAACCTCAGTTTGATTTATTATGGCAATACTTTGTCGATAATTGCGGTAATGCTGAGTACATTAATTGTTGCAGGCATATCGCTTAACAAACAAACTTCAGTTTTTACAGCACTCTTACAAGGAGGCTCAAGTCTGTTGGTTGCACCTTTCAAGCATTATTCCAAAATCGAACTTTGGATAATCAATCAAGAAAAGAAACCAGCGAAATGGCGAAAATTGTTTCTAACAATAATTGTTGGAGGAATTCTCACTGTCTTTTTGCTTTTGTACAGAGGTTCAAATCCCATTTTTGAAGCTTGGACAAACAAAATAAATCTAAACTTCATTTCTTTTCCTTGGCTCATGTTTACCTTTTGGGGAGCTTGGATTTCTTACGCGTTAATTCAGCCAATAAGCCATCAATATTTTGGGCAATTTGATAACAAAGCAAGACAAAAAATTAAAAAAACGGATGAAAATGACGTTTCAATTTTAGAATACAAAATAAACTTAAGTGACGAAATATTCCTTGCAAAATGGACTCTCATAACGCTCAATATTATGCTTTTGGTGGTAAACATCGGGGATTTAAATTTTGTCTTCAATGGACATCAATTACCTGAAAATGTGAGCTTCGCAAGTTATTTGCACCGCGGAGTTGGTACGCTAATATTTACCATCGTTTTATCCATTGCGTTGATCCTTGTTTTCTTTCGTGGTAATTTGAATTTTCAAGAAAACAACAAAGCATTGAAATCACTTGCCTTGATATGGATATTCCAAAATATGGTGTTGCTTTTCGCTGTTCTTGTTAAAAACCACTTATACATTGAAAGTTATGGTTTGACTTACAAGCGAATTGGAGTTTATACTTACACTTTCTTAACAGCTTTAGGTCTTATATCAACTATTCTGAAAATTGTTCAAAACCGCGAAAACAGTTACATTTTCTTATTTAATGGATGGTCGTTTTTTTTGACTTTGATGCTTGCTACGCTCATAAATTGGGACAACATGATTATTCAAAACAACAAAAAATTCGATGCTGAGATTGATATTTTCTATCTTTTATCCTTGTCTGACAATAGTATCCCCGAACTTCAAAAAATCACTCCACTTATTAAAGATTCCTACTCTCAAACAATATTTAAACGTCGTTTAAACAACAAAATAAAACAATTCAAAGCCAGAGAAATCGAAAGTTCATGGCAGTCTTGGTGCTACAAGCGCAAACAAACCCTAAAAGAAATAGAATGAAATTAGTGGAGGCGTTCAATACATAATTTGATAAGTAAAAACAAAAAGAGCCCGAAGTTATACTCGGGCTCTCTTCTATGAAGTGCGTTTTTAAATCACGGACTAACTAAATTCAAGGTTAATTGGAAATATGGAGCCGAAGTAACGTCATTTTCCATCACAAAAGGACCTGAACTTCCAGGGCCACGATAGAAATTTCCGCTATCCACGTTGTATCTATAATTCACAATGTAACCTGCTTGTGCGCTTATCCAAATAAAATCAGATAATGCTCTTTGGAAATCTAAACGCAAACGAATTTCAGATCTTCTTAATTCTATGTTGTTGTCTTTGTAATCGGTAACCTCACCTAAAGCACCCGACGCTGGAAAATAACCGTTGCGATTCGCCAAATGGTAGCTCGCCCCAACAATTTCAAAACCTGTTAGCAACATCGTTCTTCTGTTAAAAGCGTAACGGTGGTGGAAACGTGCGGGAAGCAAGGCCTCAATTCCCCATTTTTCATTTTTTGAGGTGTAATTGTACATGATAACAGGCAAGAAACTTTTTCCACCTGCGCGGTAGGTTTGCGTTGCTCCAACTCCAAATTGAAAACGATCGTTGAACTTCCAGCCATAAACACCTACAAAAGTTAACTTAGTCAATCCTAAAGAATGCCAGGAAGTAAAGGTGTTGTTTCCGTTGTATTCACCCGACAAAAACGCCAAAATGAAATTCTTTTGATTTAAAGGTTTGAAAATCGTTGTATTCAATCCCAATGTCCTGATTCCCTCGTCAACAGATTGTAGTAAAGGGTTTGAAAGCGAACTGTCACTAAAACTGTAGTTGGAGTTCACAAAATTTCCACCAACGTTAATTAAGATTTTGTTGTTGGACAATACCGGTAAATTTGCACCTAACACCAATCCATGATAGTTATTCACGTTTCCAACAGTTTGACTAGGAGTTAGTCCACCACCTAAATGATTGATTTTGTGTCCTAAAGCCATTTCGTAACCAACCGTAACCAATTTGGCAGGACTTAAACCCACCACTTTTGGGGTACAATAGCGCTTTACCGATTCGTCGGTGTTAAATTTTTCATACTTCGAGTAATCTTCTTCCTCCTCTTCCGCTGGTGTAACTTGACTAAATCCTAGAGTAGAAAACCCTAACATCATTGCAAGCAACCAATTCTTATTTATTTCTTTCATGTTTTATGGTTTAGAATTGTTGGCTAAAATTAATCTTTAATTAAAAACAGCCAAATTTCATTGTTAAAAAGGACAAATCACACTGAATAGTACAAATCACTTTGATTGGTTAGAAACAACTTTTACGTAGAAAGGTGGTTTTTCAGTTGGTGTGCTTACTTTTGGAAAAAATTACAAAATGGCAAACAAAAGAGAACTTAAGAAAAACTTCAACGCATTGGTAAATGATGTGATTGATGAATGTTTCTACATCCAAGAATTGAATCCTTCAAAAAAAGAGTCTAGCGACAACTTAACAAACGAAGCTGCGGATTTCTACAACACGCTTGCAGCGAGAATTCACTTGGCAAAGTCTAAGGCTGATTTCCGGGAGATTGTTGCGGACATGGAAGCTAAAGCCGATGATTTTGTGGACAAACTGAATGCACTAAACGGATAATTTTCCGAACATGATGCAATTAAATTGGAGGAAGATGCTGGCGGTGTTCGGTGTCTTCCTTTTTTTGTTGGTAATTTTTCTAACCGGTGCAAAAGATCCAAAATGGAATGCAATTGCACTGGGAGGGCTAATGATTTACCTTTGGATTTTTGAGGTTGTTTCTATATATGTGACAGCGCTTTTGCCCTTAATCCTTGCTGTTCCATTAAAGTTACTTGTTCCTGCGGATTTAGCAGGAGCCTATGGAAACAACAACGTTTACTTGTTTTTTGGAGGATTTGTTATGGCGCTTGCGTTGGAAAAATGGCATGTTCACGAGCAAATTGCAAGACGAATTATTGGTTTGGTTGGCAATTCAAAACCTCAAATTTTAATGGGTTTTTTGTTGAGTACTGGCATTTTAAGTATGTGGATTTCTAACACTGCAACCGCACTGATGATGTTGCCAATGGCTGTCGCGATTATTGAAGCAATGCCATCAAGTGAACGAAATTCGAAATTTTCAGTATTGCTTTTACTTTCAATTGCTTACGCAGCAAGTATTGGAGGAATGGGAACTTTGGTTGGTTCGCCACCAAACACACAAATGGCGGGTTTACTAGAAGCTAATTATCAGATCAAGGTTGGCTTTTTTGATTGGATGAAAATTGGAATGCCAGTTTCTATTTCCCTTCTATTTGGTACATTTTTATTTTTTTATTTTTCACTTGGAAAGGAGCGTTTTGAAAAGTACGATTATAAATTTGAAACCAAACCTTGGACTAACGAGCAGAAACGAGCAATGGCTGTTTTTGGAGTAGTTATCTTTTTGTGGTCTTTCCGCGACTGGATTGAAATTTGGACGGGCTGGAGTTACAAAGATGAAAGTGCATCTGTACTTGGAGCAATATTAATGTTCATTGTTCCTGGTAAATCTGAAAACAAACCCTTATTGGAATGGAAAGACACAGAAAAATTACCTTGGGGAATCTTGTTGCTTTTCGGTGGGGGTATGGCTTTGGCAATGATTTTGGAAAAAAACGGGGTAATAGCAGAAATAACTACCGTATTAAATGCCTACAAAGGAGTTCCAATTTCTTTGATTCTATTTGTGGTTGTAATCATTGGTATTTTCGCCACTGAAATCATGTCCAATTTGGCTTTAGTGACGATTTTTACACCCGTTGTCGCGGCGTTTGCTTTGGAAAGTCAAATTCCTGTTCTTCAACTTTGTTTGCCTTTAGCTTTGGCATCAAGTTGTGCATTTATGTTGCCTGTTGGAACGCCACCGAACGCTATTATTTTCTCCTCAGGACATTTAAAAATCCACCAAATGGCTAAAGTTGGATTTGTGGTTAATGTAATTGGAGTTCTCTTAATTTGGGGTTTTTCGGTTGTTTTCTTGTGAGTATTAAATTTTTGTTTATTTTCGGAACGCTTAATATAAAAACCGTGTTATGATTCATGCTGAAAGACTATTTGATATTCCTTATCACCAACTCAAAAACTACCCGAATTCCACTATGTTCGTCACCAAAATTAATGGCGATTGGAAAGGTGTAAGTACCCAAGATTTTTTGGCGCGCGCAATGCGAATTTCCCGAGGTTTAATTGCTCACGGAATTCAGGCGAATGACAAAGTAGCTGTTGCAAGTACAAACAGGGTCGAATGGAACTTACTAGATATTGCTGTTCAGCAAGTTGGTGCGATTTTGGTGCCGCTTTATCCAAATATTTCAGAGAATGATTACCGTTTTATTTTGAATGATGCGGGCGTAAAAATCTGCGTAGTGGGTAATGAAGAGTTGTCTATCAAGATGAATAACATCAAAGGTGACACACCAACGGTTGAGCATTTTATGACTTTCGATGAAGTTGCCGGCGCGGTGAATTGGGTAAAACTTGAAAACGCTGCCGACCAGGTTGACGAACAACAAGTGAAGGAAAGAATGGCCAATGTTAAAAATGGAGACTTAGCGACCATTATTTATACTTCTGGAACGACGGGAAAACCAAAAGGAGTAATGTTGACACACAATAATATTTTGTCAAACGTTGAGGCTTGTCAACATAGAGTTCCTGCCGACAACGGTTCCAAAGTATTGACATTCTTACCAGTTTGTCACATTTACGAAAGAATGTTACATTACCTATACATGTATATTGGTTGTTCGATTTATTTCGCAGAATCTTTAGAAACGATTGGCGACAATATTCGTGAAGTTAAACCAGATGTCTTTACGGCGGTACCGCGATTGATTGAAAAGGTTTTCGATAAAATCATGGCGAAGGGAGACGAATTAACAGGTTTGAAACGAAGTTTGTTTTTCTGGGCAGTGAAATTGGCAGAGGAATTCGATGTTGTTGGAAAATCAGGATGGTACCACTTTAAATTGAAAATTGCTCGAAAATTAATTTTCTCAAAATGGCAAGAAGCACTTGGTGGAAACGTTCGCGCGATTGCATCGGGTAGTGCAGCTTTGCAACCACGTTTAGCGCGTATTTTCCTTGCAGCAGATATTCCGATTTTGGAAGGATACGGTTTGACTGAAACTTCTCCAGTGATTTCAGTAAATTCATTTGATCAAGGAATAAGAATCGGAACAGTTGGAACCTTAATTGATAAAGTTCAAGTGAAAATTGCTGAAGATGGAGAAATCCTTGTCAAAGGTCCAAACGTGATGATGGGATATTACAATAATCCTGAGGCTACAGCTGAGGTTTTGGATGCTGACGGCTGGTTCCATACAGGCGATATTGGTGTTTTCCAAGAAGGTAAATTCTTAAAAATCACAGACCGTAAAAAGGAAATTTTCAAAACTTCTGGTGGTAAATATGTTGCACCACAAGCTATGGAAAACAAGTTCAAAGAGTCTCGTTTCATCGAGCAAATCATGGTAATTGGAGAGGGAGAGAAATTCCCTGCGGCGTTTATCATTCCAAGTTATGCTTATGTGAAAGAATGGGCATCGCGAAATGGAAAAGATTATTCCAATTTATCTAACGAAGAATTGGTGGCAAAACAGGACGTAATCGACCAAATTCAGAGTGAAGTTTCAACTTTTAATAAGGAATACGGAAATTGGGAGCAAATCAAAAAATTCGTTTTATTACCGAAAGAATTATCAGTGGAAGGTGACGAACTAACCCCTACATTGAAGCTGCGTAGAAAGAAAATTTTGGAGAAATACCAAAAAGAATATAAACAGATTTACAACGATTAAATTCTGTTGCACAAATTTTAAAAGCGATCTTCGGGTCGCTTTTTTTATTTCAATTAATGATTACAATAGCGTTCCATAATGGCATAAAGAAATGACATATAATCTTCGTTTCGCTTATGGATACAATAAAGTCAATTCTGATTAAATGACAAACTCAAACCCTAAGGCTTATAACCATCAAATCCTCCAATGAGATCATAAACCTCTTTAAATCCAGCTTTTTTCAAATCTTTCATCGCACTTTGGCTTCTTCCGCCTGCTGCACAGTAAATTAGAACGGGCTTCTTTTTATCCAATTTTTCTATAACCAATTCCAGAAACTTTGGAGAGAAATAATCGGCAACAACCGCTCCCTCAATTTTCCCTTCAGCCACTTCTTTTGCCGTTCTAACATCCAAAATCTGTACGTTAGGCTGTTTCATTTTGACTTTAAATTCCTCCAGATTTAAACGGGTTTGAGACTTAAATCCAAAACAGAAAAACAAAAGCGCGAAAAATAATTGGTGTTTCATAAAAATCGTTTTAGGCAAATGTAACATTGTATCTTCAAACAAATACTTGTATTTTCACCTTTTAATTTTTTGTAATGGCTGTTTACTCATTTAACGGATTCATCCCTGTTGTGAAACCTTCAAGTTTTATTCATCCACAAGCAACAGTGACGGGAAATGTGATTATTGGTGAAAACGTTTATATTGGACCAGGCGCGGCAATACGCGGTGATTGGGGACAAATAATCATTGAAGATGGCTGTAATGTGCAAGAAAACTGTACTATTCACATGTTTCCAGGAACAACTGTTACACTGAAAAAAGGGGCGCATATCGGTCATGGGGCGATAATTCATGGTGCAACAGTTGGCGAAAATTCCTTAATTGGAATGAATGCCGTTTTGATGGATGATGTTGAAATCGGGAAAGAATGTATTGTTGGTGCTTTGTGTTTTATTCCCGCAAAAATGAACATTCCCGAAAGAAGTTTAGTTGTAGGAAATCCCGCAAAAATCATCAAAACTGTAAGCGATGAAATGATTGCTTGGAAATCAGAAGGGACAGCACTCTATCAGAAACTACCAGAAGATTGTAACAATTCCCTTGTTCTTTGTGAACCTTTAACTGAGCCAGAACCCAATCGACCAAAACAAAAGAAAGTATATTTTCAATGGCAAGAAAGTAGAAAGGGTTAACAAAAATTCAACTATAAAATGCAAGTTTTTGAAAATCAAACTTTCTCGAAGTTCATCTATTTTTCTGAAAATTTAAGTTCAGGTTTGTTTTTTTCTCGGTTTAAATTATTGGCTAAATTTTTAATACCACAATGATTGCATAGTCTCAATTAATAATGGACAACATTATACAATTTATGGACATTAGTATTTAAAAATTTTCTTGACCGTTGCGGACACAAAATGTATCCGCAACGTTAGAATTTTTTTTGAGACAACTTGAATCTCTATTGGTGTTAAACCAAGGTATCCCTCACATGACGCATTAAAAATTCATTTGAAATCCACGGAGAATTTTTACATGCAAATAATTAATCATAAGTGGAATTATTCAAAATTTATGGTTTGATAAACTTCACATCTACACGACGGTTATTTCTTCGTCCGTCTGCTGTTTCGTTTGAATCAATTGGTTTAGCTTCACCAAAATAGTTGGTTGTAATGATACGTTTTTTATCAACACCATTCATGATTAAATAATCACGAACCGCATTCACGCGATTTTTGGAAAGCTCTTTGTTATACAATTCCGCACCTTTAGCATCGGTGTGACCTTCCAATACCACTTTCAAATTAGGATAAGTGTTCATGATATTGATGATAGACTCTAACTCACCCATTGATGCTTTTTGAACTACTGCTTTATCGAAAACAAACAATACCGTTTTATCTAATACATCTCGATTTTCTTCAATAGATTTTTGTTGTTGCTGTTGTTGAGTAATTGTTTTCTCTACAATTTTTTCAATCACTTTTTCGATAACGACAGTGTCAACTTTAGTAATGTAAACGGTATCAATACGAGGCTCCAATTGCGGAATAGAATCTTTAGGTTCCGTTTTCACAATCTCTTTCTTCGGCTTTTCTTTCTTACAGAATTTCAAGCCAAGAATGATTTCATGTGAACCTGCGCTATAGGAGGCAATATTCGACATCGGTGTTTCATAAGCATAACCAACAAAGAAAAAATCTTGAATGGAAACACCTAATCTTGCAATAAGTCCCACACCAGTTCTAGCACCTAAACCAGCAGTTATGAAATTCTTGTAAATCGCGTCAGCATTGAAATCAAATTGATAGCCGTTGTTTGTTCCTTTTGCAAAAACAGAAGGTCGAACTGTCCAAGTTGGGTTAATGTCAATATTATACGAACCAAAAATATTCATGTGGCGACGCATTCCGTAACCATTTAATCCGGGGTAACCAAAATTGGAGTAAGCTTGAATAAATTGTTTTGACGCAATTCCAATGTCTAATTTTCTCCACGAATATGCCACACCGAATTCAGTATTCACAGCTCCAGCAGCTTGAACTCCACCGTTGATAATTGGGTCATTCGGGTCGAAATAAACTGCATTTGTTGGGTCAACCCGATATTGGTTAAATCCAAGTGACAATCCCGCTCTAACGTTATGTTCTTGAGCGAAAGTAAAACCGTAAGATGCAGAAGCTAAACCTGAAACTTGTTGTAGCATTCCGATTTTGTCGATGAAAATTTGTCCACCAATCCCGAGCTGTTTTCCAATTCTCGTGTTAGCGCTCAACATACTTGTAACTGGCGCACCTTCAATTCGAACCCATTGATTTAAGTGAGAAAACATTACTTCTGTACATCCACTCGCTCCTGCATACGCGGGGTTGAAGGAGTAGCGATTGTATCCGTAAGTATTGGATTGTTGCATTTGCTGAGCGTGAACCATCCCACTCAAAATCAAAGCTAAAGAAACGATTATCTTTTTCATTTTTCTATTTATTTGGGAGGTTACTTATTTTTTGAATCTTAATAAATTAATTGAACCCGTGTATTCTTTATCTGAACACTTGATGGCGTAGAAATAAACACCATCAGGAAGCGGTTCACCGTTTTTCGTTCCTGCCCATTCGTTTTGGTAGTCATTCGTTTTGTACACTGGTTGGCCCCAACGGTTGAAAATAGCGACATCACAACCCGCAATTTGAGAAGGGTCACTTACACGCCATGTATCGTTCTGTCCATCGTCATTAGGAGTGAGAATGTTACTGATTTCAAACACGATAGAACAATCATTTACTGTTAACACTAAAATCACCAACGAATCACAACCATCTGTGGCTGTTAAAACTTCTTCATATAATCCTGAAGTAGTCAGGGCTTGTGTTCCAAGCTGATAGGTTTCGCCTTCACAAATTGTAATTTGTGCGTTAAATTTATCAATTGGATTTACAAAAACCACTGTTGTTACAACCGAATCACAACCTGAAATATTCTGTAAGGTGTCCACATAAATACCTTGCTCTGTGTAAACATTTCCTGCAACAGTAATTGTACCACCAGAGCAAATGTTCACCTCGGAAATTACACTAATCGCAGGGGTTACAAATAAAGTTGTGTTAACTGTACTATCACAACCTTGAGGAGTTACAAAAATATCAGTATAAACTCCTGAAACCGTTTGATTTTGACCGCCCAAGAATGCACTTTCACCTTGACAAATAGTTCTAGTTACATTGTACGTTGCTGGTTCACAAGGATCACCACAATTAGAGGCGTCGAAAGTGAATGTCTGGTCGCAATGTCCGTCAGAAATAACTACCGTGTAAATTCCCTGAATGGAGCCAACGTAATTTAGCGGTGTATTTGGTTGTAAAGTCCCAGATTGTACAACCGCACCGAGAGGGCTTGTAATTGTGTAGTTATAAGGTTGGTTGTTATATCCACTCAAACCTCCTGTAGCTGAAAAAGTTGCACGACACAAATCATTGTTATACGAGGATTGAATATCTAATGGTCTTAAGAAAACAACTGGAATTCCCTGTTCAATCGTTGCACTTCCACAACTAAAGGTACCCCACGAAGCAGGAAGATCAGCCGCTGGAGACAAGAAATAAACTGTGTTAAAGAGCGGATTTCCGAAACTTCCATCACCACTTGTGTTGTTGGTGAAGACTGCATTTAAAGATTGAATACTATCTATTATAGAAACCTGCGTAAGAGTGGTCGGAATAACTGGAGAAGAGTGCAACAAGTAACCCGGCAACACACACAAAGGTAAATCAGCTGTCGATTGACCAATTCCATTTAGTAAAATTCCCGGAGTTAGATTTTCACCGAAACAAACGAAAGCTGTGTCGGTAGGAACGGTAACTTTCACAGAATCTCCATCATCGAGTACCGCAAAAATATCACCAGCATCACTTTTCACCTCACGGATGTATTCAATAATATATTGTCCAATGTCTGTTGGAGAAGCACCGTCAATTTGTATCGCATATTTCTTTCCAGGAACCAAACAACATGCAGATTGTTGAGCGCCGCTAAATCCTGCGGTTCCTGAAATTATTGGGGAAATATAACTTGTTGCTTGAGTTCCATCAATTGTATATGTTTTCCCCCCTAATCCACCATAACAATCTGTCCCATTGAATAATTCATAGATATTGTATCTTAAGTTATTCATCCCAACGTAAGCACGAATCGACATTGTGATTGAGCCAGAAGGTGGAGCAGTAAAGTAATGCCAAACTGTTTGGTCAGCTCTTTGAGAAGGATCAGGATGAACAGATGGTTCACCCGCTAAATACTCGCGGCAAGCGTATTTGTTTGTTCCTGCAACAGCTTGAAAGGTTGGATTTAATCCATCTAAAATTACTGGAACCTCAAATAAAGTATCCTCCATTGCCAAACAAAGAATGTCATTTCCAGGAGCATTATTGATCGGGTCAGCTTCACTAGGGTCATACAACCAAACTTTTCCAGTTGATACTGATGATACTGTTTGCGGATCTAGGGTGCCGTAATACGTGTAACCTGGTTCCAAACATGTAGCCATAATTTTTGCCGTTCTTGATGAACCTGAAACACTTCCACTTGCAGCCGCTAATTGACGAAGGTTAGAGCAAAATAAGTCTTGCGGACGACCAGGAGCAAAAGATGAATCCAAACCATAAAGTGCGATATCCTCAGCTTCACTGATGTTCAATAATCCAGTAATTTCACCCTCTAGATACAATCTACCGCTTAAAGGTGCTTGAAAATTGAACCAAACATTATTTGTAATGGTATTGGTTGTGGAAGGTGCAGGTGTGTATAAATAAGCAACAAAATCTTCTGCATCCGTACTGGTATAAGGTGCTCCAGCCTCTCTATCGGACGCACGCGAGTAGTTTAATGTTAAGGATGGTGAATTTGCGTTGGTCAATTCACTTGAAACAGTTGTGGTTGGAGTTACCTCAGGAATAGTTGGTGATGTACAAGGAATGTCGTTGAAACTAGACGGAGTTCCCCCTAAATCAGTAATTCGAATTCCTACTGAACCTTTTTGGTTAGGCGCGTCGGTTGTAAATTGAAGGTAATACGTTTCACCTGGAATTAAGGGGTCACCTTCACTAATAAGCCCACCATTCCAATTACCAACGGCTTTTCCTTGTGGTGCAATTACAGGTATATCATCATCGGCAAAGGAGTGTTCGGACAAATAGTTGAATTTCTTTTGGATTTGACGATTAGAAAAGTTGTTCGTTCCTTGTAGACAACCAATTCCATCAGCGGCATGATACAAGGCGATTTCTGTACCGAAATTGGTCTCAGGTAGGTCAGTTGAAACGCGAATATTTCCTGATGAATTGGCAGGAAGCGTGAAATAAAACCAAGCTGTTCCATGTCCTGCGTTTCCTGAACTTTCAAACATTGGTTCGCCTGGTTCGGTTGTGTAAGTACCACAAAAAGCGTAGTTATTAATTTGATCATCAGCAGTTATCAAAAGAGCGTTACAGATATTGTCCTGCATGATTGAAAAGTTCAAGTCAGTTCTTATAACCTCTATTGTTATTGTGTAAGATTGAGTACCACAACCGCTTGTTCCTGTGGCAGTAAAGGTTTGAGGTCCTGTTGTACCTGTAGTTAATGGCGTTAAAATATTTTGAATTTGTGGATTCGTTCTCAATTCGGATAAGTTCCCAAGTAAATCCCAATTCACAATTGGAGCATCATTTTCGTAACCTTGCCAAGAGAAAACAATGGTGTCAGGTACATCTTCAGGACACTGATAATCATGATTGAAGAAAACTTCATTTACATTCAAAGACCAAGGTCCATTATCATTGTTTTTGAACGAGAAATTAAAATCTCCTGTTAAACCAAAAGCCGCGGGACTATTGTTTATTAAACCAAGAGT
The DNA here is from genome assembly GCA_964636775.1 of uncultured Lishizhenia sp. Classification (GTDB taxonomy): domain Bacteria; phylum Bacteroidota; class Bacteroidia; order Flavobacteriales_D; family Crocinitomicaceae; genus UBA952. The sequence goes on from CAZWSY010000010.1 coordinate 46,184, forward strand.
ATTGTCTGTCGCTGCATATTCAAAGGCAAAATCCGAATCGCCCGAAACAAATCCATCACAATCAACATTGTTATTGACTGCAACTGAAATCACTCGGACTTGAATGTTGGCTTGGGCATTAATGGCCTGAAAGGCTGCACCCAAAAATATCACCTGAAAGATGAAAAGTAACTTTTTACACATAGGCATTCGCTGTAATTGGCGCCTAAAATAGTGTAAAGACAAGGAATTCCTTAAAATATGTTAATAACTTGAGGTGATGTTAATAACCGCCAAATAAAATGTTGAAAACCTTCTAAGCGCCATCTCAACTCAATTTTAAAACCGAGCGATATACCGAATCAAATTGCTGTCCAACAGAACGATAGCCGAAATATTTTTCTGCATAAGCTCGAATGGTTTCCGCTTCAAATTTTAATTTGCCTTCGTACCATAAAACAATAGCCTTAGTCAAAGCTTCTTCATCTCTTGGGTTAACAAGTATGCCATTTGTTTCATTGACATGCTCGGGAATTCCGTTAACATTTGAACTGATTACAGGTTTACCACACATCATCGATTCAGCTATAACGCAAGGGAAATTCTCGTAATTACTGAACATCAACAGTGCGTCACTTTGTGATAACATTTCTGCTATTTCAGTTGTGGTTTTCGTACTGTGAAACTTCACCACATCATCTAATTTTAACTCGTTGCAAAGTGATTTTGCGTATGCTGTATCGCCATCACTTACAATGTCTAAATCAACAGAAATATTCTGATTTTTAATTCTTTGCATAACACGCAACATTCCACTCAAATTTTTGATACTGTCAACGCCCGTTGAAATGTGAATTAGTTTTTTTCTTGAATTTTCAGCTTTAATTGGTCTAAAAAGCGTTTCATCCACCACGTTAGAAATGATTCTAAACTCAGCTTTGGGTGCTAACCGTTTTAGATTTTTTTTGAGGTTTTCACTAACGGGCATTAAAACACTTGCTCGGCGCACAACAAATTGGCACAGTTTCATTACTATTGGTGGATAAGCATGGTCACTTGTTACATGAAAGCCACTAGAATTTTCAGTAATTACAAAAGGAATTCCATAGCGCCATTTCAACCAAACGGCCCAAATTCCCAAAGGGTAAACAATATTCAAGTGAACAATATCAGGTAGTCCATATTCCTTTTTAACCAATTGAAATAAAGTTCGAAAAGCCTTTCGGTGTTGTAAGTAGTTTTGAAAAAGTCGAAAAGGCTTAAATCCCTTGGTTTTCTTTGGATAATAAGCCACAAATTCGGTGAGTTTCTCGTTTTTGTTTGTTGTAATTCTCAATGACTTTTCCTCCTCAGAAGGAAAAATTGCCATCGCAATATTATCATTAAATAAACCTGCTGCCTCGGCGTGTTTTTGAACAAAATTGCCTAAAGTTGGCTTTAAATCGTTAGGATACCAAGAGCAAATTGTAAGAACTTTCAACCTTTTTTGCATGATTTACAAATTGCGTTCAAAGGCTCCAACAACTTGTTCAAAAGCGTAATCAACTTCTTCAAAAGTGGTGTATCTTGAAAAGGAAAAACGCACATTTGGACGCGACATATCAGCTCCAATTCCCTCTAACACGTGAGAACCTTTTGTGGCACCCGACGAACATGCACTTCCTCCACTTACTGCAACTCCTTTTAAATCAAGCGTAAACAGCAATAGACCTGCTTTAGGTGTAGGCGGAAAACATACATTTAAAACGGTGTAAAGTGCATTATCAAAATTCGTTTCTCCGTGAAAGTCGAGGACTTCAAAATGAGCTTTCAACTTTGAAATTAAATGTTTTTTTAAAGCGTAAACGTGTTGTTGATGAGCCTCCAAGTCACTGTAAGCTAATTTCATTGCTGTATGTAAACCAACAATACCAGCAGTATTTTCAGTTCCGCCTCTCATTCCACGTTCTTGTGCTCCTCCGTGAATGAATGCACCAATTTTATTTCTTTTATTGACATACAAAAATCCAGTTCCTTTTGGTCCATGAAATTTATGTGCTGCACAAGTTATGAAATCAATGTCCAATTCCTTCAAATCAAAGGCGTAATGTCCCATAGTTTGAACGGTATCGGAATGAAAAAGTGCGTTGTATTTTCGGCAAAGCTCCGAAACACGTTTCAAAGGAACCAATGTAGCAATTTCATTATTGGCATGCATCAGGCAAACCAAAGTTGGTATTTCATCCGACAACAGCGTTTCTAAATGCGATAGGTCAACATTTCCTTTTTTGTCCACGTTAACATAATCCAATTGAATTTCCCCTGCTTTCTCCAAAAATTCAACGGTATGTCCAACGGCGTGATGCTCGATTTTAGTTGTGATTATTCTCTTAACCCCCAATTCTTCAACTGCGGCAAAAATGGCCATGTTATCGGCTTCCGTTCCGCCTGAGGTGAAGATGATTTCTGCTGGAAGACAATTTAACATTTTGGCTATATCACGGCGAGCAGTTTCAATCAAGGCCTTTGCGTTACGTCCATAAAAATGAGTAGAAGAGGGATTGCCAAACTCACTTTTTAAAACTGGAATCATTGCTTCAAGCACTTCGGGAGCTAATGGAGTAGTGGCTGCATTGTCGAGATAAACGCGCATTCAGATTTTTTGGGCGAAGTTAAGCATTTGAAGTTTTACTGTACTTCGGACATTAATATTCCGTTATCTTCCGCTTTGAATGACAATTAGGGAATAAATAAACTTTAATCTTATAAAGAACGAAAATTGAAACAACCATTGTTCTTTTGTGAGCATTCGAAAAATATAGTTCTTCTCTTATTTGTCAAGAGAAAATTTAACATGTTGAAATCCAATTTTGATTTTGAAATTCGCTGTCCGTATGCGATATTTTCAATTTCATTCCCCTGCTCCCAATATTTCATTGAGTTCATCAAAAGAAATACGACGGTATTCTTGAGGAATAAGGAAAAGTGAAATTGGTGGAGTTGTGTGCTTTATTTCTATTAATTGGTAGCGGTACAACCCATTCTCAGTTGGAAGGAAATACAAAACGGGCAAACCTGGTAATTCAGTGTAAACATTGGCGTATTTGGCACTGATTTTTTTGTGATAATAAAATGTAAGTGGTTCGGATAGAGATGGATGTTTCCAAATCATTTTATGACATTTTAAACCTGCAATTCGTTTCGTTCCCCTTTTTGGTTGAAAGTTATTGGCTACAGAAGCATCTTTTTGAAGGTGTTCATTTGTTCGAATGGCTAATTTTTGTCCATTAATTTCAACCAAAAGATAAGATTTTTGAAGTCGTAAATGTTTGATTAATTCCTGACGCCCTTGCAATTCAGAAAAAGAAACAACTTTCAGTATGGAATCTTTTGCGTAAATCAAAACTTGGGAAAAGGTCGAATCCAATTTGTCCACACGTTGAACTTTGTAAACCAACTCACCCGAAAAAGGAACTTGTTGGCTAATAGTTGGAGATGTTAAGATGAATAAAACTGTAAAAATTAAAAAGACTTGTTTCAAAATAGAGAATTTGATTTTGATAATATCAAACGAAACTTACAGGAAAAAGTTAAACTTGGACAAAAAAAAACCACTCCGAAGAGTGGTTCATTACTTTCATTTAAGGAATTAACGTTGACTAATATCCACGTAAGTTCTATTTACTTGACCAACATAAATTTGTCTTGGACGACCAATTGGTTCTTTGTTTTCAGTCATTTCTTTCCATTGAGCAATCCATCCTGGTAAACGTCCGATTGCGAACATTACGGTAAACATGTCAGTTGGAATTCCGATTGCTTTGTAAATAATTCCTGAGTAGAAATCTACGTTTGGATAAAGATTACGCGCTTTGAAGTATTCGTCTTCCAATGCAACTTGTTCTAGTTTTTTCGCAATGTCTAATAATGGATCGTTCACTCCTAATTTCTCCAACACATCATCACATGCCTTCTTAATGATTTTTGCACGTGGATCGAAGTTTTTGTAAACTCTGTGTCCAAAGCCCATTAAACGGAATGGATCTTCTTTGTCTTTTGCTTTTGCAACCCACTTGTCAACATCACCACCATCCTCGTTGATTTTTTCCAACATTTCAATTACTTCTTGGTTTGCCCCACCGTGAAGTGGACCCCAAAGTGCTGAAATACCAGCTGAAATAGAAGAGTATAAATTTGCCTGAGATGAACCAACGATTCTCACAGTTGAAGTAGAACAGTTTTGTTCGTGGTCAGCATGAAGAATTAATAATTTATTTAACGCGTCAACGATTACAGGATCAACATGGTATTCCTCTGTTGGCATAGCAAACATCATGTACAAGAAATTCTTGCAATAATCGTAGTCATTCTTTGGATACATAAAAGGATGACGCATTGAGTTTTTGTAAGCCCAAGCAGCTAAAGTAGGCAACTTCGCTAACAAGCGATGAACGGTCAAATTTTTAGCCTCAGCACTTCTGTTAGGATTTAAGGACTCAGGGTAAAAAGTTGCCAAAGAAGCTACCATGGAAGAAAGTACACCCATTGGATGCGCTTTAGATGGATACGCTTCAAAGAATTGTTTCATATCTTCATGAACCAAGGTGTGTTTTGTAATGCTATTTTGGAAATCATCCAATTGTGCTTGTGTTGGCAAGTCACCGTAAATAAGGAGATAAGCAACTTCGATGAATGAAGCTTTTTCTGCCAATTGTTCAATAGAGTATCCTCTGTAGTGAAGAATGCCCTCTTCTCCGTCTAAGAAAGTGATTGCACTCTTTGTTGCGCCTGTGTTTTTGTAACCTGTGTCCAAGGTAACATACCCTGATAAGTCGCGCAATTTGGAAATGTCGATTGCTTTTTCATTCTCGGTTCCTACGATAACCGGCAACTCATACACTTTCCCGTCAAGCTCAATTTTAGCTGTTTCCGCCATGTGTTTCGTGTTTATTTGTTTTCTATTCGTTAATTGATGTGCCTAAATTAGTAAACTTTGTTTACCAACAGCAATCTTTAATTTTTTTTAAATGACAAGTAGCACTTTAAATTTGTTCGAAGTGTTAAAGATTTTTCACAGTGTAGTTAAATATCATCTGAAACAATTGATTTCTTGTGTTTCCACCGTAAATTCCGTGATTGCGATTTGGATAGATGAACATATCAAATTGTTTATTGGCTTTTATGAGTGCATTCACCATTTCAAGAGCGTTTTGATAATGTACATTGTCATCGGCTGAACCATGAATTAGAAAGTATTTTCCTTGCAATAAATCGGCGTAATTGATAGGTGAATTTCGATCGTAACCTTCAGCATTTTCTTGTGGAGTTCGCATGAAACGTTCCGTGTAAATGTTGTCATAGAAACGCCAATTCGTTACAGGTGCAACCGCAATCGCCATATTGAAAACATCTGAACCTTTTGTTATTGCCAATGAAGCCATGAATCCGCCGTAACTCCACCCCATTATCCCAATTCGATTTTGATCCACATACGATTGACTTTTGAAATACTTTGCAGTGTTAATGATGTCTTCAATTTCCAATTTTCCAAGTTGTAAATAAGTACTTTTCTTAAATGCTTCCCCTCTATACATTGTTCCACGCGGATCAACACAAACGACAATGTATTCATTTTGAACCAATAATTGATGGTAGAAATAGTCGTTTCCGTCCCAAGAATCAAGCACTTCATTATGTCCCGGACCGCCATAAACATGGAAATACAGAGGATAACGACGTTTTTCATCAAAATTTTTCGGTTTCATTATCCAACAATTTAAATCAACTCCACTGGCATTGATGGTCAAAAATTCTTTTTTTGTTAAATTGTATTCAGACATTCTCTTTTTCAAGGATTCATTGGTTTCCAAATCGCGGATTTTCTCACCGTTAGCTTTGTGAAGCGAATAAACTGGAGGTGTATTGGCATCAGAATGATTTAGAACGAAATACTTGTAACCAGCAATAAAATCAGCATCATTGTATCCATCCAAAGTACTTATTGGTGTTTTACCGCTTCCGTCCAGATTGATTTTGTAAACCGTTTTCTTGATTGCTCCTTGCTCTGTTGAAGTGAAATATAATGTGTTATTCGATTCGTCAACTCCATAAAAATCAATAACTTCCCAATTTCCTTTTGTGATTTGGGTTTGTTTTCCATCGAAATTTAATTTGTAAAGATGTTTAAAGCCGTCCTTTTCACTTGTCCTCAAAAGCGCATTTTCCTTGCTTAGAAAGATCATGTATTCATCCAAATCAATGTACGTTTTAGACTCTTCTGTAAAAAACACATTGGCTTTAAAGGACTTATCGTTAAAACTTACAGATTGATATTTCAAATTATTTTGGTGTCGATTCATCGTTTGGAAAATCACCACATTTTGGTTGGTTGAGCAATCAATTCGAGGAATGTATTCGTAATTTCCTAAATTAATATTGGCGATTTTCCCCCCTGTTGCTGCTACAATATGAGCGCTTACTTTACTATTGTCTTCACCAGCTTTAGGATACTTAAACGTGTATAACTTCGGATAAAGTTCACCATACATCGACATTGTAAACTCGCGAACTTTGGATTCATCGAAACGCAAAAACGCAATAAACTTTGAATCAGAGGACCAATCATAGGCTTTAGTGATGGAAAATTCTTCTTCGTAAACCCAATCCGTTGTACCGTTTATAATTGCATTTTGTTGTCCGTCTTTTGTGAGTTGAGTCACTTTTCCAGAAGCCAAATCTTTTACATACAAGTTGTTCTCGAAAATATAAGCCACCTTTTTTCCATCAGGGGAATAGGATGCTAGCGTTTGTGGACTACGTTTTTCATCTAAAGCTTGAACTTGTCGTGTCTTCAAGTCGAAAAGGAAATATTCGGCTGTAAAACTTCGTCTGTAAATAGATTGACGATTCACAAGGAAAAGTGCTTTGGTTTCGTCTTGGTTCAACTCGAAATCGTCAAAATCTATTGCTTTTCCTTTGTGAAGAAGTTCACTTTTCGAAATAAAAATCTTTCCCGGTTGATTCGAATCAATAATTGAAAATTTAAGAATGTTTCCTTTGTCATCAAGTCTGAGATAATGTTCGCCATCGGCAGTTCCAGTAAAACCTTCAACTCCTTTTGCATAGAATTCATATTTCTTCCAAATTTTTTCCACCGATAAGTCCTGTGCAAGAACCAGGTTGGATAAAATGAAAAGCGTTCCAAAAATTATTTTCTTCATATTCTTTTGTGTTGCCCCAAAAATAACCGTTTCGGGTTGAATTTGTTTTTTTTTGGACTTTACGGCCGCCTCAGCGTATTAGGACTAAAGGATATTTGGACTTTATGACTTCACGACATTATGACTAGAATTTGGGAAGAAGAATGATTATTGGGAAACCAAAAGAGAGTGGGTATGTTAGACTTTTAAGTTCTCCCGTTCGGCGCTTATGACTAAAAAGTTTTCGGATAAATAAAAAAATGATTTTGGATAATTTACGATGTTCAAGTCCTATTCCTCAAACCAAACACCCCAGAAATAAAATCAAGGACGCAGCAAAAGTGGAAAGTGCAACAACCTTGAGTTCCTTGTCTAAATTTCGAGGATTTGTTTCTTTCCGAACGCGCAAAGTGTGGGTCAACAATACAAAAATTGGAATGACGGACAGTAAAAACAAAATATTTCCTGTGTAGAATACCAAAATGGTCACTAGTGAATTCCAACTTATTACCCCAAACAACATCAAAAAAGTGTGGTATCCTTTCGCTTTTTCAAATCCCATTTTCACGACTAAAGTTCTTTTTCCAGAAACTGAATCATTTTCGTGGTCACGTAGGTTATTGAGGTTCAAAACGCCAGTACTCCATGCCCCAACAGCAATTGCACCTAAAAGTGGAATGAACTGTAAGCCAAAGCCAAAAAGCGAAAAAGTTCCCATTACACTCACGCAACCAAAAAATAAAAACACCATTACATCACCCAAACCACGATAACCGTAAGCATTTTTTCCGACTGTATAAGTTATGGCTGCTGCAACACAAGCTATAGCAAGCACGGCATACCCCACAATACTATCGCTACTTAAATTTGGAGCACTTGATACAATGATTCCTGCGGCTAAAAGCAAAGAAACAACGGCACTAAAAATCATCGCACCACGCATTTGACTTTGTGAAATCAATCCACTTTGAACGGCGCGGGTTGGACCAATGCGTTGTGCGTTGTCGGTTCCTTTTTCACTGTCACCTAAATCGTTAGCGAGGTTAGAAACAATTTGAAAAGCAACCGTTGTCAAAAGTGCCAGCGAAAAAATCAGCCAAAATCCTTTACTTTCCACCTGATTTTCTTCTTTTAAAAGGAGGTAAGCCAATCCTCCACCAACTAAAATTCCTGAGATGGAAAGTGGAAGAGTTCTCAATCGCAAAGCGTGGAGCCATGCCTGAGCCTTAGTTTGCGGCGCTGAAATTTTTGAATTGAGGGTTTCTTTATTCATTTCCGCAAAGGTAGGTTTTAATTTTTCCTTGGAGGAAAAGGCACTTGCTGTAGATTATGTCTTTAGTGCAAAAAGTCAGTAAAAGAGAGCCGAATTAGGTTTGGGAAATTATATGATGGTTTAGAATAAAGTCTAGCACAAATTATCATTCAGGAGGTCTTTTAGAGTCTGTAATTTCTCCCCAGTTTTCCTTGCCTTTGAGGTTTCTTGTATTGCTGATTTTAAACCGACAAATAATTCAAATTTTTTTTGTAATTTTTGATAATCTTCGTTTAGCTTCATCCACGTTTTTATTGGCACAACAGCAGATGTTTTTGTGCCACTATCATCTACCATAAATTTTATTGAATTTGCCATACTTTTCTATAGGCGAATTTAACTTTTTTCTCTAAAATTTCTGGTTTCTAAGCTAGATATGATTTTAAAAACCTATTATTTCCGGAATAATTCATTATGCTTCAACCAACAATTCTTCCAGTCTCAAAATAATCAAATACAAACTTCCCAACCTACCCCAACTTCTTCCGCTTCACCTGAAAACGAAATCCAGTGTAAATCATTGTACTCATTATTGGTCCCCAAATATTTGTGGCGTCGAAACGGTTGGAAAAAGGATTCGCTGCATCTATAATAGGATTAGCCTGACGAAAACGTGTAAGATTTTCTCCTCCTACGTAAAATTCCCAGCGTTTGTAATTGTGGGTAATTTGTGCATTCATCATTGGATAAACAGGTGATTTTTCATCATTGAAAAAGGTTCCTGGAACGTCTAAATTTTCTTGAATGGGTAAACGACTTTGTCCGTAAATGGAACACGTCCAATCGAATTCCCAACGCTTGTTTCTCGTTTGATAAGCCAAATTCAGAAAGCCTCGATGTCGTGGAATCATCACTTGTTGGCGCCATTCTCCACCATAAATCGCCTTGACATCCAGAAATTTATAAGCAGCTCTAACTTCGAAACCTTTGATTGGCTCGAAACTAAATTCCGTTTGAAAACTGTTGGAATATGAACCCAATGAGAGATTTGTGAAAATAATCTTGCTCCAATCTTCATCGCGATCCACCACCAATTGATTTTCAAAATAAGTATGATAGTAATCTACACTCAAACTCGCTTTTCTCTCCGCAATCTTCAACTCTCGAACGATTGATCCCCCGAAATTCCATGAGATTTCTGGTAATAAATTTTGTGGCGCAATCCATGTTTTTGCGTTGGCTAAAAGTGAAACGTTGTCAATCAAATAGTTCGGAATACGCCATCCTTTTCCTGCTGTCAACCTTAAATCCGTGAATTCATCAAGGATCACTTTTGCGTGAAAACGCGGAATCCATTGTAAACCAAACAAATTGTGGTAATCTAATCTTCCGCCAAAGACACTCGTAACTCTTGGCGTCATCCAAGTATATTCACCAAAAACACCCAAAACTTGCTCCTGACGATTTTGTTGAAGTTGGTCTGCTCGTTGCTGTAAATCTAAGAAAAGAAAACTTGTTCCAACCTTGATTTTGTGGTCAGAAGAACCAATAATATCATCGTAAATCGCTTGAACAAATGCCCTTTTTTCCACACCCTGAAAATTTCTTAACCCAAAAAATCCGTTCATTTCATGAAATTTGAGATTGTACAAAACGCCCAAAGATTGCATGGGTTTTTTACCGAAAAATCCTGTTTTGGCAAATAATTCTCCGTGTCTTGCATTCATCATCACTCCAAAAGCTGCACTTGGATTTGGTTCGTTTTGACTTCCGCGAAAAAAGGTCGTTTGACCACCCAACTTTCTATCTTGATAAGCATTGACTCCAAACTGCGCTTCCATCTTTTTTCCATTGAAATTCCAACGGTTCAGGATAGCCAAATTGTCCCCTTGTGGCAAGTCGCGAAAACCGTCGTGGTTGTGGTCAATATTTCCGTAAACACTGGAAACATGAGCAAAATTTGCAGTACTCCAACCCTTTTTTAAAATTTTGCTTCCGTGTAAATTTAATTCCGAGCGACCAAAATTACTTTGGTAACCGTTCACGAAAAAACGTTCCATTTCTTGAGGTTTTTTCACCTCAATATTCACTAGTCCCGCCATCGATTCATAACCGTTCACCACCGTTCCAGTTCCTTTAGTTATTTGAATGGATTCAATCCAAGTTCCGGGAAGTGAGTTGAGTCCAAAAGAACTTTCCAGTCCGCGCAAAAAGGGAATATTTTCAAGTTGCAGTTGTGTGTAAACTCCGTCAAGTCCCATCATTTGAATTTTTTTCGCTCCCGAAATGGCGTCCGTAATATTTACATCCACTGAGGCATTAGTTTCAAAAGATTCCGAAAGGTTACAACAAGCTGCCTTTCTTAATTCAGCGGAAGTAAGTTCTTCAACGTGAAGAATTTTCATCTTAGAAATGCTGTGGGATTGCCGCTTAAAAGTCACCAAAACTTCAGGTAAAATTTGTGCACTGTAAAGCACGACATGTAAAGCCGAAAATCGATCGGATTTATCCACAACGATTGTGTCGGGAAAATAGCCCAATGCGGAAAAAATTAGGGTGTCGGGAAGCATTTTGGGTAATACCAATTCAAATGTGCCGTCTTCTCCCGAAATTGCACCCGTGTTTGCTTGTTTGAGTTTGATTTTTGCTCCGTAAAGAGGTTTGAGTTTTCCTGTGCTGTCGCTACCTTGCACCAAACCTTTTAGTTGCGCTTGAAATAAAAAGGGAGCGCAAATCCCTATTAGCGAAAAGATTATAGATTTCATAAAATTGATTTTCAGAATAAGAATGAGTTTAATAACCGCCTACTGAAGGCACTATTTCTCCCGATTCTAGACTCTGAAAACCTGATAAAACACCAAACGCGCTGTTCCACTATCCACTTTTGGTGGACCGTTGATTGGTGGTGTATATTGTGCTAAAAGTTGAAAATTAACCGATTCGAATGTTGGAAAAATGCACTTAGAAAAGTCTGTTAAAACGGTGTTTAAATGCCATTTAAATAACTCGTTTTGTAATTCGTCCGTTTCAATTTGCACAACCGTTGTTTCATCGTGACAACAATCGTCTTCATTGATGATTTCTTGAGTTAAGTCACAAGATTCGCTTTTTTCTACTCGACAACAAGGAGGAAGTTCTTCAACTGGTTTTTCCTGACAATGATTGTTTTGAGGAATAAACAGCGAGGTAAAAACACCGTCCTCTGAACAAACATGTTTGAAAATTGGAATACCCACATTCCCCAAAAAGAGCAGTGCTGTCAGGAAATAAAGAAGTATTCGTTGAATCATTTTTTCGATTTCGAGGAAACAAAGGTAGGGGAAAATTAACCTCAGTTCGCTTTTAAAATTGAAATTACCTCCGGTGCTGCTTCGCGGTCAGATTGACATAAAATCTGTTAGACAAGGCGTTTACTCGAAAATTTAGCGGGCTAAATTGAGAGGAAACAACGCAGTATAACTGGTTTTTATGCAAAGAGATTTTTTTATTCCGCTGATAAACAACGATTTACTTCACAACTTTTTTTCGATTTATCCCGATAAATCTTCAAAAACGTTATTCGTAACTCATTGTTTCTAATCGGTCTGAATCCAATTTTAATAATCGAACTGAGGTTATTAGTTTTGAAGAAAAAAACATGGCTGTCGAATTATCAAACGAACTGAAAGAAGCAATCAAAGGACTACCTGAAAAAGAGAAAGATAAATTGTTGCTTCGCCTTCTTAAGCACGATTTGAAGTTGGTTGAACGTTTGAATTTCGAGTTGCTGATGCCCTACACCATTGAGGAAGCACGAATAAATTTAAAAGCCCGAATTGACAGAAAGTGCCAAAAACTCTATAAAGTTCCGCAGATTAGTGACTACGATTTTCATTATGAATTAAGAGACATTAGTGGAGGAATAACGCATCATTTGAACATCACCAAGGATAAATATGGTGAAGTGGAGTTGATGATTTACGCGATAAATAATTTATTGAAAGCCTTTGGTGATTTAATTGCGCAAGACAAGCCAAGATATTACTACAAATTCCCGACTTACCTACTCACCAAAGTAATAAAAGTTTTGTTGTTATTACTCAAAATGAATCCCGATTTGCGAATAGATTTCCGTGAGGATTTGGAGTTAATTCAGGAATTGCTCAAGCAAAATAGCGTTATGAAGGAATTTGCAACTGAAAATGAATTTAACTTTGAATGGTTGGATTTAGATAGCCTTCCCGAAGATTTACCGGAGATTTATAAGGAGTTGAGAACGAAGGGGTTGTATTAAATCTTCACCACAACCCGGAAATATTGCTTCAAAAACCACAGTTCAAAAGCCGGGTCGAGGAAGGAAAGTTGCCCTTCAGAATCGTCGATGAGGTCGGCTTTTAGTAGGATATTCTTATTTTTTACGACGTTTGCCGATGTACCCAATCGGAATTTATTCATGGTTTCCACACTACTCAATTTCTCCGCTTTTTGTGAGACCGCTTTCATGAAATTCAACTGTGTCAAACTAAGTCCCTCGATTTCACGCATGTACAAGGGAGTGTTTGTGTGAATTAATTCATCGAGTGCGTCTTGAAGTTCTTTTGCAGTCGCTTTTTTTCGTGTTTTTTGCCAAGTGTAATGTGCGAGTTGTTGCACGTACCACGAATGATCTTGCATTAAAGCGGGGATTCGTTCCGCCAATTCAGGAGAAATTTTTTTGTTTGTATTTTCAAAAGCTTCAAGGATAAACGAGGTCCATTTATCGCGCTTGATTTTTTGCATCAACATAATATCCCCAAAACGGTAAAAGGGTTTGGAAGGATTATTAAAAATGTCGGTCATCATGCGTCGTTTGCTGCCATACAAGCAATAACTCACCGATTTTTGACGTTGCCATGCTGCGCGCATACTTTTTTCCAACTTCTCAAATTCAGGAAAAGCAGCCAAATTTTGAAATTCATCCAAGCAAATTATAAAGCGACAATTTTTGTGTTTCGCGATTTTTTCGGGTAATTCAAGGATTTCGGTTTTGTGTTTTTTTAGTTGTTTCCAATCAAATCCCACACTAAAATCATGCACAGGATCTATTCCGATATTGAAAACGGGAGTCAACTGTTTGAAAAAATCTTTTCCTGCTTGCAACCAATCTTGCCAAACGTTTGAGGAAGCTTTGAGCACTTCTTTTGCAAACATTTCCAGGAATTCCTCTTCCGATGCAACAGAAAACAAATCAAAACTCACCACTTTAATTTCTGGATTTTTAACTTTTAATTCATTGATTAATCGTTCGACTAACGAGGATTTTCCCCAACGTCGTGGAGAGATAAGCATGGTGTTGATGCCTTGCGTAAGGTTCTTGTATAGTTTTTCCAAATCACCTTCTCTGTTCGTAAATCCAGATTGGCTAACGGTTGAACCGAAAATAAACGGCGACAATTCCTCTTTCATAGCTCAGATTTACCCCAAAGATATAAAACTTACTGAATGGTAACTTACCAAGTAGTAAGTTGTTAAGTAGTAAGTTATGATTAGATTAGTTTTTCAATTAATTACTTAATCCAAAAAAAACTGTTAAGATTTAATAAAGAAAGCTTGTTTTTGAAGTCAATACCTTAAAACGTTTGTTGTAGTAAGTTTTACTAACTTCGCCAACCAAATTTTAAGAATGAAAAAACTCCTTATTCCCGTTTTCGTGTTGTCGTCGCTTGTTGCATGGTCACAAAAATCAACTGAAGCAAAACCTAAAGCCGAACTTAATTGGTATTTAAAAGACCCCAAAAAAACAAAAGTTTATGGTGTAGGTGCTGAAAAAGCTTACGAATTATTAAAAGGAAAAAATCCACAAGAGGTGATTGTCGCAGTGATTGATTCGGGGGTGGAAACAGATCATCCCGATTTGAAAGATGTGATTTGGGTAAATGAAAAAGAAATTCCCGGAAACGGTGTTGACGATGATAACAACGGCTATATCGACGACGTTCACGGATGGTCTTTCCTTGGTGGTCCGGGTGGAGATATCGATCAAGAAGCACTTGAAATTTCAAGAATGTACCGCAGTGAAGCAAAATATTTCGAAGGAAAAGACCTTTCGAATTTAAGTGCTGAGGATAAAAAACGTCACGAGGCTTTCTTGAAATTAAAAGAAGCCCACACCAAAGAAATTTCAACAACTGCTCAAAACTACGGTCAAATCAAAGTGTTGAATGATTATATCCAAAACGTTAAGGCATCTAATAACGGAGAATTTACAAAAAAAGGAAATAAAGCTTACCAACCGAAAAACGAAATAGAAACTAAAATCAAAAAACGCTTAGGTTTAATTTTAGCTGTGGTAAAACCTGCTGAATTTGAAGACCAAATCTCTGGTGCAGCGAAATCCTACGAAGGAATGTTGAAAATGGACAAATTAGATGTTGATTCACTTCGTATGACCTTAGTTGGAGACAATCCTTCCGATATGACGGAGCGTTTTTATGGTTGCAACCGCTACGAAGGTCCAGATGCGTTTCACGGCACACACGTAGCTGGAATTATTGCTGCAAAAAGAGGAAACGGAATTGGAATTGAAGGAATTGCTAGCAACGTTAAAATAATGGTTTTACGTGCTGTTCCTAATGGAGACGAGCGTGATAAAGATGTTGCCAACGCGATTCGATATGCGGTTGACAATGGCGCAAAAGTGATTAATATGTCTTTCGGAAAATATTATACTCCGAATAAGGGTCTTGTTGATGAGGCAATTTTATACGCGAAAAGCAAAGACGTTTTATTGGTTCATGCTGCTGGAAACGATGCAAAAAACAAAGATTTAGAAGATTCTTATCCAACACGCATTTTATCTGATGGAACAATCGCATCCAACTGGATTGAAGTGGGAGCAAGCAGCAGTTCTAAAAAAGGAAAAGATTTAATAGCCAACTTCTCCAATTACGGTTCAAAAACGGTTGATGTTTTTGCTCCTGGAGTTGATATTTATTCTACTGTTCCTGACGGAAAATACGGTGATGCATCGGGTACAAGTATGGCTTGTCCTGCAACTGCCGGAGTGGCGGCAATGATTAGAAGTTACTTCCCAGAATTGAAAGCTCATGAAGTGAAGGAATTATTGATGAAAACCGCAACCCCTTACACTAAAACCATAACAATTCCTGGTGTTGAAAAAGGAAAGAACAAAGGAACCATGCAAAACGTTTCCATAAGTGGAGGGTTTGTGAATGCGGCTGCCGCTGTTGAATACCTTCTTCAAAACAAAAAGTAATCGAGGTATTTATTAATTCTATCTTTTGAAACTAAAGGTTGGTATTGTTGGGGTTGGACATTTAGGTAAGATTCACCTAAGAATTTTACAGCAGTTAAGCGATTTGTACACCATTGTTGGATTTTATGATCCAGATGAATCAACAGCGAAAGAGGTTGAGCATCTTTTCGGTGTCCAATCTTTTAGCCAAATAGATGAATTACTTGGTTTGATTGACGTACTCGACATCGTTGCGCCGACTCCTATTCATTTTCATTACGCCTCCAAAGCCGCTGAACTTGGCCTATCCATTTTCGTGGAAAAACCTGTTGTGGAAACTTTGGATGAGGCGGAAAAGTTAAAATCACTGGTTCAAAAAAATGGCGTAATTGTTCAAGTCGGACACGTGGAGCGTTTCAATCCTGCTTACCTAGCTGCACTTCCTTATTTTCAGGAACCAATGTTTATTGAAACGCACCGATTAGCAATGTTCAATCCGCGAGGTACAGATGTGCCAGTGGTTATGGATTTGATGATTCACGATATCGACATTATCTTGAAAATCGTTAATTCGAAAGTAAAAAATGTTGCTGCTTCTGGTGTGACTGTTGTGAGTGAAACACCCGATATCGCAAATGCTCGCTTGGAGTTTGAGAACGGTTGTGTTGCCAATTTAACATCTTCCCGATTGTCGCTGAAGAACATGCGCAAATCCAGGTTTTTCCAACGAAACGCTTATGTAAGTGTGGACTTTTTGAACAAGGAATTGGAAGTAGTGAAATTAGACAAAGTGGAAGGTGAACCCGACCCGTTTGACTTAATTTTACCGCTTGCTGAAGGAAAAAATCCGCGCAAACTAACGATTGATAAACCTGATTTAGTTCCTAACAATGCAATTGAAGAAGAATTGAAATCCTTTTATTACTCCGTCGTTAACAAGGAGGAAGCAATTGTTACTTTAAATGATGGAATTGAAGCATTGGTCGTAGCGCAAATGATTATGGACAAAATCGCTGAATTTAGACCAATTCTATAAAAATATTTCTTCTGAATATGCGTTTAATGCCCATGCGTTTATTGTTTATTTTCGCTTTATTGATAACGGTTTTCTCGGGTTGTGTAAAAAACAACGAACGACCTTCCTGGCTTAAAGTCAATAAATGGATTTTACAATCAAATCCAGCGCTTTCGGGTGAATTGGGCGAGTTAACTGAAAACTTTAAGGAAGCTTGGGTGTATGTGAATGATGAGGTTATTGGTGTTTTTCAAGTGCCATTTACTATTCCAATTTTGAAAAAAGGGCCAGTAAACATCAAACTTTATCCAACAATTCGCAACAATGGAATTTCAGCGAGCAAAAAGATTTATCCATTTGTAAAGGAATTCAATTTCTCGGGAACTTTAGTACAAGATGATACACTGGAAATCACTCCTACAACGATGTACAAAGATGGACTCACTATTTGGAAGGAAGATTTCGAGGATATCAATATTAAAATTGAAAATGACCCAAATACTTCGATGACTACACTTGGTATTTCAAACGAAAATACGCAGCCTTTCAACGGTGTAAATTATGGAAAAGTGACATTGAATAGCACCGATTCAATGTGGGTGGCATACACACAAGCAATTAATTTACCAAAAGGTCGAGAGGTTTACTTGGAAATTGATTACCTGACCACAAATAATGTTACAACGGGTTTGATTTTTGTTTCTCCGCAAGGTGTTCAAAACAACATTTACATCCGTTTAAATGCGCAAGAAGAGGGAGCAACAAATTGGAAAAAAATCTACATTGACTTACGTGAATTAGTTGGAGCAGCTCCTGCCAATTCAGAATTTCGTCCGTCATTCTTCGCCATGATTGACCCTGGAAAAACACTTACTACCATTCGTTTGGACAATATTAAAGTAATTTATTTGTAAGGATGAAGGAGAAGTCGTGGGTGAGTATTTTTATCGGTGCAGACTGGTTTGCGGCTTTTATTTCTTGGTTTTTGTTTTTTTGTTTGCGTAAAGAATGGATTGAAGGGAAAACGTTTGTTTGGGAAAGAAATGTTTTTCTTGGTCTAATATTGATTCCTCTTTTCTGGATTCTGCTCTATTATTTACAAGGCACTTATCACGAAATTAGAAGATTGTACCGAGTTCGGGCTTTGGCACTAACCTTAAATGCGACAATTGTTGGGACTGTAGTTCTCTTTTTCGGTTTACTACTTGATGATAAAGTAACTACTTATCAAGATTATTATCAGTCGATTCTGTTGCTTTTTGGCATTCACTTTCTAGCAACCTCAGGTTTCCGTATTTTATTGACAACTTTTCTTGTTCACTATGTTTCACGTCCGGGTAATGGTTTTAAAACTTTAGTGATTGGCGGGAATGAAAAAGCGGTGGAAATTGTTCAGGAATTACAACAAATGCCACGTAATACTTTTGATTTTGTAGGCTATTTGAACATCAACGGTTCTGATTTCCAACTTTCAAACTGCCTTAGAAATTTAGGTAATCTTGAAATTCTTGAAAAAACCATTGATTCACTAAAAGTTGAAGAAGTAATTATCGCACTTGAAAGTTCCGACCACGAGCGCTTACGAAAAATTGTTTCACGGATAGACAATGGAAAATTACGCATTAAGGTCTTGCCTGATATGTATGTTTTGCTTTCAGGTTATGTTAGACTTAGCAATATTTACGGTGCACTGCTCACGGAAATCGTAACGGATGTTATGCCTTTTTGGCAACAAAAATTAAAACGTGTAATGGATTTAGTGCTGGCATTTATTGCGGTAATTTTATTAACACCGCTTTATTTTTTTAGCGCAATTGCAGTAAAGATAAGTTCGAAAGGCCCCATATTTTATTTACAAGAAAGAATCGGATTGGGTGGCAAACCTTTTAAAATCATCAAGTTTCGAACGATGTATGTGAATTCGGAAGCTGCTGGTCCACAACTATCTTCAGAAAACGACCCACGCATAACACCGATTGGGCGATTTATGCGCAAAACCCGACTAGATGAATTTCCGCAATTTATCAACGTTCTTTTGGGACACATGTCTTTGGTAGGTCCACGTCCTGAAAGGCAATTTTACATCGACCAGATAGTTAAAATCGAACCACAATACCTTCATCTTACGAGAGTTCGACCAGGAATTACTTCTTGGGGACAAGTGAAATTCGGTTATGCAGAAAATGTTGCACAAATGTTGCAACGCATGAAGTTTGATCTGCTTTACCTCAAAAATCGAAGTATCGCTCTTGATTTAAAAATTATGTTTTATACGGTGATTATCGTTTTCAAAGCAAAGGGGAAATAGAATCCAAAGAAATCTTAGCTCTTCGGCCTTCGACTTCGCTCAGGCCTCTACTTCGCTCACTTCGGCCTTCGACTTCGCTCAGGCCTCAACTCCGTTCAGGCCTCTACTTCGCTCACTTCGACCTTCGACTCCGCTCAGGCCTCAACTCACCACTCTTCATTGTCCAATTTCAACTTTCTCCGTATTCTATGACTTAAACAAGCAAAAACTGAAAAAAAATTATGCTGCGTAC
>CAZWSY010000011.1:0-18424 GCA_964636775.1 uncultured Lishizhenia sp.
CTGCCACCGGTATGACCGGTACCACCGGTACGACTGGTACTGATGGTACATCCTGGTTAGAAGAAAAAGGCTACGATTGGATTAAAAACGAAGTGGACGCAAACTAAAAAAGCCATGCAAGAAGTAATTTCAACAAATAAATTAGCTGCTTTTCGTGCGAATTTGGCAAGCACAACATTGGCTTTTCCGGATGATAAGGTTAACGCCGCTTTCGACTTTTTAAACACAAGCGATTTTCCAACAACGAAACACGAAAATTGGAAATATACTCGTTTAGCGCGCATTGCGAACTTGCGTTTTGATCAAACTGACGAAAGCAAAATCGACGCATCGTTGCGCATTTGTGCTGAATCTTTACAATTCATTTTTCACAATGGAAACTTGATTCAACATCCTGAAGATTTGCCAAGTGGTTTGACAGTAAAAAGCATTCAAAATTGTTCAGCAGAAGAATTAGCAAATGTTTCAACTGAATTGAACACCTTCGAAGCGATGAATTTGGCTTATGCGAGTAATGGATTGTACATTCATTTAGCTGCAAAAACTAGTTTAGAACAAGCAATTGAAATCATTCATTATACTACTGGAAATGAATTTGTTGCGTTAAGAAATGTGATTAAAACAGATTCACTTTCGAAAGCGGAAATGGTGATGAATTATTTGTCTGTGGATAAAAGTAATTCTTTGCTGAATGTGGTTACAGACGTAGAAGTTGGTGCAGGAACACATTTGACTTTACACAAAATTCAAGCGGAGGCAGGAACTAATTTCCACGTTTCTAAAGTAAATGCGAAACAAGATAAAGATTCAAATTTCAGTCTTCACACAACGACTTTGAACGGAAACTTCGTGCGCAATGACGTAAATGTTGCTGTTAACGGCCAAAATTGTGAAACGAATCTTTACGGAGCTTACATTTTAAACGGCACGCAACACGTAGATAATCATACGGTTATCGACCATAAAGTAGCGCATTGTTTGTCCAACGAATTGTACAAAGGTGTGATTGACGACAAAGCAACCGCAGTGTTTAACGGGAAAGTTTTCGTGCGTAAAGACGCGCAGAAAATCAATGCTTTTCAATCGAATGCGAATGTATTGATGAGTGACGATGCTACTGTAAATTCAAAACCAGAATTGGAAATCTACGCCGATGATGTGAAATGTTCACATGGATCCACGACAGGACAATTGGACGAAGAAGCCGTTTTCTACTTGCGTGCAAGAGGAATTTCTGAAAAATCAGCGCGTAACTTAGTGGTTAGTGCCTTTGTGAATGACGCGTTGGAAAAAACTGAGAACGAAGAAGTTCTTACTTACATTTATTCTTTGGTGAAAGAACGCTTTGGTTGGGAGTTTTGATGAATGGATTACTTACTAGTATAGTAAGTATAACTTCCTGAATCAAAAAAAACAGCCAAGGATTCAAAGTCGTGGTGACCTATGGCGACTTTTTTGAGCATAGTGCAAAGATATGTTTTAACTACATTATCAATGTTCAGCACTATATTCTTGGACGCGAAATAGAATTGGTTGTTTTAAAACTTTAATTCGATAAAGGTAATTTGCAACATTGGTTGTATGCTGACAATCTTGGGAGGCAGACCATGACAAAACGGTTGTTTTCATAGGTAATTCAACACAATCGTTTTCAATAGATTTTTCTGATGCTTTTCTCAAAAACCAAATAGCTTGTTTCTCATTTTGGTTCCCCCATTCGGGCAAATCATCTTTATCGAATAAATGGACACTTAAAAGAACCATTGCGCTTGTTGTTATTCCGCTTAAAAGGTAATTCTTCTCTTTCGTAAACAACAACATCAATCTCCAAAACATGTGATTAATGTATGCTATAAAAGTTAAAATTATAGGTAATGAAACATCGCTTCTTAACATTTCTGGTCTGTAAGATCTACACCCACCTAAAGGAATGAGAAAACAATAAAACGCAACAAAAAATGAAATAAAAAAAAGATTGCTCAAAACCAATCTTCGTCTTTCTATATCAAATTTCCAAAGTAAAAAAAAGAAAAATAAAATGATCATTAGAAGAAACAGCCCTATTTCATCAGCTGAAAAAAAAGTGCTCTTTAATCCTTTAATTAATCGTTCAAATCGATTACTAAGTGTCCATTCACACCAATTATTTTCAGAATTAAATTTTCCCAAATAAATTGAATATCCTGCCCAAAAAAGAACGTAAACACCTATGAAAGACCAAAATTTGCTCAATTTTTTGAACTCAATTGACATTGAAATGAAACTCCACTTGAAATTTCCGAAAAAGAATTTGAGAATGAAAAAGACAACAATTAAAACCAAAAGCGGAGCTACTAATGGCCCAAATAAAGACAAAAATGGAATTACAATTAACGCACCAATACTCAAAACACTTTTGTTTAAAAAAGAACTTGTTCTTTGACTTTGCTCCACCTCGCCTTTCTTCCAAAGTAAAAAATAAGGCATTGAAAACACAAGCAAAACAAGAACTGGTAGGGTGTAGAAAAAGGAATATGTAATGCTGTAATCCAAAAAAGAAAAAAAGTCACTGTATTTACCCCCGACAATTAAAAAAGGTGTGACCGTCGCCATTATTGGTAGCTGAAATCTCCAAAATAAGCCAATTGCAACCCTTACGTACCAAGCTAAAACGAACATTACTCCAATGTACATAATTAGCTTCGCCAATGTAACTGAATGATAAAGACTATCAATTGGATTATACCAATATTGAAAAAAAAGCGGAACAAGATCGAAATACGTCTTCATCACAAAATGAGCGGTAAATCTATTCGTTGCAGGGTAAAGCTCTCCTCCTTTTAAAGCTTTGATTCCAAATGGATTATCTAGAACAATTTTATAGTCTGATGCTGGAGCGACTATATTTGGGAGATCACCATCAATAATTGTAGTGCTGAATTGAAGCTGACTATGTCTAAGGTCAGGAATCAAAATCAATAGAAACAATAAAAACCAAAACTTTTTCAATGCTTAGTTTACGTTGGTTTCGTCAATGATATACAAAGGTCTGTTCTGAACATTCTTATTGATTCGGCTTATGTATTCTCCGATAATTCCAATCGAGATTAATTGAACCCCTCCTATGAACATGGAACTAATGATGAGTGAAGTCCACCCTGTAATAGTTTGTTCAAGCACAAAATGAGAAAATATGGCATAAAGTATCACCAAAAAAGAGAAGAAAGAAATTACGATTCCCATTTTTGTGACCAATTGCAAGGGAACATCCGAAAAACCAGTAATTCCATCTAAAGCAAATTTGAGCATTTTTGAAAAAGGATAACCCGTTTCTCCAAATTGACGTTCGTCCCGTTCAAACAAAACATGGGTTTGACGAAAACCAAGCCAAGCAATCTGTCCGCGAAGGAATTTATTTTGCTCGGGCATTTGTTTGAGTAAATCCACAATTTTCCGGTCGATTAAACGAAAATCACCCGTATCCACTGGAATTTCAACGTTTGTAATGCTTTTGAGCGTTCGATAAAAATATTTAGCGGTCACTTTTTTAAACCAACTTTCACCCTTTCTTTTAGCACGCTGACCGTAAACCACTTCATACCCTTCCTTGTGCTTTGCCATCATTTGAGGAATTACTTCTGGAGGGTCTTGTAAATCTCCGTCAATAATTACAACAGCCTCGCCGAGTGATTTATCCAAACCTGCTGTTACTGCAATTTGATGCCCGAAATTCCTACTGAAATGAATGTATTTCACTCTGCTATCAGTAGATGCAAGTCGTTTTAACTCAAGGAAGGAATTATCCCTGCTTCCATCATTCACAAAAATCAACTCAAAATTGGTTGTGATTGGATCAACAGCCGCCTTTACACGATTGTACATGAGTTGAATACTCTTTTCTTCATTGTAAACTGGAACAACAACGGACAAATCACACTTCATGATGCTCAAATTGAGTGGTTAAAGATAAGGGACGAAAACTAGTATATAAATCGTAAAAAAGTTGCAAAATGGTGAGAAGGAAAATGCCCGAAATAAAACGCGGCATAAAAATCAATGTACCGTAATTCTTCCAGCCAAATGCCATTAAACAGCCTTCCATATTTTGAAAAACTGCAAAACTTAACAAAACGAAAATAGCCCAACGTCTAAATATCAGTGCATAAGCAATACCGAAAATCAAAGCAGGATGAGAGTATCGTTCGTGCATTTGTGTATTAAAGTAGAAAAATACAAGCGGAATTAAAGTGCCAATAATGAGAACTTGTCTCAAACTTAAAGGCTGCATCGTTTTTTTTGTAAAACGCTCAATAAAAAATTTCAAGGGCAGTAAAAGGGTAAAAAAACTTGCCGTACAGAACATTAACAAGCCCCAATTATTGTAACTAATACCCCAGAATTTCACGGTATCTTTAATTTGCATTAAATCACCTGAAAAGAACATAAACCAAACGTTATAAGCAGCCATCGACATAACTGGAATTTTTCCTTTTGATTCTAAAGCTACTCTTAAAACTTCATTTGCTTGTCCTTCGATAAGAAAGGGAAGTACGATAGTTAATTGTGTAATAATTGCAGCAATAATGGGATAAACCACATCTTTCCAGCCTTTCTCTAATGGATGTGTAGCCATAATTGCAGGCAAAACAGGAAGGAAAATTATTGCTTGGAGTTTCATGTTTACCGCAATAACAAATAGAATCGCACCTAATATATACGCTCTGTAATGTGTGGAAATGACAGCAGCAAAACAGAAAAATGCCAGAATTGCATCTACTTGACCCCAAATTAAAGAATTGTGCAACACTGCTAAATTACAGAGGTAGAAAAGCGAAAATATAAATGAATGCTTATTGCTAAATCCATTTCTTCTGAGCATGTATGCCAATATCAACGTTGACCCAAATTCAAACATTAAGTTAACATATTTCATGTAGCCTATATTTTCGGCTATTTCTTCTGGACTTCCTTGTATTCTTCCGAAAATCCCTAGCAAATAGTGATAAAATGGAAGATAATCTGTTCCAGACTCATAAATTTTGGCCCAACCATGGGTAAGATTATATGTTGACCAAGTGACCCAAAATTGTATATCAAAGTGATGACCTGTGTTGGGTGTCAGCACCATCAATAAAATCAGAATTGGAAGATAGTACCAAAAGTTTTTCATCATTCCGCAATTTTCAACCAAAAGGATCCTCCGTGTTGTTCCACTTGTTGTGTGTTTGGATGTTTCCAAAATTCTGAAATTAATCCCGCCAATTTAGGTGTTTGAGAAACATAATAATTGGGGAAAAAAGGTTTGTACTTAGAAGCATTTGCCAAAAGGAA
Source organism: uncultured Lishizhenia sp. (assembly GCA_964636775.1). Lineage (GTDB taxonomy): Bacteria > Bacteroidota > Bacteroidia > Flavobacteriales_D > Crocinitomicaceae > UBA952. Next base: position 5,311 of record CAZWSY010000011.1, read on the forward strand.
AATCGCTAAACCGTATTGTTCAGAATAAAATCTGTCACACATGAATTGAGGGTAATCAAAAGGAATGTAAATGTCGTGAACATGAACGATTACTCCTTTTTTCAAGCGAGGCAACACTTCCAAAAAGAAAACTGTAGCGTCAGAATTCGGTAACATTCGATGGGAATTGTCCACGAACAAAATATCGTTTTCCTCCAATTCAGCTAGAAAGGAAAAATCAGTATGCTCGAAAGGTTTGCGAACCACTTTATCCGCCAACACATCAATCTCTGCTCGTGGCTGTGGGTCAATTGAAATAATTTCCGTTTTAAGATTATGATTTTTTTTGGCGAAATAAGCCACCTTAGTTGAATTTCCCGAACCAATTTCAACATATTTTTTCGGGTGAATTTCGGCGATAAAAGTGTAAAGCATCAGAATATCCAATCCCGGTAAAAAACCATTATTCCAAACGGGAACATCGTTTCGAGTTTCACTTTTGGCATCCTTTATCTGTTGTAAATCAGAGAAATACTTTTTTGACGAAGACAACCAATGGTCATAATTGTCCTGTTCGTTTTTTACGATTTCCAATAATTCAGGATGCGCGGGTTTACCGTGACCAAAACGAGGCTTTACATCCACAGGATATTCCAAAAAAACTTTCTGATAGCGAGGATGAAGAAATTTAAAAATTGATTTTAACATGAACCGAAAATGGGTTAGGGCTACAAAGAAAAGGAAATTGAAGCATAAAGCGCGATTTTGTGTCGCAAACGATGTTAAACTAAGGTTGTTTCAATTTTAATTTTACCGTATTAGGGGACTTTCTTTTCACCATGCTATTTCATTTCCATACCTTTGCGCGGTTTTACTGATCTCCTTGAAGTGCTTTTGCGCCTAAACCAGTAAATCCCTTTGAAAATGAATGCATTAATTTTTAAGATGCGCACAATATTATTTTTATTTCTCTCCCTATTTGCACTACAATTGAGTGCACAATCTTTAATCATTAACGAAGTTTCTCAAGGACCAACTGGATCGAAAGAATATGTCGAGCTGTTGGTGCTTCCCGGTGCAGGACCTTATTCTTGTGACAACTACTGCGCAGATATTCGCGGATGGATAATTGACGACAACAACGGTTATTTTTCTGGTGGACAAACCTCTGGAACGGGAGTGGCTGCAGGAGCGGTTCGTTTTCCAAACATTCCTTTTTGGTCGTGTATTCCAGTTGGTACTCTTATCGTAATCTACAATAACAATGACATAAATGCTTCTTTGCCTTCTCAAAATGATGTCAGTACGACAGACGGAAATTGTAGATTGATTTTACCTGTTTCATCGAGTTTATTGGAATATCAAGAAGTAAGTCCAAACGCATCCTCAACTACTTACCCCAATTCAGGGTGGATTTTAGGCGGTGCCTCATGGAATCCTTTAGGAATGGCCAATAACAATGACTCCTTTCAAATTTACAGTTCTGCTGGACAAACTACACCACTTCATGCAGTAAGTTGGGCTAACAACAACACCAATAACATAATTTATTTTGCTGGCCCTGCTGGAAATTCAGTTTATTACTTTGCCAACACCAATTCCAATGACCCTTCCAGTCAAACCAACTGGATTGCAGGAACTTGCGGGAATAATGGCTCACCAAATGACCAAACTCCAGGTTCACCTAATAATGCAGCGAATGCAACATTTATTGCCTCATTGACAAATAGTTGTGCTGGTCCGCTGACATTGACACAAGGAACGATTAATGCAGCTTCAAATTGTCTGTGTAACGGCGAAGCAACGGTTAATGTGCAAGGTTCACTGAATCCCTATACTTTTAACTGGCTTGATAATACCGATACGCCCATCAATCAATCCTCGGCAACAGCAACTGGTCTTTGCGCAGGAACTTACAAGTGTATTGTTACTTCTGCGATAGGCTGTATAGACACATTAGTTGTTTCCGTTTCAGATTTGAATGCTGTTACACCAACTTTTGATCCAGTTGCTCCCGTTTGTCAAGGAACGCCATTTTCGCTTCCAAATACTTCTACCAACAATATTTCCGGAACATGGTCTCCAGCTTTTAATTCTCAGCAAACGACTACCTATACGTTTACCCCAAATCCTGGTTCGTGTGCGGTTCCAACAACACTTTCTGTTACGATTGACCCATGTGGATTAAACCAAGAAACGTGTTTTAAAGTAGTCACATTTAATCAAGTCATCGCAAGTTCTTGTTTGGTTGGTGCTGATGTAGGAGACGAGGACCCTGCCATTTCTATTTGGTGTAACAATTCTCTTTCTACACTACTTTACGGCACTGAATGGACATTGAATATTCCGTCAGCGGGAACATACAACCTCCCAAATCCTTGGAATGTTTGCCAACAAAACACCAATACTTGGAACGTTGGAGCGATTCCAAATAACGTGACTGGACTCACAGTTTTTGTTCAGACTTATGAAAGTAATGACAGTAATTGTCAAAACCCTATGGCTAACAGTGATGGCTGCAGGGCAAGTGCAAACCATACCATGAATCTTTCTCTTGGTACACATGTCCTGGATATTGGCGGACAACTTTCATACAGATACACAGTTACTGAAACTAACCTTATTTCAAACGTAACACTTGCCAATTCGGTTTGCAATGGAAATACCTACAACGCCACTCTAACAGTGACTTACATCAATCCTGCATCACCTTGTGGATTGAGTGGGACCTTAGGTAATTTGATAGTGAACGGACAAACTTTTACCGCAACAGGTTCACCTCAAACGATAACACTTTCCAATCTACCTGCGGACGGACTACCAGTTAATATCAACGCTTACTTCGACGGAAATTATGCCACTTGTCAGTACAATGCAACGAATGTTTTTACAGCTCCTCAACCACCTTCTTTAGTCAGTTTTACAGGTGAAGGGACATATTGCGGAAACGAAACCCCAAATAACATTGTTGTGGATGCAAATGGAACAGCACCTTTTTCAGTAAATTTCCTATTAAACGGACAAGCAACCACTATTTCAAGTCCAACCAATCCAATTTCATTAGGAAATACACCTGGTGTATACGAATTAACAGAGATTACTGCTGGTGGATGTAGTGCGTCTGTTAATGGTGTGCAAACCATCACTATTTCAAATGGTGTCACACCAGAATTTGATGAGGTAGAACCAGTTTGTGTAGGTGGTAGTTTTACGCTTCCTTCTATTTCAAACAACGGCATTGATGGAACTTGGACACCAGCTTTCAACAATACACAAACCACAACCTACACTTTCACGCCAACTATCGGACAATGCGCCAATACCACTACTTTAACCGTTCAAATCACGAATGGAGTTACACCAACCTTCCCGACTTTTGGCCCTTATTGTCCTAATGCAACGCCTGATGTTCTTCCAAATAATTCGAATAATGGAATTTCGGGTACATGGAGTCCAGCAATCATCAACACGACGCAAACAGGTTCAAGCGATTATACCTTTACCCCTACAGCAGGAGTTTGTGCGACTCCCGTAACCGTTTCCGTTAATGTAAATAATCCAACACCACCAATAATTCCAAGTCAAACGATTTGTTTGGGTGAAAGCACCGTTTTAAATGCCACAGGTAATGCTACTTATTCTTGGAGTGGAGGTGTACAAAATGGAGTTCCATTTACACCAACTGCAACCACAACTTACACACTTACCACCACTCAAAATGGTTGTTCAGCAACAAGTGAAGTGACTATTTTTGTTGACCAACCCTCCGCAGTTTCGGTGAGTGCTGATGTTACAATTGGCTTACCACCGTTGGTAGTTAATTTTACCAATAACAGTAGCAATGGTTCCCAATTTTTATGGGATTTCGGAAATGGAATTGAGATTCCAGTAAATACAACCGTAGGTCAAGTAATGACTTACAATGAAATTGGTGTTTATGAAGTAATTCTTACGGGGATTTCAGGGGCTTGCGAAACAAGTGACAATGTATTGATTCAAGTGATTCCTTTTGCACCTGCTGAAGTAATTGTACCCAATGTTTTCACACCAAATTCGGATAACGTAAACACTGTTTTTGAATTACAAATGCGATTCGTGAAATCATTTTCCGCCATTATTTTAAATCGTTGGGGAAATGTCGTGTTTGAATTAAACGACAGCAATCCACAATGGGACGGAGGTGATAGTGTTGATGGCGTTTATTTCGTGTTGTACAAGGCAACAGATTTCAATGATGTGGTAACAGAAGGACAAGGATTTGTGCATTTGATGAGGTAGGGGGAACAACTTTCAATCAATTTTTGGATAATACCGAAAATGCAATATAATGTCTTCCTGAAGAATTAATAATTAAACCCTAAATAATGACGATGCAACACCATCAGCTCTGAAAAGTTGGTGGTGGTTGAGGTGAAAATGGGTTTCGTTTTCTGAAATTAAACCTTCTTGAAGCAAGTTAATTAGGTTGATTCTTTCTTTAGAATTGAAACCACCAAACTGCTGAATTACTTCTTTGCTAACTCCCCATTTCGTTCTTAGTCCGATAAGAAAAAGTTCATTCCATCGTTCATTCTCACTTAAATACTCCTCATCAAACCAATTTTCCGATTTCCCCATTTCCTTCATATACTGTTGATTGTTCGCGACGTTCCATCTCCGTTTCTTTCCGTCGTAAGAATGCGCCGAAGGACCAAAACCTAAGTATTTTTCTCCTGTCCAATAAGAGGAATTGTGTTTGGAGTATAGGCCATTTCGTGCAAAATTGGAAACTTCGTATTGCTCAAAATTAAATTCTCGTAGTTTTTCAATCAATGCATTGTATTGTTCAGCAATCAATTCATCGTCAGGTAGTTGTAACTTTTTATTTTTAACCAAATGCGACAAAGCAGTTCGTTTCTCAACGGTTAAACAATAAGCAGAAATGTGAGAAATGGGCCAACTACACACTTCTTTCAGCCATGAATTCCATTTTTCAAGTGAAAGATTAGGAAGTCCGTAAATCAAATCAATGGAAATGTTCTCAATTCCGCTTTTCAAAATTAAATCCACAAGAATCCTTGCTTCCTCAGCCTTATGTCCGCGGTTCATCCATGTTAGATCCTCATTGTCCAACGATTGGAAACCAACACTCAAACGATTGATGCCAAGAATTTGCCAGTCGCTTAAACTTCGAAAATTTATATCCTCAGGATTAGCTTCTAAAGTGATTTCAACTTTTTCTGCTAAATCGTAATGTTGATGAATCGTTTCAAAAATCAAGTTTAATTCGTCGATACTTAAAATACTTGGTGTTCCTCCACCAAAGTAAATCGTTTCAACAGTTTCCTCATTTTCCGTTTTGCGAAAAACAATTTCAGCAACGATTGTGTCAATCAGCTTTTTTCGGTAAGAAGAAAAACTCGTTGAAAAGTGAAAATCACAGTAAGTACAACGTTTTCTGCAAAAAGGAATATGGAAATATAAACCTGCCAAACGTTAATGAATAACTAAAGAATGAACTTCATTGGATTTACCCGTTGTGATTTCAACGAAATAATTTCCTGCACTTAATTTTGGCAATGAAAGTTCAACCAAATTTTGAGCAGTTTCCCAAGTTTGAATTATTCTTCCAGCCAAATCCCTTAATTTAATGGTGGTTAAATCGGCATTTAAAAGTTCAATTTTCAAGTCCGTTTGAGTAGGATTAGGGTAAATCTTACTTCTATTTGAGTTTAAGGAGGAAATAGAATTTTCACCTAAACAGAACGTCAATTCTCTTTGTGTGCCAAAATTTGCTTGTGCAGTTGGGATTTCGGTTAGTGTAATTCCCTCAAAAACAATTGCAACACTTCCATCCTGAGGACAAAAGAATCCTCCTTCCATTCCATCACCGTAGCTATCCATTATCACAAATTTGTAACATCCTTCGTTCAAACACCAAGGAATTGAAACTAATCCCGGAGAATCATCAGAATATCCTGAACCAAAATAAATAGCATTGTTTTCGCTGTTTTGCAATTCCCAAGATGTTTCTGATCCGTAACAATCCAACGTTAACTGCAATTCAACTGTTTCACCACCAGTGACTACATTAAATGTTGAACTAACCGAATTGTTGAATGGGTTTTCATCCCCCGTGTTATTCGGATTAGAAACGGTTGCAGTGAAAGTGTAAGAACCTTGTGCAAGATTTGTTGTTGGTAAGGTCACTTGTGTGGATTGCCATTGCGCCAAAGAACCCGACCAGTTGTAAATCTGTGGATTTGTTCCATTGAAGCTGTAAGTAATCACTGCACTTGTCAAGGTTTCTGCACCTCCGTTTTGCAAATTGAAAGTTGGGGTAACTGGTTCGTCACAAAAAGTTCCAGAAACACCTTGCAAACCAGCAACACCTGCGTCAACGGCAATTGGCTCTGCATTGAGTGGATCATAGCCATCAATAAATTCCGCGCCAGAATTGCTAGGATCTAACCATGTGCGTGCATGATTGCTTTCATTGCTTCCTGATGGATCCCAAGAGTTGTGTAAACGCCCATAATAATCAGGAGCAGAAAGGTTGGAACAAGAAGCCGATCCTCCCCAAAGTTGTCCAATAATTCTTCTGTTTTGGTCGAAAAGTGGCGAACCAGAGGAGCCTCCCTCCGTGGTTGTATTTCTATCCCAAATTACTTGCCAACTGCTTTCTGCTTCAGTAGAACTCATGGCTTGAACGGCAACCGCTGCTTGATCGTCAAAAGCAATTTTTTTGATATCTCCAGCTGGATGATGGATTGAAACCGTTGAACTCGGAGGTGTATTTGAACGATTCCAGCCTGCGAAAAATGGTTGAAATGAAAGTGGAACAGTATTATTTTCAAGTCCGCCAGTAATTTCAACTAAACAAAAATCCGATGGGGTGCGACGTGAACGCAAAACAGCACCACTAATCGATTGAAAAGAAGGAGAATTTGCTGGATTACTGCAATCAACGGCTTGCCAATTGAAACGGAAAATCCAGTTCGTTGGATTAGAGTAACAGTGATTTGCAGTTAATACATAAGGTTTTCCATCGTTGGCTGTATTGTTAATTAATGCTCCCGAACAAAAACCATTGCTACCAGAAACAAGCATCACGACACTGTTTCTTTGTTGCGTCCATGAAAATCCGTCAGGACAATTCACGTTCATGTTACACGAACCAGAACCACCGAAAGCTTTTACTAAAAACTCGTTGGCGCTTCTGTAGCCGTGGGTAGCCGTACCAACAAACAAACTCCCTAAATCATTCCCTTTTGGAACAAAATATTCCACAATAGCGGTATTTCCTGGTACTAATTCGGTTCCTAAAGTTCCTTCATAAACGTGTTTTTGAGTGAATTTACCCAAAATGAATTCTTTGTTTGAGTTGTAAACATAAAGCTCATTTCCGTTGGGAATATTCGTTTTTTCAAACGTTAAATTCACGGTTAATGCTTCCGGACAATGAATGGCTAAACGATAAATAGTTGCTCCGTTTGGAAGAGTGGTTACAAGTGCATTGTTCAATACATTCAAGGAAATTTGGTGATTGTGGCCGAATCTCCAAGGTGCAATTCCTTTTCCATCAACTTCGGCATCTTCTGCACGTAAAGCTGCAATGTCTGGAGTTGGCAGTGAAACAACTGGGATTTCCTTTAAATTATTTTGGAGTTTAACACTTCTTGGACTTCCACCATCACCTTGTTTTTGCGCAAAAAAGGGATGTAGAGCCAATCCAAAAGCTAGGAGCAAGATTTTTTTCATGGTAATTATTGTTGAACGCGTTTGATGCTACAACCTTTTGGAGCTGTATTGTCCTCTTTAATTTTTTTACCTGAACCAACTGCTTGAATAGCATTTTTCAAGTAAGGAACATCTGTTTTTCTTTTATTGTCCCAAATATTATCAATTGAACCCGTGTAAATAAGATTCAAATTGCTGTCGAAAAAGTAAATGTGTGGAGTAGTTTTTGCACCGAAAGCGTTCGCAACTTTTGAGTCTGTATCCACTAAATAAGGCATGGAGTAAGACTGTTCTTTCGCACGTTTCTGCATTTCTTCAAAGGAATCAGCGTTTGCACGTTTTGCTTCATTGGAATTTACGAGAACAACATTGATATTGTTTTCCTTTGCCAATTTTGCGATTTCGTTGTATTGACGTTCCCAACCTGGAAAATCGGGTGTACCAACCACAAATGGACAAGTATTACAACTAAAAATCACAATTAATCCTTTTTCACCTTTCGCTTCTTTAAGTGTGATTTCAGTTCCATCAACATTTTTCATTTTCACATCCGACAAAGGTGCAGCATCTTTTATTTTTAGCTGAGAAAAAGCTGAAAAAGCTGTTAAAAAGCAGAATAATAATAAGTTTATTTTTTTCATGATTTTTGATTTAAGTGTAAAAATAAACAAATCCTATAAGGTTAAGTTTTCATTAGCTATTGACTAAACGAAAAAAGCGTTCAACTCGTTGGTGAGAAGAACGCCTATGGAAAAGACTTACACCCAAAAATCTATTTGCTGAGGTTGAAGATTAAGGTGCTTATAAACTCAGCGATTAGCAAATTATTTAGAAAATGGAATGCTTGATAACTTTAGAATTAGCATTTCCATTGGTTACTGTTATGTAGTAAATCCCAGGCGAGAGATTTTCAGAGAAATTGATTTGGTTTATTCCTTCCTCGATATTCACTAAATTCTGATACACAATTGATCCTTTGGAATCCTTAATTTCGATTGTCGATTTTCCTACTAAATCAGCTTGACTTAACATTACTGAAAAACTTGATGAACTCGGATTTGGGATCGTCATAGCTATTGATTCTTGGTTGTCGCAGTTAGCAAAAACGGGTCCGTATAATTTACTATCACCATTTATATCCACCTGATTCAAGCGGTAATATATCAAACCACCATTCACATTGAAATCTACAAATTCATATTTTAACAACTCATTGCTAAATCCAGCAGCTTGAACTTGTTTGATGTTTTCCCAAATTGAACCATCTCTTGAACGTTCTATATCGAAGTGGGAACTGTTGTACTCAGAAGCGGTACTCCAAGTAATACGGTTGCCAAAATCATTACAAGATGCTGTAAAAGTCAGTAATTCAACAGGTAAAGGCGCGTTTCCACTTGGTCCGGCGGTAATCCATGAAAAGCCTTCCAAATTGTTTCGTGTTATTACACCATCTTGAATGGTTCCGTCTATTCTTGCCCATGAAACGCCCTGGTCTGTTGAGCGATAAAGGATTAGATCCTCTTGAAAATCGGTGATTTCTTGTCCAATTTCGCTATCAAAATATTTGAAGGAAATATTGACTCCCAAGTTTCCACCGTAACTTGAACCATTAAATTCCGGAGAAACGTCAAAAATTCGCCAAACACCTGGATTGTTAACACTTCCGATAGATGAAAGGGCTGTGGCTCGTTTGTGTCTTCTTCTAATTACTGTTTCACCCATGGGTTTGCCCTCTGCAGTGGTGAAAGTCATTCCAATATTTCCAGGATTGATTGTTGTTGAAGCTCCAATAGTGGCAGTTCTTTTAACGTATCCCAAATCACATTCACAATATACGCGGTGATTGGTTCCTTCGCCTACAAGATTTCCTGTATTCGACAAGTCCAACACAAGGCTGTTCAATCTTAAATTTCCAGTCACGAATTTAACTTCATTGGTCACTGTAATATCCGAAAGTAATTGTAATTCATCCCCCTTGTTGACTTCAATTTTGGACAAATTATTGGTCGTTCCGCTCATTTCAATTTCTGAAATTCCTGCTCCTGTAAACTTTACAGTTCCTTCATTATCAGAAGTGAAAACGCCATTATTGACAAGATTGCCTTCAATTTCGAGCGTTTTATCATTAATATCCAAACCTCCCGAAAGAATTAAAACGTTCCTTTTAACTGCTAAATTTTGATTCAAGGAAAGAACCACATTGGACGCTTTGTTGATTTTCAAATCGTTTAAAGGCGTTTTGAAAGCGCCATCTACAATATTTTCGGTGTTTCCTCTAAATTCAAAATTACCATCTCCAACTATGGCACTAGTGGAACTATTATTGATAATCCCCACATCGTCTAAAACTACACTTACTCCTCCGTCAGTAACAAATTTTACATCAGCCCCATTCAATACAAGTGTACTCTGAGCATGTATCTTTGAGCTATAAATAAAACCAAAGACAAGTAGCAAAAAGAATCTGTTTAAAAGAATTAAAGCTTTCATTTTAAATAATTTAGCTTGTTTACAATTTGTTTGCCTCCTCTATAACCAATTGTGTTGCATCACAAACAGGAAGAGAATAGTAGGTGTTTTTGGCATCAAGAACTTGTGTGTAGCCTTGTCTGACAGCAACATTAGCAATGGCCTTATCGATTTTGTTAGACATCGGCGTTAAAAGTTCTTGTTCTTTTTGAAACATTTTTTGTTCGGCATCCTTTCTAAACTTATTCAGATCGTCATCCATTTTTTGGAGTTCGGCGATTTTTTCTTGTTTTTGCTGGTCAGAAAAGGAATTTTCTTTCGCCTGATAATCTGCAATCTTGGTGTCAAATTCCAACTTTTTAAATTCAAATTCCGATTGCAATTGCTTTTGATACGCCTCCAGAATCCTTAATTGTGTTGGGTACTCCTTTAGTTTGACCAAAACCGAATCACGTTGGATTGTTGCAACTTGGCAGATTAAAGATTGATTCTGTCGTGTTACTTGATTTTTTTGGCAAAAGATTTGGCAGGTATCAAGTAGGAAAAACAATAACGCAATATAACTTTTCAAAGAAAAGCGCAATCGGATTATTTTTTGGTTTTTCATCATGCTTTTATGGCTAAAATCAAGGATAGTATGCTTCAACAAGTACAAAAATAGGGTCAGTGCCTCCGGTCGAGATGGTTCCGTTTCTGAAAGTAGAAACCCTATAAACTGCTTGGGACGATGAATCTGTTCGTGAAATCATCCATTGTTCAGCGTTACCAGTCCATCTAATATCAGTAGAAATAGTATAAAACGTTCCAACTGTTGAACAGTTAACATTGGAATAACCATTAGTAGCATAAGTTCCAGTTCTATCACCCACATAATTTCCGGTAAATCCAGTTCTTGGAGACAATTGTATGAAACAACTACCGCTACTTGAAAAAAGCCTCAAATCTACGAAAGCATCAGAGAAAACAACTTGTGTAGTGGAGTTTGCATTTGGAACATAAGACGTTCTCGTAACCATTCTAGCAGTACCTCCACCTAATCCGCTACCATTATCAAAAATTAATAGACCACCGGTTTCTGCATTAGTGTTAGTGGAACCCGATATTCGTGCGCTTCCAGCGTTAACATGAAGTCTTGAGGATGGGGTAGTCGTACTCAATCCAAGGTTGTGTGAAGCGTTTAATAATATACCCGGTGAATCATCTGTTTCAACATTGTTATTTCCCCAAAATGCTAGTCCTCCTCCGTTTGCACCAAAGCGCGTCCAACTCGAAGTTCCGAGTCCACGGACAGTTGGATCTGTATTTCTTCCAGAAAAAACGGCCACTCTTCCAGAAACATCTAATGTTTTGGAAGGAGAAGTATTTCCAATCCCCATGTTACCTGCATTTGTTATTGTGACTCTTTCAGTAAGCCCACTTCTTAGGAAAAGACTTCCGGATGCAAAATCAATGTAAGCATTTGAACCAGACAAGTGCATTCGTAATCGGTCTCCAGCATCTGTTCCACTACCTATCCAATAAGATTGCCCACCAGGAATTAATGTCGAGCCGTTTACTTCCAAACGATGTCCAGGGTTGGTTGTTCCTATTCCTACATTTCCGCCGTCTTGAAAAAACATTCTTGTTGTACCAGCATTGTTTCGAATATTAAAGCCAGAGGCTCCAAAGTTTAAATAAGTTATATTATCACCACCTCTTGGTGTAAGAAAGAATTCTGAGGTTCCTGAACTATTTTCACCTGTGAAATTAGTACCATTTTCGAAGTTAAGAACGTTACCGGTTGTGTTTGTCAATGTTAGAGTTCCTAGGGTTCCTGAACCTGAAATTCTAAAATTTGCAGTTTGTGCCGTAGAATTTTGATTTTGTATGTAATTTGCACTCCCAGATGCAGCAGCCGCATCTGTTATTCCATAACCAGCTAATGTTGTCGGTCGAGAGGTGATTTTACTCCAACTTACATCTGCAACATCCGCATCGTTTATTTGTGAGAAGCTTAATGCTCCTGCTGAACGCTTCAATACTCTGTTATCTGCAGTTGCTGTAATATCCGCTACGTTACCTGTTGAGTTGGCACTTCTACCAATTACAGAAACACCAGCACTTTGTCTGAATTTTGCATCCGTAACGGCATTGTTTGCAACAGTCGGGTTAGGATAAGTGCCTGTCAAATCTCCTCCCGCTGTACCTCCTGGAGCTACACCAGAAATAGTTGTATTTCCCGCTGCTGTTAAACGTCCTTGCGCATCAACAGTGAAAGTTCCAACTTGAGTAGCAGAACCATAAGAACCCGCTGTTACGGCAGTGTTGGCAAGACTAATTGTACCTGAACTTGTTATTGTTCCACCCGTTAGACCTGTTCCCGTAGCAACACTTGTAACTGTTCCCGTGTTGGCTGTTGCACCATCCGCAACATTTAACATGGTTCTCAGTTGAGCAGGTGTTAAATCCGCTGGAGCGGCCGCGGAACCTGTATTGTTACCTTTGATAGTATTCGATGCCATATTCGCTAAATCAGCGTTGGACACTGTTCCGTCTGCAATTTTTGCACTATTGACTGCACTGTTCGAAATGGTTGTTACCAATCCTGAACCTGTTGTAGTGACATCACCAGACAAGGTTCCTGGTGTGCCCAATGTTCCGCCATTCACGATAACGAAACCTGTTCCAGAAGGTGCAGGACCTGCTGGACCTGTAGCTCCGGTCGCACCCGTTGCACCCGTTGCCCCAGAAGGACCTACGAGTGAAACCCCAGCAGGCCAAGTTCCCGCTGCTTTAGGACCAAATAAGGTATTCGTTGCTGTATTGATGTAAAAATCCCCGTCAGTTCCGATTCCGCCAGTTGGGTTGGTTGCTCCGTTCAAAACCGTTTTACCATTTGCACCAGCAGCACCAGTTGCACCCGTTGCCCCAGTAGGACCTACGAGTGAAACCCCAGCAGGCCAAGTTC
>CAZWSY010000011.1:18524-21670 GCA_964636775.1 uncultured Lishizhenia sp.
TGGTTGCTCCGTTCAAAACCGTTTTACCATTTGCACCAGCAGCACCAGTTGCACCAGTTGCTCCCGTTGCACCCGTTGCCCCAGTAGGACCTACGAGTGAAACCCCAGCAGGCCAAGTTCCCGCTGCTTTAGGACCAAATAAGGTATTCGTTGCTGTATTGATGTAAAAATCCCCGTCAGTTCCGATTCCGCCAGTTGGGTTGGTTGCTCCGTTCAAAACCGTTTTACCATTTGCACCAGCAGCACCAGTTGCACCAGTTGCCCCTTGTGGGCCAATGGCTTGAACCCATGAAGTTCCGTTGAAATAGTAAAATCCTGTCGTGTTATCGATTTGATAAATCAACAATCCATTTTCTGGTGAAGGAATACCATCTCTTTGGGCTTCCGTCATTCTTGGAATCAATATTCCTTTGGACGTAGATTTTACATCTAGAATTGCCGATGCATTAGGCGTGGAACCATCTGTATTAATTCCAACGCTTTGGGCAAAACCATTGCCGATAAAACAAATAATTAAAAATGAAACAACAGACAATAAGGCTGTTCGTTGGGGTTGAGGAGAAAGGAAAGGAAAATAACTTTTCTTCATAATTGCTATAAATATTCGTTTAACCATTCAATTGAACCACAGTTACTTAACGTAAAAATGGTTCACACGAATGAACAGAATGATTGAAAATTTGTTCCCTTTTTTGAATAATATATTTGACTAATTTATTATTTGATAGTTTCTTTCGAATATTTTTTGATAGAACAATTTCGATGAATTAATTTAGATTATGTTAATTATAATATATTGCAAATGAATCGATTGGATAAAATTTACCTTTTCACCCAACCAATTCCAAATCAATTTGTCTCTTTCGGGTGTTAACATCGGCGATTTTTACTAGAACCCGATCCCCAAAATTGTATTCCTTCTTAGTTCGCACACCTACAATTCTGAATTTATCACCATCAAAATAAAAACGGTCTCCTGGGATTAAAAGCATTGGAACCATCCCCTCACATTGATTTTCGTCCATTCGTACAAACAAACCGTGTTCAGCAATACCGCTTATTGTTCCGTGGAATATTTCCCCAACTTTATCCACTACAAATAGCGTCTGGAAATATTTGGTACTTTCTCTTTCTGCTTCAGCCGCTTTGCGTTCATTGCGCGAAATGCGTTTACAAACTTCACTTAATTCGTTTCCATAACGATGTTTTTGAGTGGTCAACTCTTCTTGCAGAATTCGATGAACCAACAAATCAGCATAACGTCGAATTGGCGAAGTAAAATGTGTGTAATGCTCAAAAGCAAGTCCGTAATGTCCAATGTTATCAGTGTCGTATGCTGCTTTTGCCATTGAACGAATCGCCATAGATTGAACCAAACTAAATTCATTTTCCTCCCTCAATGATTCAAAAAGCTTGTTCAGGTTAATAGCAATTTTTTTCGGGTCGTTTAGGTCAATTTTGTGTCCAAATTTTTCAATAAAAGTTGAAAACATAGCCATTTTATCTAAGTCGGGCTGGTCATGAACGCGATAAACTACAGGAAATTTTTCTCTTCCTTTTGGCAAAACAGTTAAGAATTTTGCTACACTGCGATTGGCAAGTAACATGAATTCTTCAATTAATTTGTGTGCGTCTTTTGAAGTTTTAATCACCACTTCTTGTGGTTCGCCTTTTTCATTCAATTTAAATCGCATTTCCTCCGACTCGATACTCAATGCACCATTTTTTAGTCGTTTTCCCCTTAAAATTTTTGCGATTTTGTCAATCGTTCGCAATTCTTCTGCGTAGTCGCCGTCTTGTCCTGTTATTATTTCTTGTGCTTCTTCGTAGGTAAAACGACGATTGGAATGAATGACGGTTTTTCCGTACCATGCATCGTAAACTTTTCCAGTTTCATCCATTTCAAAAACAGCGGAAAAACTGTATTTATCCTCATAAGGACGCAATGAACAAGCTACATTCGACAATTGTTCTGGCAACATTGGCACCACTCTATCCACCAAATAAACAGAATTGGAACGTTTGAGTGCTTCTTTGTCCATTGCCGAACCAGGTCGCACATAGTGACTTACATCCGCAATATGAACCCCTATTTCCAAGTGACCATTTTCCAAAACACGATAAGAAATTGCATCATCAAAATCCTTCGCATCGAAAGGGTCAATCGTGAAAGTCAAAATTTCTCTAAAATCCCGACGTTTTGCAATTTCCGAAGCCTCCAATTCAACTGGAACTCTTTCTGCTTCAGCCATAACCTCATCCGGAAAAACAGGATCTATTCCTTGACTGTAAAGAATAGATAACATTTCGGTATCATTATTCCCTGGAAAACCAAGACGCGCAATTACTTCTCCGTAAGGTCTATCAGCTGATTTCGGCCAAACCGTGATTTTTGCTAGCGCCTTTTCCCCGTGTTGAGCGCCGTTTAATTTTTCAAGTGGAATTTCCACCTCAATTCCAGTTCTATTGCTATCTGGAATCAAAAGAGCTACTTGTCGGTTCACTTTTATTGTTCCAACAAATTGCACTCTTTCTCTTTCTACCACCTGAACAACAGCACCTTCATCACGCTGAGCGCCTTGCTTGAAAACACGAACAGTAACGCGGTCGCCATTCATTGCCTGACCAACATTTTGTGGTGCAACAAAAATATCCTTTTCTCTTCCGTCAACCATTACAAAAGCCGCTCCACGTTGTGTAAGTTGAATAATTCCTTCCTCAGGTTTTGAGCCTTTGGGTAAGGAAAAAGAAAAATGATTCACTCTTGTAAGTGTTCCTTTATAGGCAAGTGCTTGCATTGCATCAAAAACCTGCTGACGAGCGGCTGGATCCTTAGCATCAACCAAGTAACAAATTTGTTTGTGGGTTAATTCAGAATCTGGATTTTTTTCAAAAACATTCATAATTAATGCTTTGATGCCAGACTGTTTAGGAGATTTGTTGGTTTTAAAGAATTTCTTTTTTGACATGGTACGAAGGTACTCAATAAAGTTCCGCATCAAATTTTCATTGCGTTAAAATTGTTTGTTGAATAAATCTTCTTTTTTTTGCTTTTGTTTCTAAACCACCATTCTATTCCACCATTTCGGCTCCATTCTATGCAGTGTAGGGTTTTACTGTTCATCCTTCTGCTCCTCTCTCCTCTC
>CAZWSY010000011.1:21770-60916 GCA_964636775.1 uncultured Lishizhenia sp.
TAGCACCAATCAATGGTTTGTACATAGATAACTTCGAACCCGCAACCGGAAAAATCTACTCCTTTATCCCTGATTCTGATTCAAAAGATGTTGAAATCGCTGTTGAAGCGGCAGAGAAGGCATTTCCAATTTGGTCTAACTTTTCAGCTGAAAAACGTTCCGAAATTTTGGTAAAACTTTCCGAAGGAATTCGAAATAGAATGGATGAATTTGTGAGTGCAGAAAGTAGAGATAATGGTAAGCCACTTACGCTCGCAGCTCAAGTAGATATTCCGAGAGCAGTTTCCAATTTTCATTTTTTTGCTACCGCAATTTTGCACACTTCAAGCGAGTCGCACTACATGGAAGGAATGGGAATCAATTACACGACCCGTCGCCCGATTGGGGTTGTAGGTTGCATTTCTCCTTGGAACTTACCGCTCTACCTTTTTTCTTGGAAAATCGCACCTGCACTTGCTGCTGGAAATTGTGTGATTGCTAAGCCTTCCGAAGTTACGCCATACACAGCCTACCTTCTCGGACAAGTTGCCAAAGAAGCAGGAATGCCCGATGGTGTTTTAAACATTATTCACGGTACGGGTCCGAATGTGGGTGATGCTATTGTTAAACATCCGAAAATCAAAGCAATTTCTTTCACTGGTGGCACTCAAACTGGTGCATATATTGCCAAAACTGCTGCGCCGATGTTCAAAAAATTATCTTTGGAATTAGGAGGAAAAAACCCAAATATCATCTTTTCCGACTGCGATTTTGAAGAAATGTTGAAGACAACTTTGCGTTCATCTTTTGCTAATCAAGGTCAAATTTGTTTGTGTGGTTCCCGAATTTTTATTGAACGTCCTCTTTACGAACGTTTCAAAACCGCTTTTGTGGATGCTGTTTCAAAAATGAAAGTTTCCTTTCCCAATGACAAACAAGCGAAATTAGGAGCTCTTGTTTCCGAACCTCATCTTTTGAAAGTTTTGTCCTACATCGAATTGGCAAAAACAGAGGGTGGAACAGTGTTGACAGGAGGCGAAAGAGTTCAATTGGAAGCACCCTATAACAATGGATATTACCTCGCGCCAACAGTTATAGAAGGACTTTCCTACGATTGCCGAACAAATCAGGAGGAAATTTTTGGACCAGTCGTTACCATCACTCCTTTTGATTCTGTGGATGAGGTTCTGATGATGGCTAATTCTACCCAATATGGTTTGGCTGCAACTGTATGGACAAATAACTTACAAAAAGCACATCAAGTTGCGGATCGTTTAGAGTCTGGTATTGTTTGGGTTAACTCTTGGTTGGTGCGCGATTTAAGAACGCCTTTTGGTGGAATGAAAGCATCAGGTGTAGGCAGAGAAGGTGGATGGGAAGCGCTGCGTTTTTTCACCGAAGCCAAAAACGTTTACATTAAATATTAAAGAATATCTACTTGAAACGAACTATGCTAATTTAGTTTTGTTTTTCAACCGTTACTTGTAATATAACCATGACATACTGCATCGATTTATTCAACAGAAAAAGACTTCCGACAAGAGAAGTGAAAATAGGGAATCTAAAAATGGGTGGAGATAATCCCATTCGTTTACAATCCATGACAACAACAGACACAATGGACACAGAAAAGTCTGTTGAACAATCTATTCGAATGATTGATGCTGGTTGTGAGTTGGTTAGATTAACCGCACCAAGTATTCGTGAAGCGGAAAATTTGGCAAATATTCGTGAAAGTTTGCACCAAAGAGGCTATTTTACTCCCTTAGTCGCAGATATTCACTTCACGCCTAATGCTGCCGAGGTAGCTGCAAAAATTGTGGAAAAGGTTCGTGTGAATCCGGGAAATTATGCGGACAAAAAGAAATTTGAAGAAATTGCCTATACCGATGAAAGTTATCAGGCTGAATTAAAGCGAATTGAGGAGAAATTCACGCCTTTGGTTTTGTTGTGTAAAGAAAACGGAACAGCCATGCGGATTGGAACAAACCACGGTTCACTTTCCGATAGAATTTTAAGTCGATACGGGGACACACCCGAAGGAATGGTTGAGTCTGCGATGGAATTCATTCGCATCTGTGAGAAAAATGAATTTTTCAATTTGGTGATTTCGATGAAAGCAAGCAACACTTTGGTGATGGTTCAGGCTTATCGCTTGTTGGTTGCTGAAATGATAAAGAATGGCAATGCTTATCCGTTGCATTTAGGTGTTACCGAGGCTGGCGACGGTGAAGACGGAAGAATTAAATCAGCGGTTGGAATTGGTGCTTTATTAGAGGATGGTTTGGGAGACACCATTCGCGTTTCTTTGACAGAGGAACCTGAATTTGAAATTCCTGTAGCGAAAAAACTTGCTGAAAAATACCATTCGGGAAACCGTTTGGAATTACCAACTTTCAGCGGGAATTTACCCTACAATCCTTTTGCCTACCAAAGAAGAGAAAGTAGGGTATTTCATAACATCGGAGGAAAACATGTACCCGTCGTTGTTGCAGATTTTTCGGATAAACAACAACTTAGTCCAGCTAATTTTTATGGATTTGGATATAATTATTCCGTACAATTGGATAAATGGAATCTTCAAGATTTGGCAGCGGATTATGTTTATGTTGGTCGAAATTTGATTCCATTTGAAGTTCCTGGCACTTTGGGTGTAATTGTGGATTTTGATGTTTGGAAAGAAAATTACGTGGAGAAACAAGGATTTTATCCACTTATTAAAATAGACCAGTTAAACGAAATTTCATTGCTTCAAAAAGCATTTGTGATACTTAAAGCTGAGAGTGAACTTCCTAAAAATATTGGAGAATACT
Source organism: uncultured Lishizhenia sp. (assembly GCA_964636775.1). Lineage (GTDB taxonomy): Bacteria > Bacteroidota > Bacteroidia > Flavobacteriales_D > Crocinitomicaceae > UBA952. The sequence continues at coordinate 24,563 of CAZWSY010000011.1, forward strand.
CCGATTTAGTGCTTGTTTTGGAAACAGACTACGCCAATGTCACACAGCTATTTAGACGCTTTTTTATCCAATTAAACGAACGCGAACTTCATTTTCCGGTAGTATTAAAATTGAACAGTACAGAAACGGACGTTGAAACTTTTCAGTTGTATGTTTCAGCAGATGCAGGTTCGTTGCTTATTGATGGTTTTGGTGATGGATTGTGGTTGAAAAGTCAGTTGGCGCCAACCTTAGTAAATTCTACGGCATTTGGGATTTTACAAGCCACACGAACACGCATTTCAAAAACGGAATATATTTCTTGTCCTTCATGCGGTCGAACACTTTTTGATTTGCAAGAAACAACAGCTAAAATTCGGGAAAAAACCTCTCATTTGAAAGGGATTAAAATCGGAATTATGGGTTGTATCGTTAACGGTCCAGGAGAGATGGCAGATGCGGATTACGGATACGTTGGTACAGGTCCTGGGAAAATAAACCTTTACAAAGAGAAAACTGTGGTTAGACGTAATGTAGCAGAAAATGAGGCAGTTGATGCATTGATTGACCTCATCCGAGAACATGGTGATTGGGTAGAGGCAAAGGTGGATTAGGGTCAATAATATGATGTGTAAAAGTTGGTTGGTGGAACCGCAATTGCACTTCAAATTGGTCATAGGGAGTCTATTGATTTTGACTTGTTTACCGAAAAGAATTTCTCAACAACACTGATACACAAAAAAATATCGTCGAATTTTAAGAATTTCAAACTGTTACACAAATCAGAAGATCAAGTACATTACATTATTAACGGTGTGAAAATCACCTTTTTTCTATATCTATACAAAATCATTCCATCAATAAAATTTGATAAGGTTATAATGTTGCCTGATTTACTTACTTTATCAGCAATGAAGGCCTTTGCTTTGGGTCGAAGGGCAAAATGGAAAGATTATGTGGATCTCTACTTTCTACTAAAGGGCTATTTTTCATTGAGCGAAATTTCCGAAAAGGCAAAACTTTTATTTGAAGATGAGTTTAGCACAAAACTTTTCCGTCAACAAATTTCCTATTTTGAGGATATTGATTATCGAGAGGATGTAGTTTTCAAGAAGGGCTTCGAAGTTTCCGAGGAAGAGGTAAAAGATTTTTTGATAGAAGTTGCTACGCGAGAGTTCTGATAAGCAATCTCAACTTACGCAATTCTACGTACTCCCAGTAGTTTCATCTCCTGTAGTTTTGTACTCAAATCTACACGTATGAAAATCAAATTATTTCAAATCATATTCATTTGCTTGCCTCTTTGGACCTATGCTCAAAACGTAAAACCTGAAAAAACAGGCGCTGATTTCCAACACTATTTTAGTTTACAAACTGGTTTCGGTTTTACCCACAATGCCATGTCCAAAGAGTTGGGATATAACAACTATGGTTGGTCGGATTATATAACAAAGCAATCATCAGCACCAGGTCTATTTTTAAATTACGATTACTTTTTTGTTGAGCGTTTTTCCGTTAACGGTTGTCTAGGCTATAATTCTGCCACAATTGAAGGAAATGGAGGACCGCTCTTACCGACGCAAAAAGGAAGAGTTATCACATGGAGTTCACGCTTCCTTGTCCATTTCTTAAACATGAAAAGTATCAAATCGGACTTATACACAGGAATTGGGATAGGAATTGGGATTTGGTCTTTTAAACCGGAGAAAACGTATGACCAAATTGTAAACGGTGGCGCAAATGCTCAGTTTTCTTTTCCTTTTTACCTCGGCTACCGTTACTTTTTTATGGAGAACATTGGTGCTACCATAGAACTTTCGACATTCAAAAATAATTTGATTAGCACAGGATTAACCTTTAGATTTTAAACTTCTCAATCATGAAACATTTATTCATCTTTTCAATTTTGTCACTTTTCGTAGTGAGTTGTAACAAATACGATATGCCGAGAGTGCCAAATCCTCCTGCTTATGGTACAATTACTTTTAATGAAGTTCCAGATTATCCGACAACTACAACTATTACGAATAAAAGTAATTTAAAAACCTTGTATGTCTATTCTGTTATTTGCGCCCCAACAGCGCAAGGATTGCAAACGCGCATTTTTGCTTGGAATCGCGCTTATGGTCAAGAATGTCGCACCTTAGTTATGGTCGTTTCCGGAGGTAGTAGTGGTTTCCTCTTAGAAAATCCAAATGTATTCATGAGCTATTCGAGGAATTTAATTCAATATGGTTTTGGATTAATAGACAATACGGTTTCACCAGCCCAAATGAATAAAGATTATGTACCTCCGTTTGCCTTAACCAAGTCTGAATTTGAGCTAAATACAACAGCAACAGTACCTATAACTTTTTCAGAATTCAACGCAAATGTTCCATCAAACGAACGCAAAATCAAAGCGTCTGTTCCTTCGCTTTTAATTGGACAAACAAACCTTGAAAATTTCAATATCAACATCGAATCGTTTGGTGGTGTCTTAACCTCAACCCAAAAATGCATGACCTTTGACTTGAATGGAATACCTTCCGGATCGTTTGATAGTCAGCCGTCTAATGCCATTGGATTTGATAAAAAACCTGGAGTTTCTACGTTGACCGCAAGCTTCAATCCAAGCCAAAACAATTCGTTAGTTTCCTTAACTTTTGATTTTGTTCACCACTCATCAAAATTAGCCTACACAGGTCCAGTTGGAAAATACGATTTATCCGACGGAACAGGCTATACTGAAATAAAAATTACCGCTGTAGATCAAAATGGAGTCGTTTATAGAGAACAAAAAGGTAAAGGCTTTTTACGTGTATTATACGAAAAACCTTGGCAACTCTTGATTACTTTTCCGACAAATTCCAAGTTTCCTGGCGATTTACTTATGGAGTTTGAAGCCGAATTGATGAGTGAATCTGGCGAAAAAATGACGATCACAAATGGAAATGCTTACTACACAATTTCTGACTTTTAAAACACGAACAATGAAAACACTAAGCTTATTCAGCAGTTTGATTCTTCTTATCACATTTTCTTCTTGTGAGAAAATCAAAAACAACCGTGCCGAAGTTAAACTAGAAGGGAAATGGGAATTGGTAAAATCAGAATATGACGATCAAGAAATTGATTTGACGGGAAGAGTACAAACGCTAACATTTTACGACAGCAACGACAAAGAATATGTGGAAGAAGGTTCTCACTATGGCGTCATGGAAAACTCCTATGATGGATTTAGTTATACTTCCGAATTTCAGTATTGGGTTTCAGAAAAAGGAACAACTTTAAACTTGTATTTAGAATTCAACAGTCCACAAAGTGCTTCCATCCTTCAACTTTCAAATCCTGATTTAAAATTTAAAGGACGTGATAAATTCATCATGTCTGCTAAAAATCCCGATGGATTAGAATCAAAATTTACGTTTAATCGAATAAAATAGAAAACATGAAAAGAAGTTTATTATTATCATTTCTAATTGGTTGGGTTCTGATGTCAGGGTGTGAAAAACGCATGACTCTAGGAAAACTTGATGGAAAGTGGGATTTGCAATACTATAAAATTGACGGTGTTGAACAGGATACCTCAGGTGGAACTTATTTAGAATTTAAGTTCACAGACAGTAAAGGTTTTATTGGTAAAGATGCTGCTCCAAATGGTTCAGGTTTCTTCAAGGCCAACACTTTTGAATACCTTTATTTTGCCAGAAAAAATCGTCTCATTCTAATTTATGACACTGGTTTCAAAGAAGAGTTGACCATCAAAAAAATGAAGGCGCTTCCTCCTTTTTTATCGTATTCCGATGAAGAAACTGCCAAGGAAGAATACATGATTCTGACGAAGGACAATCAAGAATTGAAGTTTGTAAAACGTTGGGAAGAATGAAAATGCTGGCCATATTGTCATTGCTGTTCATGGTAGTTGCTTGCTCCAAGGACAATCGATATTCCAGAAAATTAGAAGGTGATTGGAAATTGGTCAAAAAAGAAACGAATGGACAAGCTGTTGATTTGACGGGTTTGTCTGTGGTATTGGAATGTGGTGATTGTATGAGCGCAAATATTGGTTGTTACGGGTATTACCGCGAAAAAACAGCGCAACCAAATAACACTTCGAATACGGTTGTTTTACCAATGGAAACTAAATTTTCGGATAATGGAAAAACGATGACGATTGATTACGATTTCGGAACATCCATAGAAGTGTATGAGGTTTTAAACATTACTAGAAAAGAACTGAAAATCAAGTTAAAAGGAAGTGAAAACGTCTATTATTTTGAGGCCATTTAAATCTGAAACAATGAAAAAACTAATTAAACTTAGTTTCCTTTCTTTAGGATTCCTACTTTCTTTAGGTTGTAAAAAAAAGGGAGATATTCAATACTTGGAAGATTCAGGTGATTGGAAAATCGAAAAAATGGAAATTCGAACCACAAATTCGGATGGAAGTTTAAATGTCGAAAAACGAACAGATTTTGAATTTTTCAGAATGTACAAAATAGAAAAGTATCCACTATTTGGAGCATTTGTAGGAACATACACAGGACATTTTTTCGAAATAGAAACTTATGTGGATAGTACGATTAACACCCCGACTTATACCTGGAGACAAACTTATTGCATTGGAAATCATAAATATATGGAAGAGGCAACTGATTATGTTGCACCAAAAGGAAAAGTTGATTTTTCCAATACGTATATCGAAGAGGCTTCTATACTTAGCTTTAACAACGATTTTCAAACTTGGTACATTTCTGTGTTTTCTCCTGTTTACAGGGTTTCTTTTCGAAAAATAAAGAAAAACAAAATACGCGTTATTATTACAGAGCAATCACCCGGAAACAGAGAAGTATTTATTGAAATAGCCAAAGTTTAGTTATTTCATATTCAACCCTAAAAAACTACTTCATGAAAAATTTTATCCTAATCTTTTTTTACATTGGTCTTTCCCCAATTTTCGCGCAGGATTATGACATTCATTTTGGTTTGATACCTATTGGTGCAAGAGGAATTCAATCCAAAATAGATGCTACAAATATTGGTGGGTTTGATGACAGATTTCAAAGTTTTCGTCCAACATTTTTAACCTTTTTTATTTTAGGAGAAAATGATGAACGCGGGGCTTACGCCAATTTTAGGGGAGTTCAAAATTTTTCACATTACGTTATCCGTGGGAAAAATCCTAAATCAAACCCAAATGTTCAATATCCTGGACAACGAAATACTGAAAACTCAAATAGGATTGCCACCGACTTCAATATGGTGACTCATGATTTATATGGCTATTTCTGGGGTGATAAACTCAAGTTGGGCTTAGGTTATTCATTTCAATGGAATGCGGATGGCGTTGTTTTGAATGATTTCGGTGTGAATGAATATACAAGCGATGTCCAGCAAGGTCAACAAGAATATTTCTATGGCGGATACGGACTAGGCTCAGGAGTTTACCGAACTCGTTTTAGGTATTATGCCGGTGTTGGTCTTGGATTAAAAACAAGTTTTGCAGAAAGAAGATTACAATTCGCATTAAACACCTCGTTAGGACCTTATTCAGGAGGTGGAATGATGGTGGCTGAATTAGTTGGAAGTTTTGCATTTACTGAACGTATAGGTTTACAGTTTAATCTAACAAGGAGACGCAAGAATTTCCGTGAATTCGAGAATTTACCATCTGTGTTGGTTAAAACAAATGAACTAAATTTTGGGGTTTGGTTTGCACTTAAAAATTAGATTTGAATTGATTAGCACAAAAAAAAATACTTTCAAAATGATGTAAAGGGTAAAGCGTTTAAGACTCTCTCTATTTGTAAGAAAGAATAAATTTGTGGCATGTTCAAATCACTTATTTTTTTAGTCCTGCTTCCAATGATTTCATACGCTCAAAACGATACTACCGAACAACATTTTATCATTTTTATAAATGGACATAGAGGTGCAAAAGCCAACAAAGAAATTACCAACAACCAACTTCATTTGAAGGACCCAACAGGATATTGGTACAATTACGACGACACCATAATCCAACGTTTTAATCCTGTTCAAGCAACTTATTTTGACGGACATCATCCCGTTACTTATTCTATGCATCGCAACAATGCAAGATTTGTGAAAGCCTATCTTTTTTCTCGTTTTTGTTGGATTTCAAAGAAAAGTAAATGGGTATTAAACACAAAATTTAATCCGAAAGGTTTTGATGCACGGGTAGAAAACGGAAAAATTGCAGGAAAACTTTGGTTGAAATGGTTAGACAGTTTATCGAATAAACCAACTCGTCCAATTGTACATATCGTAAGTCACAGTATGGGATATGCTTACAGTTTGGGTATTATTGAAGAACTTCAATCTCACGTGAAATTTGGTAAAATGTTATCACTTGCACCCGAAAGCGCAGCCTACAAAGGTTTTGATCTTTCGTTATTTGATGAAGTTTGGCAATACGGAAGCAATATGGACCAACCTGATGCAGATGTGATTTATTATCAAGATGGTATTGCGCCCCAAACCGCAATTCCAGGTATCGAAAAACTACCTTTAGAGAGAGGCGGACGTGTTTTTATTCCAAAAAATTGGCCCAAAAAACAAAAAGGGTTTATAAAATCGCACCACCTTAATTACTTTCAATGGTTTTATTGGATTAAACCAGGCGATAAGGGATTTTTCACAAGATAATCACTTTCTCAATTTACATTCCTATCCCCCATATTGCATTAAAAATGACTTTAAAAATTGGTCAATTCCACCGTCCATGACCTTATCTACGTCACCAGTTTCAGTTCCCGTGCGCACGTCTTTTACCAATTTGTAAGGATGCATCACGTAATTTCGGATTTGTGACCCCCATTCAATCTTCTTTTTTCCAGCTTCAATTTCATTGCGTTTTTCCATTCGGGCACGCAATTCCAATTCATACAACTGCGAACGCAATAATTGCATAGCTTTTTCTTTGTTGGCGAGTTGTGAGCGCGACTCAGAGTTTTCGATGATAATACCTGAGGGAGCGTGACGTAAACGAACTGCGGTTTCCACCTTGTTTACATTTTGACCTCCAGCTCCACCCGAACGGAATGTTTCCCATGTGATATCAGCAGGATTGATATGGATTTCAATGGTGTCGTTTACAAGTGGATAAACATAAACGGAAACAAAACTCGTGTGACGTTTCGCATTCGAATCAAAAGGAGATATTCGTACCAAACGATGCACTCCATTTTCTCCTTTTAAATAACCAAAAGCATATTCACCTTCAAATTCAAGTGTTACCGTTTTCACACCTGCAACATCGCCCTCTTGAAAGTTTAATTCTGAAATTTTGTAGCCGTGACGTTGCCCCCACATCATATACATACGCATCAACATCGATGCCCAATCGCAACTTTCTGTACCTCCAGCGCCGGCAGTAATTTGTAAAACGGCGGATAAACTATCCTCTTCGCTGGAAAGCATATTTTTCAATTCTAATTCTTCAACTGTTTCTATAACAGCGTTGTATTGTTTGTCCAATTCTTGCTCCGTTTCAACGCCTTCTCGAACAAATTCTTGTAAAACATCCAAATCATCCGCTGAAGATTGTAATCGATCAAAAGTTTCGACCCAATACTTTAAAACGCGGATTTCTTTCATTTTTTCTTCCGCTTTTTTGGAATCATCCCAAAAGCTTGGGTCTTGTGTTTTAAGTTCTTCTTCTTTCAGTTGAAGACGTTTCTCATCAATTTTAAGGAAAGACTGAATATTTTGAATGCGCTTTAAAAGCTCTTTGAATTGATCGGATGTCATATTTGCAAAGATAAAATTTAAGGTTGAACTAATTTAAAAACAAAATGAGTTAGCAAACATGAAATAATTACATTTGTGCAAAACTCATTTACATGAATATTCCATCAGAATTAAAGTACACAAAAGACCACGAGTGGGTTCGCGTTGAAGGAGATGTTGCTGTGATTGGTATCACGGAATTTGCACAAAGTGAACTTGGCGATATTGTTTTCGTTGAAATTGAAACAGTTGGAGAAACTTTAGCACAAGAAGAAGTTTTTGGTTCAGTTGAAGCTGTTAAAACGGTTTCTGACTTATTTATGCCAGTTAGTGGTGAAATTTTAGAGTTTAACGAAGCTTTAGAAGGTAGTCCTGAATTAGTTAATTCCGATCCTTACGGTGAAGGTTGGATGATTAAAGTAAAAATGAGTGATTCCAGTGAACTTGAAGCTTTGTTAGACGCAGAAGGTTACAAAGAATTGGTTCATTAATTTTGGCACAGAACTTGTTAAAATTTAGTTAAAAGTTTTAAAAATGGAAATTAAAAAGAATCCCATTGCCGATGTCGAGTCCATGCGTTTTGGATTGCGAATGGTTGGTTTCTACTATGTTGCGGGAATTACATTAGCTGCTTTCTCTTTTCAATCTGTTTCCGATGACGGTAACTTAGGTAAATTGAACGAGAAAAGTGCTTCTACTGTTTACCAGCAAGAACAAAAAAAGGAAGAAACTCCGCCACCACCTCCACAAACTCCACCTCAAGTAAATGTTCCACCTCCGCCACAAGAGGAGATTATTGAGAAGAAAAATACTGAAGTTGAACCAGTAACTGCTGTAGAAGTTCCACCTGTAGTTATCGTTGCTGAGGAAACAAAAATTGAGGCAATTGAGGAGGAAGTAATCGAATTTCCTGATGTTGAAGCGACTTTTCCAGGAGGACCAGCGGAAATGATGAAGTGGATTTCCAGAAACATTCAATATCCTCAAACATCCATTGAAATGAACGAACAAGGAAGAGTATTCTTGTCTTTCGTAGTAGAAGCTGATGGTTCGATTACTAATGTTGCTGTTGAGCGCGGTGTTAGCCCTGACTTAGACAAGGAGGCGAAAAGAGTAGTTAGATCAATGCCAAACTGGTCGCCGGGAGAGGCAAAAGGAAAAAAAGCACGTACAAGATGTCGTTTGCCAATTAATTTCCAATTGAATTAATATATCTTTAAAACATTGATAATAAAGCTGTTCTTAGGAGCAGCTTTTTTTATACAACAAACATTTAGGGTTTTTTCACAAGAAAAAAGTGGTTTTCACAAAGAATAGTGCACCACATTTAAAAGTAAAACTAACTTTAGCCCAAATTTTTTCACTCCTTAATCAACAGATAAAATGAGTACAGAAACAAAAAAGAAGACCGGAATGTACGAAAATGTCATTCGCCAATTTACCCACGCTGCCGACGTGATGGGATTGGATGAAGGTATTCGCAAAATTCTACTTGCAACAAACAACGAGATTGTTGTACACTTTCCGGCAAAAATGGACGATGGTCGTGTGGAGGTTTTCACTGGTTATCGCGTTCAACACAACAATGCATTAGGTCCTTACAAAGGAGGTTTGCGTTATCACCCAACGGTGGACATCGACGCAGCACGTGCCCTGGCTATTTGGATGACCTGGAAAACAGCTTTGGCCGGACTACCTTATGGCGGCGGAAAAGGTGGGATTGAAATCGATCCAAAAAAGTATTCTCAATCAGAATTAGAGCGCATCACCCGTCGCTTTACTTATGCGTTGGGAGATAATATTGGTCCTGAGTTGGATATTCCGGCACCAGACGTGAACACCAATCCACAAATTATGGCTTGGATTTCGGATACGTATGCTGCAACAAAATCTCCTCAACATAGATTTACTAATTTCCATGTTGTAACAGGTAAGCCTGTTGGGTCAGGAGGTTTGGAAGGACGTGATAGAGCAACTGGTTTTGGTGTAGTTGTTACTATTAAATCTTGGGCGAAATTGAAAAACGAAAATCTACAAGGAAAACGTTACATCGTACAAGGTTTTGGTAATGTGGGATATTGGGCAGCTCATTTCTTGCAAAAAGAGGGTGCAATATTAATTGGTGTACAAGATTCTAGTGGAACACTTTACAACCAAAATGGAATTGACCCAGAAGCTTTGTTAGCTCATTGTCAAACAACAGGTGGAACCGTAGCTGGCTTCCCAAATGCAGACGCAGACACAGGTGAAAATTTCTTTGCAACTGATTGTGACATTATCATTCCAGCTGCTTTAGGAAATCAAATTACAGTAGAAAATGCACCGCTGATTAAAGCCAAACTTATCGCAGAAGGTGCAAATGGTCCAACAAATGTTGATGCCGAGCAGATTTTATTACAAAAAGGCGTTGCAATTATTCCAGATATTCTTTGTAATTCAGGTGGTGTAATAGGAAGTTACTATGAGTGGTTGCAAAACAAAAGAAGTGAAATTTGGAAAATCAAGGATGTGCTTGATATGATTGAAGATAAAATCATTACCGCTTTTAATAACACAGTTGGAACAGCGGAAGAACACAATACCGATTGGAGAACAAGTGCTTACATAGTAGGTATCAAACGTGTTGCAATTACTTACAAGGAAAGAGGAATTTATCCTTGATAATTTAAACTTGTTATTTAAAGGCCACCTATAAGGGTGGCTTTTTTGTTTTGTTAAACTGAAAATAATCATTTCGATATGTAAAAGCATTTCGGATAGTTTAATTTACATACATTTGAATTTTAACAGTAATTGAACCTACAACCTACATTTTACCTGGCAGACGACCATGAGTTAGTCGCAAAAGGAATAGCATCGTTAATTTCAAAGATTCTACCATTATCAAGAATTGTAACCTTCAAAAACGGAGAACTTCTTTTTAAAGAGTGTCATTCAAATCTTCCAGACTTAATTTTTCTGGATTATGAAATGCCTTTGTGGGATGGGAAACGAACTATTTCTGAACTCAAAAAGAACTTTCCTTCCGTTCCAATTTTGATTTTATCCATGCTAAATGAAAAGCCCATCATTGAAACCTGTATTTCACTAGGGGCTATTGGATTTTTAAACAAAGATTGTAGTGAGTTGGAATTAAAACATGCTATTGATAGTGCGTTTTCAGGAAAGTTATTCTACTCGCAAACAATATTAAAATCGTTGCATAGTGTACGTAAAGCCTCACCTTATAATTCAACTGGAAATTTAGATTTAACAGAACGAGAATTGGACGTTTTACAATTGCTTTGTGATGGTTTAAGTCCCAAGGAAATTGGGGAGAAATTGTTTTTAAGTCCGAGAACTGTTGAAAAACACAAAGACAATATCATGCAAAAAATGGGAGTGAGCTCTGTTGCCAAATTAATTTCTGTGGCATTGAAAAATAAATTAGTCTAGCGTGAAGAAAATAAAAGCATTGCTCGTCTTTACTTGTTTAATTGCCGGCTCATTTCAATTCGGAATTACACAAACGAACACCTTAAAAACGATTGAAAAAACCGATGAATTAATTGACAGTCAACGAGCGTTTAATTCCTTGGATTCCATTCGAAAAAACGCGAAACTGACACCCAAAGTCAAATTAGTATTACTTCAAAAACTCGCTCAGCGAAGTCTTGAAATTAATGATTACAAATTACTTTCAAAGTATTCTATTCAAGGAATAAACTTATCACGTGAACTTCAAAAGGATTCTCTTCAAGCCTATTTCTATAAATTTCTCGGTATTTCTCAGGTCTATTCCAAAAAACCTGAAATGGCAATCGAAAACTGGAAAACAAGTGCGGCGATTGCCAAAAAAGCCAATGAACCATACATTGAAGTAACCAATTACAACAATATAGGCGGCACTTTAATCGACATGAATGAATTTGAAGAAGCCGAAAAATATTTGCTGCTATCGATTAAATTATCAGAGAAAAATGGAAAATGGAGCTTGAGAAACAAATTGTTAAGCACTAGATTATTGGCAACCCTTTACGATCGAACTAACCGACAAAAACAAGCTGAGCCCATTTATGAGAAAGTCCAACTTGCGGCTTATGAATTAGAAGACACGAATTTGATTTGTTCCAATCTCGTTTTTCATGCTACATTTTTGGCCAAAATTGGAAAGATTGACAAAGCGCTTGAAAAAACAACAGAAGCACTTCAATTGATAGAACCTTATGGTGACAACAATAGCTTAATGACAACACTTCAATTTCATTCTTCCATGTTGTCAAAAGCAGGACGATATAAAGAAGCGTATGAAACCTATGGAAGAGCATTTAGCTTGTTTCAAGAAAATTACAAGGCAGAAAATCAACTTCAAATCAATCAATTAGAAACACAATTTAAAACAAAGGAATTGGAAGAAGCGAAGAAATTGGCCGATGCTCAATCCCTAGCTGAAAAACGTCAAAAGGAGAATTATTTGATTTCATTGGTTTTGGTCATTTCCTATGTGTTAATCGCATTTCTTGTTTTATTTTTGCGAAATACAAGAAAAAACGCAGCTATTCAATTGCGTTTTCAGCATGAACGATTAGCGTCTGTCATAGAAGGTCAAGAGCAAGAACGAAGCCGAATAGCAAAGGAACTCCACGACGGTATTGTTCAAGATTTGACCTTATTAAAAATGGAAATGTTTAATCTCAACCAAGATTCCGATTCAACTACAAAATTGGATAAAATCACCAAGGAAGTCCGTGAGTTATCCTATCAAATGATGCCGGTCACGCTTCGAGAATTGGGTTTGATAGCAGCAATTGAAGAATTACTTCACCGTAGTTTATCCAAAAATGGAATCGCTTTTGAATTCGAACATTTTAATTATGAAATGCGACTTGCCGACAAAGTTGAGGTGAGTGTTTACCGAATTTGTCAAGAGCTTTTAACCAATGTTTTGAAACACGCTGATGCAAGTAGAGTAGGTGTGGTTCTACGTAAAACAGACAAACAACTAACCTTAATTGTTGAAGACAACGGCAAAGGATTTGACATAGAATCCTCCAAAAAAGGCATCGGATTAGAAAGTTTGAATTCTCGAATTGCCTTATTAAACGGAAATTTAGAATTTGATTCGAACGAACAAAACGGAACAACTGCTTTTATCCGGATTCCAATTTCTTAAATGGACCCTTGCTAAATTAGCAGTGAGAATTTTAATCTCCCATTTAAGTCAACAAAAGTTCTCCATCAAAATGAATTCTTTCAATTCCTTTATCTGTACAAGAAATAACCTTTAAACTTCGCCATTAGGTTGTCTGCCAATGTTGGGTCGGCAATATCGTAACTGAAATTCTTGGATTTTCGTTTGTCAGGTTTAATATCAGTTATGATTTTACTGAAAGCCGCATCGGGAGTGTGGAATAACAAAGTTCCATCTTTTTTATCCATTGTATAGTTCAAAAAGTAGAATCTATCATTAGGCAAAGTGAACATCATGCTGAACCCTTGACCCGATTCTTTCGAGTAAGTTTGATTGCAAAACCACTGAAAATCAATTTCTTTTGTGAGAGCAATACCGTTCATTCCCAATACGCCAACTTTGTTGTTTTTAGTAATCAATCCTTTTTCAAGTTTTGCCACTGAGTTTCTAGAATTTCCATAGGATTCAAGAACCAAGCCAGTTAGTATGATGCTATTCTCAAGTGTACTCGGAAGTTTTCTCAATTTTTCTTCGTCAAAATCTTTGAAAATATCTTCCATTTTTTCTTTACCTACCCAATGAGTGAGCGTATTTCGTAAATCAAAACGTGGCAACTTAATGTCAATTTCAGGGAATTCTTCTGTAATTTTTATTTTGTTAGCGAGTGCTTCCATCAAATTTTTATCGATTGGTAAGTCGATACGTGCATTGGCATTTATGACAGTTTTTTGATCGTTTGGAGTGTATTGAATTTTACCATATAAATCAGGTTTTAATTCGCCAAAATTCAAGCCTAAGGTCAAGTCCCCATAACCAGTAACTACGCAAGTTCCGGTGTGCAAGGCTAACAAATTACTTAAGGTATCTTGTTTATTTAATCGCAATTTAGAACCCATTTGAAATTCATTTGCTGCTTGATTGTATTGTATGTATCCGAATGATGAAAACAACAGCTCATCTTCCTTACCTTCTTTCTTCGAGAGGAACGATGGATAAATTCTTAAGCTATCCATTTTTTCCGTATCGCGCCATAAGAAACCGTTTGCCAATTTATCGCCTTTAGCGTTTACAGGGTCTGCAGCAATCGGAATTTGAATGTTTTTTGCAAGAATAGTATCTTTGAAGGACATCCACGATTTCTCGTATTTACAAGTGTGATTAAGTCGCGCTTGACCGTCAAAAATAATTCCTGGCAGGGTTGTAAGAACACTGATTTTACCGAAGTAATCAAATTCCTTGCTGAGTTTGAAGTTTGCAGATTCTTGTATTTCCCCAACTCCAAGAGTAGCTCGCGCAATAGAACGGATCGAGCTTAATGGAATTATGGTTAGTAAAGAATCCCTGTCGTAGTAATTGTATTTTGCTGTTCCTTCATAAACTTTTCTGGATTTAACTTGAACATTGGCCTCTGTGAAGTTGTGGTATTTCGTTAAATAACTTGCGGTAATTTTAGCATTTATTAAGCGATCCATAATTCCAGCTAAACGAATGTTTACTTTGTTGCTGTCTGGAAATAAATGGGCATCTCCAACTCGGATAAAATCAACTTTTTGACAGAATAAAGTTTGTTGTTTCAAGTCGTAGAACGCTTTCATAGATTTGAATTGAAGAGAATCTTGTTTTTCATCAGTACAGAAACAGTTATCTCTTGCTAAATCCAAACCTGCTTCAAAAGAAGATTCTCCTTTTTTACTTTTCTCAAATTCTATAGATTCTCCGTCCATTTGCCAAACGAAACCTTCCCATTTACAATAGTATTTGTTTGCAGGATAATTGGTAGGCTTTGCTGATTCAGAATTGAAAATACCTTTTCTTGTTTTAAATGAAACATGGGATTTAAATCCTTCGGCATTTATTGCAACTGGGTCTTCGCCAAATTTCGCATATCTGTTTAATAAACTAAACGAAGTATTGTCGGTGTTGATATCTTCGTGAGTAAAGTTGTACAAATCAGATTTCATAACCGCCTCCTTAAAGCGCAAAGAGCCATTACCAACAATTCCTTTCTTGTCAATTAAGAGATTTCCGGTAAGATTAGTTTCCCCATTAAACATGGTAAGTGGAACATCTCGGTAGGAAGACGCTTTCATTAATTGCTTTCCAGGAATATAGCAGATATAAGCCGACTCCGATTTTACGTCAGGATATTTTACCCCTTCTTTAATTTCCTTGTTAACAAATTTGGCGATTCCAATTGTGGAGTCTGGCAAGAAAGTTAACTTATTGGATTCGGATGTTGAATGCAAGAAATTAATAGTTCCTTGTCCTTGGAGACCATTGTTCGACAAAACGATTTTATTGTCGTATTTAGTGTCAGAACCGTAGAATGGATAACCCCCTTCAGGTGCTTTCGTTGAAAAGCCAAAGGAATAATCATTCATGATTTTCAAATCTTCTTTAATTTTTGGGAAAATCCCTGCTGAGTTTAATTCTCCTTTGAAAACCAGTGATTTCTCTAAGAAATTATCAAGACTGTCCAATGTAAAAGGTTCTAGCGCGTAATAAAAACGTAGGCTATCATAAGCTCCTTTCAAAATGCTTTTATCATTGTAGAAAACTTTAGTAACCTCAGATGATTTCAAAATAGGATACTCACCATTCTTGACCATTTTCCCATTTCTGGATTCTTTCTTGTCAATTAAAACCTCACCTTTCAAGAAGCTAATGTTACTTTGCATAGGAATTGGTTCTTGTCCGTCCTCAGGTTTTAAAGGTTTTACTCGTAAAAAAGCATAATCTGAGGAAGGAATATTGACCTTAAAGTTTTCATATTCAAACTTTGCGTTATCTGAATGCACTTCTAATTTTCCTGCTACTAACCAACCCGTGAATTTGAAATCTCTATTTTTCTCCATTCTAATGAAGGAGGAATCTGGGAAAATGGACGTTTTTTGAACAGGTGAAATGGTAATTTCCTCCACCTCATTCACCCTTAATTCTTTTCTATCTAAATTGATAGTGGCAAAAGCAATTACTTTTTCTCGACGAGCGGAAATGGTTCTTAATCTTTCATCTTCAAATTGTAAATTTCGGTCATTCTGAATTTCTTGTTGGGTGTAAGGTGATTTTATTGGTCGTAAATCAGAACGCAGACGCAAATAGTCATAATCGCGCTCTCCGGAACCAGCCAATGCATAAGTCATAAGTTTATTCTCCACGCGAATCATGTTTGCCTTAACAGCAGAATAAGTCAGAAATCCTGCCGCCGCCATATCCACCAATTCTGGTTTGGCTTGTTGAATGGTTTTATTCAATAATGTTGCAAGGTCAGCTTCAGAATATTCTTGTTTTCCTTCGGCCTTGCATTTTTTCGCAATTGCTGTAAACGGATGAACGGAGCCAATTCCTTTAAATTTTTGATACAACGCAGGGTCAAAGAAATCTTGCGATACAATATCTACCACTTTTTGCTCTTGTGATGTACCAACCTCATAAGTGTACCAAACCAAAGGAGTATTTAGTTTGTGCGCTAACATTGGTGCTTGAACGTACACTTTGAAGTAACTGTCCTCAAATGGCACCTTTTCAAAACCTTTCTTTGCAGCAGTGAAATTCAATTCTTTTTTGTTTTCGTCGAGATATAAAAATCCTTCATTGATGTAAAGTGAATCTCCTCCTGGATAGAACATTTTTAGACTCGCCTTTCGGGAAATAATCTTTGCTGGGTCCATCTGAAAATCAACAGCGGCGATTTCAAACAAAGGTTTATTTTGTTGTTTAAGAATAATTTTTGCCGGCTTTTCAACTGTTCCTTTTCCAATGAATTCCGCACCCTCCAAAGTGAATCCTCCATCGTAATCCAAATTGTCACGGAGATTTGGGATTTTTAATCGCTTTTCAAATGAGTTAAATTGTGGGGAGCTTTCACCTTCATTTCGTTCCAAAATAGTTTTGTCGGCTAATTTTCCCATAATCGGATTGGTAAAGTAAGGTGTTGTCAATTCAACAGTATCCACTTTGACCATTGCCGTTTTTAAATCACACTTATAGCCTCTAATTCTCGCGAAGGTTTTCTCACGGTCAAATTTTACTTTTTCCCAGGTGATTGTTCCGTTTCGTCCTTCCCATTTATTTCCGTAAACATCAAATGTCCCCGCAGTTTTGTAAATAACAATACTATCCGTAACTGTCTTAGGACCATCATAAACCCTACAAACAAAATTACCATCGGTGCAAACAATGTTCAATTTTTTGTCGCTCAAACTAGCCCAGGCCATATTTCCTTTCTCAAAAAACCAGCGATAACCGTCTTCCTTGTAGAGCGCACGATAACGGTACAAGTTGTAGGAAAACTGCATAAATTCCTCGAATTTGCTGTTGTTCTTTGCGTGAATTCCAACCATAATGGAATACCAATCATTGCAGAAAACAGACGGAAATTTGTTTTCAATTTGATAAACGGCACACTTCAAATACATGAAAACCTCAGGATAAACCGACATTTTTTTCTCTTGTAATGAATTACAGTTGTCTGCAATTTTCTGGAAAGTTCCTTCGGTCATTTTATCCGACTTCAACAATTTTGGTAAAACTTCTTTACAAAACTCTTGTGCGTCAGGGTCTGAAACGGCGCGTTGCCATTCTTTTGCGAATTTTTCTTTTTCTTTTGTAAACACCACCTGTCCAAGAACTTGAATGGAAAGGAAGCAGGAGATAACGAGTAAGTAGGTGTATCGTATCATAATTTAGGTTTTTCAAATTTTAACATGGACCAATTTTCTTTTTCAGAAGCCTTTACAAAGAACAGACCAAGTGAGGTTGCTAATTCGATTAATTCTTTGTTATCGGACGTGAAAAATCCACTTAGCATCAAATTTCCATTGGGAAGCAGTTGCCGAGCGTATATGGATAACTGATCGCGGAGTACGTTTTTATTGATGTTGGCAAGAATGATGTCAAATTGTTGATTTCCAATCAGTTCTTTTCCGCCGTGAAGACTGGAAATTTTCGTGCAATTATTTTGTAGGGCATTAAACGCACAATTTTCTGCCGACCATTCCTCGATTTCAATCGCGGTTATTTCTTTTGAACCTAATTTTTCGGCAAGAATGGCGAGTACTCCTGTGCCAGCCCCCATATCGAGTACCGTTTTCGCTTCCCAATTCATTTCCAACATTTCTTTACACATCAGAAAAGTGGTTTGGTGATGACCTGTTCCAAAAGACATCTTTGGTTCAATTTCAATAACTAAACCTTTAAAATCAATAAGATGGAAAGGCGCTTTAATTAATAAGTCATCGCCTACAAAAACAGGTTCGAATTGCGCCTCCCAAACAGCATTCCAATTGTCTGCAGGAATGGTTTTTATGTCTATTGAAATTGTTTTTAAACCACTTGATTTGAGCAAGTCTATACATTCATTCAAATCCTTTTCACTGAAATCTTCCTCTGGAATGTAAGCCAGAAGAGTTTCGTTTTCCTCCACAAAGCTTTCGTAAGGTAAGTCGCTTAGGTTGGCTACGATTATTTCATTCCAAGGATTGAATGGTTCAGGTTTTAGGCCAACTTCAACGTAAACTTTACTCATATTGCAGCGATTATTTGTGCGAAACTTTCCGCTTTTAATGATGCGCCACCAATCAAACCGCCATCAACATTCGGACAAGCAAATAAGTCTTTGGCGTTGGATTCGTTACAACTTCCTCCGTATAAAATAGAAACTTTTTCAGCAATTTCTTCCGAATAATTTTCTGTTATTGCCTTTCGGATTTCAGCGTGCATTTCTTCAGCCTGCTCAACGGATGCTGTTCTTCCCGTACCGATTGCCCAAATTGGTTCATAGGCGATAGTAGCCAAAGACAAATCTGTAAGATGAAAAAGCGCGTTTTTTAATTGGTTAACAACAAAATCGACATGTGTTTCTCCTTCTCTAACTTCAAGAGGTTCACCGCAGCAAAAAATAAAAGGGAGCTTATTTGCCACAGCTGCATCCACTTTTCTTTTTAAGAAACCATCGTCTTCGTTAAAAAGTTGTCGGCGTTCGCTGTGTCCGATTAAAACACTTTTTACGCCAGATGAAATTGCTTGTTGAATGGAATTTTCACCAGTAAATGCACCTTTCTCTTCAGGATGAAAATTCTGTACTCCAACAATGTGCTTACTTAATTGAGCAACATTTGCCACCAACAATGCCGAAGGATAAAGGTGAACTTCTAATTCAAGTTTTGGTTCTATGTTGTTTAGTTGTTCCGTTAATAGTTTTGCCTCATTGAGATTCAGGTTCATTTTCCAATTTCCCGCGACGATTTTTTTTCTCATTGGTAGGTTATTTTATCTCTTTCAGTTGTTTTTTTAAGTCAGCTTTAACGAATTTTTCTTCGTTAATTCCTTGATAAAACTTACGAACATTTCCATTCCACAAGTATAGGACTCCCGGCACGTCTTTATTGTTACCAAGAGTTGACCAAAATTGAATAATATCCATGACAACATGAGGATATTCAGATCCGGCAAACTTGAAGAATGCTGGAATTTCCTCTGGAGCTTCGTCCATGAATATGATTTGAACTTCTGGAAAATTTTTGTCCGCTTTTTTCATAGCAGTCAATTCTTTCGCGGTTTCCATACAATGTGGACAACTTGGAGCAAAGAAGCACAAAATTTTCTTGCCTTCATCTATTTTTGGGAAAAACTTTGCATACCCAGATTTCTTTGCTTTGGGTCCAAGATTTTCTTCAACAATTGGTGTCTCAACTTTTTTAGAAGTATCTTTAACGGTCACTTGATTTACAATTTGAGTGGTGTCTTTGTCGTCAACTTGTTCAGTGTTATCGGTATTTTTGGGTTGAATGGGTTCAATAGCTTTAGCTTTTTTCATTGGAACTATCAAAAACATCAGTGCGATACAAGCTAATTTCACACCAGTCAATAATTTGATATTGTCTTTTTTAGATAACTCTTCACCGTATTTCCACATGGCAAAACCAAGAATTCCTATTGCAACTAAATTTTTGATAAGAGCTTGAAGTGGAGTCATTGGAAGTAGTGCGCCAAAACAACCGCAATTTCCTTTGTTTCCAACCGTAATTATTTCGTAAACCAACTGAATCGAGAATACAGAAAGCAACAAAATCGTAGCAGGGAAAACGATTCTTTTCAGATTAAACGGCATCAACAGCATAAAACCCAAAGCGAATTCTACACCAATCAAAGCGCGTGAAAAAAGGGCCGCTAAGGTTGGCGAAAAACCCATAGGGTGCAGCTGTTTAACCTCGAACATCGTGATGTTGTAGTACATTGAAGGTTCGTGATAAATTTTAGCATAAGCTGAAAGAAAAAACATTCCTGCAACCAAAATTCTGATTGTCCAAACAATATAATTCTTGAAATTTTCCATATTATTTATTTTGCTCTAAAGTTAATTTAAGTTGTTTCATTAAACGGCGTTTAACCATTCTTTAACGCTTGTTCTTCCAAAAGAATAAGAGAGAATATCGCGTAATTCAGCATGTCGAAGTAATTTCCTTCTACGCCTTCACTGATATTTGTTTGTCCGTTGTTGTCTTCTATTTGCTTGATTCTTAGAACTTTTGTGAGAATCAAATCGGTGATTGAGGTAACGCGCATTTCTCTCCAAGCTTCGCCGTAATCGTGATTTTTGCGTAGCATTAATTCTTGGGCTTCCTGAATTAATATATCGTAAGCACTCAACGCTATTTCAAGTTCCATGTTTTCATTTTCAGGCTGATTTCGAACTTGGTAAATGGCCATAATACAATAGTTTACAATCGCTTGAAAGGCGTCTTCAATATGCTCACCAACTTTATTTTGTCCGGTTTCTTGAATCGTTCGAATGCGTTGTGCCTTTATGAAAATCTGGTCGGTTAGGGAACTGGGACGAAGGATGCGCCATGATGTACCATAATCTCCCGTTTTCTCTTTAAAAATAGCACGACACAGATTGCGTACCTTTGTGTATTGTAAAATTGTTTTTTCCATAAAGCATGACAAAAATAACGGAATTCAAGCATAGCCAATTTATTCGTGTTCGCAACGAACTGTACGACCTAAACGAACCAAGAATTATGGGGATTGTAAATCTTACTCCTGATTCTTTTTGGGAAGGAAGTCGTGTTAGGGAGGAGAAATTCTTGCTTGAAAAAGTGGAGAAAATGGTTGAAGAAGGTGCTGACATGATTGATTTAGGTGCGGTGTCCACCCGACCAGGAGCAACAATACTATCTTCAAAAGAGGAAAGGGAACGTTTAGGAGTTTCAATTCAACTTATAAGAAAAGAAATTCCTAGTGTAATTGTTTCTGTTGATACTTTTCATGCTGAAACAGCCTCTTGGGCGATTGATGAAGGAGCTGACATGATAAATGATGTGAGCGGAGGACAATACGATGAGAAAATGTTTGATGTGATTGCCCGAAATAGAACGCCTTACATTTTAATGCATTCCGACGGACAAGGTGCAACGCAATTCAAAACAAACAATCGTGAAAACTTAATTAATGAGGTCATTCGATACTTCGCTCAAAAAATTGAATTACTCAACCAAAAAGGAGTGTCAGATATAATAATTGACCCTGGATTTGGATTTGATAAAACAATAGAAGAAAATTTCTTACTTGTCAAAAAGTTAGAATTACTCCACATTTTGAATAGACCGTTGTTGGTTGGCGTGTCGCGAAAATCCATGATTTACAAAACGCTTCAACTTGATGCAGCGAATAGTTTAAACGGCACAACAGCAATGCATTCTGCGCTTTTTCAAAAAAAATGTAACGTATTTCGCGTGCATGATGTTAAAGAGATGGCGCAAGTAAAAGAATTGTTATTAGGCATAAGCCAGAGTTAACTACCTTAAGTTTCTAAAATAGGAATCAATTTGATGCAAACAACTTATTTTCAGCAAATCCTATTCTTCAATAATGTAAGAAATATCGGGCTTAAAGTACAAATCTGATTTCATAACTTTTCCATCCTCGCGGTAGATTGGTTTTCCATTTTCATCCAATTTACTCATATTAGAACGGTGGATTTCTTGAAAAACTTCGACGATTTTGTCTTGTAAACCATGTTTTAAAATAGTTCCGCAGAGAATGTAAAGTTGGTCTCCCAAAGCATCGGCAATTTCCACTAAATTCCCATTTTCAGCAGCCTCTAGGTATTCTTCGTTTTCCTCCTTCATCAATTTATGACGAAGTGTAATTTGACTTTCGCCTATCTCTGCTTTCGGTTGATAGGCATTTTCTATTCCGAAGGCATCGTGAAATTCTTTAACAGCGTTTATTGCTTCTTTTAATGTCATAATTATCTGATTAAGGTGATGTGACCTTGATAAGTTTCATCTTCTCGGTTTCCAAAAAAACCTAAAGTGAATTTGTAAAAATAAACGCCCTCCGTCACGTCTTTACCGTTCATAGTTTTACCGTCCCAACCTGAATTGATATCATCGTATTCGAAAATCAAACTTCCCCAGCGATTAAAAATTTGACATTTAAAAGATTCAATGCATTCCGCTGAAATTTGCCAAAGTGGATTGGCAAGGTCATCATTAGGTGTGAACACGTTTGGAACCTTCAAATTTATTGGTAAATCTTCCATAACCAATAAGGTTGGCAAATTGAGAAAACAACCGTGTACGTCAACAACTCCGACAACATAAGGACCTGCCCCCAAATTTTCAATCAGATTGTTAGGGATATTCTGTTGATTAAATTGGAACTGATAAGGAGATACTCCTCCGTTGGCACTTTGGATTGTTATAAATCCATTGTTTGTTCCACAATTTGGATTGGAAACTGTAAAAATCAATTCTTGCGGACCTGGTAATTCAGGTACAAAAGCCTCTTCATAATAGGTACAACCATTAGCATCTTGAACGCCAATCGTGTAATTGCCTGTCGAGAGATTTTGGAAATTGGAATTTGTTCCGAATGCTGTACCTCCAAAATTGTAGGTGTATGGTTCAACACCACTTGTGGTTTGTACTACGCTAATTGAACCTTCAGCAGCATTACATGGAGTCGTAACAATATTAAATGTCAAATCATTTGGTGCGAGTGAGGGAGCAATTGTTGCCAAAGTATCAATCTCACAAACGCCATCACTAACCAAAACAACGTATTCACCTGGAGCCAAAGAATCCGCGGAATTAGTTGTTGAAACATTTTGCGTCCATGTGTAGGTATAATTTGATGCTGGAGTCACACCAACTTCCATAAATCCATTATTCTGCGCACAAGAAGTATTCTCAAAGGTCAAGGAAATGGCAAGTAATTGACTCGGTTCAACAATAACCGTAACCGTTTCTTGACATACATTATCGGTAATATGAACTTGATAATTACCTGACGGTAAGTTGAATACACTATTTGTGGTGGTGATATTTGGTGTCCATGTGTAGATATAATTACCAGCAGGTTCATTCGTAATAGAAATTGAACCATTTTCAAATCCACAAGTAGTATTCACTGAATTTACGGTTGTTGTGAATTCTCCCGGTGCTGTAAGAACTACAGTCGTATCAAAAGAACAGGAGCCTTCCGAAATTACAATAGAGTAAGTGCCTGCAGGTAGATTTGATGCCGTGTTTGAATTGGATACATTCGGTGTCCAGGCATAATTGTAGTTTGCATTAAAAGGTGTAAAT
Organism: uncultured Lishizhenia sp.; assembly: GCA_964636775.1. GTDB lineage: Bacteria > Bacteroidota > Bacteroidia > Flavobacteriales_D > Crocinitomicaceae > UBA952. The sequence goes on from CAZWSY010000011.1 coordinate 48,044, forward strand.
GATATGGAGCCATTGCTTTGTTGACATTCTGGATTAACAAGAGTTGTTGTTAACTGAAAGGGATTATCTACAACATTTACAGTGATAATTTCCTCACATAAATTCGCATCTCGAACAATTACTAGATATGTTCCTTCGCACAAATTAGTTGCAGTTTGAGTGGTTTGAGCCAAAGGGTCGTTCCATTGATAAGTAAATGGTGCTAAACCAGAAGTAATCGTTACTGTTCCTGAACCATTACAATTAGCTGCGATTCCTTGGTTTTCACAATTTTGAATATCGTTACAAGTACCATAAGTAGGAGCACCAAAACTTGACCAAGCCCCACCGTCTGGCATTCTGCGTATAGATTGGCCCGTATGATTACTCGCATCAGTAGTAGTCGCCTGAAACTTTCGGTTATCTGGAATTTGATTATAACTTGCTAAGGTTCCTGAAAAGTTACAAGGAGCCAATTGAGCAATACAAGGATTTCCATTTCTATCTGCATTACTACCTTGGTTTGCCCAGCTAACTGCATCTTGAGGTACACCTTGTGAATCGTAGAAAGCAAACCAGCCTCCTGCATTCGGAAACCAAAGTCGCTGCGTCCCACTGCCAACACAAACACCGATATCAGAAATATTGAAGGGAACAACAAGTTCAACAACGTTTCCGCCATTTTGCAACAAGAGGTTAGCAGGAACCGGTGGAACATTTACCCCTCTAATCATTGCCAAGCCAAGCGGCGGAATTACGGTACCAGCTGGAATTACGTAGCCTCCTGGTTGAGTACCAGATAGAGCAGAACCTCCAGGCGCGCTGTTTCCCAAGTAAAAACAAGAAATATCTACTGAATCACACCAGTTTGGATTAAACAATTCAATCCATTCTCCTCTCCCTTGAGAAACTCCACCATTTCCAGATAATGAACCGTCATTTTGAGAGGGAGATATCATCAGCTCATTAATCAAAATAGATGGACCACTGTAATTACAGGGTTGACATTCAGAATTTGGCACAACAGTCACACTAGCTACTAGTCCACATCCCGGACAATCTTCAACTAAAATGATAGTGGTGTCTATGCTACATCCGTTCAAATTTGTTATGGTAACTAAGTAACTTCCAGCCGCTAAATCTGTTGCGCTACTTGCTGTTCCTGTGCTTGGAAATGGCCAATTGAAAAAGTAAGTATCACTTGGTGAAGGGTTGAAAGCAATTATTCCATCAGCATTTCCGCAGGTTGGCTGAGTAATGGTAGCGTTCAGTTGAAAGGAGCCTGTTACTGTGTTACAAGTTGCGTTACAAGCATTGATGGAGGGAGTGCCATTTGTTGCCCAAGTTGTAGCGCCATCTGTTACGCGGTGAATTACTGTGCCAATTGTTGGCGCTTGACCGGCATAACCCACCAAAGGATTTAAGGGGATTGACGAAGGTCCAACTAGACTTGTCACTGCCGTACAGTTATTGCCAGCTGCAATAAAGGTTGGAGCAGCTGAAATATCCGAGTCTGTTCCCCATTTGTTGGGTTCATTTGCGTTCACTGTCCAATAAACAGCGTCAACGGGTGTGCCTGAGGCATCCCACAACATCATGTAGCCATCTCCGTTTGGAATGAACCAACGATCGGCATCAGTTGCCAATGCACTCGTATTGCAGAATGTGGTTAAATTCAGGGTTGCTCCAGAATTTGCTCCGCCAATTGACAAGAAACCATTTGGTGGAACAGTAGTGCCTGCTGGAAAACGAAATGTACCATTAATTCCTGTTCCGAAATTCCCGTTAAAACCAATAATAAAACACGAAATATCAACCGCACACCCTGTTGGATTGTAAAGTTCAATATACTCTCTTCCGTAGGTGGGCTGAGAACACATTTTGAGACTTTGAAATTCAGCTGAGGTTGCGCTTGTTTGTGGATTAATCATTATTTCATTAATCACTACTTGCCCTGTAGAATAGGAGCAAAAAGCAAAAAGAAATGGAAAAATCAGTTTAAGTTTCATCATTTCAAATGAGGTTTTAGGGTTTTTGACCAACAAAGAAGATTAAACGTTGCATTAAAAGTTTAACAATGACTCAAGAGCCTCTTTCACTTTTTCTGAATTTGGCAATAACGCAGATTCTAAAATAGAATTTAGCGGTATAGCAGGTGTGTCTTTTGAACCCACAATTCCTATTGGTGCATCCAAAAATTTGAAGTTATCCCGTTGAATTCTTCCTGCTAAACCTAAAGTAAAAGAACATTCCTCGGATTCCTCTGTCACCAAAAGTACTTTTCCGTGTTTTTTAACTTGAGCATTGATGGCTTCAAAATCCAATGGATTCAAACTTCTCAAATCCAAAATTTCTACCTTATTGCCGAATTCTTTTGCGGCCTCAAGTGTCCAGTAAACTCCTCTTCCGTAGGTGATTACTACACAAGATTCGCCGTTCTGAACCTCTTTTTCCCCAGCTTCCACAACTACTCGTGCTTTGCCAATTGGAATCACATAATCTTCACTCGGCTCAATAGACATCGCACCTTCTGTACCTGGAATTTTGGACCAATACAATCCTTTGTGTTCCAAAATCACAACTGGATTTGGATCGTAAAAAGCAGCTTTCATTAATCCTTTCAAGTCCGCGCCGGTGGATGGATAAACCACTTTAATTCCTCTAATATTAGTGAGAACAGACTCCACGCTTGAAGAGTGATACGGACCTCCCGAACCATAGGCACCAATCGGAACGCGAATCACGCAACTTACTGGCCATTTTCCATTCGATAAGTAGTAGGAGCGAGAAACTTCTGTGAATAATTGGTTTAATCCTGGCCATATATAGTCCGCAAATTGAACTTCTACAAAAGGTTTCAAGCCAACAGCCGACATTCCAACCGTTGATCCGATAATAAACGCTTCTTGAATCGGTGTATTGAAAACGCGGTCATCACCAAAAGTTTGAGCAAGGGTTGCTGCTTCACGGAAAACACCTCCCAAACGTCCGCCAACATCTTGTCCGTACAACAAAGCTTCAGGGTGTTTGTGCATCAATTCACGTACAGCAAACAATGCGGAATCCACCATCACGGTTTTTTTCTTTCCTGCTGGTGCGCGTTCACCTTTTTCCTCTGTGATTGGTGTTGGTGCGAAAATGAAATCTTGTATTGATGTTGGTTCAGGGTCTGGAGCGTTGAGTGCTTTATCGTATTCTGAATCAACATAATTTCTTACTTCTGCCTCAATATTGATAATTTCCGCCAATGAAAAACCACTTTTCTCAGCGTAACTTTTCATTTTAGGGTAAGGGTCGCGTTGTGCTGCTTCCTCCAAATCATCTCTATACCATTCCTTTCTCACACCCGATGTATGGTGTCCTAACAAAGGAACTTTCGCGTGAATGATAAAAGGTCTTCTTTCTTTTCGAACTATTTCAAAAACTTCACTTACCGTTTGATAACAAGTTTCAAAGTCACTTCCATCAATGGAACGCACCTCTAAACCATTGAATCCTTGCGCGTAAAATGCAATATCTTGTGCGCGCGTTTCTGCGGCGTTTGCTGAAATATCCCAACCATTGTCTTGTACTAAAAACACAATTGGAAATTGTTTCAGAGTTGCCATTTGAAAGGCTTCAGAAACTTCTCCTTCGGTACAAGAAGCATCTCCGAGAGAACACACAACAACCGGAGCTTCACCTTCCTCAGATTTTAATAAACCTTGTTTTTCCTTGTATTGAATTCCCATGGCAATCCCTGTTGTTGGAATCGCTTGCATCCCAGTAGCTGAGGACTGATGGATGATTTTTGGTTTGTCGTCGTCTTTTAGAGACGGGTGAGAGTAATATGTTCTACCACCTGAAAATGGATCGTCTTTTTTCGCAAAGACTTGAAGCATTAAATCCGATGGTGTCATTCCGATACCTAACAAAATACTATCGTCTCTGTAATATGGAGAAACCCAATCTTGTGGTTTTAATTGCATACCAACGGCAAGTTGAATCGCTTCATGACCGCGAGAAGTAGCATGGACATATTTCGCTGTAACCTCTTTATTCGCTTCGTACTTTTCTGCAAGGGTTTTAGCTGTACACATCAACTTAAAAGCCTTACCAACAATTGATTTTTCCAATGTTTGAACTTGATTTTGTTCTAATACCTTCGACATTTCCTCTGATTATAGGTTGCCCAAATATACAAAGGACTAATGGAAAATAGGGTCAATTTGAGATGTGATAATTTAGAAAACAAAAACAAACAAGAAAATAATCATAATTCCATACTGTCCAAACCTAGAATCAAAATGAGTGAATTGTAGTTATTTGAGTTTTAAATAAACTTCAAAATGGTTTCTTCTTAACTTAGCCCTCTTAAAATTTAAAAAATGGGATGTTCATCATGTGGTTCCGGAGGCACGCCTAAAGGGTGCAAAAACAACGGAACTTGCAGTAGTGGCGGTTGCAATAAATTAGAAGTTTACGATTGGCTCGGGAATCTATCTCTTCCTCAGAGTCAAAAAGAATATGATATTGTTGAAGTTCGTTTCAAAAACTCACGCAAGGCTTTTTACCGAAATATAAATCGCTTGTCTTTACACATTGGGGATGTTGTTGCGGTTGATACTGCACCGGGTTATGACATTGGTGTTGTGTCGGTTGTGGGAGAATTAGCACGTATTCAAGTAGCAAAAAAAGCACCTCACCTCAAGGCTCACGAAACCAAAAATATCTTGCACATCGCCACGCAAGAAGAGATTGATAAATGGATTAAAGGTCGCTCTTTGGAAAAAGAAGTGATGTACAAATCTCGGACTTTGGCTTTGAATTTAGGTCTTGAAATGAAAATTTCGGATGTGGAATATCAAGGTGATTTGTCGAAAGCAACGTTTTATTACACCGCCGAATCGCGCGTAGATTTCCGTCAATTGATTAAAGACATGGCTGATCAGTTTAAGATTCGTGTGGAGATGCGACAAATTGGTTCGCGTCAAGAAGCATCACGCCTAGGAGGAATTGGGTCGTGTGGAAGAGAATTGTGTTGCTCCACTTGGCTTACCGATTTTAGGTCTGTTTCAACCTCCGCCGCACGTTACCAACAATTGTCGCTAAATCCACAGAAATTGGCAGGACAATGTGGGAAATTGAAGTGTTGTTTGAACTACGAATTGGATATGTATTTGGATGCTATAAAAAGTTTTCCGAAACCTGAAACCAAACTTTACACGGAAAAAGGTGACGCCTTCCACATTAAAACCGACGTATTTAAAAAAGTAATGTGGTTTGCTTACCAAGGTCAGTCGGGTATGATAGCCTTGGCTCCGGAAAGAGTGAAGGAAATCGCGAAAATGAATAAAGAAGGAAAAAAACCAAAAGACCTGAACGATTTTGTGGAAGTTCAAGTGAAAGAGGTCGAAGTTGGTTACTCGAATGTGGTTGGACAAGACAGTGTGAATCGTTTTGAGAAATCATTCAATAAGAAAAAGAAACCCAACAATTTCCGTCACAAGAAAAATAACGAAAAGAAAAACAATACACCGTGAGACCGATTTTTGTACTTCTCCTTTCGCTTTCCACTTTGCTCTACGGATGTGGGGATGGTGCTTTTTATTCCAAATCCTATGAGTTTAAAGATAAAAAGTGGTCGCAACAGCAAAAACCTCGCTTTATAATTGATTTTCAAGATACTACAAAATTGTACGATTTCCGAATTGCTTTGCGAACAACCACCGACTACAAGTTCAATAATTTGTGGATTTTTCTTCATTCCAAACCACCATACGGCGAATCTGTGCGCGAACCTTACGAAATTAAAACCACTTATCCCGATGGAAGATGGATTGGGAAAAAGTCAGGTTCGATTGTCGAGCATCAATTGATTTTCAAACGTCGCCGCCCTCCTTATAAAGGAAAATACGTGTTTGAAATCGAACAAGGCATCTCTGAAAAAGTTATCGATGAGGTTTTAGACATTTCATTCATTGTTGAAGAAACCAAATAAATGCGCTTCCGAAGACTCACTTTTGACGAATTGCAAGCACTTGAAAATGAGTTGAAACAGTTCTTGGTGGTCAACCAGGTTTATGCCGAGGAATGGGCAGAAATGAACAATGCTCAACCTGAAAAAGCTCAAATATTGGTGGATGCTTTCAGCGATTTAGTGCTTGAAAAAGTATATTCCAAAATTGAAGTGTTGGTTATTTCACGACCTCAACATTTAACCTTGTTACATTTTGAAAACGGCAAAGCACAACGCATTGATATTCAGTCAAAAGGAAAAGAATTAAGTGCCGATTGGAAAGAAATAATTCAAAATTTAATGGAATATCCTTCCCACTTTGATGTTTTTTATGGCACCAAAAATTTCAATCAAAACCACGCTGATTTTGTGTTTGAGTTCATTCGGCAAGGTGCTGAAAAAATAGACATCGGCGTTTGGCATGATTTTTATAAACTGCTCGCAAACAATAAAAAATAGACCTATGAAAATTTTATTTACCCTTTTATTAGTTACCTTTTTGGGAACTTCTTATGCCATTGAACTGAACTACAACTGGAAAGCGGGTTCGGCTTATGCTTATTCAGGAACTGTAACCGATGACGTGAAAACTTCGATGATGGGAATGTCGATGAGTGATAAATTCACAACAAAAGTTGATTTTGTTTTGGCGGTTCAAAGTGTTGATGGAGAAGGAACAGCGACAGGAGTTTAGTTCATTACAAACTTTAGCGTTGTGGATAGTAAAGGTGTGAAACTAGCTTCACTTTCCAACCTTCCGCAAAATTCAGTTCGCAGTGAAGTAAAAGTGGACAGAAAAGGAAATTTTGAATTTCTTCGCAAAATTTACCTGCTTACAACGCCAACTTCAAATTGCTTAGTTTATGGGAAAGTTTCAGAGAACGGAGGAATGGCTGGTGCACAAACAGAAAACGAAAGAGTTGAAGTGTATGCTGAATTCGACCCGAAAACTGGAAATATCAAAGCTGGATACAACGTACAACAACTTAAGCCAAAGCCAGTTGCGGTAAAAACCAACGAAGAAACAGATCAAATTGATGTAATTCCTTATGACTTATTGCAGTTTTTGGTATTACCTGAGGGAGATGTTAATGCAAACGACCGAGTAAGTGTTCAAGCTGGTTTATATACGTGTGACATAAATGTGCTTACCGTTGCACCTCAAGCTGTTTCAATCGCACAAAAAATCAGTACCAACAAAAATGGGGATATGTTTTCTGGCGGTGCCAAAGGTCAAAGCGGAAACGGATCAGGTGGATTTGACATGGGATTTTCTGGTGGACAGGAAATGGAATTAGATGGAGAAGAGCAAGCTATGATGGGAATGACGCAAGCGAGTATGCCAAGCATTTCAGGTGATATAACAAGTAGCTTTAACCCAACATTAGGTCAGTTTGATAATGCGAAAGGGAGATTGGTGACGACAATGGATATGATGGGTGCAAAAATTGAGGTGATTAGCAATTTCAATTTTGTGAGGAAGTAATTAACTTACTCCAAACAAATCATTTACCCCAAAAATGCGATCTACAGTAAATCCTTCGGCGTACTTCATATTAGCCGGACGACCAAATTGCATCATACGCGCTTTGAGGAAATCAAAAAATTCTTCGCCTGAAATAGGTGTGTTAGGTTCTTGACTAGTTGGGTCGTAAAACTGTGTACGATAAGCTTTTACGACTTCTATTTTCTGTTCAGCGAAAGGTGTAACGTCTATTACAAAATCCGGTTCAATGTAGTAATCTTGAATGTAATGTACCACCAATCTCGGTCGATGTGCTGTTTGAGGTTCACCTTCCCATGTAGTTTCAATTTTCCGAAGTCCAGCAAGAAAGCAAGCATCAGCCACTAATTTTGCAGCTTTTCCGTGGTCGGGATGGCGATCTAAAATACTATTTGCCATCACAATTTCGGGTTTGAACCTTCGGATTTGTTCAATAATTAAGCGTTTATTGGATTCGTTGGGTTCGAAAAAACCATCCGACATTTTTAGATTGTGTCGAGCAGAAATTCCCAACAATTCTCCTGCTTCTTTCGCCTCTGAATAGCGTGTTTCAACCGTACCTCGTGTTCCAAGTTCACCTTCCGTTAAGTCAACAATACCAACTTTTTTTCCTTGTGAAAGGTATTTCAACAGGGTTCCTGCCGCTGATATTTCTACGTCGTCGGGGTGTGCACCAAAAGCGAGGATGTCTAACATTTAATTACAGATTTTAGGATTACAGATTGCAGATTGAAAATTTGCAATCTCCAATCTGCAATCAGTAATTAAAATTATTCAGCCGTTGCGTAACTTTCTACACTCGGACAAGAACAAATCAAGTTTCTATCACCGAAAGCGTTGTCCACACGACGAACAGGAACCCAATATTTCCATTCCTTCAAGTAAGCCACCGGATATGCCGCTTCTTGCGGAGAATATGGGTAATTCCAGTCTTTGTTAATGATACAATCAGCGTTGTGAGGAGCGTTTTTCAATAGATTGTTCACCTTATCAGCGTGTCCGTTTTCAATCTCGCGAATTTCTTCACGGATTTTAATCATGGCTTCAATAAAGCGATCCAACTCTTCGATATCCTCCGATTCTGTCGGTTCAATCATTAAGGTTCCTGCCACTGGAAAAGAAACTGTTGGTGCGTGGAATCCGAAATCAATCAAACGTTTTGCGATGTCAGCTACTTCAACGTCAGCGGTGCGTTTGAAATCTCGACAGTCTAAAATCATTTCATGCGCTACAGTACCGTTTGAACCGGTGTAAAGAATATCGTAATGTCCCTTTAGTTTCGCAGCGATATAATTGGCATTCAAAATAGCATTTTCTGTTGCATTACGCAAACCTTTAGCACCCAACATTTTGATGTAACCATAAGAAATCAATAAAATCAAAGCACTTCCAAAAGGAGCAGCAGAGACACCGTGAATAGCGTGTTCGCCACCTGTTTTTACTAAAGGACTTCCCGGTAAGAAAGGTGCTAAGTGAGCTGCAACGCCTATTGGACCCATTCCAGGGCCACCACCACCGTGAGGAATAGCAAAGGTTTTGTGTAAATTTAAGTGACAAACATCAGCGCCAATATTCCCTGGATTTGTTAACCCAACTTGAGCATTCATGTTTGCTCCGTCCATATAAACTTGTCCGCCATTTTCATGGATAATAGAAGTGATTTCGCGAATTCCTTCTTCGAATACACCATGAGTGGAAGGGTAAGTAACCATTAATCCACCCAAAACTTCTTTATTCGCTTCGGCAACTGTTCGCAATTCTTCGATATCAATATTTCCGTTTTCGTCACAACCCGTCACGATCACTTCAAAACCAGCCATTACCGCTGATGCAGGATTGGTTCCGTGTGCCGAAGATGGTATTATCATTTTTTTTCTGTGGAAATCGCCACGTGATTCGTGGTAAGCCTTAATTACCATTAAGCCTGCGTATTCTCCCTGCGCACCAGAATTTGGTTGAAGTGAAACTGCGGCAAAACCGGTACAAGCACACAAATCTTTTTCTAATTGCGTTAGCATTTCTTGGTATCCCAAAGTCTGATTTTCAGGTGCAAAAGGATGAAGATTGGAAAATTGAGGATTGGTAATCGGCATTAATTCAGAAGCCGCATTCAATTTCATAGTGCATGAACCCAATGGAATCATACTGTGAACAAGAGATAAATCTTTGTTTTCCAAACGCTTCAAGTAACGCATCATGCGCGACTCGGAGTGATGTGAATTAAAAATTTTGTGGGTAAAAACACCGTCTTTTCTTTTCAAGTTGTCCGACAAAGTTTCCGTTTTATTAACCTCTTTTTGTATTCCAAAAATGGCAAGAATTGTTTGTACATCCTCTAACGTATGAGGCTCTCCGAAGGAAATGGTCAATTCACTTTCATTAATAATTCTGAAGTTCATTCCTTTCTCTTCAGCTTTCGATTGAATTGCCGCTGAATCAATATTTTTTACCCATACGGTATCAAAGAAATCGTTTGACCCAACAGTAATTCCTGCTGATTTCAAGCCGTTAGCGGTCGCTGATGCCAAACCGTGAACGTGATTGGCAATCGCAGTCATTCCTTTTGGTCCGTGGTAAACAGCATACATACTCGCCATTACAGCCAAAAGTGCTTGTGCAGTACAAATATTAGATGTTGCTTTATCGCGTTTGATATGCTGTTCACGAGTTTGTAATGCCATTCTCAAAGCCATGTTATCGTCGGCATCTTTAGACACGCCGATAATTCTTCCTGGCATGTTTCGCTTGTAGTCTTCTTTTGCTGCAAAGAATGCCGCGTGAGGGCCACCGAATCCCATCGGAACACCAAAACGTTGAGATGAACCAAGAACGACATCAGCTCCCATCGAACCTGGCGATTTAAGAACAACCAAAGACAAAATATCTGCTGCAACAGCAACTTGAATACCGTGATGTTTTAACGTTGAAATGAAATCAGACAAATCTGTTACTACCCCGAAAGAATCAGGATTTTGAACAAAAGCACCGAAGAAAAACTCGTCAGCAGTGAAATGGTTTGGGTGCTCAATTACTAATTCTATTCCGAGATTTTTGGCGCGACCTTCTATTACATCAATCGTTTGTGGAAAGGCATTACTTGCCACAAAAAATTTATTTTTTCCAGCTTTAATATCTGCCCTTGAACGAGAATTGTAAAACATAATCATCGCTTCTGCAGCTGCTGTAGCCTCATCCAATAAAGAAGCATTGGCAATTTCCATTCCAGTTAACTCGATAATCATCGTCTGGAAATTTAATAGAGCTTCGAGTCTACCTTGTGAAATTTCCGCTTGGTAAGGAGTGTAGGCAGTGTACCATCCTGGATTTTCGAGAACGTTTCTCAAAATCACTGACGGAACTATTGTTTCATTATACCCTAATCCTATAAAAGATTTGAAAACCTTGTTCTTGTTTCCAAGAGCTGTAATATGCTGTAAATATTCTTGTTCGGATAGCGCGTCTTCCACGTCCAATTCACCACTCAGTCGTATTGGTGCGGGAATAGTTTTGTCAATTAATTCAGCTAAAGATTGAACGCCGATAGCTTGCAACATAGCATTTTGCTCGTTGGCATCCGGCCCAATGTGGCGACGTGAAAAAGGAGTCATGAATAAAAATTAAATTAATGAGGTTACAAATATACTTAACCTGAAAAGTATGTGAATTGTTTGCTGAAATATTTGGTTATTGAATGATTTTATTAAGATAGTTTTGGAAGAAATTCGACCTATTAAAATAAATATCGTAATATTGCAATATAAAAATATAAAATGGGAGTAACAAAAACAGACAAATTCACGTCTGAACAAAATGAGCTTGCCTTACTATTCAAAGCACTAGGACATCCCGCTCGTATTGCAATTATTGAATTTTTAGTCAAACAAGAATCTTGTATTTGCGGAGATATTGTAAACGAATTAACACTGGCTCAACCCACTGTTTCCCAACACTTAAAAGAACTTAAAAACGCAGGACTAATCAAAGGAACGATTGAAGGAACAAGCATTTGCTATTGCTTGGACGAAAGTAAAATTGAACAAATCGTAACTTATTTGAATGTGTTTAAAACCAATAAAATCGAGAGAATTACTAATTGTTGTAACTGAAATATGAACTTACAAAACATCAAAAATGCACTTCAAACCATGACGAGTTTGACATTTGTATTACCAAACGGAACACAGGTTCCATCACATTTTCACGTAACTGAGGTTGGTGAAGTTTCCAAAAAATTTATTGATTGCGGTGGAACTGTTCGCGAGGAAAGCACCATCAACTTTCAACTTTGGGAAGCGGAGGATTACGATCATCGATTGGCACCCGCTAAGCTTCTTTCGATTATAGAACTTTCCGAACGTATTCTTGGCTTGGATAGTTTAAAGGAAGTTAATGTTGAGTACCAAGGAGAAACAATTGGTATTTACAGAGTTGAGTTAAACGCCAATAATAATTTTCAATTGGTGAACCAAAGAACAGCTTGTTTAGCAGAGGATCAATGTGGAATTGTTCCCTCAAAGCCGAAACTCAAGCTTTCAGAAATTGCTACTAACAAAAACACATGCACACCTGGTGGTGGTTGTTGCTAATTACAAGTGAAAATGAAAGATAAAATCAAACAATACTGCACCACACTTTCAGCTTCTTTTGAGTTGATTTCGATGGAACGTAAGGCGAACTTGGAACAAATAAGTACTTATGTTCGCAACGAACTAATGGAAAATAAGAATGCAAACTTGGTTTATGTGTGTACACACAACTCAAGAAGAAGTCATTTTGGGCAAATTTGGGCACAAGTTGCAGCTGATTTTTATGGAATAAAGAAAATAAATACCTTCTCAGCAGGAACCGAACGAACCGCTCTTCATCCCAATGCAATTGAAGCCCTCAAAGAGCTTGGGTTCGAAGTTAATGCCGATAAAAAAGATGAGATTAACCCGAACTACCATGTTGAGTATGGGGGTGAAAAGGAAATTGTTTGTTATTCAAAGACGATTGACGAAGTTGGTATTAACGCTAAAGAAAAATTCATAGCCATCATGACTTGTTCAGATGCCGAGGAAAATTGCCCCTATATTCCACAAGCCGAATTAAAAATTGCTACAACTTACGAAGACCCTAAAAAATACGATGGAACGCCAATTCAGTTGGAAAAATATTTAGAGCGAAGCGAGCAAATTGCGCGGGAATGTTTGTACGTATTTTACCGAATTTGATTTTACTTCAAAAGTAAGATTCCAATTAAAACAGGTAATACTATTCGCGTTGACCACCCCAGCTTTATGCCACAAATTGAGATGTCAAGTTTTCAAACTCTTCACTCGTCAACTCCACATAAATTCAGGAGGAAAACGTTCTAAATTTCTGCGAACTGCTTGTTTCAATACCCTCGTTT
>CAZWSY010000012.1:0-59343 GCA_964636775.1 uncultured Lishizhenia sp.
AGCAACTGCCTTCTAAGCAGTAGGTCTTTGGTTCGAATCCAAACGGGATCACTCTTATACCACAAGCCTTTCAAGAGATTTCTTGAGAGGCTTTTTTGTTTCTGGTTTTTGAATGAGTAATAAATAATCGATAAAATGATTCATGACCATTGCCAATTCCCTTTGATTATGGTACGTGATATTGGTTTTATAAAATGTAATTTTATAAGAAACAAACTAGTTTCTATTTGTTCTTGGATTTTCAATTTATCTACGATTTACTTATTCCAAATTCTGGAGGCAAAGAAAAGGAGCATAAAAAAAGCCGACTGTTGCCGGCTTTTACAATTTATAGTTGAATATTTTTAAGCAGTAACACCTAAAACTTCCGCCATTTTCGCGCCAATTTGAGCTGGAGAATCAACAACGTGAATGCCACATTCTCTCATGATTCGTTTTTTCGCTTCCGCTGTATCATCCGCACCACCTACAATCGCACCCGCGTGACCCATTGTTCTACCTTTCGGTGCAGTTTCACCTGCGATAAATCCAACAACAGGTTTCGTTCCGTTCTCTTTTACCCATCTTGCAGCAATGGCTTCTAAACTTCCTCCGATTTCGCCAATCATCACGATTCCTTCAGTTTCAGGGTCGTTCATTAATAATTCGACTGCTTCACGAGTTGTTGTTCCAATGATTGGATCTCCACCAATTCCAATCGCAGTTGTAATTCCTAATCCTGCTTTCGCAACTTGGTCTGCTGCTTCGTAAGTTAAAGTTCCTGATTTAGATACAATACCAATTTTTCCTTTCTTGAAAACAAAACCTGGCATGATACCAACTTTCGCTTCGCCAGCAGTGATTACACCTGGACAGTTTGGACCAATCAATCTACAATCAAAACCATTGATGTATTCTTTCGCTTTGACCATGTCGTTAACTGGGATTCCTTCTGTGATGCAAACAATCACTTTAATTCCAGCTTCAGCAGCCTCCATAATCGCGTCAGCCGCAAAAGCAGGTGGAACAAATATGATAGATACATCAGCACCAGTTGTATTTACTGCATCTGCTACTGTATTGAAAACTGGACGGTCTAAGTGTGTGCTTCCACCTTTTCCAGGAGTAACGCCACCAACAACGTTTGTTCCATATTCAATCATTTGTCCGGCATGGAATGTACCTTCACTTCCGGTAAAACCTTGTACAATTACTTTCGAGTCTTTGTTGACTAATACACTCATTTGTTCCTTTTTTTAAAGTTGCCCAAAATTAGAAAATCAATTAAGACAAGCAACCAAAATTGAAAAATAAGTCTGAAACAAAAGTTAGTTCACATTTTTATCAATTAAACTCCCTCCTTTGATTTTTTGAAAAATGACTACTTTCGCAGGAATTTATTCGAAAATAAGTTCTAATGTCACTCTCCAACTTGTTACAAATTAAAGAAGGTTTAACCTACGACGATGTTTTATTAGTACCGGGTTATTCGGAGGTTTTACCTCGCGAAGTAACGCTAAGAAGTAAATTCACCAAAAACATATATGTAAACACCCCGATTGTTTCTGCTGCAATGGATACGGTTACTGAATCTACACTTGCAATTGCTATGGCGCAGCAGGGTGGAATTGGAGTGATTCACAAAAATATGTCCATCCAACAACAAGCAATGAACGTTCGCAAAGTAAAACGTTCGGAAAGCGGGATGATCATTGATCCCATAACTCTTCCTGAAAACGCTTTAGTTCGCGATGCGCTAGCTTTAATGGAAGAATTTAGCATCGGTGGAATTCCAGTTGTAGATGAGAATAAAGTGCTAAAAGGTATTGTTACCAACCGCGACCTACGTTTTGAAAAGAAATTAGATCGTCCAGTTGCGGAAATAATGACAAAAGATAAAATTATTACCACTTGTGACGGTACAGATTTAACAACAGCAGAAGGAATTCTTCAAGAAAATAGAATTGAAAAACTACCCGTTGTTGATGCACAAAATAGATTGATTGGGTTAATTACTTACCGCGACATTATTAAGGTAAAGGAACATCCAATTTCATGTAAAGATTCGCTCGGTCGCTTGCGTGTTGCTGCGGCTGTTGGGGTTACTTTCGACACTATGGAGCGTGTTGCAGCCTTGGTTGAAGCGGGAGTTGACGCAGTGGTGATTGATACGGCTCACGGACATTCTAAAGGAGTTGTCGAAAAATTGAAAGAAGTTAAACAAAAATATCCTCAACTTGAGGTTGTTGTTGGAAATATTGCAACGCCCGAAGCAGCTTTGATGTTGGTTGAGGCAGGTGCAGATGCCGTTAAAGTTGGAATTGGTCCCGGTTCAATCTGTACAACCCGCGTGATTGCAGGGGTTGGCGTTCCACAATTGTCGGCTGTAAACGATGTTGCATTGGCTTTGGAAGGTACGGGAGTTCCAGTGATTGCTGATGGAGGCGTACGTTACACAGGTGACATTGTAAAAGCAGTGGCGGCAGGAGCAGATACCGTTATGTTGGGATCTATGTTTGCTGGTGTAGAGGAATCACCAGGAGAAACTATTATTTACGAAGGAAGAAAATTCAAGGCATATCGCGGAATGGGTTCATTGGAGGCCATGCAACAAGGTTCAAAAGACCGCTATTTTCAAGATGCCGAGGATGATGTAAAAAAACTTGTTCCTGAGGGAATTTCTGGTCGAGTTCCTTTCAAAGGTAAACTGGAAGAAGTAATGTTTCAAGTTATCGGTGGGCTAAGAGCAGGTATGGGATATTGTGGTGCGGCTACGGTAGAACAATTAAAAGGTGCAAAATTCGTTAGAATAACTTCTGCTGGCGTTCGTGAATCGCATCCACACGATGTTACAATTACAAGAGAAGCTCCTAATTATTCAGCTAAATAGTTTAAAATAAGTAAGTTATGAGAAAATTAATCAGTCTTTTATCGTCCATTTTCATTGTTGTCGGCGTACAAGCACAAAAAGACCCGATAGTTATGACCGTGAACAAAAAGCCGGTTACAAAGTCAGAGTTTTTACAGATTTATTTGAAAAACAATAACGACCCAAAATTCGACAAAGCCTCTTTGGACGAATACTTGGAAATGTTCAAGAAATTCAAATTAAAAGTGGCAGAAGCAGAGGCAAAAGGTTATGACACAATTCCAAAGTTGAAAAGAGAGTTGGAAGGTTACAGGAAACAATTGGCTACACCTTATTTAATTGATTCTGTTGCAAATAAGTATTTGGTTGAACAAGCTTACGAGCGCATGAAAACGGAAATTCGCGCTTCTCATATTTTGGTTCGTATCGAAATGACAGCAAATGCAAAAGATACTTTAGAGGCTTATAATCGAATTTTAGCATTGAAAAAAAGAATCGAAGCAGGGGAAGATTTTGCTACTGTTGCGAAGTCTAAAAGTGGTTCTGATGATCCATCTGCGGCTAAGAATGGTGGTGATTTGGGTTATTTTACTGCGTTCCAAATGGTTTATCCGTTTGAAGAAGCAGCATACAACACTTCAGTTGGGTCTATTTCAAATGTGGTTCGCACAAGATTCGGCTACCATATTATCAAAGTTGTGGACAAAAGACCTGCAAGAGGAACTATTAAAACGGCGCATTTGATGGTTGCAGCTGGAAAAGATGCCACTGCGGAGCAAAGAGAAAATGCCGAGAAAAAAATAAATGAACTTTACGATAAATTAAAGGCTGGCGAACGTTGGGAAGATTTGGTTTCTTTCCATTCCGACGATCCAGGTTCAAACAAAAAAGGTGGTGAACTTCCTGCATTTGGTTCGGGAACGACACAACGCATGGTTCCAGCTTTTGAGGATGCAGCTTTTGCTCTTAAAAGCGATGGTGATTTTAGTGCTCCAGTTCTTACCGATTACGGTTGGCACATCATTAAGCGTTTGGAATGGAAACCTTTAGCTTCTTTCGAAAGCATGAAAAAGGAGTTGCAATCACGTGTAAATAAAGATGATCGTTCTAGGAAAACACAGGATTCCTACGTTGTTAAATTGAAACAACAATACAACTACAAATTCGCTGGTGAGAAAAATTTGGATTGGTTTGTACAAAACATCGACACAACATTCTACACGGGAACTTGGAATCCAAACAAGAAAAAATTAAAGAAAACATTGTTCACCATCAACGGACAAAAAATCACCCAAGCTGATTTTGCGACTTATCTTCAAAACAATAGCCGTGGAATTCGTAGAGAGGAAAATGCTTCATTGGTGAAAAAGCAATATGCAGCCTTTGAAAAAGCTATGATTTTGAACTACGAAGAAGGACGTTTAACAATGAAATACCCTGAATATAAGGCTTTGGTGAAAGAATACCACGACGGAATTATTTTGTACGAAATCATGCAAGACGAGGTATGGAATAAGGCAATTAAAGACACAGTAGGATTGAGGTCTTTCTATGAGCAAAATAAAACCAAATACATGTGGGGTAAACGAGTAGATGCAACCGTTTATGAATGTTCAAATGCTGCAATCGCTCAAACGGTTTACAATATGATTCAAAACGACACTATCAATTCAAAGCACGTATTAGACGTAGTTAATAAAGACAGTGAATTGAATTTGAAAGTAAGAATGAATAAGTTTGAGATGGATCAAGTTGCTTATTTGAAAGGGAGAACTTTCAATGTAGGTCCAAACAAGGTTTACGAGTTTGAAGGTAAGTTTTACGTGTTGAAAGTTGTTCAGGTCTTGGATGCGATGCCGAAAGAGTTGAATGAAGCTAGAGGAATGGTGACATCTGATTATCAAAATTATTTGGAAAAAACTTGGTTAGAATCCTTGGAGAAAAAACATCCAATAAAAGTGAATTTCGACGTTTTATATTCATTGGGTAAATAAATCAAGTGCGAGAAATTCTATTTTTATTTTTTGTTTCAACTGCTTTTTGGGGTTTAGCTCAAAAGGGTAGGGTAGTGAACAAAGTTGTGGCTCAAGTGGGCGACAATATCATTCTTTTGTCGGACATAGAAAATCAAAAATTACAAGCTGTTCAAGCTGGAGTTGAAACGTCTCGCGAAATGGAATGTGGGATTTTGGAAGAACTAATGATGTCTGAATTGCTTCTAAATCAAGCGAAACTGGATAGTTTGGAAGTTTATGATGAACAAGTGGACGCTGAAATGGAAAACCGTTTGCGCATCATTGAAAACAAAATGGGTGGACGTCAGAAATTAGAGGAATTCTACGGTAAAACGGTTACACAAATCAAAGAAGAGTTTCGGGAGCAAATCAAGAATAAAATGTTGGCTCAAGAAATGGAAAGGAAAATTGTTGGTGAAGTAACAGTGACTCCCAAAGAGGTTTCAAAGTTTTATAACAATCTTCCTAAAGACAGCATTCCTTTTATCAATATGAAATTAGCTTTTCAACAGATTGTGCAGTACCCTGAAATTACTAAAGCTGATAAGTTACGCGCTTACAATGAATTGCGCGAAATCCATGATTTGATTGTAAAAGAAGGAAAAAGCTTTGAAACACAAGCACGTATGAATTCTGACGACCCGGGAAGTGCCTCGAAAGGAGGACGAATTGAAGCAACTCGAGGAATGATGGTTCCACAGTTTGAAGCAACCGTTTTTCAATTAAAGGTAGGAGAGGTTTCGGATATCGTTGAAACGATGTACGGATATCACGTTATCAAACTTGTTTCGAGAAAAGGAGACGATTACGTATGCTTACACATTCTTAAAATGCCTGAATTTTCACCTGAAGCGATGAATGTTGCGTCCCTGAAGATGGACACTTGTTACAGAATGTTGAAAGAGAACAAAATCACATGGGATGAAGCGGTAAGACGTTTTTCGAATGATGAGGCAACAAAACAGAATCGTGGAATCATTACCAATCCATTCACGGGTGAGCAAACTTGGGATATGGAAGATTTGAATGAAGTGGATCAACAAATTTATCTATTGACTGATGCAATGGAAAAAGGCGATATAACCTCACCAAATTTTCACGTTGATATCATGGAGCGCAAACAAGGGATACGTATTGTGCGTTTAATGGAAAGATATCCGCCACACGTTGCTAATCTAGAAGATGATTATGCTTTGATAAAACGTGCTGCGGAAAACGATAAAAAACAAAAAGCTGTTACGAATTGGATTAATTCAAAAATTGGAAATGCTTACATCCGAATAGATGAAGATTTTATGAATTGTGAATTTAAAAGTGATTGGTTGAGAAAACAAAAGTAATTTTGAAACATGAGTTGGAGTTCAGATAAAGAAGGAATAGATCGTTTGGTGGTTCAATATAAAGAACTAAAGAATGAAATTCATCAAGTAATTATTGGTCAAGAAGCAGTTGTAGATCAGGTGCTAATTTCCATTTTTTCACGTTCACATTGCTTATTGGTTGGTGTTCCGGGATTGGCTAAAACCTTGTTGGTTAACACAATCGCTGAAACATTGGGACTGTCCTTCAACAGAATTCAATTTACACCGGATTTAATGCCGTCTGATATAGTTGGTTCAGAAATTTTGGACGAAACAAAGAATTTCAAATTTATCAAAGGTCCAATTTTCGCGAATGTTTTGCTGGCAGACGAGATTAACCGAACTCCACCGAAAACGCAATCTGCGTTATTGGAGGCGATGCAAGAGAAAAAAGTAACAGCAGCAGGACACACCTACACTTTGCCTAATCCTTTTTTCGTACTTGCAACACAAAACCCAATTGAACAAGAAGGAACTTATCCTCTTCCTGAAGCGCAACTCGATCGTTTTATGTTCAATATTTGGGTGGATTACCCTTCCTATGTGGAAGAATTAGCAATCGTTAAAGCTACCACCTCTGACCAAAAAGTTTCACTACGTAAAATATTAACAGCCGAGGAAATTTTAGCTTACCAAGATTTAATTCGTCGCATTCCCGTTGCGGATAACGTTTTAGAATACGCGGTGAAATTGGTTGGAAAAACTAGAATCAACAACCCTTCTGCGCCAAAAATAACGAAGGATTTTATTACTTGGGGTGCAGGTCCACGGGCTTCACAAAATTTGATAATCGGTGCAAAATGTCACGCGGCTTTGCAAGGGAAATATTCTCCAGACATTGAAGATGTAAAAGCAGTTGCTAAAAGCATTCTTCGTCATAGATTGGTTAAAAATTACCGCGCTGAAGCCGAGGGTTATTCAATGGATAAGATTATAGAGGAATTACTGTAAATGAAAAAGTTTCGTCGTTTTCTTGCGATTGTTTTGCTCCTCAATTTCGTGGTGTTGTTAACACCTAGAGATTGGTGGCACGACTGTCATCATGAACACGAGCATGAACACGCTATTTCAGATAATTCGCCCGTTCAATTTGACCAAGAAGAAGATTGTTTTATTTGTGACTATCACCTTGGTTATCATACAATAACGTCCTTTTTCTCTTTTTCAATTATTAGCGTTTTCTTAACGTTTTTAGTGCTTGGTACACTTGCACTTTCTCAAAAAGAACGAAGTCCTTATTTCTCACTTCGTGCCCCGCCTTTGAGCTAAATTTCTTAGGATTTTCATGTATTAATTACTTTTTAAACGAAGTTTAATCAGCGTTTAATTCGTGGTATTTATTATTCATGTTCTCCTAGGAATTGAAGAAATATACAAGTTTTTTCAGTTTTTAATTTAGCTATTTTAATGAAAATCAATATATTATTGGTGTGTTTAAGTCTGTTTAGTTTCAGTTTAAACGCACAACAACTCATTGAAGGTAAAGTACTTTCATCCAATGCACCGCTTGAAGATGTGACAGTTTTAATCCTTGAAAGCGGACAAAGCACAAAAACGAATGCCAAAGGTGAATTCCGTTTAGAGGGAAAAATGCCTGATTTAATTCACTTGTTCTTTTCAAAGGACGGTTTTGAATCTCAAAATTTGACCCTTCAAACAAAGGAAAAAAATCTTTTGACCATTTCCCTTTTGCTCTCACACGTGGACTTGGAAGAGGTTACGGTTGTGGCTGGAATGTATTTTCAGAAGAACAAAAATCCTTATCATCTCGAAACAAGGAAATTATCCGATTTAAACAATATTCCGAGTGTGAACTTAATGGAGTTAATCACAAGAATACCCGGAGTATATTCTTCAACTCTTGGAAATGGAATTTCAAAACCTGTTGTTCGTGGAATGCAAGGTTTACGCGTTTTAACTGTGATTAATGGCGTTCGATTGGAAGGGCAACAGTGGGGTGGTGATCATGGAATAGGTTTAGCTGAATTGGGAATTGGAACTGTTGAAATTATCAAAGGACCGTCATCCTTACTTTATGGTTCGGATGCAATTGGTGGTGTAGTCCTTTTTAACGACGAGTCATACGCTGCCAATAACACACAAAATTTAATGGTTTCATCGACTTTTCACACCAATTCAATGGGAACGGTGAATCGCATGGTTTACAAAAGAAGCACCGACAAATTTCGATGGACTGCCGCTGCCTCCTTTGTGGATCACGCCGATTTTATGGTTCCGGGCGGAAAGTATGTAAAGAACTCGCGTTTTTTTGAAGGTGTTGGAAAAACCAGTTTGGCTTGGAATGGAAATAGTAGTGTTCACCATATTCGCGCAAGTATCAATCGTGTAAGAACAGGAATTCCAGGACATACGCACGACACACTCTTTACTCCTGAAACATTTCTAGGTAATGAATCCGTGAGAACCTACACCATTCCAGCGCAATTTCAAACCAATTACATTCTTTCCAGCGAAAATAAATGGTTTACACCTAAAAATGAGTGGCATTTTATGTTGTCACAAACCATGAATCAATTGCGTGAATTCGATGAAAAAGTGACCATTCCAGGAATTGATTTGAATTTGTGGAATTCTTTATACACCGTTCGTTGGCAACAAAGAAATAGAAGTAATCCTCTTCGTCTAGCTGCTGGTTTTCAAGGCATGTCTCAATTCAATTTAAATGGAAAAGAGGCCTCCGAAATTCTAACTCCAAATGCTTGGGTGTTAGACAATGGATTGTATTTGAATGCGCTTTATGATTTGAATAGTTGGAATTTTCAATTGGGTTTACGCTACGATTTACGCTACTTGAATTCATTTGACAGCATTAATGGATTTCCGAGTTTGAGCAATTTTTACCAAAGTCCGAATGGAGCTTTTGGTGCTGTTTTTTCAAATAAGAAGTATGTTTTTCGTGCCAATATTTCAACAGGATTCAGAGCGCCACATTTCACCGAACTACTTTCAAACGGATTCCATCACGGTGCTTTGCGCTTCGAAATTGGCGACCCGAATTTGAAATCTGAACGTGCGACACAATTGGAAACTACCTTAGAATGGAACAGCGACCATTTGGTTTTACTTTTCAATCCTTTTGTGAATCACATTTCCAATTTCATTTATATTGACCCTGTAAACCAGACAGTTGAAGGTTTGCCTGTTTTTTATTACCGTCAAAAGGAGAATGTTTTGTTCTACGGGGGGGATTTAGGCATCCACTGGCATCCACACTTTGCCCACAATTTACACATCGAGTCTTCGGTTTCATTGATTTATGCCAATGCTTTTTCAGATAGCAGTGTTTCATTGATTCCTCAGCCTCGTTGGCAAAACAATTTGCGTTATCAATTCGATTGGGGCAGGAAATTCCAACTTACGGATTTTACGGTACAAGCTACGTGGATGGGAGCACAAAACACAGTAGCCTTCTATGAAACGCCTTCTAATTCCTATTTTGTTTTAAATGCTGGATTGAACTTTCAAATCAAGGCGAAACAACTTTGGAAAATACAAACAGGTGTTCGTAACTTGTTAAATAACAGCTACATCGATCATCTTTCCAGACTCAAAAACATTCAATTGCCAAATCAAGGCAGAAATGTTTATGTGAGTTTAATTCTTAATTTAAGTAATCAATTAAAATCCAAATAGTTATGCGTAAATTTATGCAACTTAGCGGAGCTTTACTGGTAGTAAGCTCGCTAACTTTATTTTCATGTGGTAAAAACAAGTGCCACGAGTGTCATTATGACTTGAACGGTCAAGAAGTGGATCTAGGTGAGTATTGTGGTGATGATTTAAAATCCATGGAGGCAAACGGTTACACAGATAGCTTAGGTGTGCTTCATGAAGTTCATTGTCACGAACACTAATCAATTTCAAGTTCAATTTTTTTTTAAGCCCTCAAGAAATTGGGGGCTTTTTTTATTTCAACCAAGATTGATTTTTTCGCATGTAAATCTGAGTTCGATTCTAAATCTGAAATTCAGATTGACTTAAAATTCCTTTCGCAACGGCAGAGGTATGATGCCTCAGATAAGGTTGAAAGGTTGCAAAAGAAATTGATGTGTGTCTTCGCCCCAGCTATTGAAACATTCGATGGTTTTATTGTTAAAGAAGTGACTTCATTAATTTTCAAAACACTGGTGCGGTACTATATTTTTGAGATTTGAACTTGGTTTAGAATGAAATTTTGTTTTTAATGCTTATTGCTTAATTTGGCAGAATGAAATATTTGATTTGTTTGATTTTAATGTCTTTGTTTTTTCTTTCTTTCTCACAAAATCAACGTGATGAACATGGAAAAAGAACAGGTAAGTGGGTATTTACGAATAAACAGAAATCAAACATCAAAGTAGAAGAAGGATATTATGTGAAGGGTCGAAAGGAAGGACAATGGGTGACTTACTACTCAGACGGAAAGAAAGTTAAGCTGCGTGGCAACTATAGCAATAATCGACCGGAAGGAGATTACAAACGCTACTATGAAAATAATAAGTTAAAGGAAAAAGGTTCTTTTGGATTCACAAAATTCAAAGGCGAGTTGTTAAGGTACCATGAAAATGGGAATCTTGCTTACAAAGGAAATTATAACAACGATGGTGTAGAGTCGGGCCTGATTCAATATTTCTATGAAAATGGAAATGTGGAGTTGGAATACATTGTTAAAAATGGTAAACTTTCTGGCGAACTAAAAAGATTTTTCGCCGACGGTTCAATTAAAGAGATTGTTGAATTCGATGATAATGGAAAACCGAAGAAATCTTCGACTTTTACTCCTTCAAATCAGAATGTTGTAAAACCACCAATCAATAATAGAGAAGAACTAGCTCCTTTGGTAAATAATCCAAAAACAAAAGGTATTCGTTTTTCACCCAACGGATACAACAAAATCTATAATGACAATGAGGAAATTTGGATGGACGGTGAGTTTAAAAATGGTCGATTGTGGGATGGTAAAGTTTTTGATTACAACCGTGATGGGATTTTGTTGAAGGTACGAATTTTCAAGAATGGAAAATACCACTCAGATGGTCAGTTGTAAATACGTTATAAGTAAATAAATTCTGCATTGGAATTTCTATACTTAGAGTAATTTGCAATTTCCAAAAAACCGCATTCAACATAGATTGCTTAATTTTGGCGTGATGCTGAAAATCACCTTTACTGTATTGTTGTGCTTTGTCACTGTTTTAGTTAATGCTCAATCTCAAAATAATCGTGATTTGTTGTGGGAGATTTCAGGGAACGGACTTAAACAAAAATCCTATCTTTTCGGTACTTTACATTCCAACGACAGACGACTGTTTCAATTTGCTGATTCATTCTACATAGCGTTGGATGCAGCTCAAACCATTGCTATTGAGGCAGATATTTCAAGTTTGTACAAGAAAATTGATATTAGAAAAGAAAAACCAACAACTTTCTACGATAAAAACGGAAATCCTTACACGCCTTCATTTGAAGCTTCTAAAACGGCTTATGGCGACGAAAACGGAATGCCACAATTCATGGATGCGTTTATTCAAGTTTATGCGGATAACTCTGGAAAGAAATTGGTTGGAATCGAGACGTTAAAAGAGCAAATGAGCCTTTTTTCAGACGTTCCCACAAGAGAAAGGAAATTGGTTGACTTAACCTTGGGGAATTTCACCATGGAAAAATTGGTGGAATTGTATTTGAAAGGAGATATTTATGCTATCGACCGATTTATGAAATCCAATTTATCGGTGCAAAAAGATTTGTATGACAAGCTGATTGTTCAACGAAACCAACGTATGACCAGAGCATTAGATTCTTTAATGAATCAAAAGAAAGTGGTTTTTTGTGCGGTTGGTGCTGGACATTTAGGCGGTTCAGAGGGAATTATACAGCAACTTCGGGCTAAAGGATACAAGTTAAGAGCGATCAATTGGCAAGTGAGTGAGGGGAAAGATGTTCCTTCCAAAACGAAAGTAAAGAGTTTTAATTCCTACCTCAGTTTTGATGAAACAAGTGGATATTCGGCTAAATTCCCAGGTAAACCGCTTCTCAATCGAGAAATGGATGGTTCAATTGTATTAAACTTTGCAGAATTAGGTCAAGGGAATTATTACAGCGTTGAAATACACCCTTACACTGATGAGTCAACCCCTGAACAATTAGCAGCTATTTATATTGCAAGTCCTAATAATTCACCTTATCGAAAAGTGGTGATGGATGATGGTACTTTCTATTTTATTGGAATTTCCGACGCTTATCCGGAAGGGTTAAGTTGGGTGCAAATACAATTTGGTGAGGAGTACTTTATTGTGAGTAAAGTATATGGCGGAAATAAATTTCTCCATTCTGATAGACCAAAACGTTTCTTTGAAGGAATTTGGTTTGAGAAATACTAACATTTGAACTCTCGAAAAATTCAAAACATTTTTGTGGTAACCAATCAACAAATTTTAGTTTTGTTTCATGCTTGAAATCAAAGAATTAAGTAAGTCATTTAATCGGAAAACAGCCTTGGACAACGTTAGTTTTACTGTTCCTGAAGGTCAGATTTTTGGATTATTAGGACCCAACGGAGCAGGAAAGACCACCTTAATCCGCATCATTAACCGCATCATTCAACAAGATCAGGGGAATGTATTTTTGAATGGTAAGTTGTTGACAGAAAAACATTTACAACAAATTGGTTACCTTCCTGAAGAACGTGGTTTGTACCGTTCCATGCGTGTGATTGACCATTTGATTTTTCTTGGACAATTGCGTAAATTATCCAGAGGTGATGCTCGAAAAAATGCGCAATTTTGGTTGGATAAATGGGAAATTGGTGATTGGGCCAACCGACAAATCGAATCTTTATCTAAAGGTATGGCGCAAAAAGTTCAATTCATTGCGGCGGTACTTCATGATCCCGATTTAATCATTCTTGATGAACCTCTAAGTGGTTTCGATCCTGTCAATGTGGGATTAATTCTGAATGCTTTGAAAACCATGAAAAGTGAAGGTCGAACAATAATGCTGTCCACCCATAATATGAAAAGTGTTGAGGATTTGTGTGACCGCGCAGCTTTAATTTATCGTTCACAAAAAATTGCTGAGGACACGATTTGGAATTTGCGTGAACAACAAAAAGCTGGTGAATATTCCATTCGTTTTAAAGGAAATATGATTGCTTTTGCAAACGCTCTTTGGACAGGTTTTGAATTGGTTGACAAGTCTGAAATTGGTCCGGAACGATTTATTGCAACTGTAAAAATTCGTGGAGAAAAGAGTATGAATGATTTATTGGAGACTTTAATGCATCAAATCCATATTGAAGCCGTTGAGGAAAGGTTTCCGTCGATGCAAGATGTTTTTATTCAGTTAGTTAAAGGTAAGGAGGTAAGTCATGAAGAATAGTTGGATTATTGCAAAGCGCGAATTTTGGGAAAGAATCGGGAATCGGAATTTTCGCTGGATGCTTTTTTTAGGGCCTTTAACTTTTTTGTTGCTCTTATTGTGGTTGTTCAAGGCAGGTGACGAAGGGAAAAAACATTTAAAAGTTCTGATTGCCGACCCTGTTGATTTGTTGGGACAGAAAATCGTGGCGAATGAGGGAAAAGCTGTTTCCTATTATTTCATCGGTGATTATTTGGAAATTGAAGAATTCCGTGATGGCGATAAATACAAAGAATTTGATGCTTTAATTGAAGTCAATGAAAAGGTATTGATGAATAAAAAAGTGTTTGTGTTTCATCGTGAGCAACCATCATTTGATGTTAAAACTCAGCTTAAATTTCAATTGGAACGAAGAGTAGAGGAGGTTTTAATTGAAAGTTTTACCAATCTCTCTGTTGATGCTTTTCGACAAATAAAACAACCTTTAAACGTTGACTTCAGGAATGTTTATGACCCGAAAAATGAGGCTTCAAACACAGAGGGTTACGTAGGATTAACGTTTGGTTTATTGATTTTGTCTTTTGTTTTTCTCTTTGGAATGGCTATTTTGCGCTCCACTGCAAAGGAGAAATCGAATCGAATTGTAGAGGTCATTCTTGCTTCTGTTCAACCGAAAGATTTAATGCTTGGTAAAATAATCGGAATTGGTTTGGCGGCATTAGTACAAATGGCGGTTTGGAGTTTATTTATTGGTGTTGGATTGTGGGGATTTAGAGCATTTTTGTTTCCAGATTTGTTTGCACCTGAAAATTGGGAAGGAATTCAAGTTTCTGGCGAAGTACAACAACAAATGTTGGAGGAAACCTTACGTGGCCGTTACAATGCATTCGTGGAATTAGTTTATGAACGCATTCAATTCGCTTCTATGCTTGGACACACCGTACTTTTCTTCATTGCAAGTTACTTGTTCTATGGCGCTTTCTTTAGTAGTATTGGCGCAATGTCTGGAACCGAAAGCGACGGTCAACAATTCGTTTTACCGTTATTGGGATTAATGGGAATTGCCGTTTATTGTGGGTTTATGGCTATTTATCTACCTGAATCTAGTTTGGTTGCTTGGGCGCAGTTTGTACCATTTACCTCGCCTTTGGTCGTTTTGGTTAAGGTCGCGAAAGGTTATCCTGTTGGAACTTACTACTATGTCATTCTTGCCCTTGTTATTCAATTGTTAAGTGCTTGGGTTTTGTTATGGGTTGCGGGAAGAATTTATAAAAATGGTATTTTGCGGTTCGGTCACCAAACGAAATGGAAACATTGGTTTCAATGGGTTAGGAATTAAAGTTGGGTGATAAGTCTAAAGTATTACGTTGGCTTGAAAGTAAATAAGTTGTGATGAGTCATTTTTACCTCAAAATTCGAATTTCGTCAAGAAATGTCCATGGAGAATTTCCGGAACCAGGGAGTCCTTCTGGTATTTTGTCAAAGTTGGAAATTTTGAAATGAATTTGTTTGCCTTTAAAGTTTCCTGAAATAAATACTTTTTCGTTTTTGTTATTTCGTAAATTTAAAATGGTTGTTTTACTTTTTGAATCTGTCGTGATTTCAATGTTTTGTGGAAGGTAAATCCATGAACCACTTTCTTTTAAAAAGGACAATTCAACCTTACGGAATTTTGATTTCTTAGGTAATTCTATACTGAACTCCACATTGGAAACGTTAAACCCTACCCATTCATGACCTCTCCATGGTCGTGTGCCGTATTCACCATCCACCAACAAAACGTCGTCAGGGTTGAATTGTGGGGCAGGTTGTGTTTTGTAAATGATTTTTGCGCCTAAAGCCAAATGATTGTTTACAGTCCAATCATCGGTGCAACAAGCTGAAAACAACTGAAAAGACTTTGTTTCTTCTTTGGTTGAACTTTTAATTTCAAGCTCATCATTTTTTCCTAAAGATGTTTCGGTGTTTGTTGCTTGGTCTTTACAAATTACCATTTCGTTAGCATTTTCAAATTCAAAAGTCAATGCGATACCTTTTTTTGTACGCTTTATTTTCTTGGTCGGACGCAGATAACTTTTTGAGAAATTTACTTTTTTGTCTGTCAATAGTTGCCAATGTTTTTCTTGAAGAATTTTTTTAAAGGATTCATAATCAGGTTTTTTATCACACCAAAGTACCTGACTCAAGGCAATTGCCCGTGGATAGGTCATGTAAAGTAAATGATCGAAGTTGGTAATGTATTCCGTCCAAAGATTAGCTTGCGCACCCAAAACAAAACTGGTCATTTGAGGTGACATTTCTTTTGGAATTGGATTAAAAGAATAAACTTTCTCAAGGGGAGTATAACCACCAATTGCTAGTGGTTCTTGTTTCGATTTTCCTTGATAATGGTCAAAATAGCAGTGCGAACCCGGCGACATTATCACTTGATGACCTTGTTTTGCAGCTTCAATTCCACCTTCAAATCCTCGCCAAGACATGACAATTGCATTTGGAGACAAACCACCTTCAAGAATTTCATCCCAACCAATCATTTTTTTGCCTTTTGTGGTTAGAAATTCGTCCATTTTAGAAATGAAATAGCTTTGTAAGTCATGTTCGTCTTTCAGATTGTTTTCTTTGATAACCGATTGACATTTCGGGCATTTTTCCCATCTCACCTTTGGCGCTTCATCCCCACCTATATGAATGTATTCCCCAGGAAAAAGTGAAATCACCTCATTAAGAATATTTTGCATGAAAATGATTGATTCGTCTTTACTGCATAAAATATCGTCAAAAACGCCCCATAATCCGGGAACACCTTGTTTTTGCCCCGTACAACTCAATTCTGGATAAGCGGCTAATAAAGCACGGGAATGACCAGGCATTTCAATTTCCGGAACGACAGTGATGTGTCTGTCAGCAGCATATTTGACAATTTCTGTAATTTGTTCTTGGGTGTAAAATCCGCCGTAACGGTGTTTTTTATACGTTCTTGGGTGAGTGGAATAATGATTTTCAACCGTACTGTCGCGCCATGCTCCAACTTTTGTGAGCAAGGGATATTTTTTAATTTCAATTCTCCAACCTTGGTCGTCGGTTAGGTGCCAATGGAAACGATTGAATTTATATTGCGACATTAAATTTAAGAACTGCTTGATTTCGTCAACGGTGAAAAAATGTCGTGCAACGTCGAGATGCAAGCCGCGCCATTCATATTTAGGGTAGTCTGAAATGAAACATTTTGGAAGTTTAAAACCCGCTTCTGTTTTTTCCATCAATTGAAACAGACTATGAAATGCGTAGAACAATCCTGCTTTTGTGGTGTATGTGATTTCAATTTTGTCATTAATGGTGATGGAATAGGAATCGTTTATTCCATTTTTTAACTCTTGGATGCTCAGTAACTGCTCAGCCGTGTCATAACGTTTAAGAGTAGGGGAGGGGTACCATTTGGAAAACGCGAGAATTTGTCGAATTACCTCGTTTGGGATTCCCGTTGTACTCATCTCCAAAGTTTGGGGTAATTCAAGGAAACCAGATTGAACTTGAAATACTTGAGGATGAGGTAATATTGGACAGTTCTGAGCATTGACAATAGAAGATATTGAAATGTAAAGAAGAACAAAAAAATAATTTTTCATCAAGTCTCTATTTTGGATAAGATTAAGTTAGATCTTCATTACTTTAATAGTTTGATTTCCAATCTTTAACAAGTATAAACCAGGTGTTAAACTCTCGCAATTTATGCTTGTTTGATTTTGAATATCTCCAATCCAAAGAATTTTTCCTTGAAAATCAGTTAGTTGAGCATTTCGGATGACTGAATTCGTTTCAAATTTTAAATAATCATCAACCGGATTAGGATATATTTTCAATTGGACAAGTTCATGTTCTGAGGTGGAAACCAGTTGATTTAAGTTTACAACTCCTTGTATTAGAGGGAATTCACTTTGGTTGCTTATTTTTAAGAGAAAAATACTTTCTCCTCCGTTTACATTAAATTCTTCAAGACCTGTATTTGTATTGAAACCCACCGTCATTAATCCACCATCTACTGTTTCAATGATTTGATTAGTTTGATCCCTACCTTCATTATTCATTCCGCGAAAATTATTAAGCCAAAAGACATTGATAGGGTCAAAAAAGGCAAAATAATTATCAAAGTCATCTTGGTAAGTGCCAGAATTTATTGTTTTGTAGGCAATGAGTACTGAATTTGTCGAAGTGGAATAAATGATTTTATCAAAAATATCTTGACTCGCAGTATTTGTTATGGTATAGTGAGAAATGAGTGAACCATCAAAATTCAATGATCCTGTATAAGCGTCAAAAACACCAGCACTAACTTCTCTATATCCACAAAAATATATTCTATCCAAACCTTTAGCGAGCCCTGTAATAGCGTACTTTCTGTTCAAATCGTTTAAAGTGTCGCCACTTATAATTTCTCCATTATCGTTTATTCTCAAAACAATTCCACGAACAACATCATTTTGAGCAATATAGGCTTCTCCACCAACCCAGTAATTTCCATCTTTT
This sequence comes from uncultured Lishizhenia sp., assembly GCA_964636775.1. Lineage (GTDB taxonomy): Bacteria > Bacteroidota > Bacteroidia > Flavobacteriales_D > Crocinitomicaceae > UBA952. The sequence continues at coordinate 18,105 of CAZWSY010000012.1, forward strand.
TCTATGACTGCATTGGCGCGATCTTCTCCTGTTCCACCCCAACTTTTCGTCCAAAGGGTGTCGCCATTTTTGTTTGTTCTCAATATATACCAATCCACGTTTCCGCCGTTTAATTTTAGTTTTTCACCAACGATAAACATTCCTGAATCAGCGGTCATTACAGCGTCGTTTACTTTTTCCCAATGTTCGGCATCACCGTAGTTTTTGTGCCAATTAAACACTCCGTTTTTATCTGTGTTGAAAAGGTAAACATCGAAATCTCCGTTTCCGTAAGAGTTTGAGGTACCTGCAACGAATAAACCTAAATCCTTGTTGTAGAACACTCTTCTACCTTCTTCAGATTCTTCGCCTCCGTATTGTTTACTCCATTTGTAATTCCCTAAGCTATCAACATTCATAAGGAATATTTGCGAACTTCCGCCCCAACTTCCAGATGTGCCAGTGACGATGTAGGATGAATCTTCGAGTTGAACCACACCTTCACCTCGGTCGAATCCGTTGCCTGCATAAAGTTTTAAAAATGGCGCTTGTGTTGCCCCAAAAAACGGTAGTAATACCAAGAAATATTTTAGAATGCCCATTGTAAACGAATTGAAGTACATAATCCATTTTTAAGATATAAGTTTTCTGCTGCTAAACCTATATTAATGTTGTTTGTCTGATAGTTAGCGTACAACCCGCCTCGGAAATAAGTAAAACCTCCAAAACCAACGTGCGCTCCTAAATGAAAGTTTTTTGCTGCTTTGTAGTCTCCACCAATAAAAGTGTAAGGAAGTACATTACGGACTAAATAAGCCCGTAATCCAAAGAATGTTTGAAAAAGTTTGGGAGAATTTATATCAACGATTTTAGCAATTTGAAGCGTTCCAGGAAGAAAATATCCTTTTTGAACTGGAGTCTTTTCAACATTCAAAGTGTCAAGAATGTTGTCTGTATTAATCAAGGAATTACTTGCTGAAATTGCTTCCGATAGGGCAAAACCATCAAAAGGGAAGAAGTTTTTGGCCTCATATTTTTCCCAAGTACCGAGTGAATGTACCCAACCTAAATTTCTTCCTGAGAATTGAAACGGAACATTGAATCGACTTGAATCATCGGCGTTTGCTCGAAAAATAATGTTGAAATCGACCGACAAACCTAAACCTTTAATAAAATTATTGTTGTTAGCGAAAACGGCAGACCCATCGTAAAGGAAATTTAAACTGTCCTCGTCAGGTGTCAAAAGTAAGCGTCCTGAATTCACTTGAACTTGTCCTAAATTTTGGAGTTGTACTAAATTGATAGCAAGGAAAGAATGCGTTTTTTTATCCAAAAGTCCCCAACCGATTTTACTGAATGTTGAAGTGTTGAGAAAAGACTGATCTAATTTAGCTTCTTCAGTCCCGAAAGATTGATTACCGAAAAAAGCGAGTTTGAAAGCGTCATTAGAGTAATGAATTTGGTTAAAGTTCTGCATTCCCAATTGAAAAAGCATACCAAATCGTTCATCTCCAAAAAGTTTAACGTTGAAGTTGGAATATTGCAATTCTGTGTAGGCTTCAAGTCCGAATCTGTTATTTCCGTTATGTCGATCGAAAACATCATTTTTTAATTGTTCATCAATTGCACCGCCAAATAGGAATTTTGAAACAAATGTAAAAGGGAGGCTCGTTGCCGAGTAATCAAAAGTTCCGTTTAACGAAAGTTGGTGACCGCTCCATTTAGCACTGTCCACTTTACATGGAAAGAAAGTTTGCGCAAAAAGATTTGAGGCGAGCAAAAAGATTGAAATGCTTAGAATTAAACGCATTACAGAATTATTTTAGTTTGGAATTGAGCTTTAATCTTCACAGCTAGAAAAGCACCGAGAGATACTTGTTGTTGAATGTTTTGCGAACTTGTTTCATTTGGAGAGTCGAAACGCGCCTCAACAATCACTTTTTTGATTTTGCCAATATCGGAAATTACTTCCTTGTTTAATGGTATGGAAAGTTGTCCTTTTTTGACGAATAATCCATTGTTGTTTGTTTCACCAAGAACAGAGGAAAGCAATGAGGCTGTTGGAATAACGGTGTGCAAAACAATTCCATTTTCATCCGCTAAATAAAGCGTTAAGTCAGCGCTGAACGGAAACGCATTAGAATAATTTAAAACTAAGTTACCCGATTGTACGTGCGTTCTTTCAGTATTTTGACTTAAGTCTAAATTAAAAGTGTCTTTAAGTGTTAAACCATTACTATTTAAGGAAAGCGGGAGTTGAGCTTTTAGAGTAAGTTTAAGCTTAGAATTTGCAAATATTTCATCGAAACCACCACCTGTATTTCCCCACGGATTTAGTTGGAAGCGATACTGTAGGTTATGAGTGTGTCCGAGATTTTCAAGATAATTTTTGATGTTACTGTTGTTTCCGTTGAAAGAAATAATCTGTTGGGATGGATTTAATGTTGAGGAATTTCCTGTTGCTGGCGATAAAATAAAATCGCTGTTTAAGGCTTGTCCACTGAGGTTGACGGTTTGGTTCTGTGTGTTTGTGTTTGAAGCACCCAAAATTCGTCCTCGCATTGCCACTTTTAAACCGTTTTCAATTTGAATTTGTAGGGATGTTTCGGGTAATTCAATGTTTCCGCTAATGATTTTATTGAGGTAAGGAATTTCAAAATTGCTATTTTCTTCAATGATTTGGTTTCCAAAATATCCTCTTGCGTAGTTCATTTTAATTTCAGAAAAAGTGGCTTCGAATCGAAAGTTGTTGGAAGTGCTAATTGAAATTTCTCCTCCATTTGGGTCAGTTTGGATGGTGAGTTTCGATTGTATTTTGTTGTATGCAACACCTTGTGGTCCTGCGAGATTTATGGAATATCCAGTTAAATCAATGAATTCTTCTTGTACGCCAGGGTTTTGAGATGTTCCTCCTTCTACAGAATAGGACTGTTGAAAGACTTGTCCGTTTTTAGTAACACCAGGAAGTTGAACAGTAAAAAGTGCTTTGGTCGAAATTGGATTGTAAACTTTAACTTTAATTTTTCCACTCGCAACCCTAATTTCCCTTAGCTGAATGGGATTTAATTCAATTTCATGAGTTTCAATTTGATTCACGAAGGTATATCCAGGAGGAATGTTGTTAAGGTTTAGGGCAGGATTAAAGTTTTGTCTGATTGTTGTATCTGGAATCGCAACTATATCCGAGAGGCCGATATTAAAAAGTGTACGGGTTAAATCAACAGAGAGTAAATTAGTAGCATTTGATAAGGTAGAATCGTTAACAAGACTATTGAAAGTTAGTGTATCGTATCCTGCTGGCGCTTGCCAATTGGTTAACCACGACGTTTTTTCTTTTTTGCATCCAAAAAAAACAAATGAAAAGAGAAGGAAGATTGATAAATTTCTCATATCTAAATTTGGGTAAATGTAATAATTGAAGAGGAGATAAAATAATTTGACAGATGTCTAAAAAAAATGTACATTTGTGGAGTGAAGAAGAAAAGTAATAATTTTAGTAAAGAGGAGCAAAAATCCTTAGAAGTTAATGAACCAATTTCCTTATATATGAAACCGCCAAATTTTGACCAATTTTTTACAGACAAATTTCAGATTGTTCAGCTCATCAAAAAAGGATTATCCCATAATGTTTTCGAACAAATTAAATCATTGAGTCCTTTTACTGAATTAGAATGGGCTAATTTCTTGGATGTATCCACAAAATCGCTTAGCCGATACAAAGAAGCAATTTCCCACACCTTCAAATCCAGTCATACCGAGAAAATTCTCTCCATTGTTGAAGTCAATAAGGTCGCTATGGATATCTTCAAAAGTAAAGATAAATACGAAGGATGGCTTCGTACTACCAATTTTGCTTTAGGAAATGAGCGTCCAGTTGATTTGCTGGCGTCCTCCTATGGTCGGGATTTGGTTCTTTCCGAACTTACACGCATTCAGCACGGTATATTCATTTAGTATGTTGGTTTATCGTTTGACGTCAAGTCAATATGCGAATGATTTGAGTGGTTATGGAGCCTCAATCAAAGGTGCACGTTGGAATTCAGCAGGTCAGTTTATGTTGTACACAGCAGAAAACCGTTCGCTCGCAATGGCTGAGGTTCTTGTTCATTTTTCTGCTTCCACAATGCCTGATGATTTTCAGATGGTGACCATTGAAATTCCAGACGATATGGAATACATAGAAATAGAAGTTGAACAACTTCCCTCCAATTGGTCAGTTTTTCCAACAACTGATTCCACTCAAAAAATAGGAGACCGATTTATACGAGAAAAAAATACATGTGTTTTGAAGGTTCCTTCGGTTGTAACAAACGGGGAATTCAATTACTTGTTTAACCCACAACATGATGATTTTAGAAAAATAAAGGTTGTGAAAGTTGAGCCATTTAAGTTGGACAGAAGACTCGTTGAATAAAATCAAAAAGCAGACTGTTTTTTTCTAAGGTGCCAAATAAGGTAGATTATAGCAATTATTGCTGTTGCAATTCCTGTAGAAAAAGCAAAGTGGACACTTTCAGGTGAGTTGTTATAGGTAAACACAGTTGATAAAGAACCAATCATTATTCCAATTTCTAAAGCAATAAACATCGTACCTGCACCAACCCCTCTTCTGTCTTCATGAGATAAATCGGCTGTCCAAGCGAATAGTGTTGGACTACTCACACCTGTTGCTAATCCGAAAATTAAAGCACCAATAATATAGCCAATGTAAGTTCTTGTTTCGGCAATTACTATCATGCTAATCAACAAGACTATACAACCAATAAGCATGGTTTGGCGACGACCTATTTTGTCTGATAAAGAACTGGTGAAAAGTCGAACTATAACGGTGGCAATAACGTAAATACCGAAAAAGAATCCTTTGTTTTCAATATCTAAAAACGCTGAAATATCTGGTGTGACCACGAATATAATTCCTGAACAAGTGGCCGTTAACATCATAACCATTGCCGCTGGAAGCACGGAAGGTTCAAACACATCTGTCCATTTAACTTTCAATAAATGAGGCTTGAATTTTTGTCGTTTTTCCAATGTTTCCCGAACATTGTGAACAATTAAGATGGCAATTACAGAGAATACGGACGCAATGGCAAATAGAACATTGAAGCCAGCCATTTGATAAATCCAAGAACCTAAAGCTTGTCCTGCGCCAATTCCAAGTGAAATAAATGTTCCCCAAATACCCATAGCTTTTCCTCTTGCCGTACTCGGGATTAAATCTGTGAGTAGTGCAGTTGCTCCAGTAGGTGCGAAACCTGCACTGAATCCGTGTACCACTCTCAATGACAAAAAGAAAGTAACGGAATAGGACAACGGATATAATAGGCTAACAATGAATGAAAGCGCTATACCTCCATAAATCACTTTTTTTCGACCTATTTTATCGGAAAGTTTACCTGAGAATGGACGTGATAAACCAGCAGAAACAGAAAACAACATGATTATCAAACCTTTTTTGTCTGCCCCTCCTAATAAGGTTATGAAGTTGTTGAGTTCAGGTAAAATCAGGTTAAAGCCCGCCATGAAAAAGAACATGGCGAAACACAAAAGCCAAAAGTGCTTATCGAGTCCTGATTTTTCGGTTGCTTGGAGAGTTGACAAAATAGTTTTCTCTGCTGTTAACAGTAGAAAGGTGTTTGGGTTTGTTATTTTTTGTAGAAAGGCAATTTTGTTACCTTAGCCTTAACTCCTTTTTCTCTGATTTCAATGTAGATTTCAGTATCTAGAGTTGAAAAAGAAGTTTGAACAAATCCCAACCCAATTCCAATTTTCATACTCGGTGACATTGTTCCTGAAGTAACTTTCCCGATTTCGTTTCCGTCGGCATCAAGAATTCGGTAGTCGTGTCGTGGAATGCCTCTTTCGATCATTTCAAAAGCAACTAATTTTCTGGAAACACCATGTTCTTTTTGCGCCTTCAAAACATCTGCATCTACAAAGTCTTTTGTGAATTTGGTAATCCAACCCAATCCAGCCTCAATTGGTGAAGTTGTATCGTCGATATCGTTTCCGTAAAGGCAGAATCCCATTTCTAAGCGCAAGGTGTCTCTTGCTGCAAGTCCGATTGGTTTTATTCCCCAAGACGCACCTGCTTCAAAAACGGCATCCCACAATTTTTCAGCCTGGTCATTTTTTACATAAATTTCGAAACCGCCAGAACCTGTGTAGCCTGTTGCCGATATAATTACATAATCTACACCCGCAAATGGACCAACCTCGAAATGGTAGTACTTAATCGCTGACAAATCAACTGTGGTAAGACTTTGCATTGCTTCAATTGCTTTGGGACCCTGAATCGCGAGTAAAGAATAATCATCCGAGAGATTCTTCATTTCTACTCCATCTGTATTGTGCGAACTAATCCAATTCCAGTCTTTTTCAATATTTGAGGCGTTTACCACTAATAAATATTGCTCTTCTTTAATTCTGTATATTATCAAATCGTCAACAATACCACCTTTTCCATTCGGTAAACAACTGTATTGAGCGCGACCAATCGTTAGAGTGGAAGCGTCATTTGTTGTAACTCTTTGAATTAAATCCAATGCTTTTGGACCTGTTAATAGGAATTCACCCATATGAGAAACATCAAATACACCTACACCATTTCGAACGGTTTCGTGTTCAATATTTACTCCTTCATACTGTACAGGCATATTGTAACCTGCAAAAGGAACCATTTTCGCTCCAAGAGCTATGTGTTTATGGGTAAGGGCTGTGTTTTTCATTTTTTTGATTTTATGAGGGAATGAGGGATGACTTTTTGAGTGGGAAATGTGTTAATGTGCTAATGTGCTAATGTGTTAATGTGCCTATGTTTTAATTGAATAATTAGCATATTAGCACATTAGCACATCATATAATCTTAGTTTTTTACTCTTTCCACATAAACTCCCGTTCTCGTGTCAACTTTGATAATTTCTCCGTTGTCGATGAAAAGAGGGACTTTAACTTCTGCTCCAGTTGCGATTGTTGCAGGTTTCATGGTGTTAGTTGCAGTATCGCCTTTTACTCCAGGTTCGGTGTAAGTAACCTCAGAAATAACATACATTGGTAATTCTACGACTAAAGGAGCTTCCTCTTCTGCATGAAATAAAATATTTACCGTCATACCTTCTTGAAGGAATAGCGGTTTCTCAATCATTTTATTTGGAATATTTACTTGTTCGAACGTTTCATTATTCATAAACACATAAGAATCAGCTTCTTGGTACAAATACTGATACTCTCTATTTTCAATTCTTACTGGATCAATTTTGTGTCCAGCTGAAAAGGTATGATCTAAAACTCTACCAGACTCGATTTGACGCATTTTGGTACGAACGAATGCAGGTCCTTTTCCTGGTTTTACGTGCTGAAATTCAATTATTTGAAATAGTTTTTCGTTGTGACGAATACACAATCCATTTCTAATATCTGCTGTAGTTGCCATTTAAAAAATTTTGCGCAAAAGTAAGGTTTTCTTGGTCAATGTCGCTATACCGAGCACAGTTCAATTTCTTTTTAGCCTGTTTCTAGAACTTTAATGAATTTTTTAACTTAGCCAAAAAAGAAAAATGAACAAAAACGTTGAAAAATCAACATTTCTTGAAAGGCAAAATGATTGTCAACCCGCTTCCTTAATTGTAGTGAAGAGAAATAATCCACCCAAGTCAAAAGAGGAGATTGAAGAATATTTGAGGTCTTGCGCTATGAAATCAAATGTGAAAGAAACTTTAATGGAAGATGAGAGTGGAGATGGATTGTGATTAATTTAAATTTAGGATTAAATCTTACCAATTTCAATTCAAAAACATACATAACGGATAAATCAAAATTTAAAATTAAATCCAATTACTGAGTCAATTCACTACCTTAGCCTTCATGCCAAACATCGTTTTTTTGGATTTAGAGGTGGATGAAGACAAGAACATCATCGAAATTGCTTGTTTTTGCGATCATTCGAATTTTTATTATGGAAAATCAGAGAAAACAGCAATTGCCTTTTTGAAAACTGCTGATTTTATTGTTGGACATAACATTATCCACCATGATTTGGCTATTTTAAAGGCTAATAATCCCGATTTCAGTTGGGAAAAAGACAAGGTGATTGACACCCTTTATTTGTCGCCTTTACTTTTCCCGAAAGTTCCTTACCATAAGTTGGTTAAAGACGATAAACTCATTGTCGATGAACCGAATGATGCCTTGCGTGATTCCAAAAAAGCAAAAGAACTGTGGGACGACGAATGGGGCGAATTTTGCGCACTCGATATAAAACTAAAATTCATTTTTGCGAAGTTATTGGCAAGAAATAGTGCATTTAAAGGATTTTTTCGTTTCGCGCAAATCCCACCTAATGAAGTAGATATTGAAATTCAAATTAATGATTACTTTGATTCTAAAATTTGTCAGAACGCCAATTTATCTGATTTGATTCAACAAGTTCCTGCTACCTTAGCGTATGCTTTGGCACTAATCAATGCGAACGATAAAAATTCGATTACTCCTCCATGGTTGGTTCATCGTTTTCCAAAAATCAACTTGGTAATTCAACGTTTGCGAAATCAACCTTGTTTGGTGGGATGTTCTTTTTGTGACGAACGTTTGGATGTACGCAAAGGTCTTTTTAATTTTTTCGGTTTCAATGAATTTCGTTCCTACAATGGACAACCACTGCAATTCAACGCTGCTTCGGCGGCAATCAATGGTAAATCGCTTTTAGCTGTTTTTCCAACCGGAGGAGGAAAATCCATCACTTTTCAGGTTCCCTCCTTGATAAATGGACGGAATGGAAACGGACTGACGGTGATTATTTCGCCTTTGCAGTCGCTAATGAAAGATCAAGTGGACAATTTGCACCGAAAAGGAATTACGGAAGCGGTTGCTTTGAACGGTTTATTGGATCCGATTGAACGGGCAAATGTGATTGAGCGTGTTGAAAATGGACAAGCGACCTTACTTTATATTTCACCAGAATCTTTGCGTTCGTCGGTGGTGAGACGAATGTTGGAAAAGCGAAATGTTGTCCGATTTGTTATTGATGAAGCACATTGCTTTTCGTCATGGGGACACGATTTTCGGGTAGATTATTTGTACATTGGTACCTTCATTAAAAAGTTACAAGAAAGTAAATTTTATCAAAGTGATATTCCAATTTCTTGCTTTACGGCAACGGCAAAAACGGAAGTCATTGAGGACATTAGAAACTATTTTAAAGACAAGTTAGGAATTGATTTACAAACGTTTATTGCATCTTCAAAACGTGAAAATTTGAGTTATCAAGTCATTGAAACAGCGAATGACGAGGATAAATTTCAGGTACTTCGTGACAAGCTAACACAATACAATTGTCCAACAATCGTGTATGTTGCACGAACGAAAAAATCGGAAAAATTAGCCGCACGTTTGAGCGAATTTGGGTTTAACGCCATGGCATTTCACGGAAAACTTGAATCCAAAGTCAAAACAAAAATTCAACAGGATTTCATTGAAGGTCAGATAGATGTGATGGTTGCCACCTCCGCTTTTGGGATGGGTGTTGACAAGTCGGACGTGGGCTTGGTGGTTCATTTCGACATTTCGGATTCCATTGAAAATTACATGCAAGAGGCGGGAAGAGCAGGTCGTGATGAAAATATGAAAGCGAATTGTGTGATTTTATTCAACGACGACGATTTAAACAAACATTTTACCATGCTTAACCAAATGCGTTTAAGTCATGACGAAATCAAAAATGTTTGGAAGGCTATTGTTAGTTTAACGAAATATAGAAAACAAATCGCTGTTTCTGCTTTAGAATTAGGTCGGAAAGCTGGATTGGATACGACATTACAAGAAGCCGAAACGAAAATTAAAGCGATTATTTCAACTTTAGAAACGGAAGGATTTCTCAAGCGAACTCAGAATTTACCTAAAATTTATGCAACAGGTCTTCGTCAAAAGTCAGCCTTGGAAGCTTTACCTTTGATTAAAGCCGCACAGGGAATTTCTGAAAAGGAAAGAATGACATTGGAAAGAGTGGTGAAAAGTTTGTTTAGCAGCAGAAATAAGAAGAAACCGAAAGAAGACCTTGCCGAAGACCGAATTGATTACCTCTCCGACCGGTTGGAATTGACCAATGAAGCAGTGATTAATGCGATACAACAACTGCGCGAACTTGGAATTCTAAACGACCAAAGAGATTTGTCGATGAGTATTTTGCGTGAAGGAACTTCCAATAAATCTTCGAAAAAAGTTCAGAAAATGATTGCTTTGGAAAAAGCGATGATTGATGAATTGGTAGAGGGCGAACGAATTGTTGAACTAAAAAAATGGGTTGAAAAAATTAATTTAAGTCGCTCAAAGGATAAGTTTGATTTACAGGAATTTATCACTATTTTCAATTTTTGGAGTATCCGCGGAATTTTGAAAAGGGAACGAATAAGCAGCTCGATGAATACTTGGAAAGTTGACTTGCTCGTTCCTAAAAGTGATTTATATGAAAGTCTGAATAGACGAAAAGATTTAACCCAACAGTTGGTGAAAATTCTGTTTGATTTGAGTACAACTTCCGTTGGTGCTGGCGAAATAGAATCGGACAAAGAAGAGGTAAATGTTGATTTTTCAGTGCTTGAAATGAAGCAAAAAGTAACTGAAAATGAAGGTCTTTTCAGGACAAAAGTGGCAATTCCGGAAATTGAAGAATCGTTGTTGTACCTCTCGAAAATTGAAGCCTTGAAAATAGACGGTGGATTTTTGGTTTTGTACAATCGTTTGAGCATTGAGCGCTTGAGTGATGCTCCACATAATTACAACAAAACGCACTACAAAAACTTGGAAAAGTTCTACGAAAATAAGACGCGCCAAATTCATGTTGTGGGAGAATTTGCTCGCAGAATGATGAGCGGACAATTAAATGCCCTCCAACTCGCCGACGATTATTTTAGACTGAAACAAGAAAAGTTTTTGAATAATTATTTCCCGAAAACTCAAAACGATTTAACTAAAGGAATCACCAAAAAACGCAAGGACAAGCTGTTCGGTGGACTTTCCGAAAGCCAAACTCAAATTATTAATTCGGAAGAAAAATTTATGCTCATTCTTGCTGGACCTGGAAGCGGAAAAACAAAAGTGTTGGTGCATAAATTGGCGGCCTTACTCACTTTGGAAAATGTGCGTCAAGAGCAACTTCTGATGTTGACTTTTTCACGTTCAGCGGCGAGTGAATTCAGAATGCGTCTAAATCAACTTATTGGAAATGTGCGTTTTCTTGAAATTAATACATTTCATGCCTATGCTTTTCACTTATTGGGAAAAACAGGGAATTTAGAAGAATCGGAAAACGCAATTCGTTTGGCGACTCAAAAAATCGAGGATGAAAACGTTGAACTTAACTTGATTCAAAAATCAGTTTTGGTGATCGATGAAGCCCAAGACATGAGTGCGGACGAATACTCGTTTTTGAAAGCTTTGATGAAATTTAATCCTGAAATGCGGGTAATTCTTGTCGGCGACGACGATCAGCTAATCTATCAGTTCAGAGGAGCGAAAAGTGAATACATGCAAAAGTTCAAGGAAGAGAATCAACTTACAGAAAATCAGATTTTTGAGCTCACACAAAACTTCAGAAGCAACAAGTCTTTGGTGAATTTCACGCAGTTGTTTGCAGAGCATTTTCTTATAAACCGTCAGAAAAACCAACCCATTTTTTCAAAAATCGATGATGCTGCTGAAATTTCAATTACGAAATATCAAAGTTCGAACTTTATTCAACCATTTGTTTCTGCGATTCTTAACAAAAATCTAAATGGAACAATTGGAATTTTGACGTTTACCAATTCAAGTTCGCTTCAAGTTTACAATCAGTTGAAATTAAATGGTTTGAGTCCGAAGTTAATCAATGAAAGTTCCGGTTTTAGATTATATGATATCTATGAATTTCAGGTGTTTTTTGGGAAATTGTTGCTCGACGATTCTGTCGCAACAATCCCCGACGACACATGGAAAAACGCATTGAATCATTGCGAAAAGCACTTCGGACAAAACGCTCAATGGCGGAAAGTGGCATTTTTCATTGAAAATTTTGAAAAAGAATTTCCGAAAACGCGCTATTTACATGATTTAATTTTGTTTTCGAAAGAACTTGAAATTGATGATTTTCAAAAGTTTACAGGAACAAATCATATCGTTTGCACCTTACATAAATCAAAAGGTAAAGAATTTGATCATGTGTTTATTTTATGGGAAACTGAAAATGTCAACCTTAACGATGAGCAAAACTCACGCTTGCTGTACGTAGGTTTAACGCGAGCAAAAACGAATATTTACTTACACCACAATGAGCCCAAACTTTCTATTTTGAATGATTTTTCCACTTATTTTCAAGAAGATAATCAGCCTTATTTAAAGTTAAATTCTTATGTTCTTCGATTTGATTACGAAGATTTGTACTTGAGTAATTTCGTTGGTAAAGAAGAAGTTTCAAAAGTAATTCATGTCGGTAATGCTTTACAAATCAATACAGTAGGAATTTTAATTAACGAACAAATCTTCTATCGTTTTTCAGAGAAAGGAAGAAAAAAACTGGAAGACTGTTTGCGATTAGGATTCAAAATCAAAGAGGCGAGTGTTTACTCACGCGTAGTTTGGAGTTACGCATCCGAACAATTTGAAGGTGCACCGAAAGATCGTGATACCATTTTATTGATGCCTGAGATTGTAGTTGAAAGATAGATTATTTGGTTGATTATGTTTTAAAATGGAATATTCTGTAATGACAATCACAGCGGGGTAGGCATGCTCTCTGCTTCTACAGGCGAGAAAAAACCGGTTCTAATATGAAATGTTTCCCACATAGTTTGGAAAATAGAGGTGCGTCATACCAACTTAGCGGAGATAAGATGCAATAGATTTTTGCAAACGATTATTGCGGAAAACTTGGCACAATATACCATTGTCAGCGCAACCTACTTTAGCTTCTTGTCCAAGAGATACACAAATCCTGCAACCGATGCAGCACCTAATTCAAGTTCACGCTTGTTCACATTTTCAAAAACATCACTCGGTGCATGGTGAAAGTCGAAATATCGCTGTGAATCGGGGATAAATCCAAACAAAGGAATTCCTGGGAAACTTTCTTTTAATGGACCAATGTCAACACCGCCATAACCTTTGTCAAAGTCGTGTAAGTCATACGGTTTGAATAGGGTTGCCAATGTTTTCAAAAAGGCAACTTGCTCCGAATTTCCATCACAACTGAATCCACGTGGAGAAAAACCTCCGCGGTCACTTTCTAAAGCTGCAATGTGATTTTCTCCTTTTTCTTTAACCCAAGTTGCGTATGATTTTCCACCCATATTTCCATTTTCTTCGTTCATAAAAAATACAACGCGAAGGGTGTTTATAGGCTTGTAATTTAAGGTTTTAAGTATTCGGAGAGCTTCCAAACAATGCACAATTCCAGCACCGTCATCGTGTGCCCCCTCGCCGGTATCCCAAGAATCCAAATGTCCGCCAAAAGTGATGATGTTGTTTGGGTTTTTTAAGCCAGTTATTTCGCCGATAACATTGTAGGAAATAGCATCAGGCAAAACTTTACAATCCATTTCCAACAGAAAATCCACTTTCCCTTTTTTTAACTCTTTCGCCAATAACTCTGCGTCTGCGGTTGAAATTGCAGCTGCCGGAATTCGTTCAACACCATCTTCGTAATACATTGTTCCAGTGTGTGGGTGGTGATCAATTGGTAAGCCTAGCGAGCGAATAATAACCGCTTTTGCACCCAATTTTGCTGCTTCAACTGCACCATTGCCTCGAATTGGATAACAGGCTCCATAAGCCTTAAACGTCTGTATCATTGCGGCGTCCATTGGCTGATTCAGGAAAACAACTTTATCCTTTACCAAATTTTCATTGGCTTTTTTAAGTTCCTCCAACGAGTTGAAAATGACAATATTTCCGCGCAACAAACCGTTCGTTGCAACCGAGCCACCTAAGGCGAGTAAGGAAACTTTTGTGAGTTTTTTATCCGCTGTTTGAAACCAACCCGATTCTTTTGTTCCACGCTGCCAATGTGGAACTTTTATTTCTTGTAAGTAAACCTTGTCGAAACCGTAACTTTTCATTTTTCGTTCGCCCCATTCAACAGCCATTTGTGCTTCAGCTGAACCCGATAATCTTGGACCAACATCTTTGCAAAGTTCTCTCAAATCGTCATAGGCCTTACCGCGCAACAGTGCTTCATCAAAAATTTTGCGAATAAAAATGGAGTCAACGTTTTGCGAAAAAACGAAATATGGAGCGAGAAAAACAGTTAAAATGAGTGATTTCATAATGGATTTAAAGTCCGAAAATAATTAGAATTTGTTGTTTCGCATACGCGATTCACTACCTTTGCTATGCATGAAAGGACAAATCACCATTCTCGGATCAGGTACGTCGCAAGGTGTTCCCGTTATTGCTTGTGAATGTGAGGTTTGTTCGTCGAATGACCCACGAGATTATAGAACACGTTCCTCAATTTTAGTTGAATTTAACGGGGAGAATTATGTGGTTGACGCGGGTCCCGATTTCCGAAATCAAATGTTGCGGGAAAAAGTTAAATCGCTAAAAGGAGTTCTTTTTACTCACGAACACAAAGATCACGTTGCAGGTTTGGATGATGTTCGACCTTTCAATTACAGGGAAGGGCGCGACATGGAAGTATATGCTGGGAAGCGAGTTCAAGAGGCTTTGAAACGGGAATACCACTACATTTTTGCAACCGAACGCTACCCTGGAATCCCTAAGATTTCCCTTTTTGAATTGAAAAACGAACCTTTTGTTTTACCTAATAATTTACCTGTCCTTCCTATTGAAGTTTTACATTACAAATTACCTGTATTTGGGTTTCGCTTTGGTGATTTGACCTACATTACTGACGCAAAAACCGTGAGTGAAGAGGAGCGAAAAAAGATTTATGGTTCAAAAATTTTAATTGTAAACTGTTTGCATCATTCCCCTCATATTTCACATTTCAACTTGGAAGAAGCTTTGCGGTTCATTGAAGATATTTCCCCTGAAAAAGCCTATTTGACTCACATTTCTCATTTATTTGGAAAGCATACAAGTATTTTAAAGGAACTACCTGAAAATGTTGAAGTGGCTTATGATGGATTGAAATTGCCGTTTGAGATTAAGGAATAAAGGCTGCATAAAGAATGAACCCAGATTGAAAAACTCATTTCTCTTTTGTTTGTAAAATTTTACTCTTTCAGTGCAATCTTAAAATCTATTTCTATGCCCAAAAACGGCATTCCCTCCTAAAATTCTAAAGTTATTCTCTC
The DNA here is from genome assembly GCA_964636775.1 of uncultured Lishizhenia sp. GTDB lineage: Bacteria > Bacteroidota > Bacteroidia > Flavobacteriales_D > Crocinitomicaceae > UBA952. The sequence goes on from CAZWSY010000012.1 coordinate 33,368, forward strand.
CTACAGCCCTAACATCCTAACATTCTAAAGTCCTTCGACCCAAAATCAAGAAATTTCGACACAACTAACGACAAACTGTCAGTAATTCTCTCAATGGCATATCAATTGGTCAGGTTGGTTCAACTAAAAATTTAGCAATATGAGATCTGGTCAAATCAATGTTCAAACGGAAAACATTTTTCCAATTATCAAGAAGTTTTTGTATTCCGATCACGAGATTTTCTTACGTGAATTGGTTTCCAACGCTGTTGATGCTTCACAAAAATTAAAAGTTCTTGCCTCAAACGGAGAATACAAAGGAGAATTGGGCGATTTAAAAGTTGAGGTGATTTTGGACTCTGCAGCTAAAACATTAACCATTCGCGATGCCGGAATTGGAATGACAGCTGATGAAATTGATAAATACATCAACCAAATTGCTTTTTCTGGTGCCGAAGAGTTTGTTCAACAATACAAGGGAAAAGAAGGAGCAGAGCAAATCATCGGACATTTCGGTCTTGGATTCTACTCCGCGTTTATGGTGGCAGAAAAAGTTCAGATTCGAACGCTATCCAGACACGATGGTTCTCAAGCTGTTCAGTGGGAAAGCAACGGTTCGCCAGAATTTACTATTACTGATATCGAAAAATCAGCCAGAGGGACAGACATCGTCCTCTTTATCAACGAAGAGTCCAAAGAGTTTTTGGAAAAAGAGCGTATTAGTGGCATTTTAAATAAGTACTGTAAATTCCTTCCTATTCCAGTATTTTTTGGTAATAAAACGGAATACATCGATTCTCCAGAGGGTGAAAAAGATGAAAATGGAAAGGTAAAACGTGTTGCGATTGATGTTCCAAATCAAATCAACAATCCTTCACCAGCATGGACAAAAGCTCCAGTGGACTTGAAAGACGAGGATTATTCCAGTTTCTACAGAGAATTGTATCCGATGACTTTTGAGGATCCACTTTTCCATATCCACTTAAATGTTGATTATCCATTCAACTTGACGGGGATTTTATATTTCCCTAAAATCAAGGAAAATGTTGAGGTACAACGAAATAAAATCAATTTATATTCCAATCAAGTATTCATTACAGATAGTGTAGCTGAAATTGTTCCTGAATTTTTGACTTTACTACACGGTGTTATTGATTCACCAGATATTCCATTGAATGTTTCGCGATCATACCTTCAAAGCGACTCCAACGTTAAAAAGATTTCAACCCACATTACTAAGAAAGTCGCGGATAAATTAGCTGAAATGTTTAAAAAGGACAGAGCTGATTTCGAATCTAAATGGAACGACCTTCAAGTTTTTGTTCAGTATGGTATGTTGTCGGAGGACAAGTTTTCGGATAAGGCAAAACAATTCGCACTTTTACAAAATAGTGAAAACAAGTATTTTACAATTGAGGAATACAAAGAAAAAGTTGCTGCAATTCAAACAGATAAAGATAACAAGGTCGTTTTCTTGTACGCGAATTCTGCCGAAGAACAATTCTCCTTCATTAAGAAAGCGAAAGAGCGTGGATACGATGTTTTACTGCTTGACGGACCACTAATTCCTCATTGGATTGGCAAATTGGAACAAACTTTTGAAAACGTTACTTTCAAGCGAGTTGATGCGGATACTTTGGATAAGTTGATTCAAAAAACAGAAGAACTTCCTTCTAAGTTATCCAAGGAAGACGAGGAAAAGTTAAAGCCAGTTTTCGAAGAATCTGTGAATAAGGAAAAGTTTTCGGTTCAGTTTGAAAGTATGAGTGAGACCGATGCGCCAATAATAATCACACAATCGGAATTTATCCGACGAATGAAGGAACAACAGCGTTTGGGCGGTGGTGGATTCTATGGTGCATTCCCTGAAATGTACAACCTTGTTGTAAATGCAAATCACCCAAAGGTTGGTTTATTGCTTCAAAAGTCAGACAACGAGAGAACGGAGGCGGTAAAACAATTGACAGACCTTGCTTTATTGGCTCAAGGAATGTTAAAAGGTGAGGCTTTAGACAAGTTCATCGAACGGAATATTGAACAGTTGGCTTAATTTCAACTAAGTTTGTGGGGGTGAAAGCCCCCTTTTTTCATTCTATAAATTTTAGGTTTTGTATAAGTGGATTTTTGGTTTTGGAGCGTTTTTGTTAACGCGTAAATTCGGTTTAGCCATTGTAGGATTTATCATCGGTTCTTTGCTCGATCAGTACAATCGTCAAACGGCAAACGCAAAGGAAGAACAAGCTGGAAGAACATATTCAGGTGGAAATGATGACCCTTTCAGCTATTACCGTCGCCAGTCGGCGAGATTTGATATTCAAACAATGTTGATGGCGTTAAGTGCTGCTGTGATGAACGCCGACGGAAGGATTTTGAAAGCGGAATTAGACTATGTAAAGCAATTTTTCAACCAACAATTTGGTCCGAATTTCACCAAAGAACACCTTCAAACTTTAAAGTATTTTCTGGATTCAGGAAATATTCCCTTACAAGAAATCTGTAGTGATATTCGAATGAGAATGCCCTCGGAGGTTAGGGTTCAATTGATTCATTATTTGTTTGGTATCGCTAAAGCAGATGGTGATGTGAGTGTGGTGGAAATGAATACGATTCAACGCATAGCAACAATGTTAGGTGTGCCAGGTGTGGAATTCGAAAGTGTGAAAAATATGTTCTACCGAAACGTTGATTCAGACTACAAAATTCTTGGAATCGAATCCACCGCTACGGACGATGAAGTCAAAAAAGCCTATCGAAAAATGGCGATTTCATTTCACCCGGATAAAGTTGCACAAATGGGTGAGGAGTACCAGAAAGGAGCCAAAGAAAAGTTTCAGCAAATTCAGGATGCTTACGAGGCAATTAAGAAAAGAAGAGGGTTCAAGTGATAAGTGCGTTTTGCTTCTTTAGTGCCAAAATAAGTAATAGTGGTAGGAGTAAGCGATGAATTTTAAGATAAATGTACGCTGAGGGCATCATCCATAATATGGGTAGCATTAAACCAAATAGTGCTACGTTGAGTTTGGTTTGCCAACTCAGTTCTTCACTTTTCAATAATAAAATGAAAAGAACACCAATTATTAATAAGTAACACCAACCACTCACACCATATTGACTTACCAATTCAATGGGAAGATTATGAGGACTAGTGTGTTCGGCTACAAAATTCGATGCTTTGTTTTTAATGTGAAAAGCAGCATAACCTCCAGGTCCTGAACCGAAAATTGGATACATTTTAATGAGTTCTAGACCATTAAAAATTAGGTTTTTTCGCAGATTATTGCTGTTACTCGGGTTGTTTTTCGCTAAACTATCTATTTGATTTATAACTTGTTTTTGTTCAAAAATGTTTAGAGTATCTCGTGCGTCGGTTATTTTCCAAGTTGTGTTTTCGTTACTCAAAACTTTCAATTCGTTGATACGGTATTTGTTACCGTCCTTGTATTTTGGTCCAATAAACATAGGATGCAACCACAAAATCAAAATTGAAAAAACAATCATGAAAACATAGGGAAGGGCAATTTTCAGTTTTATTTTTTGTCTATACTTCCAAGCGACTAGAGAAAATTGAGATAAGAGCAATGTTCCGCCGATTAATTCTCCAAAACGTGCGTCAGCGGTCAAAGAGAAGACAAATGCGATGAGTGTAAGTAATATTTGTAATGACAATTTGTTTCTGTATGAATTGTCAAAAAGCGGTAAAATTCCAAGAAAAAAATAGAGGTAAGCCAAATAATCGTTAGGGTTATCGTAAACAAAAATTGGGGAGTAGAAAGTCCAACTTACTGGTAGAATCTCCAATTTTTCAGTGAAAAATCCTTTCAAATGAATTCCGGTAAAAAATTCAAAAACCCCAAAGGAAAGAAGCGTAAACAAAATAAGTCGTAAGCCTAATTTAAGAAGTTTGAAAAATTGATTTTTTGAAAGGAAATAGTAAAGCCCTACAATGTTTGTGAAGAATATGAACTGCATAATCAATGCTCGAATTTCAACTTTTCCCGTTTGTATGGAATAACCTTGAATCATGGCTTGAAGTATCCAAAGCAATAAAAAAATCAAAATGAATTTGCTGTAATTGTTCCAATGAGTAAAGGTTAATACAACACTAAAGCTGCCAACAATAGAGAAAAATAACACCGGGTAAATTGTAAATGAACCCAAGGAAATCGGAAATAAATGTGCGCCAAAGGGAAGAGTCAACCAAAAAAGCAAGAAGGTTTTTTCAAATAGTTGTTGAAGTAGTTTTTGTGATTGCATTTAATGGCTTTTCTGAAGTGACAAATCGAAAGTTCGAATCCATTTGAAATGAAAGAATAAGGTGATTAAAGCAATAAGCACTTGAGACCAAGTAACAATTTGGAAAGTTAATATCCAATCATCCTTTAAGAAACCGGGCAAAATGGCGAAACCTGCAAGTTGCAGTATGGAAGCGGATAATCCAACCCAAAAGAATGCTTTTTGTTTCCCAAGAACGATTGGGATTATTGATAAAGGTGAAATGATGAAATTGAGCATTAACCAAGGCATCATAATTTCCGAAAGCATTCCCGCTTCTCGCCATTCCTCTCCAAAAATCCAAGCGAACAAAGGTTCTCCGTAAAGCGCTACGATGGAAAAAGGAATGATTGAAAGTGCAAAAAGTAGAAATGTTAATTTTTTAACTTTTTGAAAAAGAACCTGTTTTTCGTTTTTGAGGGTAGAGATTTGATTGAAAAATACTTGAGAAATGGAGCTACCAATTAGCATTATGGGTAGTCTCAACATTCGAAAGGAATGGTCGAACGAACCAAAAATTTTCTCTGAAAAAAAGGAGATAATTACAAAGGCAACAATTACGTCTCTCAAGGTGTCGAACATAGCATGAGGTAGATTAGCAAAGGGGAAATCTTTATAGGTCTTTGCTAAAACTTGCATTTTTTTTCTAGACAGTTCGGTTTTTGGTGTTTTATTCCAGTGTAGGAAATCACCCAAAAAATGAAAGGCACCAACAGCTAAACTCAAAACAAACGAAAGGTACAACCCCCATTTTCCCCATTGGAGAAAGCCAAAAATCACACGAAGTCCATTCAAACTTAACGAATTGGTCATTTTTGAATAGGATATTCGTCTGAACGCTTTGTGACGAATCGCCCAATTTGTTCCAAGATTAAAGAAAACCAGGAAAAACACTGAAAGGAGTAGGAGTAACACCCAAAGTTGATATTCCGAATTTTGTTTGGTGAATACACCGTAAACAAGGAATAGTGGAATGCTTACAGCAATTGTGTAAAGTGAAATTCTCAATGATAAGCGGAAAAGTTGAAATGAATGTTGATCATTTTTGGGCAAGGGTAACGCAAATTCATAACGTGCGGTAGCAACAGTCGCAATAAAAACGACAATGCGTTGAAAGACACCAAATTCACCCATTTCTTCTGGTGTAAATAATCTGGAAATGAGTGGTGCTAACGCGTAACTGAACAATTGTGCAATGATTGTACCTGATACCAATACCGACACTGAACGCAGAAAGGTGTTTTGGCTTAGGTTTTTAAATTGCTTCATCATCTGCAACAAAGATAAGGTCTTCATTTTATGGACAATCAATATCTTTTGTTCTGTTCATTATTTGTATTGAATATGGACAGAAGGATCTTATATGTTCATTTTCTTGAAAATACCTCACGTTTCGTTCAATATTTGCTTGAAAAATGGACAGGTGTTAAATTTATGTTCACATTATGGACGCATTTTAATCATGTGTACAATTTATTTATAAAAAATGAACGTATAGTTGTTATCTGTTCATTTTCTGGACATATTTTCATAATTCGTTCAATTATTTTTTAAAATATGAACACGTTTATTGTTAGGATCTAAAAAATGAACATATATTTGTATCTCGTTCAATTTTTAATCATTTTATGAACATGACTATGAAGTACGACAGAAACGTTCCCTACAATCATTTGCCCGAGTTGCCACCGAAAAAGGATTTTTTAGACACGGAGGTCCTTCTTGCTTGGGGGATAGCGTCAAGAAAATTAGCGGAGTTGAATAAAAACGTGCTTCGTATTCCGAACCCTAATATGTTGGTGAATACAATCACACTAAGAGAAGCAAAAACCTCAGCGGAAATTGAAAACATTTTTACCACTGATGATGAATTGTACCGTGCTTTGACAGTTGATGAAGAGGAAGAAAAAATGAATCCAACCACAAAAGAAGTTTTGACTTATCGCGAAGCACTTTGGGAAGGCTATCGTAAAATACAGGAAAATAGTGGGATAAATGAGGAAGTGATGATTGCTATTTTTCAGCGAATTAAAAGTACTTCACTTGGATTTCGCCCACCTCAATCACAAACTGTAATTCGTCGCGGAAATAGTGAATTTCGATCAGGTGAAGTCGTTTATACACCACCTCGGGGAGAAGGGATTATTCAAGCAAAAGTTGAAAATTTGTTGCAGTTCATGAACGATGAAAATGGGATAGATCCACTCCTAAAAATGGCGGTTGCTCATTATCAATTTGAGGCGATTCACCCTTTTGTGGATGGCAACGGTCGAACGGGACGTATATTGAATTTACTTTATTTGGTGAATCAACAACTGCTTTCTCATCCGGTTTTATACTTGAGTAAATACATCATTCAAAACAAAGCAGACTATTATCAATTACTTGCTGGAGTTACACAAAGAGGAGCCTGGAAAGATTGGATGTTGTATATGATGAAGGCGGTGGAGCAAACAGCTGCCTATACCAATTTTTTGGTTGATCAGATTTTAGGACAGAAAGAAGCTACGTTAACTTACGCAAAGTCCAAATTGAAATGGTACACACAAGAATTAAACGATCATATTTTCGCACAGCCTTATATCCGACAACATAAAATCGGACAAATTCTTGATGTCAGCAGCCGTACAACTTTGGTGAAATACGCTCAACAATTAAATGATTTAGGCATTCTTTCAACGCGAAGAGATGGAAAAGAGGTGTTTTACGTCAACGATGAACTGCTGAATATTTTACTCGATTAGCGCCATTTTAAAAGATTGAGACCTGAAGTTGGTTGATTGTATTTTCGTTGAATACTTCTCAGCAAAATTTCAATAGAAGATTTTTTAATGCTTCGGTTACTGAACAATGCAATTGCTTCACGTGCAGGAAAACCAGCAGAACTTTCCAGTCTTTTTAAGGTTAATTCACCTTTTATTTTTGCGAAAGCAGGAATTAAAGTATAACCGCCGAATTGAGTAACCATTTCAGCTAATAAATCTAGATTCCCCCCCTGATAATTCCAATCACTCATATTTTCATTTAGCTGACAAAAAGCTATCATTTGAGTACGCAGGCAATTTCCTTTACTCAACAACCAAGGTTGAAGTTCGGCCAAGTCCGAAAGGGATAAGGTTGTTTTTTGAATAGAGGGTGCGTAAATCAAAATTTCTTCTTGATACAGTGGAACCGTTCGAAGTTTCGGATCGGCATAGGGACCTGCCAAAATTCCTAAGTCAATTTGTTTGTTTTCAATCGCTGCAATTAATTCCTCGGTTCTTAATTCTTCAATAATTAATTGAATATTCGGAAGTTCATTTTTCCATTCTGCAAACAAATCGGGAACAAGGTAGCTCGCAATTGTGGGAATGATTCCAAGGCGAATTTCTTCTTTAAATTGATTGTTTTGCTTTTCAATAAGCCACTTAATTCTTTCATTTTCAGTCATTATTTCCCGTAAAATTGGAATGAGTTCTCGTCCAAACGGGGTAAGTGAAAGCGGGTGTGATGAACGGTCAAAGATGGGATGTCCTAGTGTGTCTTCCGCTTTTTTGATTTGCATTGAAAGTGTAGGTTGAGTTACAAAACAGCGTTCACTTGCACGAAGAAATTGAAGTTCCTCACTGAGAACCACGATGTAATGCATTTGCTGGAGACTTATCATTGAGGTAATAAATAAATAATATACAAATATAGAGACTATTGATATTGTCAAGCGCAAGTGAACCTTAACTTTGTACCATCAAAAAACAAATCAATTATGGAAACTTCAGCAAACTACAAAGCGAATCTGAACGAACTTTTGGCTTCATACCAATTGCATTATCAAAATCTTCGCGCTTTACATTGGAATATTCAAGGTTCAAAATTTTTTGAATTGCATTTAAAATATGAGGAATTGTATAATCGTGTGCAACTTATCATTGACGAATTGGCAGAGAGAATTCTAACTTTAAACGGTCGTCCGTTATTCACCTTTTCAGATTATCTGGCTAAAAGTGTAATTCAAGAAAACGCACTAATTGTCGATGGCAACGAGGGAATGAATTACGTTCTACAAGCACAAAAAGCTCTTCTACAACTGGAAAGAAAATTGTTGTTGGAAGCGCAAGAAATCAATGATGAAGGTACAAGTGCATTTTTGAGTGACCTCATTCGAGAAAAAGAAAAAACGAATTGGATGTTCAGTGCGTGGTTAAACAATCACGGTGAATAAACGTTAGTTGTATAGTAAAATAAGTTTAACTTTTAAATCAAATAACAAATGGCAACATTAGTAGGTAAAAAGTTCCCGGACATCACGGTTAAGGCAATCGATGAAATGGGAGATGCGTTTCAAATCAATGTTTTGAAGCAAGCAGTTGACAACAACAAGAAAGTGGTACTTTTCTGGTATCCAAAGGATTTTACATTCGTTTGTCCTACTGAGATTCATGCGTTCCAAGAGGCAGCAGCTGAGTTCGAAAAAAGAAACACTATCGTAATTGGTGCGTCATGCGACACAGCTGAAGTTCACTTCGCATGGTTGAATACAGCAAAGGATAACGGTGGAATTGAAGGTGTTAAGTTTCCTTTAATTGCTGATTCTACACGCGTATTAGCAATGGAATTAGGAATCCTTGATTTCGATTTATTCGACGAAGAGAATACAGGTGGTGACAATGTTCCTTACCGTGCAACTTATTTGTTGGATGAAAATGGAATGGTGTTCCATGAATCAGTAAACCACTTCCCTGTAGGACGTAATGTGAACGAATATCTTCGTTTGATTGACGCATTTACACACGTACAAAAACACGGTGAAGTTTGTCCGGCAAACTGGGAAGAAGGAAAAGATGCGATGAACGCAACACGTGACGGTGTGGCTAGCTATTTGGCAAATCACTAAAAATTAGCGCTATGTTTCAGGAAATTACGGAAGATAAATTGGATCAATTGATTGCAGCAGATGCAAAAGTGATGGTTCAGTATGGTGCTACATGGTGCGGAAATTGCAAAATCACAAAGCCAAAATTCAAGCGGATGGCTGAGGAAAATGCTGACATCGCATTTTATTATGTGGATGCCGAGAAATTCCCGAATTCCCGAAAATTGGCTAACGTGAGTAACCTACCAACTTTCGCTGGTTTTGTTGGTGGACAATTGGTGGGTGAGGCACAAGGAAATAAAATAGAAACCATTCAAGAAGTTCTCCATGCGGTTACCAGTCATTAAACATGTTGTAGAATTCATCGAGCAAAATGATGAAGACTACGTATTAGAAACAATGGAAACCTTGGAAAATCTTATTGAAGCTCCAGGATTAAAAGATGAAGAATTGGATGTTATTGGAGAATTGCTTTCAAATTTTTCTGGTGCAGTTGAGGTTGCACAAGAGATTAAAAAAGGAACACCAAAACGTGACGCACTCAATGCTTTCATGAAAAGAGTAACGGGTTCTATTGACAAATAGTAATACAAAATTTCGAGTAAAAAAGGCACTTCATTTTGGGGTGCCTTTTTTTTGTTACACTCAAATTGTATTGATTTTTTCAATTCACAAAGTGATAACAACAATTACCATTAATGTTCCCAAATCAGCTTGATTTTTTAGATGCTAAAATTTATAGAAATTGGTGTAATTTTCAAATCAGATTATTCCTGCCGATCTTTTTCCAAGCTCAATACATTCCAAATCTTTGATATTTGTGCCGTCGATGGTGAAACGTAGTATGGTTTTTACTGTATGAAATCCTTTGTTTCCACATGCTCCTGGATTCATCCAAAGCATATTTTTAAAAAGATCATTTTTTACCAAAGTGATATGGGAATGTCCGCACACCAAAATTTTTGGAACACCATTTCTCTGTAACTCTTTGTTTAAGGGAACAGAATAACTACCTGGTTTTCCCGCTATGTGCGTTATTAAAACTTCCACCTCTTCGACTTTAAAACGCAAAAACTCACTTGTTTCCCTACGTATAATTGCATTATCTATATTGCCAAAAACCGCTCTTGTGGGTTTGAATGCTTGTAAGTCTTCCAAAACTTTTAAATCGCCAATATCACCAGCATGCCAAATTTCATCAACTTGTTCAAAATAGTGGAAAATTCGAGGTTCTAAAAATCCGTGTGTGTCAGAGAGTACACCTATTCTTTTTGCCATAAATCACTTCTTTTTAAGCGCTTTTCTCTCGTAAAAAAGTCGTTTGTTTAATTCTGTCTCACTAAAAACAGGTGGTTTTAAAGGATTCTCGAGTTCTTTTAATTGCTTACCTCTTTCGTTGAAAAGCCAAAGAAAAGTGGTTTGAAGCGCAGCTAGACTATGTTGTCCAAAAACGGTGTGTCCACCTTCGTACATTTGCACTCTATACTCTTCATTTGTAGTAATATAACCGGAATAGCTGTTCGCGTAAGAACATAAAATCACCTCTTTGACTCCTTCATTCGCATACAATTCCTGAATTCCCTTTTTAAGTCTTTTTCCCGCTGTAGTTGTTATTTCAAAAGGAAGTCCAGCTAAAACTATATCTCCAATTTGAACGAATTGAACGGGAAGAATTTGTGGTGTCCAAGTGTTTTCTTCCAAGGCTCCCGCCCTATGGAATTTTTTAAAAGTTGCTATCGTAGGATCAAGGAACCCAGGAATTATGAGTCGTTTGATGTTTTTTGTTCCAAGCATTTTTTTATCTCCAGATTCCATTAGAATTTTCTTCTTCCCTTGAACACGGTACTTTCTCCATATTGCTTTTCTAACTTCTTTTTTCCTAAAAATGGAAGTGCTTAACTCCCATACCTTTATTAGTCCAATAATTCCATTAGCCACTTTTACAACCGCTTTCGGTGCGGCAGGTCCGTCCATCAACGCGCCACCAATCATCGACATTCCTACACAAGACGGACTTGTCTGAAGAATTCCTTTTCCATAGCTGTAACGTGAATCAACAGTGATGTCTGAAAAATTGTAAAACCGAAGGGTAGTTTGAATTTCTGAGGATTTGACTTTATATGCTTCACTATTCATTAGTTCTAATGCCTTTTTGAATTGAAGTTGACCGTTGTACTCCGCACTTTTTTCGTCATCTGGAAATTTTCCTTCCCATTTCCCCCTTTGCCAATGCAATTTTCTGTTGTAAACAAATTTAGGGGAAACATCGCCAGAGGTAGCTTGAGCAAAAGCACCGACAAATGCAGGATTAATGGATTCCATTTGTTCTTCGAGGTAAGTCGCCGCATAGCCTTTGTTGTCGGAATTAATTTTGTTGTAATTGTTGGAGAGACTTGTGGCATGAACACCAAACCAATTTATCGCACCAATAGGAATGTTTTCTTCATCGGTGAATTTTAGAAGAACGGTTTCACGGTTAATTCCTCTGTTTAACTCATTTTTTTTAATTTTCTCAACATCTTTATTTCGATTGTATGCTTTACGCGAACGATTGAATCCTACCTCCCAATCCAAAGGGTATTCACCTTTCGAAAGACTCAAATTGGCTGGAATCAAAACTTCATTTGCGGCAAGAATGGATACACTTATCTTATCCCTTAAGTCATTGAAAATTTCGGGAATATAACCTGGGACGGACATATTATAGGCCGAAAAATGACAATATCCAGCTGGACTACAATGCGTGTGTTGAGCCAAAATCATCACATTTTCCTCATCAAATTCAGGGGAAGTTTGTGCAACTTTCTGAACAATTGCTGTTTTCAGCTCGGCAGGAATAAAACACAACTCCGTTTCCACAATCGCTACTTTATTTCCTTTTTTATCCTGAATGATGAATGAACGCGAATGGAGAGGTGTTACTACCGTGTCCGACACGTTGAACGACATACTATAACCCAACATTCCCCCACCTTTTTTGTAAGTGGTGATGTCGGTTTTATTCACACCAACTAAAAATTCCGGAGCCTGAGCGGATAGTGAAATGGGAAGAATGAGGCAAAGAAAAATAAAGATTTGTTTCATGACTGATAAGGATTCCCGAAGATAACAGAAATCTTTGCGGAATTGGGTTTTGTTGATAAAATATCAGTAAATGCAAGTAGTTTCGTGTATCATAGAAATTAACGACAATTAGATTACAGAATTCTTTTAGAAATAGAGTTAATTTTGAAAAACAGAATTCTTACTTTTTATGAAAGCCAAATACCTCAACCCATTCTCCGATTTTGGTTTCAAAAGGATTTTTGGCGAAGAGGCAAACAAACCTTTATTGATTGATTTTTACAATTCATTATTTCCACCACACAACAAATTTGTTGACCTGAATTTTAAGAATACATACCAATTTGGCTTTTGTGAGTATGACCGAAAAGCAATTTACGACATTAACTGCGAAAACGAAAAAAGCGAAAAATTCATTGTCGAACCTCAAAAAGCAAAACAGAATTTTTTCGAGGAACGCACAGCTTGTTATTCCACCTTTCCAATCAAAGAGCAAGTAGAAAAAGGAAATTGGGATTACAGTTTGAAAGCAGTTTATTGCATTGGAATTTTAGATTTTACTTTTGATGATCACGAGTCTGAACCAAAAAAAAGTGAGGTCGTATATAGCATAAAACTAAAAAATCAACACGGGGAAGTCTTCCACGACAAGTTGACTTTCATTTATTTGAAAATGCCGTATTTTGATACAACTGCTACTGGACTTTCAAAAGAGGAAATTGAAGGTTTTTAATTACTTAAATTTTTCCAACTTAAAAAAAAACAATACCCTGAATCCAAAATTCAACCTTATTTTCTCTGAATTGAACGAAAAGAAATTCACTTTCCCTTTTCTATTGTTTGGGGTAATTCTATTGCTTTATTGGCAAATTGCAATTTGTACAGCAGCCTTGAAATGGGATTTACTCGACGTTGTTTTTCCATTTCGCTACTACTTTTCCACCGCCATGCAAGCTGGACATTTCCCACTTTGGAACCCATATTTGCAAACAGGATCACCGTTTTACGCCGACTTACAAGCTCCTACCTACTCACCTGAATTATTGTTAGTTAGTTCGTTGGGTGGTTATTCCATTTACTTCATGCACCTACTGGTGATTGTTTACGTATTCATCGCTGCTTTAGGAATGAACAAATTGCTTCAATTCTTCCAATACAGCCGTTGGGCGGCATTTTTAGGTGGAATTATTTACGTTAGTTCAGGTTATTTTATCGGACACGGTCAACACTTTTTTCTTCTTGTCGGTGCGGCATGGATTCCTTGGGTGCTTTTGTCTTACCTCCAAATGCTTCATCATTCGCAATTAAAATATTCCATTCAATTTGTGGTCTTTTGCTTTTTGATGTTGACAAGTGGTTATCAAGCATTGAGTTTGATGCTCTTTTATTTGCTTTTGCTTTTGTTTGTTCAAAAGGTTTTGGAATCGCGTAAAGTTGAAAATTATAACTGGAAATCGCTTTTCGGTCAACACGTTATAGCTGTCATTATTCTTTTGGTTTTGTTGAGTCCTTTGCTATTGGCGACAATTGAAATTCGTGGGGAAGTCGAACGCTTATCGCAAGGCGTTTCATGGGAAAAAGCAGCCACCTACGGACAACCTTTCACTTCACTTTTAAGTCTTTTCTCACCTTTATTCGTTGCACGAACAAATGCATTTTTCGGGAATGTTGATGCGTCAATGCTCAATCATTATTTTGGTGTAATTTCTTTGTTTTTTGGAATTTACGGTTGGAATTTCAGTAAAAATAAAACCGTTTGGATTATCGTAATTTTTGGATTCATTATTGGTTCGTTGAGCTTTGGAGATTTACCAATTCGGGAATATCTTTTTGAGCGTGTTCCATTCATGAATTTATTTCTTCAAGGTCCATACATTCGGGTATTTTGGGTTATAGCTTTAGTTTTTTTAGCGGTAAATGGACTTGAAAAATGGCGTTTAAATGGTGCTTTAACGTGGAGGGAATTCGGTTTTCCTGTCCTAATCCTGATTGGAACCATGGTTTTTATCGGTTCAAAATGGGCAAATTTTCATTTTTCAGATGTTCTCAACAATTGGTTTTTCAAGTCTTCAAGTTTTTTAGACGGGTGGGAATCGAGCGACTTTCAACAACTTTTTGGATTTCAATTGATACTGAACGGAATTTTTCTAATCCTTGTTTTATTGGTGATATGCAAAGGAAAAGAATGGAAATTCCAAAAAGAAATAGTTGGTGTTTTATTGATTGGAGAGTTGTTCATAAATGCGCAATGGAATATTCCTTCCACCTATACTGACAGGCGTTTTTCCCCACGAATAATGCAGGAAAATATTGATTTATGTACCAAAGCATTTCCAATTCCACGCTTGGTTCCCATTGCTGTCAATGACGACCAGCATTCTTTTGTGCTTCCGTTTTGGCGCAACACGTCTATTTTCAATCAGCAAGTTTCATTTCCCGCATTTTCGTCTTTTGAGTTAGATGGATATAGTTTTCTGGATGATAAAGCGATTGTTTTTCGCGACAATATCTTGCAAAATCCTTTGGTTTACTTGTCCGATGAAATTTATCCTGAAGACAGTATTAAAAACCTAAAGACTATTGATAAATTATCAGCTAAACGATTGTTTTTCAATAAAAAGGATTTTCTAGAACTTAAAAAATCAAACCTTCGTTTTTCACCCACAGACGAGTTAAAAGTGGTTGGATTTTCTCCGAACAAAATGTCCTTTGAAGTTAAAGTGAAAAATCAACAAATGTTAGTACTTCAACAAAGTTTTTTAAACGGTTGGAAAGCTTATTGTGATGGAGGCGAGGTGAAAATTTATCGAGTAAATGCAAATTATCAAGCAATAGTTGTACCGAAAGGAATGCACAATATTCAATTTGAATTTCAAAAATCGGGGATTCAAATTTTATACTGGATTTCCCAATTGACCTTTTTAATATTGGTTTTTTGGCTAATTACACAATTTTCAGCAATTTCAATTTCTAAAGATTCGGTGAAATTATTCGTTCTTATTCCACCCATTTTATTCGTTTCAACTTGGATTTTTATTTTGTCTGGAGGGGAGTTAAATCCAAAAACAAGTAATGAACAGATAAAGTTAGACCTCAACAAGCGAAGTTCAGTTTTCTCAGAAAAAATAAATGACCGATTAATCAATGAAGATGATGAATATTTCACTTTTGGAAAATGGAATTTTGATCAACTGAAAAATGCAAGCACTATGTTACTTTCCTTTAATTTCAAGCAAGACAGCGTCGTTCCATCACTTCTTGTTTTTGAAGTTCTCCGAAAGGGTAAATCTGTGATTTGGGAGGTTCAGAAATTAGAAAGGTATGCAGAAATAGGCACAAATAGGGGAGAGGTTGTGTGGTCGAAAAACATAACCGGCCTGAGAGAAAAAGATGAAATTCAAGTTTATTTTTGGAATTACGGCAGAAATAAATTAAGTATTTCAGAGGTTAAATTGAGTTTTTTTCAATAATTGCTTGACTTTCATTTCTTTATTAATTTTTTTTGAACCTTGGCGCTTAGACTTAATTGAAGGGTTTCAATTTCCAATTCGTCATTTATTTCGGGTTGATTGTTCAGCGAAATAGATTGATTTTTGTATCGAACTATTGCATAGCCACGTTTTAATACTTGATCCGGATGAAGTAATTTAGTTTGATTCTCAAGTTGTTGTAAAGCGTCTATTCTTTTTTGAAGTATAGATTTTGAAAAAAGTTTGAATTCGCGATTTGTTTGCTTCAATGATGCTTTTTCCGATTGAATTTGTTGTCTAAAATTTGTGCTAAGCAGTGTCGTTCTTTGATTTAAAATGTTTTGCTGGAAAGCTAAAAACTTGTTTGTTTGCTGAACAATAAGTTTACTGAACTCCTCCACATCTCGTTTTTCATCTTGCTGAAAAAGAAAACTTTGCATGGTTAAATTCTTTTTAACATTTTCCAAATTTTGTCGGAATAACTTAATCGTCATCCGACCTTGCTGCGAGATAAAGGAGGTTTTAAAATTCAAATCCCTTTGTTGCATCGAAAGAACTTTTTTACTCGTTGAGGAAATTTGTTTACTCATTTGCAGCAAATCTCTTTCGAATTCAGCAAAAGAATCAACAAGTAGAGTAGCTAATTTACTCGGAGTTATTGCGTTGTGATATGCAACCATTTCAGCAACTGTCAGATTAGTTGAGTGTCCAATTCCTGTTAAAACGGGTAGAGGAAAATCAGCAATTGTTGCGCACAAATCATAATGATTATAACATGTCATTCCAACTTCTGCACCACCTCCACGCACAATCACTACCACATCAAAATGACTCTTAACTTTTTCAATTTTTCGCAAGGCAGCTATTATACTATTCACAGCAACATCACCTTGTAAATAAGCTGGAAAAAGCATGGTGAAGAATAGGTAATTATTCTGGTCATCAAGGACTTGCATAAAATCAGATAAACCTTTACTTGCTTCAGCAGAAATTACTGCAATTCGCTTGGGAAGGATTGGAAACTTTAGTTGTTGGTTTTTATTGATTAAACCTTTTTCTGCAAGTTTTTTTAAGGTTTCTTCTCGCTGTCGTTGTAACTCGCCTAAAGAAAATGAAGGGTCGATATCCAGAATGAGCAGGCTTAAACCGAAATTTTCACTAAAAACAACCTTAACTAAAAGCAAAAGTTGAGTTCCTTCTTTCAAAGGCTCTTTAACTACCTCAACAAACTTTCGATTAATACTTTCCAATTGTTGTTTCCAAAGCGTGCCAGACATTTGTGCCACAATACGTTGTCCATCTTTTTGAACCAATTCTGGAAAAGCATGACCACTCGGAAAGCGGTTCAATTTATGCATTTCAGCTTTCACCCAATAAGTTGATTGATAACGTTCTTCGAGCGTTTTCTTGATTGAACGCGCCACTTGTTCGAGGGTAAAAATCTTTTTTTCGCTCATTTTAGATGGTCAAAAGTAAGTTGATTAATCTTGAAACGTCTTTAACTTCACACGTAAAATGTGGACTTACACGAATTCCGTTTAATTCTCCTACATGAACCAATCCAACTGAAATGCCGTGTTCATTTTGAAGTTTTGTGGCGATAGTTTTTCCGTCTAAGACTTTGTGTTGAAGAAAAATCATTCCGTTGTAGTTACCGATATTGTGAGTTCTCCAATTTGTTGATTTTTCTAATCCCCTCAAAATCAATTCTCTTAAATATTGAAGTCGTTTTAATTTTTCTGCGTTACCAAAATTATGGTGAAGTTCCAATGCCAGTGGAAATGTGTTTTCGACTGTTAAATCTCGAACACCACTAGTTTCAAATTTTCGGATGTCTTTTTCTTGAGAAGGATAGGCGCTTTCAAGTGGAAAAATGGAAGGAATAATATCTTTTTTAAGGTGTAAAAATGAAAGACTTATTCCAGAATTCAACCATTTATGGAAAGTCCCTATGTATATGTCGGTTAGTTGAATTAGTGGTGTTACATCCAAAAGACCAATGGCATGAGCGCCATCAATTATCACTTTTACTCCGTTTTTCTTAGCGATTTCGATGATATCAAGAATCGGTAAAACCCTACCATTCCAATTCCAAACGTGAGTAAGATGAAGAATGGATAATTTTTGTTTTTCAACGGTATTTTTATATTTTTCAACAATTACTTCATCGCTATCATTCGGGGAGATTGTTACATAAAACAATGATAAATCCTCGCGTTTAGCTTTTTGTTTCCAAGCATTTAAAACGAAAGGATAATCGTATTCACACAATGCAATTTTTGATTTTTTAGGTAAATCCAAACCAAAAATCACTTGATTTAAGGCGTAAGTTGTATTCGTTTGAAAAGAAAGATTTTCTACTTCCACTTTTAACCACTCTGCGAGCAACTTTCTATTGTTTTCACGAATTTCACTCTTTATTTTTTCCAAGATTGAATATGGAAAATGCTGAAGAAGTTTCCTGGTTTTTTCTTGAGCCTCTGAAAGGATTAAGGGAGTTGCTCCCGCATAACCATAATTGAAACTTCCAAACTGAAAGTCAGGGTAAAACTCACTATTTTCAAGTGCTAACTTTTCATTTGACAATGAATGCAATTGTTGAGCGTTAATTTTGGATAAATACAAACCTGCAATCCCTAAGAAACTTGTCTTTAGAAAGTCCTGGCGTGAAAGTGATTTCGGCATTTTACATTTTATAAAATGAAAGTAATGAGAATTTTGGTGAACAAGTACCTCTTTGGTAATTGAGTTTTAATTTGATGACAAAAGCTAACTAAATGTTTGTGACGTTAAGGCTTTTTAACTTTTATTTCTCAACTTTATCTAGATGACACATTTAATTTCGATTTTTTTATTTTTTCACGTTGTATTTGGTTATCTTTCATTAAGTTGCGGAAAAATAATAATGTTTCTAAAAAAAGGCAATTCCTTGCATAAAAGGCTTGGTTTATTGTTTTATTGGTCTTTGTGGGGTGTTGTGGTTTCTTCAACGGTTATTTCCATTTGGAAGAAAATTCCTTTTTTGTTTTTTATGGGCAATTTCGTTCTTTATCAGAATTACAGTGGTCATCGGGTTCTCAAAAACAAACTTCAAATACCTAATTTTTGGGATTACCTTGTTTTAGTTTTTGCATCAGTAAATGGAATCGCCATGATATACACCTTAAATCTAGTGTTGGTTTTTTTTGGAGCATTGACCTTGTTTTTGGTATTCACTGATATTCAAACTATTTTAAAGGTAAAAAGAGACTTGTCCATACAACCGAAAGCTTGGTTGTCTAAACATTTGGGAATGATGATGGGGGCATATATTGGAACCTTGACGGCGTTTATAGTTGTAAATGTTCATGATTTTTCCCCCGCATGGTTATTGTGGTTGGCTCCAACTTTCATATTGGTACCACTAATGCGATATTGGAATTGGAAATTCACAAGAAATACCTGATTGCATTAATCCCTGGTGAAGTTAGACCTACAAACAAAATAAAAGGCGTATTTTTGCCAATTCTCAATTTATAATGATCGACATCGACCTTTTCGAAGCCAAGAAGCTTTATCCCTTTCAAGAAAAAACAGTGAATGACATTCTTGACGAACTCAAGAAAAACGGAGCTAATTTCAATTTACTTTATCAATTGCCAACCGGTGGTGGAAAAACTGTGATATTCTCGGAAATTACCAGACGCTACATACAGGATTGGAATAAAAAAGTATTAATTCTTACGCACCGAATCGAATTATCTATTCAAACTTCAAATCAGTTAAATGCAATAGGTGTAAAAAGTAAAATCATTAATTCCGAGGTTAAAATTTTACCAGACAAAGATGATTTTCAGTGTTTTATTGCAATGGTTGAAACTTTAAATAATCGTTTGAATGAAAATGAAAAATTTATTGAAGATGTTGGTTTGGTAATTGTCGATGAGGCGCACTACAATAGTTTCCGTAAAATCTTTCAGTTTTATGAGCATTGTAATATTTTAGGGGTTACAGCTACTCCCTTGAGTAGTAATAAAGCCCTTCCTTTAAAAGATCACTACAACAAATTATTGGTAGGAGAGTCCATTGCTTCACTAATTGAATCGGGATATTTAGCTAATGCCGAAACCTATAGTTACGATGTTAATTTGCATGGACTGAAAATAGGTTCTAATGGTGATTTTACCGTGGCAAGTTCTGATTTGCTTTACAGTAATTATTTCATGCAGGAAAAGCTTATTTTTGCGTATGAAGAAATTGCAGTAGGTGAAAAGACATTGATTTTTAATGCAGGAATCGAAACATCCAGAAGAGTTGAGGAGTCCTTCAAAAAATTAAAATATAATATTCGTCATCTTGATTCTACCTTCAGCGACAAGGACAGAAAGGATGTTCTTCAATGGTTTAAAGAAACACCTGGAGCTATTTTAACATCTGTAGGAATATTGACTACTGGATTTGATGAACCAACTGTCCAAACAATTATTATCAATAGAGCAACACGTTCACTTACCTTGTACCATCAAATTATTGGTAGAGGGTCGAGACGTTTACCTAATAAGGATTCCTTTAAAATAATTGATTTAGGGAATAATATTCGACGATTTGGGTATTGGCAAGATTACATCAACTGGCAGGATGCATTCAAATACCCGGATAGATTTTTGGAGTCTAGAATTTCCGAATTGGAAGATATGGAGTTTGAGGTTGAATTTGAGTTTCCAAGAGGATTTGAGAAATATATTGACATATCCTACCTCAATAAATTCAATATTCGAGATGCTTACTATGAGTGTATTGAGAGTGGTTTTAAAGGAAAAAAAGCTGTTGATATGTCATTAGAAAATCACTTTGAAGCCATAATGAATTCTGCAAAGAATCTAGACGAAGGACTACTTTTGCAACAACATTTACAAGAACACATAGAATACCGGCTAAAGCAATTCATAAAGTGTATAGCCAAGTGTACCGATAACTACTTTAAATACACGTTGGAAACATATAATCGCCAGTTAAGTCAGAAATTAAGAGCTAATTTGGATGATATAGAGGAGGATTAATTCCTTCGTAATTTTTTTTAGCTTTTAACAAAATAGCACTCTCAAATAAAATTTTTCGGCAAATGTTTTTTTGTTATTGAAATGTTCTATATTTGCACTCCCAAATTTTGGGTGCTTTGAAATTTTGGCCCATTCGTCTAGTGGTTAGGACGCAAGGTTTTCATCCTTGAAACAGGAGTTCGATTCTCCTATGGGCTGCCAATTTTTGGCCCATTCGTCTAGTGGTTAGGACGCAAGGTTTTCATCCTTGAAACAGGAGTTCGATTCTCCTATGGGCTGCATTTTTTAAAACGTTAATTACTTATAATGGCAAATCATAAATCAGCTATCAAACGTATTCGTTCAAACGAAGCGAAAAGATTATTGAATAAATATCAACATAAAACAACTCGTAATGCAGTTCGTAAATTGCGAAGCATTAACGACAAGGTAGAAGCTATTTCTTTGTTTCCAACTGTTGCGGGTATGTTGGATAAACTCGCGAAACGAAATATTATTCACAAAAACAAAGCGTCTAATCTTAAGTCAGGGTTACAGCTAAGAATTAACAAGTTGTAAACTCAATTTTCAAATATTTAAAGCCTCTATCTGTTGGTAGAGGCTTTTTTTGTTTGGTTATTTTTTCCTTTTTATAGGAGTTCAAAAAGTTATTTCAACCTTTTCAAATAACTACTTTTGTTAAAACTTAAAATCAACATAATGAAATTCGGAACAAAGGCTATTCATGCAGGAGTTCATCCCGACCCAGCTACAGGTGCAATTATGACACCAATTTATCAAACTTCTACCTACGTTCAAGAAGGTGTTGGTAATCACAAGGGTTATGAATATTCAAGAACTTTAAATCCAACTCGACATGCATTGGAGAAAAACATTGCTGCAATCGAAAACGGTAAATTTGGCGCTTGTTTTGGTTCCGGTTTGGCGGCGATTGATTGTGTAATAAAAATGCTAAATCCTGGTGATGAAGTTATTTCTACCAACGATTTATACGGTGGTTCTTACCGAATTTTTAAAACAATCTTTGAGAAATACGGTATCGTTTTTCACTTTGTAAATATGCAAGATTTGCCAGCTGTTGAAGCTTTGGTGAATGAAAAAACAACATTGATTTGGGTTGAAACACCAACCAATCCAATGATGAATATTGTGGACATCGCCGCAATGTCGGAAATAGCAAAAAAAGCGGGTGCTTGGCTGGCCGTAGACAATACGTTTGCGACTCCTTACCTACAAACTCCGCTTGATTTGGGTGCTGATATTGTAATGCATTCAGTAACAAAATACCTAGGCGGACACTCTGATGTAGTAATGGGAGCATTAGTCACATCAGACGATGCGATCTCCAATGAAATGTACCGAATTCAAAATTCATCAGGTGCTGTAACTGCTCCAATGGATTCTTTTTTAGTTTTGAGAGGAATAAAAACCTTGCATCTACGTATGCAACGTCATTGTGAAAACGGAGAGAAAATTGCAAAATTCTTGGTAAATCATTCAAAGATTGATAAAGTGTACTGGCCCGGTTTCGAGTCGCACCCTAACCATGATGTTGAAAAAAAACAAATGCGTGGTTTTGGCGGTATGATTTCTTTTACTTTAAAAGGTAACAAGTTGGAAGATGCTTTGGAAATCGTGAAAAGAGTGCAATTATTTGCACTTGCAGAGTCATTGGGTGGTGTTGAATCCCTAATTGGCCATCCTGCAACTATGACACATGCTTCTATTCCAAAAGCAATTCGCGAGGAAAGTGGTGTAGTGGATTCTTTAATACGATTAAGTGTTGGTGTTGAAGATGCTGACGACTTGTTGGCTGATTTAGAACAAGCACTTAATGATTAGAATTGTATTTATTTCACTTTGTTACTGGAACGAATGAGCTAGTTGCGCCAAAAATTTAAATATGAAAAAGATAGCGATTGTATCACTGGTAGTGTTGTTGGTGTTAGTATCATGCTCAAAATCGAACAAGTTGAACAAGCGTTTGGATGGAACTTGGAATGTGGAGAAAATTGGTGGAAGTTTAGTTCCAAATGGTCTTTCCTACTCATTCATGTTTTCGAATGAAAAAGGTGGAAAAGGTGTTTTTGAATTATCACAAGTTTTGTCATCTCTTCCAGTAAATACAGAAAAAGTAACTTATGCATTAATTGAAGATACAAGAATTCTACTCACATTTTCTCCAGAGTAAACCGATACTCTTGATGTAGTCTCTTATTCCAATTCAACTTTAAGTTTTCTAAAAGGTGGTCAATTATGGGAATTGACCAAAGAATAAATTTAATTTAAATAGAATTAATACTTTCGTCTTCATTCGACTAACGAAACATATTATTCTTCAATCAATTCTTCCCATTCCAACATCAAGTTTTCAAGTTTTTCAGTTACTAATTTGTGTTCGTTTAGGATTTTGGAATGATCTTCACCGGAGCTGAAATCTAGATTGGCAATAGTTTCATTCAAATTGGATAGTATAGACTCTTGAATTTCAATTTCCTTTTCAATTTTTTTAATTGCTTTTTCCTTTTGTTTTTTTATTTCATTTTCTTGAAATGAATTCGTCGCTTTTTCTTTAGGCTCTTTTCTTTGAGATTGAGATTGAACATTTAGTTCAGGCTTTTGGGACTTATATTGTAGGTATTCCTGAATTTCGAAATGATGGATTTTTAATTCTTGATTTTCGATATCCCAAATTCGATTGGTCAAACCTTGTAAAAATTCGCGGTCGTGAGAAACCACAATAAATGTTCCTTCATATTGCAATAAGGCTCTTTTCAATACTTCTTTGCTTTGAATATCAAGGTGATTGGTAGGTTCATCGAGAATCAAAAAATTTGAAGGACTTAAAAGCAATTGACAAAGCGCCAATCTTGTTCTTTCTCCACCAGATAAAACAGAAACTTTTTTATTCACATCTTCACCTGTAAAGAGAAAAGTTCCCAAGATTGTTCTCAAGTCTTTTCGGATTTCTCCTTTTGCAACATCATCCACTGTTTCAAATACAGTTTTTGAAGTACTTAAATCCTCCGCTTGGTTTTGTGCAAAATAGGTGAGATTTACATTATGCCCAAGTTCAATCTTTCCTGAGTAATCAATTTTATTGGTAATTGCTTTTAATAAGGTCGATTTACCAACTCCATTTGGTCCGAGTAAAGCAATTTTTTCTCCCCGTCCAACTGTAATGGAAACATTTTTAAAAATCGTTCTGTCGCCATAAGTTTTTTCAACGGCTTGCATATCCAAAACCCATTTGCCAGGTTGAACACTTAGTGGAAATGTAATTTTGATTCTACTCGTCGGGTCTTTTTCAATTTCGATTCTGTCTGTTTTTTCTAACTTCTTGATAAGGGATTGTGCAAACGCTGCTTTCGAACTTTTTGCCCGAAATTTATTAATCAATTCCTCTGTTTGTTTTATTTCTTTGTCTTGTTGTTTTTTAGCAGACTCTAATCGTTCCATTTCCTCCTCGCGAACGACTTTATATTTACTGTAAGAAAACGGGTAGTCAATTATTTTTCCAAGTGATATGTCTAGTGTGCGTTCAGTAACATTATCTAAAAACAGTCTATCATGAGAAATTAAAATGACTGCACCTTCAAATTTTTGCAGATATTGTTCAAGCCAACTAATTGAAATTATGTCAAGGTGGTTAGTTGGTTCATCCAACAATATTATATCTGGTTTGTTAACCAAAATTCTCGCAAGTTCTGCTCTCATTTTCCATCCACCTGAAAACGTGTTTAAACTTCGTTCTATTTCCTCAGCAGTAAAACCTAAACCAAATAAGGTCGAATTGATTTTTTCCTCCCATTGAAACCCTTCGATTATTTGAAATTCGTGGTTCAGATCACTTAATTCATCCAAAAGATTCATATAGGATTCGCTATCGTAGTCGTCTCTATTGACTAGTTCAAGATTAATTTCCTCTAATCTCAAACGGATATAATTAATTCTCTCGTTTGATTTATCGAGGTATTCAAATACTGATAATTCGGTATCAATTTTTATATCTTGTGTTAGGTAGCCTAATGTTCTTCCTTTGGCGCGGTGAATATTTCCCTCAGTAGGTTGAATTGTTCCTGAAAGCATTCGTAATAAAGTTGATTTTCCCGCTCCATTTTTTCCAACTAATCCTATTTTATCGCCGTGATTAATTTGAAGGTTTACATTACTAAATAAATAGCCTTGAGGAAGGAAGTAACCAAGTTGTTCAAGTGTAATCATGCGCGAAATTAAGGCTTTATGTTAAGGCTTGCTTTTTATGATTTGACTTTCCTCGCTTTTCTAAAATTTTTCTAAAAAATGCGCAAACATCAACCAACATGAATTTATTTTGTTATATTTCCAAAAATTTATTGAAGAGATGGGAAGACCACCAACAAAACCAGCACGATTGAGAAACGGATTTTACATTGAGGTAAAGTCCCAAGGAAGTGGTTCAATTTTAATCAGACGTGACACTCGTGAGCAAATGATGATTGCTGCTGAAGATTATGCAAGAACCAAGACAGTGATTATTAAAGGAGAAATGCTCGACGACAAATGGGTGTCCGAATAAAAAATAGTCCAAAAAAACACTTTCAAAAACACCGTTTCAAACTTTGGTTGGCGGTGTTTTTTTTGTTGCTCTGTGCTGTAGTTCTTTTTGCATTCTTTAATCAGTTGGTTTTAGCAAAAGTAAGTGGAGTACTTCTTGTTGTTCTTTTGAGTGTTGTTCTAAGGTGGTGGTTGCATATTTCTAAACTTAACGCAACCTACAATGCGCCTATCAACCTTAATACAAACGATTGGTATGATTTGCAACAAGTTTTTCCGTTTTTAAAAAATCTCGAATCATTTAAAAAGGATTTAGTTTCTGCTCAAATAGGATTGTTGTTGGCAAATGTTATTTTTCTTGATGAACCAAATAAATTGATGTCACGAAAAAACTCACTTCTCTTGTCCTTATATATAGTGGTTGAGAATTGGGATTCTGAAATAGAGCTAAAAGATGTGATTATAATTTTTGATGACAGTTTTAAGAAATTTGACCACGATACAGAGAATTTGTGGTTGGTGAGTAACCAATTTGATAATTGGATAACAAGCAAAAATGTCAAAAATTGGGGTGAATTGGTGGTGTTAACACAGCAAATACAATTGATTCGAAAAAAAGATTGAAAAAAAATGAAATTTATTTTCATGTTCAATTATCAATAAATCAGGGTTGTAGTTATTTTTTGTAGGGATTTGAACAAAAAAAATCAAATTTTTTTTTCAAAACATGCTTGTTGAAATAAAAAGAGTACATATCTTTGCACCCCG
>CAZWSY010000013.1:0-27988 GCA_964636775.1 uncultured Lishizhenia sp.
CTTCCATCTTTATTGCTTGAATTCGAACATCCTCCACTTGCTCCCGCGGCTCCAGCTCCAGAGCCTCCCGCTGCACTGCCACCACCAGCAGAACCATTTAATCCTGCGGTATTATTGTTTGAGTTATGATCAGCACCCCTTCCACCATTTCCTCCAGCCCCACCTTGTCTAACACCAGTTCCATTCGCCGTTGCCCCAGCTCCACCTAAACGATTTGTTGTATTATTATCACAATGTCCGAGTAAACCAGCTGCACCTTGCGTGCCAGGATCTCCATTAGCGCCGTTTGTTCCATTTCCACCATTGCTGGCTCTGCCAACTGTTATTTCACATCGGTTTACTGCATAATTTGCACAATTGTCGATTAAAACTCCGTAGTTTGATTTCCCTCTTCCGTCTGGTGCAGTACCTGAATTGTCAGTTGTATTAATAATTAAATCTTGTAAACGCCAGTTATTTACACCACTCGCTTTAAATGCAATTTTATGGGTTACGGAAGTACCAATTGTTTCCTCTCCAGAACAGATTAAGATGGTGTTCTGACTACTTGATTTTGTCCAAACTCCACCGTTATTTTGCCATCTCCCATCCACAAAAACGTCATTTTGAAGATTTAAAATATTTGGTTCAGTATAAGTTCCTCCGGTAATTCTAATATTATTTCTTCCTCCACCAATCAACTGAAAAGCGCGCCATAGATTGGCTACTGGTGCTCCTGGTAAACCAATATTCGCGTTGTTTCCGGTTGCTCCATCAACATAAATCATATCACATGCAGGTGGACTAACAGTTGTTGCACAAATAGCGGTTGCATTTGCTTCTGGACAAGCGTCTCCATAGGTCAAACTGATTGTAACAGAACCAGAGGTCGTGAAAGTAATGTCGGTACATGCACTTGTTGGATTTGAAATGGTAACCCCTCCCGCTGGTGAAACCGACCATTGATAAGATGAATTTGCGTAGCTAGCATTTGGAGCAGGTGGTTGGGTTGTGCAAAATTGAACTGGAACACCTGGCACAGCGACACTATTACATACGTTACTTATAATAGGTGCGGCATAAGGATGATAAGTCACCCTTACACACTGACTGATAACTTGTTGTTGTGAAATATCGGAACAATGACTTGAAATAATACATCTGTAAAGTCTGGTTCCTGGCGTCTGAGGTGGTGTGTAACTTAAAGATGTAGCACCTGGAATATCTGTCCAAGTTGCTGGTGCGTTACAGTCTGTATTTGTACTAACTTGCCATTGAATTAATCTGCCCAATGACCAACCGTTCCAAGAATTTACACTTACTGTTAAGGTAGTTGGTTGACCTGGACACAAAACTCTATCAAAGGGGAAGGCATCTGACAAAATTGTAGGAGAAGACGCAAAACTCCAGTTAATGAGCAATCTATCTATTCCATATCCCGCACCATTATTACTTGAACAACGATTGTGCATGGATAAAAAGCTACCTGATGTAAACTGTCCAACATAAGTATTTGATTGGCAAGGAGGTTCGTTCCAAAAGTTTATATCTCCAACACGAGTTCTACCGCAACGTGTATCATCACTATTGAAAGTACAAGAACCACCTGTGCAATCACCACCACAACCATCCTCTTCCCATGTTTCCAAATCCACGTTGATTTGATTTAAAGGTTGAGCGTTAAATGTTATGGCATTAATTATACCCGGATTCCAAAACGAACAAGGAACCGCATCAGCACCATAGGTATCTGAACAACCAGTAAATAAACCTGGAGCACTAGTAATTTGTGAGAAATTCCCTGCATTGTAACCCATCCAAACACGGTATCTCGGGTCGGGTTGGGAATTAAATCCACCGGCATCATTTCCGCAATCACGATTATGCCTAAATCCATCAATACGCACGTTGGCGTTAACTAAAACCTGGGAACTGACAGAACTTGTTGCTACCAAAAGCAACATGAACAACATTTTTCGTAGGTTGACAAGGTTAAGTAACAATGTCATAAATCCTTATTTTGTTTACAATTTACTTTATTTCAAAGTCCGCCCTTCGGTAACGTGAGTGTACCGTCTCTTCACAATTTTGGCCACAATTTTCAACATATTCCGCCTCACCCATGCTTTGCAGTTTTATCTTGTTAGGTGAAACACCATTTTTAATCAAATAAGAATAGACTGCTTTGGCTCTTTTTGTGGTCAAATCCAAATTATACAAAACATCACCACGCTCATCTGCGAAAGTACGAACCACTACATAACGGTCGGGCTGTTCTTTGAGTTGCTTTATTAAAGCTTTCAATTTTTGCGTTTCTGGCTCAGATATATTGAATTTATCAAAAGCAAAATAAATCGAGTTCAAATCATCTTTTTCAGAGAATTTGACCTCCTTTTTTTCGTCCGTTTTAACCTCAGCTACTTCAATCGGCTTTATTTTCTTGGTTGGGATCGAAACCATTATCGTTGAATCTTTACCGTTTGCCGAAGGGGTGACGAAATCAACAAAAACGGTAGTGTCCTCACCAAAAATTTCAAAAGTTATTCTTTCATTTTGTGCTAAATCAATAGTTTCACTTTGACCACTTTTATCTGTTCCTAGATTAGACTTGTTGTTATCTTTAGTTTTCGAAATTTTCAAATTTTCTGGGATTCTTCCTAAATCGTTCTTAACAATAAGATTTAGCTTCCAAGGCAAAAGTTTTTCAAAATAATAAAGGTCTGCATCACCACTACCACCTTCACGATCAGAACTTATCCAACCAGCACTTTTCTTTTCGTCCTTGAAAATAACCATGTAATCATCTCCAACCGAGTTGAAAGGATGAGGTAAGATTTCAACAGAACCGGTGATGTCAAAATTTTGCATTACTACTTTGTAAACATCCAATCCTCCAAAACCATCACTTCCATCGGAGGAAAAGTATAACAAAGAGTCTCCTCTTAAGACAGGATATAATTCATCTTTGACAGAGTTTAGAGACTGAAAAGGTGTAGGTTTTCCCCATTTATCGTTTGCTTTTTGTGAGAAATAAAGGTCTGACCCCGTTTTTCCCTCTTCCATTACAAACACTAAAGTATTTCCATCTGAGGAGATTGCAGGGTGACCGTAACCTTGGCCTTCTTTGATTCCTGAAATTTTCAATTTTTTAGGTGCCTTATCTCCTTCTTTCCAAGTGTAAATTGCAGGTATTGGTTCGGGGAAATTCGACCATTTCTTCACTTTAGGAATTAAGGTTAAATACCAAGTTTTGGACTGAACATCTAAATCACTCGCACCAATATTAAAGTTCTCAAATGCTTTCACCAATTCCGGATTTTTGTCATTCAACTTAAATAATTGAGCATGAGGACGAACAGATGTTCCATAAGCTAAATCATCAGCAGAATTTTCATAATTCAATTCAACTTGTTTGCTGTTTGATTTCACAATTTCAGAGATGAAATAAAGTTCACCATCTTTCCAAATTAAGCCAAATTGAGCCGCACCGTTATTAGCTTCTATCAAATGAGAAATAGAAACCTTGGAATCCTTATGGTTATTCAGAAAATTTTGGTTGTTAATTTGAGAAAGTAGAATTTCTGCATCTGAATTTTTTGGATTGTTTTTCAAAAATTCGTTAACAATCTTGGTTGCTTTCTCATTACTGCCAATATTTTTTAAAGCATTTGCATAGAATAATTGATTCACCGGGTCAATCTCTTCATTACTCCAATCCAACTTTTCAAAAAATCGACTTGCTTCTGAATATTGATGCAGGTAATAATGCGCTTGAGCTAATTGGAGTATAATAGTTTCATCCTTTGTATTCAAGTCTTCGTTTTGTATGTACTTTTTGAACTCGAAATTCTGGAAATACTCATCACTCGGACGTTGCGCAAGAATTGGCAATCCTTGAATTAGTACGAGGCAAAAACCTACAAATTTTATGTAGTGTTTAAAAATCATGCTTAGAAGTTTGAAAAGCTGGAATAAACGCGATTTCTTCTTTTCCAATTTCCTTTTTTACCACCTGTGATATCAACACCAAGGAAAATTTCATGTGTTCCTGAATTATAATCCGATAAACTGCTGATATTTATATCATAAGAATATCCTATTCGCATTGGTCCAAATCGCAAACCAGCCATTAATGCAACAGCATCTCTGAAACGATACGAAATTCCACCCCAATACATTTTATCATAAACAGCAGAAGCATTAAAGTCAAAAGTGAAAGGTGCATTACCCATCATTCTGAAAACAGTACTTGGCGTGATTTCTAGTTTATCCGCAGCTTTAATCGTGTAACCAGCTGTCAAATAATAAACGCGTTCCAAGCGATTAGCTACCATATCTTCAATATCAAACAAGTCCTTTCTCGATTGAAGCAAATGCCATGACGAAAGTCCGACAAATAAATTTTTTGAAGCTAAAATAATTCCCGCATTAGCATCTGGAATCATTCTATTGTTCGAATTAAAATCTACAGCGATATCATCAGGTAATTCAGTCCTCATTCTGTCCCTGTCCAAATAAAATTGAGAAAGCGAAACCCCTACGCCGAAAGACAAAACGTAATCCTCATTTAATTTTACCTTATAAGCTAGAGTTGGACTTATTCCCGTTCTTCTTGTTGGACCAGTGGCGTCATTAAAAAGAACTCCACCAACAGCAAAATTATATTTCAAATTTCCTTGCCCCCAAAGTGTTTGTGTTACAGGAGCTTGGTCTATTCCAACCCACTGACGACGAAAGGATGCTCCTAATGTTGTGTGTCCTTTTAAACCCGCACTCGCTGGATTTAAAGCCAAGTCATTTAACATATATTGACTTGATAAAGCAATTTGTTGTGCATTTACAGACAATGTTGACAATGCAGTGATTATAGTGATTAATGTCTTTTTCATGTTGTAAAAAATTATCTTACGATTGTAATTGGACCTGACTGTTTTCCGTAATCTGGATTGTTCACATCCATAATGTAATAGTATGTTCCTGGAGGAAGCGGATCAGATTTATGCGTTCCATCCCATTCAAATCCACCAACATTCTCGGCTTCGAAAACAACTTGTCCCCATTTTGAGAAAATCTTTACAAGTTTTAATCCTCCAATAGCATCTAAATCTACACGCCATGTGTCATTTTTTCCATCTGCGTTCGGTGAAAAAGTGTTCGGAATGTCAATACACAGAATAGTTTCATCAACAATTAAACTATCAATAAAGAAAGTACATCCTGAACCATCGCCAATCGTAACCGAATAAATTCCTTCAGGAACATTTCGAAGTGGATTAGCAATTTGATTTGTATTCCATGTAAATGTGTAATCACCAGATGCACTTCCAGATGGAACTACAAAAATTGAAACTCCACCATCAGTACATTCTTGCACTTTAACCTCAGCTGTACCTGATAAGTTTGTTGGAATAATGGTAAGCTTTGTGCTATCCGTTGCCACACAACCATTATCCCCGGTAAACGAATAGTATATTGTCGTTGTTCCAACACCAACTTGGGTGGAATAGAAAGTATTGTTCACGACTCCATTTCCACTGTAAGTCCCTCCTTGTGGTAAACCTCCTGTTAATAAGAACGGTTTCTGTAAACCACAAATGGTATCAAAAGGAACTATATATGCTGCTGCGTCTTGAACATTCAAGAAAATAGAAGCACAAGCCGTATTTCCACAGGTTCCACCTTCTGCTCGAACAAAATACGTGTTGCTACTCGTTGGTACCACATTAATACTACTTCCGTTTCCAATCACGCTTCCACCGCATGTACTCTCGTACCAAACCCAACTTGCTCCATTCACTAGTTCCCCGCCTTGAACAGTTAAAGTAGCGTTACCACCTTTACAGAAATTATTGTTATTGGTCGAGATTGATTCAGGCGCAATTGAACCGTCCTGAACGTTTACTGTTACCGTTTGACATAATGTTGCTCCACAATCTCCAACAGCACGAACGAAATAAGTAGTCGTTTGATTTGGTGTTACTTCGATTGTATTTCCAACTCCAACAGGAACTGCACCACAAGCACCTGTGTACCAAACCCAAACGTCATTTTCTTCCAAAACTCCGCCATTTTGAGTTAAAGTTATTGGAGTTCCTGGACAAATATTTGAAGCGGAAGGTGTAATACTCGTTGGAATTGTTGAGGATGCACCTACCACAACTGCAATTTGTTGACATGTTGTATTTCCACAAGGACCTTCTGCGCGAACGAAATACGTTGCTGAATTAGTTGGATTTATTGAAATGATGTTGCCCGTTCCGACGGATTGACCACCACAATTATTTATATACCAAACCCACTGATTTCCTTGAGCTAAAGTTCCACCTTGAACCGTTAATGTTAAGTTTTGCCCTGGACAAACTTGCGATGTCGAAGCAATGATTCCTGTTGGTGCAGTTGAGGCTTGATTGACGGTAATGTTTGCACTCACACACGAACCTTGATAACAAGCACTTTCAATTCGAGCGAAATAAGATGTTGTCGTCGTTGGAGAAACATTAATACTTGCTCCCGTACCTATACTTGTACCTGAACCACAACCTCCAGCGTACCAAACATATTGTGCTCCATTTCCGAGCGTTCCTCCTTGAATTGATAAAGTAGTTGATTCACCAGAACATACGGTATTTTGTGTGGCATTAGCACCGTTAGGGTCAGTTGAAGCGGACTCAACCGTTACCGTAATTGTGTTTGAGCTAAATGTTCCACAACTTGGTGTAATCAGCTGTCTTCGATAGCATGTATTTTGCAAAATTCCAACAGGCGGATCGTAGGTAGCATTTACGGCACCTACGATATCAACAAAATTTCCAGTACAACCTGCATCAACTTGCCACTGAAATGAAAATGAAGGATGAGTTAAAGGTGGAGCTGTAGTTTGAGTGAATGCTGAAGGATCTCCACCGGTACAGATAGTTTGATTTCCTGCAACTACACCCGCCGTAATCGGTGAAACAAACTCCCATTTGATTTCAAATTTCACATCATAACGGTTTCTTACAGCAATATATTCATTCCATTGGCAAGGAGGATCATTTCTAAAATTAAACGAACCTGCAGCTCCTCTCGCATCAAAAGCATCGTCTCCGTTTCCAACACATGAACTAAAAATTGATGGATTTGGGTTATAGGAACAATTTGGATTACAATCCTCTTCCCATCCTTCGAGCTCGGTAAGCAATGTTGTTGCATCAGAATTAGTTACTGGAGGGAAATTAAATGGAAAAGTAGGACTGACCCACCAAACATTGAATTGATTGGTTGCACTAACACAACCAGTAGCTTGCCAGTTTGTTCCATAAGACGTCCCACTGGTCCCATTGTCACGTATCCAAGTGTACCACACTGGATCTTGTCCTCCAGAAACACCGCTACCATCATTGTTATCTGCCCTAGCTCTCATCTCGATAATTCTAACCTGGTAGTTGATATTCTGACTAAAATAGCTCGCGAATGGAGCAAGAAATAAAGTCAGGAGTAAGCGTTTAATCCACATAAATTTAGTTTAGCGTTTAATATTTTCAAGTTTAGTTCGCCTAAATTAGTATTCCATCAACAATTTAATGCTTTTTAACTTCATTTTTTTTAACAGAAATTTATAAAACCTGTTCAAAACCTATATGAAACGATTTCATCTATTTCTTTGAGTAGGCAAATCTACTACACCGTTTATTCAACAATCGATGTAGCAAAATCATTTAAACGTAAGTTAATCTCAACTTAATCTATTGTAGCTTTGAACAACCTTTAAGTGTGCTATGATTTACCGCGACCAAATGAATAAGCTTGTTGAGTTGGAGGAAGTTCCGAAGAGAATAGTGTCGCTTGTACCTTCTCAAACAGAATTACTATTCGATTTGGGATTGGGTGATTTCGTTGTTGGCCTCACCAAATTTTGCCTTCATCCCAAACAAGCCAGAGGAACAAAAAAAATCATCGGAGGAACCAAAAAGTTAAACCTTAAAGCCATTGAAGCACTTCAACCCGACCTAATAATCGGCAATAAAGAAGAAAATACCCAAGCAGAAATCGACTATTTATCGGAAAAGTTTCCCGTTTGGATGAGTGATATTTTTACGCAAAATGACGTTTATGAAATGGTGAAATCAATTGGGGAAATGACCAACACTTCAGCACAAGCTACAATTCTTAACCATAATTTGAGCCAAACTTTTAGTAACCTTCCTAAATTGAAAATTGCCAAACGTTTTCTTTACTTGATATGGCACAACCCCTCCATGCTTGCTGGAAAAGAAACCTACATTGATTCATTTTTAACGGAGTTGGGATTCATTAATGCGTGTAGTGAAAGTCGTTATCCGATTTTAAATGAGGTGGAAATGAAAAACATTGACCTAGTTTTATTGAGTTCTGAACCTTATCCGTTCAAGGCTGTTCACCTAGAACATTACAAAACCTTGTTCCCAAATGCTGAAGTTATGCTTGTTGATGGTGAAGCCTTTTCGTGGTACGGAACACGATTATTGAAAGTTGAGCCTTATTTAAAAGAATTTTTAAAACACTTTTAAAATTGGAAAAAACAATTCTATTCTTCGACGGCGACTGTGCGCTTTGCAACCGAGCGATCCAATTCATTTTGAAAAATGAGCGAAATCAAGAATTGCACTTTGCCTCCTTGCAGACCTCTGAATTGTTTTTGAACGAGCATTTTCCCGCCCACAAAAACTTCGACTCCATGATTCTTTTCCAAAACGGAAAATTCTATGTGGAATCCGATGCTGCGCTGAAAATCATACCTTTTTTGAAACCACGCTTCTCGCCCTTGGTCATTTCTTGGCTATTCCCACCTTTTTTAAGAAACAGTATCTATCGACTAATTGCCAAAAACAGAAAGCAATTCCAACTTACCACTTGCGAACTTTCATCGGAGTTGAAGGGTAGGGTAATGGGGTTTTGAGTTTTTATGAAAGTGATTTTCATATTAACGCTTTTTGGAAAATTGGGTGAGGGAAAATTAAAAAATGGTGAATGAGGAAAAAGGGGGGGGAAATTTCGAAATTGATTTTAAAAAGTTGTTATTTTCAAAAATTCAAAAACGTCTTATTTACCAAAAAATACACAACTTTACAATGCAGAATAAAATTCCTACATTACTAAAATGAAAGAAGTACACGTAACAGCTGGGGTTATCATAAAAGATGATTTGATTTTATGTGTTCAAAGAGGTCTCCATAAGTACGATTATATTTCGAATAAATGGGAGTTCCCCGGTGGAAAAGTTGAATCAGGTGAAAAAATCATAGACACGATAAAAAGGGAACTAAAAGAGGAACTTTCTATTGATGTTGAAATATCGGGTTTTCTGATTCAGGTTAATCATATTTACCCCGACTTTAAATTAAAAATGGACACATTCATTTGTAAAATCGTTAAAGGCGAATTGAAATTAACAGAGCATATTAACTTTAAATGGCTTAAATTAATCGAAATTAAGAGTCTTGATTGGGCTGAAGCTGATTTACCAATTGTTAAAGAATTGATAAAAAGAAAAACAAATGGAAGCACTTAAACTAGCTATTCAAAATTCAATCACAACGGGTTTTGTGGACGATAGTTTTGAGTCGTTGATAGAATATCGACCAAGTATTCTAACAAACGAACCTAGTTTAAAGGAAAATGTTCTTTCGGTTTTGTTGGAGGAATTAAGAAATTGCGATTCATTTTTTCTTTCAGTTGCTTTTGTTACAACGGGAGGTGTTTCATCACTTTTCGGAACCCTTTTAGACTTGGAATCTCAGGGAATACGGGGTAAAGTTTTAGTTTCAGACTATTTAAATTTCACACAACCAGAAGCATTAAAGAAATTAAGAAAATTAAAAAATGTAGAATTGAAAATAACAAGGGATATAGATTTTCATTCTAAAGGATTCCTATTTACCCACAAGCAACATTACACCATTATAATTGGAAGCAGTAATTTAACACATGGTGCGCTTACCAAAAATAAAGAATGGAATTTAAAAGTAACTGCTCACAGAGATAGCGAACTTTTTAAAAATACAATAAAAGAATTTGAAGGAGTATTTAAACTAGCACAGGAAGTTACAGATGTCTTTTTGGAAAAGTACACCTTTGTTTATAATTCCGAGAAAAAATTAAGAGATGGACTAAAAAAAGCTTTGCTTGAAGATGTTTCGAAAGAAATAGTGCCAAATCAAATGCAAGTTCAAGCAATTGAAAATCTGAATTGTTTAAGAGCAAATGGACAGAAAAGAGCCCTAATTGTTTCAGCAACGGGTACCGGAAAGACCTTTTTATCAGC
Organism: uncultured Lishizhenia sp.; assembly: GCA_964636775.1. Lineage (GTDB taxonomy): Bacteria > Bacteroidota > Bacteroidia > Flavobacteriales_D > Crocinitomicaceae > UBA952. Next base: position 10,262 of record CAZWSY010000013.1, read on the forward strand.
TTTTGACGTAAAACAGTTCAATCCTAAAAAATTGTTATTCTTGGTACATAGAAAAAATATTGCTCTAAAAGCTCTAGAAAGTTTTGAACAAATTTTGGGAAATGGGAAAAAACTAGGATTTTATTCGGGATCTACTAAAATTGATTGCGATTATTTGTTTTCAACCATTCAAACATTCAGTAGGGATGAACACTTGAATAAATTTGGGGCAATTGATTTTGACTATATTGTTATAGATGAGACTCATCGTGCAGGTGCGTCAAGTTATCAGAAAATATTGAAGTACTTTAATCCGAAGTTCTTACTTGGTATGACAGCTACTCCTGAAAGAAATGATGAAATGGATGTTTTTGCTATGTTCGACTTTAACATTGCTTCAGAAATACGACTTCAAGACGCATTATCGAATGATATGTTAGCTCCATTTCATTACTATGGCATTTCAGAAATAGAAATAAATGGTGAAATAATAGGAGATAATACCAATATCAATGATTTAAATAGAGCTGAAAGAGTTGATCATATCATAGAAAAAATCAACTTATTTGGCACAGATGATGGAATAATCAGAGGTTTAGTTTTCTGCTCCAGAAAAGAAGAGTGTAACTATCTATCTGAACAATTTAACAATAAAGGATTTCGAACAATTGCTTTAACAGGAGAATCAAAAGAAGATGACCGTTCTAGAGCAATAGATCTGCTTGAAACAGATGATCTAGAAATTAAGCTTGATTATATTTTTACGGTTGATATATTTAACGAAGGGATTGATATACCTCGTGTAAATCAAATCATTATGCTCCGTCCAACTCAATCATCAATAATTTTTGTTCAACAATTAGGTAGAGGTTTGAGAAAAAGAGAGGGTAAATCTTATGTTACAGTAATCGATTTTATAGGTAATTATCAAAATAATTTTCTTGTTCCTATTGCATTGTTTGGTGACAAAACTTTTTCAAAAGACAACTTACGAAAGTTGGTGAATAGACCAGAAAAAGCAATTGTTGGAGCATCTACAATTTATTTCTCTAGAGTTATTAAAGAAAGAATTTTTCATTCTATTGATAACAGTAAGCTACAAGAAAAACATAAGTTAAAGACAGAATTTAAGGTTTTAAAAAATAAAATAGGTCGAATACCTATGATGGTAGATTTTTTAAAATACGGAGAAAGAGACCCCTTTCATTACATTAAAAGTTTTAATTCCTATTATGAGTTTCTCTCGATAATGAATGAAAATATCCCTGTTGTGAGTAAATCCATTTTGGATTTGTTGAAATTTTTATCAAATGAAGTTCTAAACCCAGTCAGGTTATTGGATGTTCACCTTTTTAAAACTTTACTAGAAAAAACAAAAGTATCGCTTGAAGAATACAAAGAAATTTATTTTTTAGAATTTGGGCATATTGTTGATAATGAAACTATTAATCACGCAATTTATCTTGTCAACGGTTTATTTCATACAATTAAGGAGAACCAAAAAATGGTTAAGATTGGGTTGAATAAGAAATATGAATTAATCAAAAATGATGGAAATTATTTAGTTATTGGAGAAAGCTTGAAAAGTTTAATGGAAAATGAATTCCTAATAGAGTCACTATTTGATATTTGCGAATATTCAATCGAAACACTTTTATCTTTAGGGAAAGAATCAATAAAGAATGATTTTGTTATTAATGCTCGATATTCTAGAAAAGACGTCTTTCGTATATTGCGTTGGAAAGAAAACCCTAATGCACAAAATGTTGGTGGTTACATGATATCAGACAACAAAAAAGATTGTGCAATTTTCGTTAATTATCACAAAGCTGAGGATATTTCTTCAAGTACTAAATATTTGGATCGTTTTGTTTCGAGAAAAGAATTTTTTTGGATGTCTAAAAACAATAGAACACTTCAATCGAGTGATGTTAAGCAAATTATTTCTAGCAAAGAAACAAAAATGAGACTTCCTTTATTCGTAAAAAAATCCAACTCGGAAGGCATTGAATTTTATTATTTGGGTGATATGCAATATGTAGATGAAACTGCTTGTAATACACAAATAATCGGAGAAAATAAAAAATTTATTCCTGTTGTTGAAATGAAATTTATTCTTAATAAACCAGTAGATAATGATATGTATGATTACATTGTTAACTCATTATAGGAATAATTAAACGCCTCCCATCCCAAAAGTCCTTCATCATTCCAATGAAAGTAGAAAGCGATAGTCTGTTTCTGTTAAGTTGTGCCTAGTTATTGTAACAATCCCCTAAAACCCAAAAATCTTCTTCAACTCCTCCTCCAATGCGTTGCCGCGAAGATTGGCTTTTATGATTTTGCCGTCTTTGTCGATGAGTAAAGTGAACGGTACACTACCTACTCCATAGATTTTTCCAACAGCACTCCCCCACCCTTTCAAGTCGCTGACATGGTTTGGCCAAGTCAAATTGTCTTGCTTGATCGCAGCTAACCATTTATCTTTTTCGGTATCCAATGAAACGCTCATCACCGTAAAGCCTGCCTCTTTGTATTTTTCATAAGTACGCACCACATTCGGGTTTTCCCGACGACATGGACCACACCACGATGCCCAAAAGTCAATTAAAACCACTTTTCCACGCAGGTCGGAAAGCTTCATTGTTTTCTTTCCATCAGGCAATTTTTCCTCAAAATCTGGTGCAATTTTTCCTGGAGCTAGCAGTTGTGCGTCCTCCATTTTCTTTTTCATCGCAAGGTAATTTTGGTAATTTGCCTGAACGGTATTGCTGTACGGAAACGCTTGATATAACTGAGTTACCACACTTTCATACGTTTTAAAATCTTGCTCCGGTCGAACCACCAAAAGCGCCATCAACAAAGCTGGTGAATATTGGTTGGACTGTAAAAAGTTTTGTATTTCTGATTGGAAATAACTGTATTCACCTTGCATGTATTGTTGAATAGCTTGTTCGCGCGAAGGGTCTTTTTGCAAAGCAGCATAAGCGGAATCATTTTTAGCACTAAAATTATCAATCACATTTGCGAAATCATTCATCGCTTTCGACTCATCGGAATTTATTATGTTAACGTGGCTGCGGATTTTTTTTCCATCGCCGTAAATTTTAATGTTGCTGTTGATTCGTAAAACCAAGTGAAGTACGTTATTTCCAACCCTCAGCAGGTAATAATCCGTTTGTGGAAGTTGTCCCTTAAAACTGAATTTTCCGTCTTTGGCAACAGGAATAACCGCAAAATCTTTTGTTCCCGTTTCATAAATCTGAGAAATGTAGAAAGTATCTGCTGGCGGATTAAAAATCATTCCAGAAACCTCCACGTTGATAGGACCAGAACTTACTTGTGCATGAATAAATGTACTCAATAAGAATACTGCGTAAGTTAAAATGGAAAATACTTTCATAAGCTAATTTTAAAAACCGAATACGTTCTTCAATTTTTGTTCCAATTGTTCGCCGCGCAACTCGCGACCGATAATCTTCCCCTCTTTGTTAACCAAAACAGTAAATGGAATTCCTTCAAAACCATAAAGTTGTGGCATTTTTGAATTCCAGCCCATTAAATCACTGACATGGTTGTTCCATTCTAATCCATCCTTGGCAATCGCTTCTTTCCATTTATTTGGATCCTCGTCTAATGAAACGGAAAGCACTGTAAATCCTTTGAACTTGTATTTTTTGTAAAGCTTCACCACATTCGGATTTTCCTTTCTACACGGTCCACACCACGATGCCCAAAAGTCAACCAAAACTACTTTTCCACGAAGGTCGGATAGATTCATCGTTTTCCCGTTCACGTCAGGAAGTGAAATTTCAGGTGCGTCGATTGTTCCGCTTTCAATCGCTTTGTAACCTTGAAAGGCTTGAGAAATTTGATCTACTTGCGAACGAAAAGTTTGGGTAGCATTTTCGGAAGGGTAAGATTTTTCAAATCCCTGTGCTGCGATTTCAAGTACCGCCAAATTCTTCTCGCTCCAACCGTCGAAAGATGTAGTAGGCAAAAGCACCATTGACAAAACAATATTGTAAGGATTATCGGGTTGCTTTTCCATGAAATTACGCACAAATTCATCCACCTTCTCCTTTGCCTTTAGATAAGCTTCGTTCACTTGTTCCTTGGTCAACGATTTTTCTTGTGCACGAATTTGTTCTTGTTCCAAACGGAAATCATTCAAAACAGTCATGTATCCGTTCAAACCTTTAGCCCATGAGGTGCCCGAAGCATTAGGTTTTTGGGTGAAACTTGAAAATTCAGCATTGATTTTGAGTTGGTCTTGGGGTACGAGCGTAATCGGAACTGCATTGTCATTCGACGAACCAATACGCAAAACATAATAGCCCATTCCTGGAACATTTCCTCTCAACTCAAATTTTCCGGAGGCATCGGTTTCGGTTTTCGCCACTTCAATTACACCTCGATCAGTTGGCGCCTCAATCGTCACAAGTGCATTTCCAGCACCTTTAATGATTCCGGAAACGGAAAAATTGTTCTCCTTTTCCTCACCTTCCGTTTTTTCATCATCACAAGAAAAGAAGAAAATAGAACTGAAAAGCAAAAAGAAAATGGGTTTAATTAAGTATCTCATTATGCGTCTAATAATTGTCTTAACAAAGCATTTGCCACTTTTGGATCTGCTTTTCCTTTCGAAACCTTCATCAACTGTCCCATGAAAAATCCTGTTAATTGCTTTTCGCCACCTCGATAGCGTTCAACTTCCTTCGGATTTTCAGCGATAACTTGTTCAATAAAAGCTTTCAACGTTCCTTCGTCTGAATCTTGAATTAAATTCAACTTTTCCGCAATCGCTAAAGGAGTATCCTCTGATTTCAACATTTCAGGAAAAATACGTTGAGAGGCAATTGAACTGGAGACTTTACCCGATGCAATCAACTCCACCAAAGCAGCAAGTCTTTCCGAAGAAACAGGAAATGCTTCAATTTCAACTCCGTATTCATTCAAATAGGATTTCACATCACCCATCACCCAGTTGGCAACAGCTTTGTAATTTTTGGTATGTTGAATAACTGCTTCGTAGTAAAGTGCAATTCCTTTGTTATCCGTTAAATTGTAAGCATCATAAGCACTCAAACCAAATTGTTGGGTGTATTTCAGAAACAAATCGCGCGGTAAAGCTGGCATTTCTGATTTCACTTTCTCAATTTGAGGTGCATCAACGACCAAAGGCGTTAAGTCTGGTTCAGGAAAATAGCGGTAATCGTTTGCTGCTTCTTTTGAACGTTGGGAAATTGTAATTCCTTTAAGCGCATCAAATCCACGTGTTTCTTGGAAAATTTCTTCACCTTTTTCAATAGCTTCTATTTGTCGAGCTATTTCAAATTCAATCGCACGTTGAACATTGCGAATGGAATTCATATTCTTCACTTCCACTTTTGTTCCAAACTCCGCTGCACCTTTCAAACGTACAGAAACATTCGCATCACAGCGCAACGAACCTTCTTCCATATTTCCGTCGCAGATGTCAAGGTACCGCACTAATTTTCGGACTTCGGTCAAATAATTGTAGGCTTCTTGAGAGGAGCGAATATCTGGTTCCGAAACAATTTCCAACAAGGGTGTCCCTGCACGATTTAAGTCCACTAAAGTGTCAAAAACATCCACATCATGAATACTTTTTCCAGCGTCTTCCTCCATGTGAATACGTGTTATTCCGATACTTTTTTCAATGTTATTGTCGTCGCGAATGATGATTTGTCCGCCCGTGCAAATAGGGGTTTTGTCTTGCGTAATCTGATAACCTTTGGGAAGATCAGGATAGAAGTAATTTTTACGCGCAAAATATTGTTTTTCTGCGATTTGACTTCCACAAGCCAAACCCAATCGAATGGCGAATTCAATGGTTTTCTTGTTCATTACGGGCAAAGTACCCGGATGTCCTAAAGTCACCACACTCACTAAAGAGTTGGGGTTTGCACCGTATTCGTTTTTGTCGGATGAGTAAGCTTTGGATTGCGTCAACATTTGAGCGTGAACCTCCAAACCAATAACTGCTTCGTATTTATCGCGGATGTGTTGTTCCATGAAAAACTTATATTCTTGAAATTAATTCTTTCATAATCAATGTCATTTTCGGCTCTTGACGACTTGCAACATCGATTACGTCTTGTAAACTCACTTTGTGAATTTTTCCTGGCACACCTAAATCGGTAATGATAGAGATGGCAAAGCAAGGAATTTCCATGTGTCGAGCTACAATTACTTCAGGAACAGTTGACATACCAACTGCGTCTGCTCCAGTATTTCTAACATATTGGTATTCAGCAGGAGTTTCTAAAGTAGGTCCAGTTAATCCAGCGTAAATACCTGTAGAAACTTTAATATTGTTTTCAGCCGCAATTTGTTTTGCCAATTCAATCATTTTATGGCAATAAGGCTCGCTCATGTCTGGAAAACGCCAACCTAGAGAATCGTAGTTTTTACCAATCAAGGGATTTCCTGGGAATAAATTGATGTGGTCGTTTTGAATCATAATTTCACCAACTTCAAAATCAGGATTTACACCTCCCGAAGCATTGCTTACAAATAAACGCTCAATTCCCAAAAATTTCATCACACGAACAGGAAAAGTCACTTGTTGTAGAGTATAGCCTTCGTAGTAGTGGAAACGACCTTGCATAGCAACTACTTTTTTTCCACCTAATTCACCCAAAATCAATTTTCCGGAATGACTTTCTACGGTAGAAACTGGGAAATGTGGAATTTCTGCATAAGGAATTTCGTCAATAACGTTGATTTCTTTCACCAAACCACCCAAACCTGTTCCAAGAATAATTCCGATAGTTGGTTCTACAGTTGTTCTTGAGCGAATATACGCTGCTGATTCTTCAAAATGTTCAATCATAATTTACTGTTTACAAGATTTTTAAATTCAATTTCGTTTTCAATTTCGAGTGCGATGGGAAGGAAGAACCAAGGAAAATCTTTCATTCCCCATTCCTCGCGTTTATGCCACAGTCGTGCGAAGTCTTTTTCTGTGGTCAAAATCGCTTTATCGCAGTCGGCAAAAGTATCAAATTTTCGATGAATTGCTTGAATTTCGGACGCGGTGAAGTTGTGGTGATCGGGAAACTTGATGGTTTCAACTTTAAATTTAGCCTTTAGGTAAATTTCTATGGGTTCGGGTTGAGCAATTCCGGTTACTAACAACACATTTTTCGCGTTCCAAGTGTGCTCGGATTTAAAAGAAATAGGTGCTTCGTAACGGTAACGTCCAAAAAAAACTGGAATATTTTTAAATCGATGAATATTTGATGTAAAAATCTGTTTTTCTGACTCTTGTATCGTTTCAGGACACTTTGAAACTAAAACTATATCTGCTCTTTTCAACGCAAATGGAAGTTCGCGCAAACGACCGAAAGGCAACAGATTATCTTTAAAAAATGGTTTTTGAAAAGTAGTGACAACAATGTTACATTTTGCTTTTACCGCTCGATGTTGGAACGCGTCATCTAAAATTAAAATTCTGTTATCTTTTTGTGGCAGGATTTTCCAACCGTCCCAACGTTTTTCTGCAACTGCTAAATCAATATTGATCCCATGTTTGAGTGCATACATGAACGGCTCATCACCAAAAGTTTCTGCGTTCTCGGAGGATTGAAACAAACGCGCACCTTTTGAAATTCTGCCATATCCCCTACTCAAGACTTGAACTTGCATTTCATTTTTTTTCCAATCTATGAGCCAATTGGTTAAAGGAGATTTTCCTGTTCCACCAAGCGATAAATTTCCAACACATATTGAAGCGATAGGAATTTCATTGACCTTAAAAATGCCATAGTCGTACAATTTGTTTCGCACCCAAATCACAAAAGCGTAAGGCCAAACAAACGGATTAAAAAGGGTTTTAAACTGCATTGAGCTGGAATTAACCTAATTCTTTGGTTGGGGAGCAATGATTTCACCCGAACGGATTTTTTGCACATAAACATTTAATCGGTAAATTTCCGTTTCTAGCGCCGTTTTACGTTGTTGCTGTTCTGCTGAAAGTGAACCCAATTTATTCAACTCATCCAATTCCGCATTGAGATCTTGCGTCCCCAATTTGAAGTATTTTTTTGCTTCGTCCATTTTCCCTAAATTAAAATAACCGTTTGCCAATTGAATGTAGGTTGGAGCGTTGTATTTTTTCTTAAAATGCTTCAAAAACTTTAATTGTATGTCCACCAATAAGTTATAATCTTGAAGCAACATAGCGAACTGATCTACAGAATAATACAATGACTCCAATTTCGGTTTGATTTCGTAGGTTTTGTCAAAATACACTTTAGCTGAATCAAGGTAAACTTGTTTTAAGGCACGCACATTTTCAGCTACTTCCACTTCTGAAAGTCCTAGTTTTTGAACAAACTTTTGCGTTAAAGACTTTCGTATATTTTCAATGGCCAAAATATTTGGCGGAGTTTTGGTTTGAAGGAAATAATTCATAGCTTCTCCCATTTTTGAGGAAAATTGAAGTTGTTGAACAAGCGGATCGAGTTTTTCCAAACGTTGAGCGTATCTGAACAAAAGGTTCGCACGACCACCATCAAAACCAGCTTTAATTTGAGTTACAGCATTCGCTTGATATTTTCTAACCACAGAAAAAGAACGATACAATTTCATTTCTCGAAAAACCTCATCCACTCTTTTAGTTTTACTTGCTTTACTGTTTGTAGAAGGAAGAAAAGGAAGAAAATTATCATAACCTTCGGCCATTTTCGCGTAGGCATTCGCAATATTTAAAAAACCTTCATAGTATTGGTCATTGTGTTTCACCGATTGCTGAAATGAATAAAGCGCGGCTGGATAATCAAAGTAAAAAGTGTATTGCAAAGTTCCGCGGTTGTTCCAGTTCGACTCATAGCGATTGAAAATGGAAACGGATTTTGAGTAAAATTCAATCGCTGAATCCACCTTTTGCATCATGATTTCGTAAGCATCCAAATCTTGTTTTTGAAGTTTAAAGGCTTCCTCTTGTAATTCTGTGGCAATCAAAGAATTTACCTTCGAAGATGTTGAAGTTGTTTTCACATCAGCTGCATACAAGGTCATTTTGGAAAACCAATCTTTGTTTCGCTGAACACTGTAAATGAAAAATGGAACAGTAAGAGCTAAAACAAAATAAGCAGGTTTCATTTGAAATTTCGGTACATCCTCCCTTTCCGTTTTGGTTAACCAGAAAAACAAGCCCACCATTCCAAAACAAAAACCGATTGAAGCGGTGAAAACAAAACGTTCGGCAACAATCCCAACCATTGGTGTAAGTAAATTCCCTGCTCCACCAATCGCCATAAGGAAAAACAAAATCGCAAAGGAATACCAAGTTTTATCTTTCAAACCTTTAAGAACTAGGAATAAAAGTCCTAACATCACCACCAAGCCTAAAATAAAACTCAAACTCGTGAAAGTTGCTACGGGTAAAGCGTTGTAGCCATAGTAAAAATGTAGCGGATAAGGGAAAAGTAATTTTTGGATGTAAAATAAATTGGTTTGAAAGAACACTGGAATTCTGTCCATGAATCCCATTTCATACAATGGATTTTCAAGATAACTGAATTTTCTATTCAAATCAGCCTCCACCAAACCAAGTTTCATGGCGCGATAAATGATTTGAGCGAAAATCAAAACACCAAATGCCAAACCGATTTTTTTGAAAGAAATGTCTCTAAAAAAATAGAGCATCACAGGAATAATGGCCATGAAAGGAAGGTTGGACTTTTTGCTTAGAACGGAAATAACCAAGAAAATCAAACCAAAAAACAGGTGTTTCCAGTGCTGTTTATCCACCCATTTAAAAACTTGAATTGCTGCAAGCATCGCAAAAATAAACGACAACATTTCATCGCGGTTTTTCAAGTTGTTCACCACCTCGGAATGAATTGGATGAATTAAAAACAAGACAACCACTAATGCGCTGAAAAACGTTTGTTTTCCTTGTGTGAGTGAGTTTAAGAAGACAAAAAGTAAGTATCCACAAAGTCCGTAAAGCAATACATTTATGAAGTGAGAAATGTGAACCCGGTCAGGATTTTCGGAAAACAAAGACCATTCAATCGCGTAACTCAAGGTTACAATAGGTCGATACTCGTAGTTCTGTTTTCCATCAACGGCGTAGTTTGTGGTAAAAATTTCTTTGATACCACCGATTCCTTTTTCAACAACTTCGTGAGCGTGTCGGTCGGTGGTCATCACTAATTCATCGTCAAGTGAAAATCCATTTTTGAACGTATTGGCATAAAACAAAAACGCCAAAACAAAAGAAACGAGCAACATGGTGCGATTATTCACACGCGCTACAACTGGGGAAACAATTTGATTTTTTGCCAAGGGATTTTTTTTACGAAAATAAGGTTTATTATTTTGGGAAATCACACTTGGCAACTCGATTCAATGACCGATAATCTAATACCAGTTGGTTATTCAATCATTCGTAAACCATAACAAATCAATTCCACTTAATCATTTCGAGACCTTACACGAAATAGCACGATGGTCGCTGTATTCTTCTGGGTGAATAGTAAAATTGTTTGAAACCAAGTTTTTGGAATGAAATATATAATCAATTCGACCTGCTGGGAGTTTTCCTATGTAGGTTGAACCAATTCCTGTACCCGAATTTCGGAATCCATCTACTAAATATTTATTGAATTGATTGTAGGTGTAAGACAAGGGTGTATCGTTAAAATCACCACAAACAATAACGGGATAAGGTGAAGTTTCAATGTGTTTTACAACTCTTCGGGCTTGGTCTGCACGCTTGAAAAAAGCCAATTTGAGTTTACCATAAATGTACCTTAAACCTCTTTCTTCTGTTAAATTTAACATCGGATCGTTTGGGTTATCTGTGTAATAATCCTGTTGTAAACGAATGGACTGAAGATGAACGTTGTAGATACGAAAAGTATCCAAATCTTTAACAATATCTGCATAAATACAATAGTTGTAGTCGTCGTGACTTTGTGAATCGAACATCACATCCCCTTTTGCGATAAATGGATATTTGGAGAATATCGCTACACCAAAATTTTGACGATGTCTTCTTTTATGAGCACTTCTTTCATGGTAATCTTTTGAACCCATAATTTGAAACACAGAGTCAATGGTAACATATTTGCTCGGCGCATCTTGTTTGTAATATTCTTGTACACAAAACACATCAGGTTTTTCCGTTCTTAAGAATGCAAAAATGCGCTCTCTTGTTGCCCTGCCCTCCTCAAAAACAGGATTATAAACATCAAATAGACGAACGTTGTAGGAAAGAATTTTTAATTCATTCTTTAGTGATTCATCTTTAGAAAAATTAAAAGCAATTGCCCGAAAATGTAATTTTCCACCTAAAATAAGAACTGTTAGTCCGATAAAAAACCATTTCGAACGCATGACTGCCCAAAACGATAAGGCTATTAAGTTGGATATCAAAATAATTGGGTAAGCGAGACCCACAAATGGTAACATTGACGCAGTCTCAGGGTGCAGAAACGGTGCTGCATAACACAAAAGCATCGCTAGAAAAGCAAAGACTGACAAAACTTTGAACGGAAGAAGTAAAATTCTCAACTGCGCTTACTTTGATCAAACAAAAATGCTTTTTCCTCTTTTGTTAATGCCTCATAACCTGACTTGGAAATTTTATCCAATATGGCATCAATGCGTTGTTGACGTTCTTTTTTATCCACATTGTACGCTTCGTCCGATTTCTTGCCCCCGCGCATTGGTTTCAACTTTTCTTTTCTTTTCAAAAATGAAAAATTAAACTTCCCAAATACGTTGTAAAGCACATTGATAACATTGGTGGAGGAATAAAGATTTTGAATCGAAAGGATACCAAATAATGCGCCCCCTAAATGTGCAAAATGAGCTGTGCTATCGTTTGACCCCAAACCAATAATGTCATTTACCAAGAAAAGAAGAGCTACAATGTAAATTTTAACAGGAAAAACACCAAATAATTGTACTGTTGTATTTGGACTATAAAACGCCAAAGCCGTAAAAATCGCCATGATTGAACCACTTGCTCCTACCACAACTGTCGGTGTGCTTTGTAAAGCAGGAAAAGTTAAATGAGCAAGAATTTCAAGAAGCCCACCAAAAATTCCACCGAAAACGTAAGTGTACCACAATCTTTTTCGATCAAAAATGGATTCAAAAAACTGACCTGAAAAGTATAGAAAAAGCATATTCATCAAAATATGCAATACTGAAAAGTGGGCAAAAATACTGGTAAACAAGCCCCAAGGTTTTAAGATGAAACCAAGAATGTGTGTATCGAGGGTAAATAAGTTTTCCGTCAACCTCGACCAAAAACCGTCGTTCACTTGCATCAAACGCAAAAAGGTGTAAATCAACTGAATAACTAAAAAAACGGAAAAATTGGCAATAATCAGACGCGTGGTCATTGTTCCTTGCTTGAACTGATAGCCAATTTCGTCGAAAAGATTTCTATTTGCTTGCATTTTACCAAAAATTATTTCTGTCTTTTTTTCTCCAAAATAAAACGATTATTGCCCCAACCACAGCACCTCCAACGTGAGCTAAATGCGCCGTATTATCCGCTGGATTATCTTGAAAAGAGAGGTAAATTTCCAAGAGAATGTAGCCACCAACGAGGTACTTCGCCTTAACGGGAATGGCAAAATAAAGCATGAATTCTGTGTTGGGAAACAAAATTGCAAAAGCCGCCATAACACCAAAAATGGCCCCCGATGCTCCAACCATTGGCGTAACGGATTTGGCCGTATAGTCATAAAGTGCGTGAAAAGTTTCTTCCTCAGGTTGAACATTAAACTCAACCGCGAAATCCAAAATTGCTTGTTGAATCGACTGATTTGTTATCGAATCTAAAGTTTGGATATAGGTATTAAACGAGTCTAAGGGAACTCGACTTGAAAGAAAATTCTTTAGTTGATTAATCTCATAAACTCCAAGAATATTGTACAGTGCAAATCCTCCAATCGCGCAAGACACATAGAAAATAAAAAATCGTTGTGCTCCCCAAATTCGTTCTAAATAACCACCCAACATGATGAAAATCCACATATTGAAGAAAATATGTAAAAATCCGCCGTGCATGAAAAAGTAGGTTACCACCTGAAAAGGCTCAAAAAGTGGTGAGTTGACATAATGTGCACCCAATTTAGAGGTGAGGTATATTCCTTGCATTTCCAAAATCAAGGTAACAAGGAAGAACATAATGTTCAACAACAAAATATTTTTGGTGACTTGGGGTAAGTTTTGTAGCATCTTAAAAAAGTTGATCTAGCTGATTAATTTCCAAAGTATTCATAATTTTTTTTCCGTCAGGAGTAAGTGTATGTTGTTCACATTGAAACAATTGCTCCAACAAATGGTTTCCTTCCTCTGAATGATTCACTTGCCTGTTTCTTGCTCCAGCTTTTGCTAAATTCTCAATCAGACGGTGAGCCAAATCACTTTTATTGACTGCTTCATCTTGGAGTACTTCCAACATTTTATGCACAGCATCAGCAACGGCATTATCCTCCAAAAAACTTGGAATTGCCTGAATTTGAAGATTTTCTCCTTCCATTATCCCAACAAATCCCAATTGTGTCAATAACCCTAAACTGTTCATCCACATTTCGCCGGCACGAGCACCAATATTCAATTCAAAAGGAAACAACAAAGTTTGTGATAGAATTGGAGTATGTATAAATCGAGCCAACATTTCATCAAAAAGAATGCGTTCGTAAGCTCTTTTGTAATGAACAATAAGTAAGCCCGAACGCGTGTTGGAAATCAAATAAGGTGAACGAATCAAAAACGTTTTAGCTACTTCAGTTGGAAGCTCAAAACTCGTTTGTTGGACTTCTTCCTTTTCCTCATCTACTTTGTAAAAATTATCCCAATCCTTTGTGGTTGGTGAAGTTGCACCAAATCCTTGAGCGCGAATGGCAGTGGAATGTCCGTTCCCAACCCCTCCTGAACGCTTTACAGTTGAGGCTTGAAATGGATTGTAATTCGGGTCAATTTGAATAAAATCAAGTGATGGCACCGTTTTATGCATTTCATAAGGAACCTCAAAAGCTGTTTCTCTCTCAAAATCAAGAGTTGGCGAAATATTATATCGACCAAGCGAAAGTTGAACCGTACTTCTCAAAATAGCGTAAATGGCACGGTCATCTTCGAATTTTATTTCAGTTTTCGTTGGATGGATATTCACATCAATTTTGGAAGGTAAAACTTCGAAAAATAGAAAATAAATGGGGTACGTTTTATCTGCAATTAATCCGTCAAAGGCTTTGACAACAGCATTGTGGTAGAAACTATCACGGAAAAAGCGATTGTTCACGAAGAAATATTGGTCACCGCGTGTTTTTCTGGCAACTTCAGGCATTCCAACAAAACCATGAATCTTAACAATGTCGGTAGTTTCTTCAATAGGAACCAATTTTTCTTGATAAGACTTTCCGATAATGTCAACAATTCTTTTTCTCAAAATCGCTGGATGAAGGTCGTACACCTTTTCATTATTATGGTGTAAAGACAAATGGACATCGGGATGCGCCAGAGCAATTCGAATGAAATCGTCTTTAATGTGTCCAAATTCAACAGCATCTGATTTTAAGAAATTTCGACGCGCTGGCACATTGTAAAAAATATTTTTCACCTCAAAGGAAGTTCCTTTCGAACAAGCAGTTGATTCATTTACCGTTATTTGCGAACCTTCAACTTGAATTAAAGTTCCCAATTCTGAATCACCTTCCTGTCTTGTACGAAGCGTCACGTGTGCAATTGCAGCAATAGAAGCCAAAGCCTCACCTCTAAATCCTTTGGTCTGCAATTGAAAAAGATCGTCAGCAGTTTTGATTTTACTTGTTGCATGTCGTTGAAAACATTTCACCGCATCTTCAGCATTCATTCCTGCGCCGTCATCAATAATTTGAATTAAAGTTCGACCTGCATCTTTAATAATGACCTGAATTTTTTGTGCACCGGCATCAATGGCATTTTCCACCATTTCCTTTACAACTGAAGCTGGCCGTTGCACCACTTCACCCGCTGCAATTTGGTTGGCGATATGTTCGGGAAGTAGATTAATGATACTCATTTTCCCATCAATTTATGTATAACCTTGTCGATATCATCGAGTCCATTGAACACGAAATAACCAAGTGCAACTATCAAAAAAATCAGCACAACAACCCTAAAATTCGCTTCGTAATTGGCTTTCTGTCTAGTCTTTCCAATCGACCAAGTATCGCGAAGTTTATCTTTCAATATTTCGGTTCTGTCTTCGCTATCCAATTCTGAGGTTTCGTAAGATTTACGTTTTAAATCTAGCTTTTCCTTTCGCTCATCGTAGTAGCGCGTGTAAAAGGAAAACTTTTTGTGGGTTATTTTGGGATTAAAAAATCGAAGTGCCATAATCAAGGAAACAAAGGTAAAGATATTGTTTAGATTGCTTTACCACGAATTTGAAGCATTAACTGATTTGGTGTGAATAGTTGTTAAGGGATAGAATAAAGTTAAAATGGAGAATTGAGAATTGAAATCCGCCGCGGCGAAGAGAGTTGAAAATGAACGGAAACTAAAGATAGAAGGTGGAGTGCGACATGGAGAAAAAATGTGGAAAATTACTTCATTCAGAGCTTAGGAAAAAATCACTTCAACAATTCGGAAAAAATAGACGCCCCTCATATTCTTACTTTTTCCTCCTTTCCGCCAACCATTTAGGGATTTGCTTTTCCGTTTTTGGTTTTTGTTCACCCAATAATTTTTCAATTAAGTCAGGTCGTTTTGCTTTGTTCAATCGTTGACGAATCCAATCTTGATTTTCACGTTTGTACCAGAAAAAGAAACGATTTTGATTCAATTTTTCTTCTTTGGTTTTTACCGTTTTAACTGGTTTCAAGGTGTAAGGATGAACGCCAGTATAGTATATCACCTCTGCAACGGTCATTGGAGTAGGTGTGAAATCTTGCACTTGTTCCAATTGAAAACCCATATCTTTTGTTTCTGCAGCCAAATTTGCCATGTCTTCCTCCTCACAACCTGGATGAGAAGATATAAAGTAAGGAATCAATTGTTGTTTCAACCCATGTTTTTCAGAGATTCTATCGTATTTCTCTTTGAACTTATGGAAATATTTAAATGAAGGCTTGCGCATCACACGTAAGGTTGCATCTGAGGTATGTTCCGGTGCCACTTTCAATCTCCCGCTGACGTGTCGTGTAATGACTTGCTCAATGTATTCGTCGTGGTTGCCGTCTTCGTTGTTTTTATTGAAGTCATCTACCAATAAATCGTAGCGAATTCCAGAACCAACAAACGCTTTTTTAACTTTAGGATTGGCGTCTACTTTGCGATATAATTCTGTCAAAGGTTTGTGAGACGTATCCAAATTGCTACAAATCACAGGATGAATACAGCTCGGAGAAGTACAACGCGCACAAATCGCTTCGTCTTTCCCTTTCATCTTATACATATTCGCTGAAGGACCACCTAGATCAGAAATGTAACCTCTAAATTCAGGGTGATTTACCACTTGTTCTACTTCTGCTAAAATCGATTTTTCACTTCTTGAAGCAATAAATTTCCCTTGATGCGCGGAAATCGTGCAAAAACTACAACCACCAAAACAGCCACGGTGCATGTTGATGGAAAACTTGATCATATCATACGCTGGAATGGCACCTCGTTTTTTGTATTTTGGATGTGGCAAACGAGTGTAAGGCAAATCAAACGACTTGTCCACCTCATTTTCCGTCATCGTTTTGTAGGGCGGATTGATTACCAACGTTTCATTACCAACATGTTGAATAATGCGGTTCGCTTCCCATTTATTGGATTCCACTTCAACAATTTTGAAGTTGGCAGCGTATTTAATTTTATCTTGTAAACAGTCTTCGTGACTTGCTAATTCAACTGTTTCCCAGTTTTTGTTTTTGGGTAAGTCTAATTCTTTTTCTTGCAAAAAAGCAACTTGTTTTAAGGTTTTAGCTTGATTAAACGGCACACCTTTTTTCAATAAGCGCAACAATTCGCGTAAGGGTTGTTCGCCCATTCCATACACCAATAAATCTGCTTTTGAATCCACTAAAATAGACGGCATCAATTGGTCTTTCCAGTAATCATAATGCGTTACACGACGCAAAGAAGCTTCGATACCACCTAAAAGCACCGGCACATCTGGAAATAAATCTTTTAAAATATTACTGTAAACAATCGACGCATAATCGGGACGAAAACCTGCTTCACCTCCTGGCGTGTAGGCATCTGTTGAGCGCAAACGCTTATTGGCTGTGTAATGATTCACCATCGAATCCATACAACCAGCAGTTACGCCAAAAAACAAACGTGGTTTTCCCAATTTCTTGAAATCGCGCAAATCGTCTTTCCAGTTAGGTTGCGCCACAATTCCGATTCGTAAACCTTCGTCTTCAATGATGCGACCAATAACAGCCGTTCCGAATGCAGGATGATCTACGTAGGCGTCACCAGAGATTAATATCACATCAAATTCTTCCCAGCCACGCTTTTCTGCCTCTTTCAAGGACATAGGTAGCCAGTCGGATAATGGTCGTTCGTTATTCATGGTGCAAAATTACGGATAGAAGTTGAGATTGTGCGATTTATACCAAAGATTGGGCTTTATAAAATCATTGTGAAAACGTTATGCTTGTTTCAAAAAAGTTAGGGATTGAATGTGTAAATAATAGGGTTTATGAACGATTTAAATTTTATGTAATCTCGGAATTTTATTTATGTAATTTCGGAATATTTAGTATGTAAATC
>CAZWSY010000013.1:27998-46751 GCA_964636775.1 uncultured Lishizhenia sp.
ATAAAATTCTTATATTCGATTAATAAATGATAAACAAATGAAACTCGGTGCATTTTCAATCAGTTTGGCAGTGAAAGATATTCATGCCTCCAAAGCTTTTTATGAGAAATTAGGATTTCAATACAAAGGCGGAAATATTGACCACAATTGGGTGGTTCTCAAAAATGAAAATGCCGTTATTGGTCTTTTTCAAGGAATGTTTGAAGGTAACATTATCACTTTCAATCCAGGTTGGGATGGAAATGCACAAAATCTAGAAGAATTCGATGATGTTCGTTTGATTCAAGAAACATTGAAAAATGCTGGAATTGAGCTGACTCGAGAAGCAGATTTAACTACTGAAGGTCCCGAATATATCACCTTGACTGATCCAGATGGAAATAATATTTTAATCGACCAACACCGCTAAACGTGTCTTCAATAGCTGAATACAACGAAAGACTTTCTGTAAAAGAAGCCGAAATTTGTGCTAAATTGTACCTACTTATTTCTGAAAATTTGACTGGTTCAACTTCCAAAATTTGGCATGCGCACCCGGTATGGTTCATTCACGAAAATCCTATTGTTGGATACAGCAAGCAAAAAAAAGGAATTCGTCTTATGTTTTGGAGTGGAGCAGATTTTGACGAATCGGATTTGAATGTTCGTGGTGAAAAATTCAAAGATGCCTCGATATTTTACAACGAGGTTTCAGAAATTAACTCAGACAATCTGCTTCGTTGGCTCAAAAAATCAATTGAGATTCAGTGGGATTACAAGAACATTGTAAAACGAAAAGGTCGTTTGGAACGAATTGAAATCCGTCATGAAAGTGAATGAAAATAACGACTATGAAATCGTTAGTACAAGAATTTTGACCGACGTACAAAACGCACAAATCGATGCACTTTGGAATGAAGAATATCCTCTCAAACTTCAAAATCGATTCGGTCTATTGTTGTTGGATGTCAAAAATTATGACCATTATTGGATTGAAAAAGAAGGACGAATCCTTGCATGGGCGGTGAGTTTTGAAAAGGAGGAAGAAATACGGTTTTCAATTATTGTTTCTCCAGAATATAAAGGGTTGGGACTAGGATCAAAACTACTTCGACGACTTTTAGAGGAACACCAGCAAATTTATGGTTGGGTCATTGATCACGACTCCGATTTAAAAAAAAATGGAACGAATTACAAATCTCCTTTGTCTTTTTATTTGAAAAATGGATTTCATGTATTAATTGACAAACGTATTGACACTGAAATTATTAAAGCAGTAAAGGTTTATGGTTAATTGAAAACTTGAAGTTTTATCCAACTCCAATTTCATAGCCAAGACAAGCTGCGCAAATGCCCAGATGCGCTATCAACCATGCTTTTTGCCACATTGAACGCTCATTCCAAGGCTGAGAGGTGTCAAATGGATCAAAAGCCAGAGCGATTCCTAGATTCATTGCTGCTTCACCAAATTCTCCAGTAAAAATTCTATAAACTCCGAATAGAACAAAACCTACATAGAGGAAGCGATTGAATTTTGTGTTTGTTTTCATTTTTTATTCATTAAAGCGATAAACATTTTTTCCAATTGCATATCCGAATTTTCTTCGGTCTTTTGACTGATAAAAACGGATTTTGTTACAAGCAATTCCGAGGTCAACTTTCGACCAAGTTTTTCCTCCGTCGCTTGTTTCATATCCACTAGTCATTGTCCCAACAAATCCATGGTTTTCGTCGATAAATCCAATACCAAATTCGCGGGCTGTAGCATCTTCAACTAAGTTTATTTCTTCCCATGTTTTTCCACCATTGACCGTTTTAATGATGCGTTGTTGTTTTACATTTGGATCAGGATTATAGGATTGAATCGTGGCATAACCCGTTTTCTCCGTTGGAAAAGATACCTTCCACGTTGTTTCAAAAGGTCGATTGGATTGATATACTTTTTTCCATTTTTTACCTCCGTTTTTGGTGTAGAGCATCACGGCATTTGATTCGGCTATATTTGCAGAACTGGCACTACAAGCAAATCCCCTTTTGGTATCAAACATCTTAATATCGAAGAGCATTTCTCCCTTTTTCACCGGAGCTGATTTCCAAGTTTTTCCGCCATCGTGAGAAACCAACTGATTAGCAGGTGAACCCACTCTTCCAACGGCGTAAAGGTGATGAACGTATCCAATTTGTCCATGGTTGATAAAGGGTTCTTTAACGATATCAATTGCGCACAAACCTTTCACGTAAGGTCCTTCATAGCTAACAGGTAGCCACGTTTTACCACCATCTTTTGTTTGATAAAGCGGAATCGTATCTTTTACATTTGGAAAATAGTCTGTTCCGACATTTCCAACAAATCCGTTCAAACTATCAAGAAAGGCTACACAGCGAAAGAAAGTTCCTTGTTTTTCATACAATTTGTGCCAATTTTCCCCGCCATCATTAGTGTGATAGATTGAGCCATAACCGTTTACATACCAACCCAATCGTTCGTTAATAAAGGTGATATCGTCTTGTTTTCCAGGATAAGGCGCCGTTTCTAGCTTTTGCCAACCTTTTTGCGGTAACTCAATTCTATTTTCTTTCGCTAAAATTTTATTACTCCAATTGACTGCGCTTGTTCCCACAGCAGGATTGTATTCATCAAAAAGCTGTTGAATTTGCCCCCCTGAAAATTTATCAAACGCTTCTTGCATACTTCCTGATTTTGCGAAATAGTGATCAGTTAAAGGAAAACTAATTAATTCAGCATTTCCTTTGTGAAAGTGATTGACAGTGTTTACAATCTGTTGGTGATCCGCTAAAGAAAAAGCTTGAAAATCAGATTCGCCAAACTGAACCAATACTTTGGCAGCCGTGTTTTTCCAATTCTCGAGGTGAGGAAAGTCTTGAATTTGTCGCCAGTATTCTGCGTTTCTACTGTATATTTTGCCTGCACCATCGTACTCCCAAACTGCTCGTAGAATACTATCTACTTTTGGATCCTTCGCCATGTTTTCCAGTTTCTCTTTTTTAACGAAAAAACGGTAGTTTAAATCGTACTGTGACACAACCGAAGCCTCTACTTCAATTGGATTCATTCCAGAAAGTGCATTTTGAACGCGGTACATTTCTAATTGGTATTCAAACCACGATTTAGCAGTTGTGCCATAAACTATCACACCAGCAACCTGATGTTTAGCACTAATAGCAGGAGCAACAATACCACCCATCGAATGACCGAAAATGATAATTTGATTAGTATCTACATAAGGCAATGACTTCAATTTTTTCAAGCCCACTTCAAAGTTTTCGATTTCATCTAGTAAATCACAGGATTCGCATGGAGGCGTATTTTTACTGTCACCTAATCCACTTTTTTCAATGCGTAATGTCACATAACCTGCGTCAACATAAGCATCGATTATACGTTTGTAAGGATGGTAGTACGGCAAGTCATCAATGCTGCTGCAAGTGTACCCGGGAATAAAAAGCATTGCAGGCATTTTCTCTTCTTTGTAAGGTTTGTTGATGATAACCCGTAATTCTCCTCCTTTAAAACTCGCTTGGTCGTAAATGACTTTCGCATTATCGTCAGTTTCGTATGGACGTCCGATTACTTTTCCTTTTAACACCAATTCTTTTTTGTCACGAAGAACAGTAAGCTCAATTTGTGAATCTATTTTGTGTTTCATAAACTCATCTAAAAAAAACTCTTTTGACAGAATAGCTTTTCCATCCAATTTTAGGATTACATCTTCTGCTTGCAGTTGCAATTCAGCACTTGTTCCACCTGCAACACGAATAACTTTACAGCCCGAAAAGTTTTTATCTTTTATAAATTCTACTTGTGCACCAAAGCGGGGCGATCGTTCTAGTTGACAAAAAATAGATTGCCAAATAGTCAAAATTAACCAAAGAATAAAATATTTCATTTCAATTTTTTGTACAAATGAATGGATAGTTTTTTAGTAGAATTTGTCAAAAATTGCTATTTATTTCTAGGTCGATTTATAAGGTATTGTGTTACTTTTAAAGTAGAATTAACTCTCAACTAATTCCCACCCAAGGTATTTTCTTTGATGGACAAATTCCTGTCTGCTGCGGCAGATTCGATGCGCATTATTTGATGTCAAAAATTATTCGTTCAGTCACTAAAGAAATTTTTATGATTGACAATTATATCGACGAAAAGGTATTGGCTCATTTGAGTAAACGCGCTGAAAGTGTCGAAGCTATCCTATACTCCAAAACAATTTCTAGGGTTTTACAACTCGATTTAGAAAGACACAACAGCCAATATCCACCCATTCAAATTCGAGAACTTCGAGAAAGTCACGACCGCTTTCTAATCATCGACCGAAAGGACTTATATCATATTGGCGCTTCGTTGAAAGACCTTGGTAAGAAATGCCTGCCTGACGGACAGTCAGGGTTTGCGTTTTCGAAATTAGATGAGACGATGATGGAATTTGTATTGAATCGATTGGATTGAGTAAAAGAATTATTCAATTAGTTAGACATTAATAAACTAAGCTGTCTTTTCAAAAAGAATAGGATTTAATGGCGAATCAATAAGGCTTCCAATTTCAACACCTGGACACCATGTTTTCCAATCGTTTTCTTGACCCTTGTTTTCAGGTTGTTTTAAAGTCATGTTTTTGTCCATGTATATAATGGTCATCACCTTGCGTTGTTGCTTACTGGTATTTGCTCCTGCCCGATGAAAAATCCATCCGGAATGAAAACTAACTTCTCCTACATCAAATGGTTCAATAATATGCGGTAGATCGTTGATTTTTAGATTTTTATTGATAAATGATTCACTTTCGTCACTAATTGACAATTCTCTTCCTGAAATTATTTGTTGACTTCCAGCGCTAAATTCTAATGGTCCCATTTCCAAAGGCGTTTTTTGTAAGGGAATCCATACTGTAACGGTTTTATTGGAAGCCAAAGGCCAATAATTTTGGTCAGCATGCCAAGGGGTAATTCCACCGCCACTTTCTTTGAATAAGGCTTGGTCGTGGTACAAGCGAACACCATCAACTCTCATTAGATCCGAAGCAAGTTTTGCAAGTCGTTTACTGAATACAAGTTTTTTAATTTCCGGTTCAATCGTCCACAGGTTAAATAACTGAAGAAACGCTTTTCCATAGGTAGATCTGTCTTCCAAAGGACTGGTTTCTTGATTGATCTCTTCCACTTTTTTGGAAATCACTGTGTTGAAATGAGCAATAACTTCTTCCGAAAAAACGGATTTTATTTTAATAAAGGCATTCTTTTCGTAGAAATCAAGTTGTTCTTCTGTCAATTCAAAGGGTTCGTCAAGCTGCGAAAAAAACATAATCTAGTGTTTTGAATTACTAAAATTAAATGAAAATTCAGGTCAACGCGACAGTAAACTCGGAGCCAATCCGAATACTTGTTTAAAGGCTTTTGAAAAAGTGGGCAAATCAGCGTAGCCGATTGAAATTGCCACATCAAGTAATTCTTTTCCTTCTAAAAGTTGATGTTTCGCAAATTCTAAACGCATTCTTTTTTGGTATTGATAAGGTGAAACATTGAAAGTATTTTTGAAAAGTCGGATAAAATGGTATTTGGAAATTCCTGCGATTCGACTCAGCTCTTCCAACGATAAATTTTCAAGAATATGTTCGTCAATAAACGATTTAGCATTCAATAAGGCTCTAAAAATTTCTTCATTCGTTACTAATTTCTTGAAGGACATTTTATTTAAATGATTGAAAACAAAGCGTTGGTCGGTGATAATTGACTCGGCTAAACTGTAGAAAAGTTCGTTTTGCTGAATATCATTTTTGAGTTGTCCCGATGAAATTTTTTGATTGATTTCATTCAGTGTATAACCCAAACTTGTGTTTTTTGAATTGTATCGGTTTACAAAAAACTGGTCAGACAACAAAAATTCCCTGAGATCATTACTGTCTAAAGTATGATAATCAACAACTTCGCTAATAATTTGTGGCGAAATGTCAATACACAAACCTTGAACCTCTTTTTCCTGATTGATGACAACAGTTGATTGAGTAAAGTCATTACCGATAATATATTCTCCCTCTCGAACAATGAATTTCTTCTGGTTAGCGAAATAGATTTCTTCCCCGGCTGCTACATACTTTACACCGAACCCCTTAAAATGAACCTCCCCTTCTATGCTCTTGATTTTAGAATAACGAATTTCATTTTGGTCGTCGCTGTAGATTTTTTCGTTCATTCTCTTCGCATTTAAGGATTTTTGATCGATTTAGTTGTTTGAGACATTTACAAATTTAATCTTTCTATTTCGCCAATTCATCAAACAACACACCGTAATCCACGCCGTCAAAAGTTCCGGAGGACATCAACAACAAAACACTATTTTTCCAATGTTGATTTTTTAAAAATTTTAGTAATTCATCGCGATTATCGTAAGCTTTTACACCCTCGCCAAATCCAGATTCCACCATCGCTTTATCGATTGGACTTAAACGTTTATGCGCCACAACTTCATGATTGAAGTAAACTAAAGCGACATCCGCTTTATCCATTGCACCTTCATACTGCGGTAAAAATTCCTTTTTCAAAGAGGAATAAGTGTGCAACTCCATACACGCCACAAGTTTTCGATTTGGGTATTTTTCCTTTACTGCTTGCGTGGTAGCTTTTAACTTAGAAGGTGAATGTGCGAAATCCTTGTAACAAATAAAATCCCCTTTTTCACCTACCAATTGCAAGCGTTTCCCTGCTCCAGTAAAAGTGGAAAGAGCAGACAAGAAATCGTGATTTGAAACGCCCATTTTTTCACAAACACGCATCGCACCAATCATGTTTTGCAAGTTGTGGGAACCAAAAATAGCAAGAGAATATCGCTGTTCTTTCCAAGTCACAATAGTTTCATTTTCTGTTAGTTCGAATTGGGGTGTTTGATATGAAATTGTTTCAATTCGAGAGGAACTTAATTCAGCTAACTTTCGAACTTCAGAATCTTCGTCGTTGTAAATCAACGCCCCATCCGAAGGGATTAAATCCGTGAAAATTTTGAATTGTTCGACGTAATTTTCAAAGGTTGGGAACACATTGATATGATCCCAAGCAATTCCGCTCAAAAGGGCAATACTAGGCTGGTAAAGATGGAATTTTGGTCTTCTGTCAATGGGAGAACTTAAATATTCATCACCTTCCAAAATGATAAATGGGGCAGATTCACTCAACCGAACCATGCAATCGTAGCCTTCAAGTTGTGCACCAACCATATAATCCACATCCAAATTCAAGGCCTTACAAACATGCAATATCATGGAAGTGATTGTTGTTTTTCCGTGACTTCCGCCAATTACAATTCTTGTTTTATTCTTGCTTTGTTCAAACAAATATTCTGGATAGGAAAAAATGGGAATTCCTAGTTCTTTTGCTTTTGCCAATTCTGGATTATCAGCGTGGGCATGCATTCCTAATATAACCGCAGAAACTTGACTTGTGATTTTCTCTGGAAACCACCCCATTTTTTCAGGTAACAAACCTTCCCTTTCCAACCTCGAACGAGAAGGCTCAAAAATCTCATCATCAGATCCTGTAACAGCTACTCCCTTTCGACTCAACGCAATAGCTAAATTGTGCATGGCACTTCCGCCTATGGCAATGAAATGTGCTTTGTAATTTCCCATTTTGTGATCTTAAAAATAAAGTTCAAAACTAGACGGGACAAAGGATTCTTTTTGACCTCAACGAAGAAGTTGTTTACAACACATTGTGACTTAAACCTTACATCAACCACGCACCACGTGATTATACCGCTGAACATTTTCATTAAAAGTCAATCGAAACGAAAAAAATACTTTCGCAAGCTATGACAAAATATTTGAAGCTTTTGATCTACTTGTTTGTATTTGTAACAAGTGGACAAATTTTTGCGCAAAATATGCGGGTGAGTGGACATGTGGTGGACACCTCGGGTAAAAAATCCTTGGCAAATGTAGCTGTATCCGCAGTGAGAATTAAGGATTCATTGTTGCTAAAACATACTCGTACCGACAAAAACGGAGATTTCACCCTCACCAATTTTAAGGTTGACACGTTCACGTTGTTAGTTGAGCATCCTGATTTTGAACCTAAATCCATCTTCATTTTCGGGAATTCCGGAAATTCTAGTATTGACATTCCTTCTATTCGATTGAGTATGAAGACCAAAGAATTAGATGAGGTAATCATTTATGCCAATAAGAACCCCATTTTCTACCGGGGCGACACTTTGATTTATGTTGCAGATTCCTTTAAAGTCAACGAAAATGCGGTGGTGGAAGATTTAATCAAACGACTTCCAGGTTTAACCGTTGACGAACAAGGAAAAATCAAGTCACAGGGGAAGGAAATCAGTCAGGTATTGGTGGATGGTGACGAATTTTTTGGTTCAGACCCGACAATTGCAACGAAAAACCTAGCAGCTAAAGGCGTAGAATCGGTTGCTGTCTATGAAAAGAAAAACGAAAATGCTAAGGCGGGAGAAGACGACAAAATTCAAGTACTAGACCTTCGATTGAAAGCAGATGCCAAAAAAGGGTATTTCGGAAAAGCTTCCGCTGCATCCGATTTTTCATTAACTGGTGCAGATAGAACATTTTATGAAGGAGAACTGCTGTTCAACAAGTTTTCAAACAAGCAGAAAATTTCGGTTTTCTTATTGACATCCAATACGCCTCGCTCCAATTTTGGATGGGGTGATATGAACAAATTCGGTTTAGACAACGAACGGGAAAATAGCGGCATGAGTTTTTGGAATCAAAATGGAGGCTTCACAAATGCAGGTATTCCTCAAACCTTAAAAGCAGGAATTTATTATTCGGATAAAATTGGGAAGAACGGAAAATTCAACGCTAATTACTCTTTTTATGACAATCGTTTGGTGGCCAAGCAGAGCAGTCAGTCACAATATTTTCTTCAAGACAGTTCTTATTATACGAGGGATTCCGTTATTTCAACCACTGCAAATCAGTCGCATCGTGTGAGCTTTACTTACACCCAAAAAATAGACTCTCTAACAAATTTAGAGGTTCGTCCCAACGTTACTTTCGACCAAGGAAGTTCAACAACCAATAACATCAATAGTTTCCGTGACGAGAATTTTGTTGAGTATTTCCTAACGGACATAACGAACGGAAACGTTTCTAAAGGAATTTCAAGTAATTCTGAGGCAATTTTGCGACGAAAATTTAAAAAACCGAGTCGAGAATTGGAGTTTAAATACATTTTCAACTTCAACAATAATAATTCCGATGGTTCCCTCAAATCTTATTCTAGAACTGCTTTTTTTAGTGATACAATCGACCAACAACGCAAGAACCTTAATAGTAAAAATGACCATTTCGGGATAATTACATATCGTGAACCTATTGCAAAAAATTGGATTGTTGAAACGGAATACCTTTACGAGTTTGGTAAATCAAAACAGGATAGACAAACGTTTAATCGTGGTTTAAATGGAGATTACAATGAGCTAGTTGGGCTTTTATCCAATAACTTTGATAACCTTCGTCAACAACATCGCGGAACAGGATCGCTCATTTTTGAAAAAGGAAAACATACAGTTACAGCAGGAGTTGGCTACCGAAATATCGCTATTGAAAACCGTAATCTCATTTTAGACACAAGTATTTTCCAAAACATCAACAACATACTCCCTAAAGCTTCTTATCAATTCAAAGCGAGTATGAGTAAACGTTTGGGAATTTTCTATTCAACCTCATCAGCTCCACCTTCAATTAATGATTTGCAGCCTGTATTTGATAACAGCAATCCGAACCGAATTCAAGTCGGAAACCCAAACCTTCAACCTAATTTTCAGCACAATATTCGAATGAACTTTAATTCATGGCAAGCACTAACAGGTAGATATATATGGATGGGTGGAAATGCAACGTTTACAAACGATGACTTTGCCAATTCAACCACTTTTGACAACCTCGGACGACAAGTTTCTCAAACTGTTAATGTTGACGGAAATATGTTCGCGAATGCTTACGCTGGAGGTGGTATTTCTTTCTTCAATCGCAAATTGGAGTTACGTCCCGACTTCAACGTTTTTTACAACAAATACACCAATATCATAAACGGTCAAAATAATGTTACCACGATGTTTTCCTTTAAACCCGGTATTGACGTAGAAGTGAAATTCGATTCTTTGGAGATAAATACAGGGTATGATTTTACTTATCAAAATCCGAGAAGCTCGTTGTCTGCTTTTTCGAATCAACCTTTTCAAATACAGTACATTTACTCCAATATCAGATGGACAACTCGCGCGAAATTTTTTATAAAAACAGAGTTGAGTTATACCATAAATACCAATCGCGCAGCAGGATTTAACAGAAACATTCTTTTGTGGAATGCAGAAATCAGTAGATATTTCTTGCCTACTCAAAATCTAATCGCAACCATTCAACTCAACGACATTTTGAATCAAAACATCAACTTGCAACGTGATATTAACGCAAACGTGATTACCGACAATTTCACACGAATTATTTCGAGGTATTTTCTGGTTAAAGTGACATACAAATTCAATAACAATAAAACAAAAGAAGATGATTTTAAAGGCTGGTTTTAAAGTTGTAATGCTATTTTTTCTTCTACCTCAATTGCTTTTCGGGCAATACATGGAATACGGAAGAATAACTTTTGAACGCCGTACCAACTTGGAAAAGCGGTTCAAAGACCAACGCATGAGAAGGATGGTAACTGAAGAAAATAAAATTCGCAACGAGGGATTCTATTTGTATTTCAACGATACTGCGTCTATTTTCAAACCAATTCCAACAGACAAAACCGATGATATGTCGTGGACAACTACAAAAAATTCTTACGTTCAAAACCTTAACAATAAATCGCAATTAATTCTGCTGGCTTTGTTTGGACAGAATATTTTCATTTTGGATTCTCTTCCCGAAAGACAATGGAAAATAACGGATGCAAAAAGATCCATCTGTGGTTATGAATGTAGAAAAGCCATTTACCAAAAAAACGATACAACAAGGATTTATGCTTGGTACACTTCAGCACTTGTGCCATCTGTTGGTCCAGAGGGTTTTTCAGGTTTACCCGGAACGATTTTAGGTCTCGCTACTGAAGACGGTGGAATTATTTACTTCGCTAAAAAAGTAGAGGCTATTGTGCCAAAAGCAGATGATTTTAAATTAGACATCGGAAAGAATAAACCAATGACCTTAAAGGAGTTAAAGTTGAAAATAGAAAAAGAATACGGCAATACCCCTTGGGGGAAAAGAATGTTTGACGATTTGTTTAGGTGGCTTTAGATTTCTGTTAAATTGCCCTATTTCCATTCATTTACTTACATTTGTCTCTTGTCGTAGCAAGCGGCAACACACCAAACATGTGGCAAAAACTAGCAAACTTCATACTTCGCAATAGATTTTTTATACTCGGAATAATCACCCTTCTGACCGTATTTTTTGGGTTTTATGCCGCAACAGAACTGAATCTAGACAATAAATACGGAATCGTTCTTCCCAAAAATTCGGAGACAACTGAAAATTATAAGAAATTCAAAAAACTTTTCGGTGAGGATGGTGGTGCACTTGTCATTGGTGTTGAAACCGATTCCCTTTACACCGAGAAAAATTTCAGGTATTGGAAACAATTAGGTGATTCCATTCTTCAATTTGATGGGGTTGAATCCATTATTTCCGAGGCGACACTCTTTACTATCAAGAATAATCGAATCGAAAATCGTTTTGAAGTTAGTCGAATTTTTTCAGACACCACTTATGGCGAAAAAAGTATTGATTCAATAAGAAGAGAAATTAAAAATAATCCAATTTACAAAGGACTTTTATACAGCGATTCAGGTACAGTTTCCTTGATGATGGTTGGAATAAATGAAAAATACCTGACCGACAAAAAGAAATCAAATGTTGTTTTAGAAATTGAAGATTTAGCGAAAAGCTATGAAAAGAAATTGGGTAAATTTCACTTTGCTGGTCTTCCTCATTTGAGAGTAGTAATTGCAAAACGAATCCAAGGTGAAATGTTTTTATTCATTGGGTTCTCGATGTTGGTTACTTCTGCTTTGCTCTACTTGTTTTTCCGTTCATTCCGTGTTGTAGCTATGTGTATGACCGTTGTGGCCGTTGCGGTTATTTGGGCAATGGGTAGCATAGCGTTTATGGGTTACAAGTTGACCATTTTGATGGCATTGATTCCACCTTTGATGATTGTAATTGGAATCCCGAATTGTATTTTCATATTAACCAAATTCCACCAGGAAGTTAAAGACCATGGAAACAAGGTAAAAGCACTTTCACGTGTAATTCAAAAAATTGGAACCGCAACCTTTCTTACCAATTTCACCACTGCAATCGGCTTCTTAACTTTTGCATTCACCAATTCAGAGAAACTAATGGAATTTGGTATTGCAGCATCAAGCAATATTATGATGGTATTTATTCTTTCTCTTTGTATTTTGCCAATTTTCGCTTCCTTTTCCAAGCCGCCAAAAGCCCGTCATTTAAAGCATTTAGACCGTAAATTCGCAGTTGGTCTAATTAACGGAATTATAAAAATCACTAGTAACCACAGAACGAAAATTTATATAACAGCCGTTACACTTGTTGTAATCTCAGTTATCGGATTATTAAGAATAGAAGCTACGGGCAATATCGCAGGAGATTTGCCCCAAAATGACCAGATTCTACTTGATATCAAATTTCTTGAAAAACACTTTGGTGGTAGTATTCCATTTGAAATAATGGTTTCCTATAAAGAGAAAGGTCGTTTATTTAAAGGCTCTACTTTAGAAAGATTGGAGGGAGTTCAACAAATCCTTAAAGAAGACACGCTTTTTTCCAGAAGTATTTCGCCAGTTGATTTTGTAAAAGTGGTCAATATGGCTTACTACAACAACAACCCTGAACAGTATAAGCTAATTAGTAATCGCGATAAACTTCGCTTAAAAAAATACATCGACAACTTCACGATTACTAATGCTAATGGAGGTGGTTTATCCTTAAAAGAATTGCTTGATACTAATACTTGTACTGTTCGCATTCGAAGTCAAATGAAGGATTTGGGTTCTTATGAAGTGGCTCAAAAAGTGGGGAAAATTCGTAGTCAAGTGGATTCGATTTTAAATCCGGATAAAGCCGAAATTGAAAGATTGGTGAATCTGTCTAAAGGAAACAAAGCCTATTACGACAGTATTTTTGAACAATTCAATTATTTGTCGAACGGAATACACGAGGCATTATCGAGAAAAACCAAAATCGATGAAAGCGAATTTGATTCCAATTTGGAACTAAAGAAAAAGTACTACTCTGAGTCTTATTTCCCGAAGCTTTTGAGGAATACCATTGACAAAGAATATTTCGATGTCACCTTCACAGGAACATCCGTGGTGGCTTCCGAAGGGACTAAGTATTTGGTCAACAACCTAATTACTAGTTTGCTTTTTGCCATTTTGTGTATAGGAATATTAATGGCCGTTTTATTCCGTTCTTGGAGAATGGTGGTAATTTCAATGGTACCTAATTTAATTCCGCTTCTATTTACAGGTGGAATTATGGGTTATTTTGGAATTCCTTTAAAACCATCTACACTGTTGGTTTTCAGTATTGCGTTCGGTATTTCAGTAGATGACACTATACACTTTCTAGCCAAATATAGAATGGAACTTAAAACGAAACAATGGGATATCAAAACATGTGTTACGAATTCTATCAGAGACGCTGGTCTTGGAATGTTTTACACCTCAATTGTGCTATTTTGTGGTTTTTCTGTATTCATGTTTTCACAATTTGGAGGAACTAAAGCTTTGGGGTTACTTATTTCAATAACTTTATTGGTTGCGATGATTACCAATTTAGTTGTGCTTCCTTCGCTTTTACTTACTTTAGATAAATTCATTACCACTAAATCTTTTCAAGAACCTTATTTTGAGGCTTATGAAGAAGATAGTGACATTGATTGGAACGAACTTTCCATTGACGAAAACGGCAAATCATCAACTTAACATATAAATTATGAAAGGAATCATTTTAGCTGGAGGATCAGGCACAAGGCTTCATCCATTAACCTTGGCGGTAAGTAAGCAACTCATGCCGATTTACGACAAACCAATGATTTATTATCCACTGTCTATTTTAATGAGTGCTGGTATTCGTGAGATTCTTATTATTTCCACGCCTCACGATTTGCCCAATTTTGAAAAACTTTTGGGAGACGGAAAAAATCTTGGTTGTAATTTCCAATATGCCGTTCAAGAAATTCCAAACGGTCTTGCTCAAGCTTTTGTTATTGGTGAAGAATTCATTGGTAACGATAAAGTTGCGCTTATCCTAGGAGACAATATTTTCTACGGAGTTGGAATGGATACCTTATTAAAAGAGAACAATGACCCTGATGGCGGAGTTGTATATGCCTACCACGTGAGTGATCCTGAAAGATATGGAGTAGTAGAATTTGATGCAAACATGAATGCTGTTTCTATTGAAGAAAAACCGCTAAAACCAAAATCAAATTATGCCGTTCCAGGATTATATTTTTATGATAATTCTGTGGTTGAAATTGCTAAAAATCTTCAACCTTCAGCTCGTGGAGAATATGAAATAACCGATGTAAATGCCGAATACTTGAGAAAAGGGAAGTTAAAAGTGGCGGTTTTAGATAGAGGCACAGCTTGGTTGGACACAGGAACATTCACCTCACTAATGCAAGCGGGACAATTCGTTCAAGTAATCGAAGAAAGACAAGGATTAAAAATCGGCTGTATAGAGGAAGTAGCTTTCAGAAACGGTTTTATTAACAAACAAGAATTACAACAAATTGCAGCACCACTTGTTAAAAGTGGTTACGGTCACTATTTGATGAATTTATTATAATTATATGCTGGATATAGCTCAAAGTACAGGAAGAATTGAAAAATACCTTTGGGAAACAGACTTTCCCAAAGAGCCTGCTAACCTTTATGAACCTTTGCGCTATTTTCTCGCTTTAGGAGGAAAAAGATTAAGACCCGTATCAACTATTTTGAGCGGGTCACTTTTTAATGCCACGGAGGAGGAATTATTACCTGTTGCAGCCGCGATTGAACTTTTTCACAACTTCACTCTCCTTCATGACGATATAATGGATGAAGCACCTTTGCGAAGAGGGAAAGAAACCGTTCATCAAAAATGGAACACGAATATTGCAATTCTTTCTGGTGATGTTTTGTTTGTTAGAGCTTATCAAGAACTACTCAAATGTAATCCAAAACACCTTCCCGAATTACTTCAACTGTTCAATAAAACGGCAATTGAGGTGTGCGAAGGACAACAAATGGATATGGACTTTGAAACCAGAGACATTGTTTCGATAGAAGAGTATATTGAAATGATTCGGTTGAAAACTTCAGTTTTATTAGGTTGTGCAATGCAAATGGGAGGGATAGTTGGATGTGCAAGTGAGGAACAGAAACAATTTCTTTATGACATCGGAATGAATCTTGGAATTGCATTTCAAATTCAGGATGATATTTTAGACCTATACGGAGACGCTGAAAAAGTTGGTAAACAAGTGGGGGGTGATGTAATGGCGAACAAAAAAACTTTCTTGTCTATTTTTGCTAGAATTCGAGCAAATGAACAACAACTCGCTAAGTTAGATGAGCTTCAAGAATATTATAATGCATTAGCCAAAGTAGAAATTACCAAACAAATCTTCAGCGATTTGGGGATAGAAAAATTGGCTAGTGAAGCCATGAGTAACTATTTTTTGAAGGCTGAAACATCGCTTGAAAATCTTTCCAAAACGTGTGACGTTAATAAATTGAGGTATTTTGTTGGAGTGTTAAAAAACAGAACCTACTAGAGCAAATTAGTGTTCCTTTTAAGTTGATTTAACTTTATATACCTTTTTTTGATGGTACAATTAATATTTATTTAATTTCGCTTTATTAAAACTATAACTAATGAAAAAAATCTACTTATCCGTTGCTTTAGCAACAGCTTTTGGCGCTTTCGCTCAGAAAGCTACCAATGTAAAGTACGGGGCACCATTTGACCGTTCGTTTGTTAGAGAGGTAGCCAAGGGACAAAACAATGTTCAAAAGGCAGAAGGAGATGTTCTTTGGTCTAATGACTTTGAAACAGAGGCAGACTGGACAGTTACTAACGGTCCTGGACACAGTTCTAATGCAAATGGAAGTAACCCAGGTTGGCAAATCATTTCGGCTATTCCATCAACTATTACTAGTCAGCAAGCGCAATATGGATGGCCTGCAACATTTTCAGGTTCAACCGGTAAATT
Organism: uncultured Lishizhenia sp.; assembly: GCA_964636775.1. Taxonomy (GTDB): domain Bacteria; phylum Bacteroidota; class Bacteroidia; order Flavobacteriales_D; family Crocinitomicaceae; genus UBA952. The sequence continues at coordinate 44,244 of CAZWSY010000013.1, forward strand.
TGCATTTATCGATTCTGACGCAGCTGGAGGTACGGGAACACAAGATTCATATATAGAGATTAACACACCTATTGATCTTTCTGCCGCTGGAAGTGCTGTCCTCTACCTACAGTTTTCCGAATACTACAGAAACTTTTTGGATAACACCTATGTTGAAGTTTCAAACGACGGTGGTACAACTTGGGTTGAATTTACCGCTAACCCTGAGGAAGAAGTTCCTGTAAATACGAATGCTGTTCCAGGTGAAATTGAAGTAATCAACATTACCTCAGTAATTGGCACAGGAACCTGGTCAAATAACGTAAAAATCCGTTTCCACTATGTTGGTGCTTGGGATTGGTTTTGGGGAATTGACAACGTTCAAATCGTTGAAGCTTGGAATAATGACGTAAAAGTTGTGAATACTTTTGTTGCTACTCCAGCTGGAACGCAAGGTTTAGATTATTTTACAATTGACAATTCACAAACTTCTTTCCCAGGCTTAACTTTTGGAGCTATTGTTAACAATAATGGTGCTCAAGCACAAACTGGTGTTAGCTTAAAAATTACCGCAACTGGTGGTTTTGACCAAACAGGTAACCCAATTGCACTTGCTGTTAATGCAACGGATTCCATTTCAATGACGACTCCATACATACCAACAGGTACAGGTGTTAAAACAATTGATTTAACTACTGTTCTTGAAGGTAATACCGATTCTGCTTTAGGAAATAATGTTGATCAATTTACTCTTGAAATGTCAAGCCAAGAATACGGTCGTGACAATGGAATCGCAACAGGGTCTATCAGTAATACAACCACTAACACTGGAAATCCGTTGAAAATTGGAAATATCATGGATATTTTTAACGACTGGCAAACAACTGGTGCCGTGGTTAGATTAACTACTCAAGCCGCTGGTGCTGCTGGTGCTGAATATTGGGTTGAAGCTTGGAAATTTGATGGAACAACCTATGCTTACCTGGCAGAAACTGAGAAAAAAACCATCTCTGGAACAGCTGCTATTTGGTCTAAATTGAAATGGGTTGATGGTGAAATTGCAAATGGTAAATTAAATCTAACAGCTGGTGATGATATCCTTTTAATGGCTTGTCACAATGGTGGACAAACAGAAGTTCGTTTCGGTTTGGCTCAAAATACTTACGAACAAACTGTGTTAGGTCAATTAGCTGGTTCAGCTGACTTATTCTTTCTAGCTTCACCTGGAGCGGTTATGGTTAGATTTACTGATGATCCAACGTTAAATGTAGGTGAACTTTCTAATGACGAATTTAGTATTTATCCTAATCCAGCTAATGATTTGATAAACATAAGCTTAGCTAACGAAATGGATGCAACAATTGAAATCTCTGACCTTTCAGGAAAAGTAGTGAGCTCTGCAAAAGCAAATGGTTTGAATACCACAATCGCAACTTCTAACTTGAGCAACGGAATGTATGTTGTTTCTGTTAAAACTGCAACTGCTATTGGTTCGCAAAAAATTGTTATCCGCAAATAATTTAGGATACATATCAAATCAAGGGCTATCGAAAGGTAGCCCTTTTTTATTTGACGAAAATTTCGAGAATAAGAACATTCTCTGTTTAAAATTGCATTGTTCTATAGCTATATCAATCAAAAATGAATAGAAAATTGGCATTGTAATTGTTAATTTCGCACCCATGAAATGGATTTACTTTGCACCTTTTTTATTCTTGTTTTTAACAAGTTGTATCGAAATTATTGACGACTTAACCATTCACAATGACGGTTCAGGCACATTGAAATACAACGTGAATTTAAGTTCGAGTAAAGTGAAAGTAAATTCAATTCTAGCGCTTGATTCTCTTGAAGGTAAAAAAATGCCGTCTTTGGACGAAATAAAAAGTAAAGTTCAACAATTCATTAAAGTTCTTGATAGCCAAAATGGGATTTCTAATGTAAAAGTGGAAGAAAATTATACTGATTTCATTTTGAAATTTCAGTGCGATTTCGCAAGTGTATCTCAACTTCAGGAAGGAATAAAAAACACACTTCTTCAAATTTCGAAAGAAAAATCAACTCCAGAAATGGAACATCAATGGTTGGTTTGGGATGGAAATAAATTGGCTCGATCTATCCCTAATTTTACTCGATTTAAAATGAAAGAAATGAAGGAAAGCGATGTCGAATTACTAAAAAAAGGTTCTTATACATCCATCACTCGCTTCGACCGACAAGTTGACAAATGTGAAAATCAAAACGCAACAATTTCCAAAAGTAAGCTAGCTGTAATGGTAAAAACAGATACTTATAGCCTAAAACAAAATCAGAACATTCTTGAAAATACCGTTTTTTTGAGTCCTAGGTAAATTATGTGCCAATGCTTCTCCGCAACGGCGGGGGTGCCAATACAGGCTAATGTTCTAACGCGATTACTGAGCGCTAAAGAAGAATACTAACTCGATAAAGATATGCTGTTCTTAAAATTTTTCTGGACGTGCCCCTATCGGGTCGGGCTATCCACTACAAGTCCTCGCTCGTACCTCG
>CAZWSY010000013.1:46761-56091 GCA_964636775.1 uncultured Lishizhenia sp.
CTAAATATTTTTGTTGTTAAGGAAAACTATTTTATAAAGTCATAAAATATAAAAGAATTTTGGGCGAAAATAGTTTTTTTAACCCAATTAATGCAGCAGAAATCCGCATTAAAAAAGGGTGGGGCGTTCCCTAAAGCCCGGCCGAAGCAAAGGCAACCCAAAAGGCTTTAGGGTCGGGCTGTTCACTGCAAGTCCTCGCTCGTACCTCGCTGTGGGCTTTTCGTTGCTATCCCTCACGCGGGAATTCTGGGTTGGTTTTAATTTTTTTGGTGACGAATCGTTATTTTGCAACAAAAATGTATGGGATGCAAAATCCAATACAAATGTGTTGGGACTCAAATTTTTGCGTCCCTACGCATTTCAATCAAATTACTGATTCGGATAACATTTGTACACTCTCTCTATGATGTCGCAGGTGTGCCAACGAAAATTGAATCATTTCTCGAATGGTAATTTTACCTAAGGACGGATGTGGCATTAGAACCGTATCCCACGCAGATTCAGGTAATAACTCAAGCTGGCGACACAACTGATTGGTCGTTCCGACCAAGGCTTTACACACTTTTTCCTTTTGTGAAAACTGAACTTTTGGTGGAATGTAAGGCTTTGGCGCTTTTGTACCTTCCGCCAATTTTTGCCTATATCGTGCTTCAATTTTCTCGTAGGACTCACTTCCTGTTTTGCGCTTCCCAAAAATTAAACCGATCAACCATAAGGGTAATTTTAATCCAATGCCGATTGGAAGAATGGATTTTTGGATATGTGTCAATTGCTGACCCGGCGTCCACTTTCCATTTGTGGTGAATAGGAAAGTTTTTTCATCCATTGCGCTTACTTCAGCGGCAAAAGCATGATGTTCAGCTTTTAAAAATTGGATTAAGGTTGAAGTTTCCATTATTGTTTCATAAATCTAACTACTCCTACATTCGAAGCCGACTGAAACCTCAAGAAGTAAACACCTGAATTAAAGTAATTTACGTTTACATGTTTTTCATTTCCCGCTTGAATCACCTGACCTGAAGAGTTTACAATCGTCCAATTATCGATTTCATTTTGGCTTTGAATTTCAATAAAATCACTTGCTGGATTTGGATAAATGTTAATCGAAACTGAATTCAGATTTTGGACAGCAACAGGGTCTTCTTTTCTTACTTCCAAATTATCCAAATACAATTTGAAACCATCGTAGGTTCGAAGTACAAAAGCAATGTGCACCGTTTGTCCATTGAATCCTTTTTCACTCAAATTCACTTCACGGTTTGTCCATTCGAAACTTTCTTGTTTAATGTTTCCGATTGTGTCTGTGAACGAGGAAAGTTGGTTGTCGGTAATGGAAACCAAAACCATGTAATCATCAGGGAAAGAAGGGTCTTGCGAACGTGCATCCCATTTAAGAAAATTCCCAAACGAACCCAATGTCAATGGCGGGAGAATCAACCAACGGTCGGCGGAATCTTTTTCAGTGAAATAAGAAGTTGAAGCAGCAACAAGATTGGTCATTTCGTCAGGGTCGGGAACAACAAGCCACGCATCTGTAAAATTCACAACATCAGGGTGAACAATATTTTCATCGTTGTCCACTATTGTAATATTGCTGGGCATTCCGTCTTCAAAATCCGTTGAAAATAAGGTGGTTTGAGCGAAAAAGGTGGTTCCAATAAGGAGGTAAAAAATGGTAAAAAGGTTCTTCATACTTTAATTTAGTTAATCTACTAAGGCAATTAAAATGTCCTTAAATTCTTGGTAAAAAGCGTCAAATTCAATCAAAACTGAGCGGAAAAAATGATGAATTTCTGCCCAATCTTCATCGCGATAGAAACTCACATTTTCCAAAGTCCATACAATCTGACTGATAGTATTTCCATCGGTTTGAGTTACTTCCTCTCTCCACTCTGCAGGTCGGGTAACATGTTGTTCCATTACCTTTCTTAATTCCCCCAATTGCTCCCAGAAAATTGCTCTTACGCCACTATCCTTGAATTGAATATCGTAACTGACCGTCGCTTTTTGACCATCAACATTCAAACGCAAATAGGTGTCTTTTATTTCCGTTGGATAGGTTGCCCAATTGACCCTTCGGCCATTGGAAGACATTTTTTTTCGCATCACCTCCTTGAAGGCAGACCAAAAAGCCAAATTTCGTGCTTTGCGTTCTTCCTTCGAGAGCATAATTATTGGTTTCCTTTGGCGTAATCTGCGAGAAACTGTTGTAAGCCAAGATCTGTAAGAGGATGATTTGCAAGCGCTTTGATTGCTTTTAATGGTCCTGTCATTACGTCAGCTCCAATTTCCGCACAATGGATGATGTGCATTGGATGGCGAACAGAAGCCGCAAGTATTTCCGTTTCAAAGGCATAATTGTCGTAAATCAAACGAATTTGTTGAATTAATGCCATTCCATCGGTTGAAACATCATCTAACCTACCCAAAAACGGAGAAATGAAGGTTGCACCTGCTTTAGCCGCTAATAAAGCTTGTCCCGCAGAGAAAATCAAGGTACAATTTGTCTTTATTCCTTTGGATTTAAAGTACTTAATCGCCTTAATCCCTTCGGGTATCATTGGAATTTTAACAACAATATTTGGATGTAAAGCTGCTAATTGTTCTCCTTCACGCACCATTCCATCGAAGTCCGTGGAAATCACCTCAGCACTCACAGGTCCGTCAACAATGTGACAAATCGCAACATAGTGATTAAGAATATTTTCTGCGCCTGTTATTCCCTCTTTTGCCATTAAGGAAGGATTGGTCGTAACGCCGTCCAAAATTCCTAAATCGTTGGCTTCCTTTATTTCTTGAAGGTTTGCTGTGTCAATAAAAAATTTCATAATTCTATTTTTTTCTGTTTTTCATCATTTCTTGTTGTTGGCGTTGCATTTGCTCCAATTTTTCTTGAAAACGCGATTTTTTCTTCTCTTTTCCAGCATTTTGAGTTTTCTTTTCCGCCATTTTAATTCTCAATTTATCTTCATCCACAAAGAATTGTTTGATTAAAACCATCATCAAAATTGAAATTAAAGTAGAGATGAAATAATAGTAACTCAATCCAGAGGAATAATTGTTAAAGAAGAAAATCATCATCACCGGGAAAATGTACATAATTACCTTCATATTCGGCATTCCAGGTTGTTGTGGCTGTTGCATATTGCCAGAATTCATGTGCGTGTAAAGCAAGGTTGTTCCAGCCATTAAAAGTGTAAACAAACTCACATGGTCGCCATAAAACCAAATGTAAAAAGGTAAATCAGCGATTGAATCATACGAAGAAAGGTCCTCCGCCCAAAGGAACGATTGTTGACGCAATTCAAACGCAGCTGGGAAAAATCGGAATACGGCTAGTAAAATCGGCATCTGAATCAACATTGGAACGCAACCCGCCAACGGACTTGCACCAGACTCACGGTAAAGTGTCATCATTTCCATTTGCTTTTTCATGGCGTCTTCTTGCTTCGGATATTTCTCGTTTAATGCGTCCACGTCAGGTTTTAGGATGCGCATTTTAACCGATGAAACAAACATTTTCCATTGAATCGGCATCAGCACCGTTTTTAAAATGAGTGTCAACAATAGGATAGCAATTCCAACTGAAATTCCACTGTTCACCAAAAAATTAAATATCGGCTGAACAGCGTATAGGTTAATCCAACGGAAAAGTCCCCAACCAAGATTTAAAATATCGTCGTAATTGGATTTGTAACTTTTAAGAATTTCATAATCGTTGGGACCAAAATACCAATTGAAAGACATTTCATTGTTTTCTAAAGGTAAACCAACCGTTGCGTGAAAATCTTTCAGGTGCGACCAGTTTTTCGGATGTCCTTCCTTGTAAGCTTCAACTTTCAATTCGCCGCCTTCTTTTGTGAAAGGTTTGTTAGGTTTCAAAATCGCTGAGAAATAGCTTTGTTTGTAAGCAATCCAATTCAAATTGTCCGCGGGTTGCTCATAGTCGCTCATTGTTTCCGACAAGTACGAAAATCCTTCTTTCTCTTGTTCATAGCAAACAGTTGTTACACGGCGTTGCTCACTGAAAAGTCTTTCGGTTTTACGGAAAGCTGTTTGCCAATTGAATAGAACGTTTTTGCGAACAACTTTCTCAAAACCATCCAACTTTACTGCGTAATCTAAATCAAAAGCACCATTTTTCAATTGGTAGGTTTGCGTAACCGTTCCTTCAGGATGATTCCATTCAAAAACGATTTTGTCTTTCGTTTGAGATTTCACATCAAAAAGGTAGTTGCTTGAGCGCAATTTTTGGTTTCCGTTAGGGATAATCAATTGATGTTTAGCGTCCCCACTTTTGAATAAACATAAAGGTTTGTCTGTTTTCTTTGCAAAACTTTCATAAGAACGGAAATCTTTCAAGTAAACCGCTTCAACAATTCCACCTTTTGTATTGAAATCAACGATTAACTTGTCAGTTTGCATACGAACGGTTTTCCCTTCTGCTGCAACAACCAATGCCGTTGAACTTGTATTTTCGGAGTTCGAATTTTCAGATTTTTTAGAAACAGTAGCAGCTTCTTTTTTAGCTTTTTCCTTCTCCTTTTTTTGAAGAGCTAATTCCCTTTCTTGTTCTTTCTTTAATTCTTCCTCCGAAGGTTGATTAACAATAGAAAAAACGGTTAAAATCAGACCGATAAGAACCAGTCCGGTGAGTGTATTGCGATCCATTAATGATTATTTTTATAGGTAAGTGCTGCATCTACAAATGCAACGAAAAGTGGGTGTGGTTGCGCTACTGTACTTTTGTATTCTGGGTGAAATTGTACACCTACAAACCAAGGGTGATTCGGAATTTCAACAACTTCTACCAAGCCAGTTTCAGGATTTTTACCTGTTGCCATCATTCCATTTTGTTCAAATTGTTCCAAGTAAGCGCTATTGAACTCGTATCTGTGACGGTGTCTTTCGGAAATATCCTCAGTGTGGTAAGCAAGTGCCACTTTAGAATTTGGTTTTAATTGACATTTGTAAGCACCTAAACGCATTGTTCCGCCGTAATTGGAAACACTTTTTTGTTCCTCCATCATGGAAATAACAGGATGTGGCGTTTCTTCTGCTATTTCAGTTGTGTTTGCCTCTTCAAATTTCAAAACGTTTCTTGCGAATTCAATTACTGCACATTGCATTCCTAAACAAATTCCGAGGAAAGGAATTTTGTTTTCACGAGCAAACTGTACTGCTTCAATTTTACCTGAAATTCCGCGAGAGCCAAAACCTGGAGCAACTAAAATCCCATCCAAACCGGATAGTTCTTCAGCGATATTACCTTTAGTAAGTTTCTCAGAATGAATCCATTTCACGTTTACTTTCGCTTCGTTTGCAACACCTGCATGAATAAATGACTCAGAAATTGACTTGTATGAATCTTTCAATTCAACGTACTTTCCAATCAAACCAATCGTCACTTCTTTAGTTGGATTTTTCAGTACTTCTAAGAAATTTTTCCACTGTGATAAATCTGGAGTAGAACGCTTTGGAAGTCCTAACTTTTCAAGAACAACCTTATCCAATTCTTCCGCTTGCATCAACAAAGGAACATCGTAAATAGACTCGGCATCTCTGGACTCAATCACGGCATTCATGGAAACATTACAAAACTTCGCAATTTTTCTACGAAGATTCAAGTCCAATTCATGCTCCGTTCTACAACATAAAATATCCGGTTGTACGCCCAATTCCATCATTTGCTTAACCGAATGTTGGGTTGGTTTTGTTTTCAATTCTCCTGCTGCTGCAAGATATGGAACAAGTGTCAGGTGAACAACAATACAATCATTTTCAAATTCCCAAAGCATTTGACGAACCGCCTCAACATAAGGTAAGGACTCTATATCGCCAACCGTTCCACCAATTTCTGTGATTACGATATCAAATTGTCCATTTTTTGCCACTGCTTGTATGCGATTTTTTATTTCGTCAGTGATATGAGGAATAACCTGAACCGTTTTGCCAAGGTATTCACCACGTCTTTCTTTTTCAATAACTGACTGATAAATCCTACCCGTGGTAACATTGTTTGCTTGTGAGGTTGGAACATTCAAAAAACGCTCATAATGCCCTAAGTCTAAGTCCGTTTCAGCACCATCATCGGTCACGAAACACTCACCGTGCTCGTACGGATTCAAGGTTCCCGGATCAATATTGATGTAGGGGTCTAATTTTTGAATGGTTGTGGTGTAACCTCTGGCTTGCAGTAATTTAGCAAGCGATGCTGAAATAATTCCTTTACCTAAAGAAGAAGTAACGCCTCCGGTAACAAAGACGTACTTAGTTGAATTGGACATAAACTTAAAACGTAACTACGGGGCGCAAAGTTAAAATAATCATAGAAAGACAAAGAAGTAAAATTGCCTCCTTCTCACTTCATTATCCACAAAAGTGTAAAAAGTGCGACCATTTACTATTTGACTAAACAAAAAAGGACTTCGAAAAATAAACGAAGTCCTTTTAATGTTGTTTCGAGAATTATTACAGACCAATTAAAATTCGACCCATAAAATGTCTTCCAGCTTGAGGGTAATAGAAGTTTTCAGTGGTCGTTTCACCGCCAAAAATGTAAGAGAACGTATAACCATTATTGGAATACATCGCATTGAACAAGTTATTGATTTGAAATCCAAAAGTCATTTCCTTGAAAAACACATTCTTGAGATTGTAAGAAAAAACTAGATTACTGAAAGTGAAAGGGTTGATGCTGCGATTTACGTTTGAGGTGTTGTCTAAAAATTGTCTTCCAACATATTTTGTCATCCAATCAATAGTCAAATTCTTAATCGGCATAACAGTAAAACCTCCGTTAGCTACAAGGTTTGGGGAGAAAGCCAAATCAGCATTTTTGTGTTCAATTACGCGTTGTGTATAGTACGGTTCATCATCCAAATATTCATCCACATACTCGTTGAATACCTTAATTTTATTTTGGCTTAGCGTAAAACCAGCATTTAAACGTAAAAATTTCAATACTTTGTATGAGCCAACAAACTCCAAACCAGCTCGGTAACTGTCTTTAACATTCGTTCGCGTGTAACCACCAACATCATTAATTTGTCCAGTTAGGATAAGTTGGTTCGTGTAGTCCATCCAATAAAGGTTTGCCATTACGTGAAATTTGCTGCTATTGTATTGATAACCTAGCTCTAAATCACGCATTGTTTCTGCTTTTGGACGATTGGCAGGAGTACTTTCTCTAAAATCCCGCCTAACCGGTTCACGGTTTCCAATTCCGTAGGAAACAAAAATTTCTTGATTGTAGGACAAAGAATAAGTCGCTGCAATTTTTGGATTAAAAAAATGAAAATCAATATTTTGTTCAACATCTTTGATTTCACCACTCACCTCATCAATACCAAGGAATCGGTAGTTAACGTAGCGATACTGCAAATCTCCAACTACCTGAAACTTGCCTTTGCGATAAGTTGTCTTTAAATAATTGGACGATTCCCATTTGCGAGCATCATTGTCGTAGTAACGCTGTTCAATTTCAGAATTAGAAGCAAAACGCGCCCAAATAACCTCACCAAAATGTTGACCTGAATACGTGTTTGCCGCACCACCGAAAACAAAATTCCAATTGGAAAAACGGTAATTCAAGGAATAAACACCTCCCCAAAAACGATTATCCAACCAACGTCGACGGATTAAATCCGATTCATCAATAGTATCACCACCAACAATAGCTGGAGCAATTCCATAAGTTGATAATCGTTGATTTCTTCTGTATTCTTCATAGTATCCACGCCCATAGGTGTGGTGAGCAGCAACATTTAGAACTAAATTCTTCCTAAAGGAATGCGTAAAATGCAATTGATAATTGTCTTGCGCATAGTTATCAACTTGATTTTTATAGGTGTAATAATTGTAAGTTCTCCCTGATGAAAGCAAATTTTCACGTTCTTCCTCACTTAAACCATTTCTGTCTGCATAGGCATTCATTTCGTCAACCTCTCCCCTAACCCGCGACTCAGGTGTGCCGTACCAAGATTGATAAGTTCGCTCCTTTCCGTTAAAAACAACCGCTTTAAGTAAAGACTTTTTACCTACCCATGCCCCTGATAAATAATACGATTTTAAATCTGAAGTTGCACGGTCAATGTATCCGTCGGAGGTGATTGAAGACAAACGTGCATCGAAAGCGAATTTATTGTTCATTAACCCTGTACCAACACGTAAACTGTTTTTCATAGTGTTGAAAGAACCGTAACTATTATCTAATGTGGCATAAGGTTTTTCCTCGATGTCTTTTGTTTTGATGTTGACACTTGCTCCAAAAGCTGCTGCACCATTTGTTGAAGAACCAACACCTCTTTGTACCTGAATATTTTCAATTGAACCCACTAAATCAGGCATATTGACCCAATAAACATCGTGGGATTCAGGGTCATTAACAGGAATTCCGTTGATAGTAACATTAATCCGTGAAGCATCAACCCCACGAATACGAATCCCCGTATAACCGACACCTGCACCAGCATCAGATGTTGTAACAACCGATGGAGTGAATTCAAGCAACATCGGAATGTCTTGTCCAAAATCCTTTCTTTCCAGGTCTTTTTTCGCATTCACCAATAAAGCAGATGTCGCACTTTGAATTTGACGCGTTGCAGTAACTTGAACTTCTTCGAGATTCTTAGCGTTTGGGTAGAGTACAACCCTTACTTCACGAGCAAAATCCGACTTTTCAATAATTTGTTGGTGTTTGTTGAAACCAGTGGCTTCCACTTGAATAGAAGTTTGTTGTTCCTCTTTAAAATTCAAGCGAAAAACTCCGTCTGCATTGGAAACAGTGCGTTGTCCGTTGGATTCACAAATGACCTTTGCACCGTAAACGGGACTTCCGCCCTCATCTACAACTTTTCCAGTTAGGATTTTTTGGGAAAAACTCATTCCCGAAATAGCGATAAACGCCGCATTTAAAAACATTCTTGTTTTCATTTTAAAAAAAATTAAACAAGAACAAGGGGCTAATTCTTGGTGATTAAACAATTAACATTAAAACTAGCACTGTCATCTTCCCTTCGCCGGCATTACCCGGATCAGGTTCAATGGGTATAATCTCAGCCCTCGCGAACGAAAGCACCCCTTAGAGACGGCGCGAAAGTAATGTTAGAATTGATAAAGAGGAATAACAATTAACAAATTTTTTGAATAAGAAAAACAAAATGTCTGAACCGAAAATTAAAAAAAGCAAAAATAAAGTGAATTAATTAGTACCAAATCGGATTTCAATTTTTAAATCCAATTATTTCTTTTTTAATTACTTATCCATTTTTATTCGTTTACATCCATTTTTTATTCGAATGCAATCAGTTAAAAACCGAATCCGAATTT
>CAZWSY010000014.1:0-4605 GCA_964636775.1 uncultured Lishizhenia sp.
ATGAGCATATTAAAAATGAAGTTGAACGACGAAATAATGATTTTTTGATGTAGCAAAAAAGCACAGACTTTATGCTTGGTTTAGACCACCCATTAGGTTCTTGAAAAAATCCAGTCGTGGGCACAAAAGAAGTCTGGCACGGAGTGTCGGACTTTTTAGTTTAAGACAAAACCCAAACTTTGTTTGATATTTTGGTTTCAAAAAAATGTGATGCATCTAAAAATCAATTAGTTCGAGGCAAACAAGTTTTTAATAGCGGAGTTTACAACTGTAAATGAGCATATTAAAAATGAAGTTGAACGACGAAATAATGATTTTTTGATGTAGCACAAAAAGGACGATGCTTTGCAAATACACCTAAGAAAACTCTATGCGAAAAGTAAAGCGCCGCCACGCATCCTAACACATTGAGCCGGTCGAAATGAAGGAGAAGAAGAGATGAACGAGGTCTAAGTAGGGTCCACTTAAAAACTCGAACCTTCTGATTTAAAATAATCTATGTCCATAATTCACATTTCAAGTGCAAGGTTTTTAAATTATTTTCTCGAAAAATCGTGCATCTTGATTTTTTGAAACGCATATTATTGTTCGATAGCCAGAAAAGAATCATCTTCTTCGTTACAGTCATATCGGCATATTCGTATATGCCTTCATGGACTGCGCCCAGAATCTAATCCTTTTCTGACTTTTTCAGCAGACCCCAAGTACCATTCTTTTTCATGTAAAAACTTAATTTTTCAACTTACCCAAACAACGTATTCACTAAAAACCAATCGGGTTGTACTAAATACAAATAAGTGTAGCGTGTAATCTTCGTGACTTTGTGGAAATAATAGTAAATCTACAAATTATCATGAAGAAAATTATTTTCTCTGTATTAACCATTCTTGCGGGAATTAGCGGTGTCCATTCGCAATTTGGTGACTTGAAAAAAGCAATTAAAGAGGCAAAAGGAGGTAACGATGCTCCAGCAATTCCCGTTGACGAACTCGTAAAAATCAGTAGCTTACCACAACAGGAAGTTGCCAAACTTTTCTTTGAGAAATTAGGTAAAGAAAGCGTCACAAGAATTTCCTCTTACGCTCATACAAAGAAATTTGAACTAAGTTATGAAACTGCACCACTGCTTAATAATTGTACCTCCGTTTCACCTGAAGGTTCAAAAGTGGAAATAGATGCAAACGGAAACTACAATAAATTCCTTTTCAACTTCGATAAATCTTTCGAGCAAGGTTGTCGTCTTTTTGAAATCATTCATCCAACAGGAGCTTATGCTTTTGGTTCAGGGAAATTGTCAGAAAAATACATTGACGGAACTTTAAAAGTTTACAGTGAATTAGTAATTGTTTTTGATAATTTTATTTTGGTTGGCGGTTCGCGAGACAACGGAAAGTTTAAGTTAAAAGGTGATTTTCATGTTGTTGGTACAAAAGGTGTACTGAAACAATTAATGAAAAATTTCACGTACGACAGTTTCCGTGAGAAAATGGATCAAAGCTTACAAGCCTACTACGATCAAATGCAAGTGTTGTTGAAAGGTGGAGATCAAAAAATGGCTGAGGAGAAACGAGCAAAATACGGCATCAAAGGTAAGGATGTGGTTTCTTTGGCTATTGAACCCTCTGCAACCAACAAAGTGTTTCAAGGTCAATCCTTTAACTTTGATATTATCGCAACACTAAAAGATGGTTCAAAACTTTCCACTCGCCAAGGATTTAAAGATGAATACGATATCCAAGTAGAAGGTTTGGAATTGGTAAAACATAAAGACGTTGATGGCTCTGAAACTTCTTGGTATGAAATCGCTAAAAAGTACATTCCTAAAAATGATAAAATCAAGATAACGGTAAAATCGAAATTCCATCCAAATGTAAAACCAGTTGAATTTTCGCAAAATGTGGATTATGAAAACTGCGATTGGATTTTTGCCGACAATGGTGATCAAGCGAGTAATGCTTCTTATAGAAAATCAGCAGGTTCCTATCGTGTTGAGGTAAAATCCTCAAAGGACTTAAATACTGGTGCAGAATGTTACGAGTATAAAGTTTACGCTAGAAATGAATTTGTTGCTCACTTTAAGCAAGTTAAAACGAAACCGATTACGGTGAATGCTAAAGGTGGAAAAGGTGAAAAACCCAACTTCGGAACGCAAAACGGTGGAAATGGAGGTAGCATTACATTGATTAAAGACCCTTCGGCAAAAGAATGTAAGATCATTTACAACATTCAAGGTGGTCAAGCATTTAGCGCGGCACATCAAAATGGTGCACCTGGAACTTACAACGAAATGGAACAAAAATTAAACTGGTAAAAAAATGAAAACTAAATTCTTAACCCTGGCACTTCTATTAAGTGCATATCATTCACAAGCGCAAAACATTGAATTTACGGATGTGAATTTTGGAAATTTTGTGGTAAGTCAAAGCAATATCAACACCAACAACGATGCCTTTGTGACGGTGCAGGAAGCAAATGCCTACACAGGAGGTATAAATTGTGACGGTTATAATATTCAATCGCTAGCAGATTTAAGCTATTTTCCGAACATCAGTGCTTTGACTTGTTCCAATAATTTATTGACAGAATTAAATGTTTCAATGCTTCCAAATTTGGTGACGCTTGGGTGTGCAGGAAACCAATTAACAGAATTGGATGTATCGTCTAATCCGCTTTTGGTAAATTTATATTGCAACGATAATCTACTCACTACTTTAAATCTTGCTAACGGAAACAACACCAATTTTCAATCCTTATCTGCAAACAATAATCCAAATTTGACTTGTATTCAAGTGGACGATGTAGCTTACAGTCAGAACAATTGGGGGGGAGGAAATTTTGTTTATAATGCCAATATCTTAAGCACGGATTGTTCAGGACAAAATTGTATTGTTAATACTCCCGATCCGATTTTCTATCAGCTGTTAGTTGACAACGGTTCAATAGACACCAATAATGATGGACACATTCAATGCAGTGAGGCAGCAGCTTTTAATGGTACATTGAATGTTAGTTATCAATCTATCACTGATTTAACAGGGATTGAGGCGTTCACCAATTTGAAGTATTTGTATTGTGCAGGAAATCAATTGACTAGTTTAGATGTTTCTCAAAATACCGCCTTGGAAGTGTTAGCTTGTGGTTCAAATCCAAATTTGACAACCTTAGATCTTTCAAACAATGGAAGTTTGACCGCTATTGCAGCAATGAACAATAACTTAAACACAGTGAATCTCGCTAACGGAGCGAACAGTTTAATTACGGGTATTGACTTTAGTAATAACCCTAACTTAACGTGTATTCAAGTTGATGATGCGGATTACAGTGACGCAAATTGGACTGGTGAAAATTTCTTAAAACCAAGTGGATGTGATTTTAGTGAAGATTGTTCGTCTGTGGTTGACCCTGTGCCAGCAGCACCAACAAACCTTAGTGCAACTGTAGCTTTCAATCCACTTTCCGTAACCTTGACTTGGGTGGATAATGCGAGTAACGAAAATGGTTTTTCTATCCAAAAAAGTACAGATGGAACAGAATATACTTTCGTGGCAAATGTCACAGAAAATGTAACCACTTACGTTGACAATAACGTGAGTCCGAATCTTACTTATTACTATCGCGTTTTTGCATTCAACGTGGCAGAAGATTCTGATTTTTCCAATATTGTTAGTGCGTCAACTGGAAGTGTAGGAATAGGGGAGTTGGATGAAAAATTCAAGCTTTATCCTAATCCAGCTCATTCAAATCTTTCTGTTGAATTGTTAGACGGAGTTTCGCCAAATTCCATCCAACTATTTGATGCAATGGGGAGAAAGATTGACGCATTTAACTATTCTTGGAATGGCAATAATTTGTCAGTTGATATTTCTAAACTAGAAAACGGTGCGTATTGGATTTCCTTCAGTTCTTCTAAGCCAATCCTATTCAATAAGTTATAATTTGATATTTTACGGAATTAAGGCCTCACCTGTATCGGTGGGGCTTTTTTTTCTTTCATTTTTTAACAAAATTGCTGATGACTTGAAATGACTAAAATATTAGTCTCATTCCGCCGCACTTAATCCTAACTTAAATCTTGCTAAAACTCTTTCACGAGCAAATTTGTGTTCTACTATGGGTTTCGGATAATTGAATGTGTCAATCTCTGGAACCCACCTACGAATGTAATTTCCCTTAGGGTCAAATTTCTCTTGTTGAGAAGTTGGATTGAAAACCCTAAAATAAGGTGCCGCATCACAACCACTACCAGCAGCCCACTGCCATCCTCCAACATTACTTGCAAGTTCAAAATCCAATAACTTCTCAGCAAAATAAGCTTCACCCAAACGCCAATCCAGTAACAAATGTTTCGTCAGAAAACTGGCTACAACCATTCTCACTCTATTGTGCATAAAACCCGTTTCATTTAATTCTCTCATTCCCGCATCAACAAGAGGATAGCCCGTTTTTCCCTCACACCAAGACTTAAAATTTTCCTCATTTTTTTCCCATTTTATTTGGTCGTATTGTGGTTTAAAGGAATTCTTTACGGAGTGAGGAAAATGGAAAATAATCATTTGATAAAAATCGCGCCAAATGAGTTCGTTTAAATATTTTTCATTCGTTTCA
>CAZWSY010000014.1:4615-42658 GCA_964636775.1 uncultured Lishizhenia sp.
ATTTCGCCAAATCTCGAATGCTTATGGTACCAAACCGGAGGTGCAGACTCAAACGCGTTGTACCTAAAATTGCAGGAATATCACGTGTTTCATGGTAGGAACTAATAATTTCTTTCGGGATTATTCGTTTAGGAAATTCAATTTTTTGCTCTCCAGAAAACCCCATTTGTTTTAATTCAATTAAAATAGAGGGGGCTGGAGTTGTTATAATATTTTTGAGGTATTTCTCTGTTGGATAAGGTTTTAAGTAAAATTCATTGAGTAGATTTTTCCATTTCCTTGAATAAGGTGTGAAAATGGTATAAGGTTTTCCGTCGTCTTTAAGTATTTCATTCTTTTCAAAAATCACATGATCCTTTGAACCTATGAAGGCAATGTTTCTTTCTTTTAGAGAATCAAATATTGCTTGATCGCGCTGCAAAGCGTAGGGCTCATAATCACGATTGGTGTAAACTGCCTCCGCCTGGTGTTCCGCGACAATTTGTGGAATTAATTCACTTGGAAAACCATAATAAACTTTTAAGTCTCCCCCTAAAGAAAGATATTCCTGCTTAAGTCGTTGAATTTCTTGATGAATGAAAATTACCCGCTGGTCGTCACTTGGCAACAAATCCAAAATATGTTTGTCAAATATAAAAACCGGTTGGACATTTTTACTGTTTTTAAGTGCTTTGTAAAGTCCGGCATTGTCCGAAATCCTCAAATCCCTGCGATGCCAAAAGATAGAATTGCTGTACATGTTAGAGAAACAATAAAAATGGCTTGACTGTTCAGAAAAGTTTCGAAATGAAAAAACTTCAACTTTTAACTATACAATCCTTTCTTCTATCACAAAATAGATCCTTTTTAATCCATATTACAATTCGGATATTTCTGCTTCCAAGCTTGTATAAGTTCAGTAGTTTGGGATTGAAAATCTTTGGCTGCCTTGCTTTCCGGGTAAAGAAGCCGGTGGTTGCGTCGTATTTTCAATTGAGCTGTGGTCTCCAATATTTTACGTGAAGAATTAGTGGAATGTGTGTACAACAATTTCTCCCAAATGTATTCAACAGCCTCTTCGCTCGGATGAACTTTATCACCTTGAAAAAATCGGTAATCGCGTAGGTCATCATTCAAAAGTTCATAAGCCGGAAAGTAAGTACAATCTTCAAGCGTGCTAAGGCTTTCACAGAGCAAAAGAAGTCGTGCTTTACTTCGGTTATTTTCAATCATTCCGTCCCGCCAATGTCGAACAGGACTTACAGTGAAGACCAATTTAAGACGCGAATTATATACTTTCATTTTTTCTATTGCTTCTGTCCAAACTCCCACTAATTCCTCCACCGTTGAAAGTCGTTTGTGAAAGGTTTGAGAAGGTTGTTTGTGACAATTGGCAACAATTTGATTTTGACGAAAATACCCAAAGGCCGAACCGAAAGTGACATACAAAACCTTGCATTTGGCTAGTTTTTCTCTCAATATGCTGCGTTTCTGTCGCACATTTTCAACCAACTCAGCTTCGGAGTATCCAAAAACTTGTCCTGAGCTTCCCCAGTCAAACCACAAATCCTGATGGTTTAACGAGTCAACTTCTTGGTTTTCTGAAAGGGCATCTAAAATATTTTGAGCCAGAGGAATAGGATGAAAAATAGTACCAAAAGGGTTTGCTAAAACATTTAATCCGTGCAACTTCGCTTTATTCGACATTTCATCTGAAAAACAACTTCCGAGGAAAATCAAACTTTGATCAAAAGACCAAATGATTTCATGTTGTGTAATAGCAAAAGTTAAACGAAAATCGCTAGAAATCATGCTTGCATTAAATGTTTGGCTGTATCCAAAGCCGCATCGGTAATTTTATCTCCACTCAATAATCTAGCAACTTCTTGTACACGTTCTTCTTCATTCAGAACACTTACTGCCGTTTGCATACGTTCATTTTGAACTGATTTTGCAACATAAAAATGGGTGGTGGCTTGTGCAACAACCTGAGGTAAATGCGAAATAGCTATCAATTGTCGGGAAACGCCCATTTTTCTTAGAAGATTCCCCATTTTTTGGGCAACATCACCCGAAACACCAGTGTCAATTTCATCAAAAAGAACGGTAGGTAAACTTTTCTTTTCTGAAATTAATTTTTGAAGGGCAAGCATAAAACGTGAGAGCTCGCCACCACTTGCAGCTCGTTCAATTGGAACGGGAGCAATACCCATGTTGGCTGAAAACAAAAACTGAATTTTGCTTATTCCAGTTGGAAGTAATTCTTGCGTTTTTTCAAATGCAATAGCAATTGTTGTGTGGGGTAATTTCAAATCTTGCAACAAAGTATGCAGGTTGTTTTGAATGTTTGTTGTTGCATTTATCCGCTCATTATGAAGTGATTCTGCTGTAATTAACAGTTTTTTCTCTGCTTCTTGCACTTGGGTTTCTAAACTCTGAATTTCGTCTTCCAAAGCATCCATTGAATCGGTAGAATTCAGTAATTCGGTTTGTAAATTCAGCAGCTCCTCTTGATTTGAAAGTCGATGTTTAGACAGAATACGATTGTATTTATCTATTTTATCAGTGATAGAGTGAATGTCTACTTGTTCATTTTCAAGGGAATATAAGAATTGATTGGCATCATTAGAGAACTCTTTCCATTCTAATAAAATAGAATTCAAACGCTCCGTAAAATTTTGTAGCTGCTCATCTTCACCCTTGAGTTTATCCAATTTGGAACGTAAAGAGTATAAATTATCCACCAAATTCGATGAGCCAAATTCACTTAATTCAGCGAAAAGATGTTTCAATTGATCAGCTTGGTCAGCGCGTTGAAGTTGTTTTTCCAAGATACCGTAATCGGTTTTATCCAATTCCAAAGTAAGTATTTCATCCAGAATAAAACGATTGTAGTCCGCCGTTGCCATTTGTTGTTGGCGAAGTGAAATTTTTTCTTCAAGTGCTCTTTTTTGAGCTTGCCAACTTTTGTAATCCCTAAAATAGCTTTGCTTTTTGGAATTCAAATCAGCCAAAGTATCCACAACAGATAATTGATAATCTGTCGATTTTAACTCAAGCGTATTATATTGCGAGTGAATTTGAACCAAGTCTGATGTACAAGTTTTCAATATCTGCAAGGAAACAGGAGAATCATTGATGAAAGCTCTTGATTTTCCTTCTTTATTGATTTCTCTTCGGATAATCAATTGATTTTCAATATCTAAATCATTGCTCTCGAAAAAAGAACGCTGGTGTTCCTCGAAATCAAAAACCGCTTCAACAATGGCTTTGTTCGAACTTGGACCAATTACAGAGAAATCCGCTCGTTCACCTAAAATCAATTGTAAGGCATTCAGCAAAATAGATTTTCCGGAACCGGTTTCCCCAGTAATCACTGTGAAACCATTATTCCAATTCAATTCGAGTTTTTCGATTAGCGCAAAGTTCGCAATCTTAAGTTGACGTAGCATTAGTTTAAAATTTCCAAATATCGAGAGGTATTTCCTGAGTCTAATTTTTTGAAAAGGTTTACAAACTCCGTTTTCTCTGCTGTTTCAGAGTCGCTTAAAACGCCTTTAAATTCTCCGATTTTGCTAAACATAAAATTGATGATGTTTATGGTATTCGGGCGTTGAGAAGCCACCGTTGACATTTTATTCAAGGCATCATACATGTTTTTCTTTGCTTGAACTTTATTTTCGTAAAGTAAATCCATGCCTTTGCGGTGGTATAAGTAATTGCATTCTCTCAACGGTTCATAAACTGGTTGAAGGATGTTTTCTACGAGCCAGTACCTGTTTCTTTTTCCAGATTCATTTGCTTTCCAACCTGAACCACCGCCATTTTGTGCGTTGACCACAATTTGTTGGGCCTTCATGAAATGATTTGTTCCGCCTTTCATAGAGAAAGAATCGTAATCCATTCCCAAAATGAAATAAGCGTAAAAAGCCAAAATGGAAGTTAAATTATCACGGAATTGATTTTCAGCGTATTGTAAAACGGCACCTCGTTGATAGCTTATTGCAATATTATCGTCCTGAAAATTAAAAATAGGGGAGGTGTAACTTGAATTAAATACGGGGCGAGTGTAGGAAATTTGCATCGCACCTGTGTAATTCCCTGTACTTGGAATGGCTTTAATTTGAATTTGAAGATTGAGGTTGATCCGTTCCTCTACCTTAAAATTATCTTCTGTCCATTTGGTGTCGTTCATGAAATCAGTGATCGCCTGCTTTAATTGTTTTAGGATTTCTTGTTCAGCTGAGCTTACTTCAACTTTTGCTTCGGGTATAATTGAAACTTGACAATTAAATTCTTGTGCAGACAAAATTGAGGTTGTCATGGCAAACAACAACAAGAAAACATACTGATTTTTAAAGGTTTTCAACGAATTGGAGAATATCATAAGCAAGTTCATTTTTACTTTTTACGGGAAAATCATACCGATTTTTTGCGCTATCGAAAATAGTAATTTTATTCGTGTTTTTTTGAAATCCAGCGCCTTCATCCGAAAGGGAATTAAGCACGATCGCATCCAAATTTTTACGAGTTAACTTATCCAACGCATTTTCTTCCGCATTATTGGTTTCCAACGCAAAACCTATCACTTTTTGGTTGGTTTTATTGTTTGCTGCCCACTGTAAAATATCGGGATTTTTGACCAAATCAATTTTCCATTCATTTTGGTTGGCAGTCTTTTTGAATTTTTCTTCGAGTTTTTGCACTGGTTTGAAATCCGCAACCGCTGCTGCAAAAATCCCAACCTCGCAATTCGACCAATTTTCTTGTACTGCCGCTAACATTTCATCTGCGGCTTGTACAGAAATCAGTTGAAGCATGGGGTGATGTAAACTAATTGAAGTTGGTCCCGATATCAAACAAACTTCGTGTCCATGACTAAGAGCTGCTTCCGCAATAGCAAAACCCATTTTTCCACTCGAATGATTTCCGATAAAACGAACGGGATCTATCGCTTCAAATGTTGGTCCTGCGGTGATAAGCATTCTTTTGCATGTTTTCCCCTTTAGGAACTTTTTAATCAGGAATTGCTCCACGTAATTGGCGATTTCGTCGGGTTCTTCCATTCTTCCTTCGCCTTCCAAACCACTTGCTAATTGACCCGATTTCGCAGGAATTACTCGTACACCGTCTTCTTGTAAACGTCTGATATTACGAATGAATGTGGGGTGTTTGTACATGTCCAAATCCATTGCAGGACAAACAATTGCCGTACATTTTAAAGACAAATAAGTGGCGAGCAACAAATTATCACAGGAACCAACTGCCATTTTTGAAATGGTATTAGCAGTTGCAGGGGCAATCACCATTACATCAGCCCAAAGTGCCAATTCTACGTGATTTGTCCACTCTCCCGTTTGCTTGTTCCAAAACTCAATAGAAACAGGATTTTGGGATAAAGTGGCAACAACGAGGGGACTTATAAAATCACAAGAGGCAGGAGTCATTATACATTTGACTTCTGCCCCTTTAGCTTTTAAGTGTCGGATGAGGTAGGCAACTTTATAGGCGGCGATTCCACCTGTAATCCCCAAAAGGATTTTTGCGCCTCGCATCTTTGATTATTTTTCTTCCTCTGGTTGACGCATATAAATCGCGTCATTCAATAATTCTTCTGTAGCAATGGCTGTTGGCTTTGGCATTTTCTCATAGTGACGAGAAATTTCAATTTGCTCACGGTTTTCAAAAATTTCTTCCAAGTTATCAGCAGCAGTAGAAAATTCTTGAAGTTTGTTGTTCAACTCTTCTTTCAGTTGGCTACTGATTTGGTTCGCACGTTTTGAAACAGCAACAAGTGATTGGTAGATATTTCCTGTTTTTTCTTCCAATAAAATGGTATCTCTTGTTACCGTTGTGCGTTCTGCTTGATTGGCTTTTGAACTCATAATTTACTATTGATGTTTTTATTTTTTTCTTTTTCTACTGTGGAAGCCAAAGCATCCAATTCCTTTAAATACTTCGAATTTTTGTAAAGGATGGCAAAGTTATTGATTCTTTCGGTAGTTTGTTCTAAACGTTCCATTTTTTTGGCGGGAATGCTGTTGATTGCCAGTAAATAGGAGTTTTTGACCAAAATATAATTCACTTCTTCACAAAATTTGGAGCGGGAATAATTCTCTAGGAAAATTTCTGCGGCGGTTACTGCTGACCGGAAATTATCGGTTCGAGCATATAATTTTACTTGTTCGTAATCTTTTCTTTCAATTTTAAAGCGAAGTTGGTCTATGATAACGTTGCAAGTATCCACCAATTTGGAACCCGGATAACGGTCAATAAACGATTGAACACTTGTTATCGCTTGCATCGTTTCTGTTTGGTCGAGCATAAATTGAGGTGAGTTTTTCACGTTGCTCAAGGCCATGTAAAAATAGGATTCTTCGGTTTTTGCACTGAAGGGAAATCGTTGAATAAATGCTCCGAAGTAATAGCCCGACATGTAGTAGTCCTCCGATTCAAAATAACTTTTTGCTATTCGATAGTAGGCTAATTCTCCTTCACCTGTTTTTGGCGTGTGTTGGTAGATTTGTTCATACAAAACAATGCAACGGTCATACTTTTTACTTTCATAGAGTTCATTCGCTCGTTGAAATTTTAGTTGATAATCGTCGCCACGAACAATTTTATTATAATCGGAACAAGCACTGAAAAGTGTTGTTAAAAAAAATGCTGCTATGTAAATTTTGAACTTCATTTATTTCACGCGTAAGTTTCGTCCAACTTGTAAGGTTGTAGTGGGTTTGATACCGTTTAACTGACAAATTTTGGAAACGGTGGTATTGTGTCTGTCTGCAATTTCAGTTAAAGTATCACCCGACCTAACGCGATAATACTTAGTTTGTTTTACTGGAACCACAGGTCTTTGTTCTTTTTCTGGTTCCTCCTCTGGATGGTTTTCGTAATAATCGGATGGTTTTGCACCCGGTCTAAATAAACCGCGATGAACAGCAAGTGTTTCTGATTTTAGCAATTTGTTGTCAAAATCAATAATTTCCTCCGGATTCATTGGTGAGTCGTAAAAGCGAACTTCAAAGTGTAAATGTGCGCCGAATGATCGTCCTGTGTTTCCGCCTAAACCAATAGGTTCACCTGCTCTTACTTCTTGGTCGGGATAAACCAAAAACTTACTTAAATGGGCATACAATGTTTCTAAACCGTTGTAATGGCGAATAATAACCAAATTCCCAAAACCTCCTTCGTTGTATTTAGCGTAGCGAATTTTACCTGAAAAAGTCGCATAAACCGTATCTCCTGTATTCAGATTAATATCAATTCCATTATGACTTCTACCTTTTCTGGGACCGTAACGCGACGTGACTACACCGGGACAAGGCATTGCAAAGTCGTTGTATTTTTCATCTTTCAAATTCAAAATAATCGTGTCCTTTAATCTTGACAAATCATTTCTGGAAGTGAAACAAATCTCGTTACTCCAAGGCCACAAAAAAGGAACATCTTGCTGTTGAGTCATAATCTTGTGAACGCGTTGATTCATGTTTCCATCAAAAACGTTTGTTTTAACAAAAGCCCATGTTTTATTGGTGTAAAGTACAATCTTACCGTAAGGTGTATCAACAGTATCCATAGAACGTTGAGCCTTGGAAGAAAGCGAAAAGCCAAATAGGAGTAAAAGAAGAAATACTAATTTGCGCAAGCCTTTATTTTTTTGCGAAAGTGCAAATTTAGTAAATTAATGTTGGTGGGGATTCAGACAATCGATTAAGCTGGTTTACTCCTTGTCTGACCTAAATATTTTCTTGATGTGACAACAAATTCTGAATTTGGTGAAAATGACGTGCTTGGTGATTTACAAGAAAACGAAAAGCATCGCCGAGCCTAAGTGTTAGTAATTTGGAAATTGTGATGGACGAACGAGTTTTGTTAATGTCAAATTTTTTGGCTTTTTCTAGAATATCCATCAATTTAGCTTGGTGCTGGAGAAAGCGATTCAAGACATGCTTTCGTTGCAAGGTTAAGTTCTTAGGATTTTTGTCATTAAATGTTTTCATCGGATTGGCTTTTTCTTTTGGTAACATGCTGTTTGCAAAATAATTGCCTAGCCAACCTGGTTTGTATTCCGCAGAAAAAGATGGTGTTGATTTATTCAAACGAACTTCAAATTCATTCAAATAAAAATCGGTGTAAAGATTAAGGTGTTCTAAACATTCCACAACGTTCCACTTTTCTGGATTTGGTTTGAAAATTAGTTTGCTTTGCTCGATTTTATCAAAATCCTTCACTGTGTTCATTTGCTGCTTGATAGTTTCAATAAGTTGATTCAGTAGTTCGATTTGTTTCATGATTTTTTTTGACAAAGTTCAACCTATCCTTTTTTACAGAAATTGATTGAAATCAAGGATTTTTGAAGTTGGATACAAACATGATTTTTCCAAAAATCAACTTACTTGTAGCTGGATAATTTTATTCAGCTAAACCAAAATCCTTAAGAATATAATAGGTGCTAAAAAAATCTTTATCCACTGCAAAAACTCCTTTTTGTCCACCCTGTTTCGGAAGCGGACCTGGATCAATGGGCAGAGCATGACCAATCTCTTGCATTTCATATAAAATGACAACCACGTTGTTTTCTGTGTTTAAAAAGGATGATTTTTGAACCAAAGGATTTCCAGAGAAAGCATCTTCAACAATAACATTGGGTGTATTCACTCCATTCAAATCCAACCACTGTTGTTTGAGGATTTTAGCATTTTCCGGCGAAACTACAAAGTCTCGTTGTCCATGTAAAACCAATAATTTCGGCCAAGACTTATTTGAAGGTGAAAAATTTCTTACTGGTACTACCCAGTCCGTATTTTCTAAATTTCTTTTCGAAGAAAAAATTTTCATTCGCTCGATAGCTGACAAACCCGGAATAAAAGGACCTCCGGCCAAAACGGCTCCAGCCTTAAATTCATTTGGGTGCATGGTCAATAAAGAAGATGTCATCATCGCACCAGCAGAAACACCGTAAACAAAAACCGATTGCGAATCAAGTCCGTAAGTTCTACAAGTGTATTCAATCATTGCTCTGACCGAAGCGGCTTCACCTTCCTCACCATAAGCATCGGCTTCTCGAAACCAGTTGAAACACAAATTTGGGTTGTTTGCCGAGCGTTGTTGCGGGAAAATCGTCATAAATTGAAATGTATCTGCCAGGTCACACCAACCACTTTGTTTTGCAATCGCCAAAGCAGTTTGATTACATCCATGTAAAACTACTACCAACGACCGACCTTTTACACTTTCCAAATTTTTTGGAGGGTGAACAAACAAATCCAATTTCCCCGGATTATTTCCGAACTTATTCACTTTTTCAAGTAAACTTTTCGCATTAAACGATGGATTTGGAGTGAAGAACAAAAACAGAAAGAAGGGGAAGCAGAATTTCATCGGAGTTTTTTTTGTGAAGGTAATAAGTCAAACTGTATTAACCTCAATTCAATTTTAATTATCGAACTCAGGTTATTACCATAACTATTTCCGTTTCATTGAACCAAATGAATGAACATCTGAACCATTAGATTTTTAATTTCAATTATCGTCATGTCTTTAATTAATGAAGTCCTACAAAGTTGCTGCATAAAATGACCCTCCAAACCTCATCATTCACTCTCCTTTCGAACAAGATTAATCAATTGAATGTAAACTTTCCTGTTTTATTCCTTTAATTTGTACAAAATCAGATTTATGAAGTTCAATCATTGGGTATTTACCGTTTTTATCCTCGGTTTTACCTTTAACTTGCTCTCACAAAAGACTTACCTTCGTTTTGAGGACTATTTGTTCGACAACCCCAATAAAAGTACGGCTTTCGCTCTGGTTAAATCGGAGAAAAACAGCAAGTTTCTAGCTGAAAATCCTTCTCTAATTAAATATCAATCAAAGGATTGGGCCTACATTCAAAGTACTCCCATTTTTCTTCAAGAACAAAAACTACTTGGAAATATCGACCATATTTTACTGGAATTTGCACCTCCTCACGTGCTTTCAGATTCTGCTCTTGTTCGTCACAAAGTGGATTTGGTACACAACGGTGTTGGACTTGACACGAACTACACGGGGCAAGGTGTAATTGTTGGAATTGTTGACGAAGGAATTGATTTTAATCATCCTGATTTCAAATTGTCCAACGGAAAAACTCGGGTAATGCGGTACTGGGACCACACGATTAATCAAACAGATGGACTTGCTCCATACGGCTACGGAAAACTTTGGACGAACATTCAAATCGACAATGGAACTTGTACCAGTTTAGAAAGTACAACCGCTCATGGAACTACAGTTTCTGGTGCTGCTGTGGGGAATGCTCGTGCCAATTCTAGGAATAAAGGTATGGCTCCTGAGGCTGACATCGTTGTAGTGGAAACGGATTTTTCTCTTCAAAATTGGACGTTAACAATCGCGGATGCAGTAGATTACATTTTCAAATACGCTGATTCGGTTGGAAAACCTGCTGTTGTCAATCTTTCGCTTGGTGCGTATTTGGGCAGCCACGACGCTCGCGATCCAGCTGGAATTTACATCGATCAACTTTTGGACGAAAAGCCAGGTAGAATTGTGGTTTGCGCCGCCGGAAATTCAGGAAATCAAGGGAAATACCATGTTCGCGGAAATATCACTGCCGACACTTCTTTCGTTTGGTGCAAGAATAATCCTGCGAATACTTTAGTAGGGAACAACAAAATTCTATTCGACTTATGGACTGACACTAGTCAAGCGAATTTCAATTTTGCTTTTGCCGCTGATTTACCTGCACCCATTTACGGACTTCGTGGGAGAACGGTTTTCCGAAACATGAAACAAGATTTAAACATTGTTCCCATTTTGGATACGATTTATAATGCTCAAGGTGAGCGCATTGCGTGTATTGAAACCTATCGTCAAATAGTGGGACCAAACTTAAACGCACAAATCATTTTCCGTACGATTGATTCAACCAACTACCTTTTTCGATTTGAAACTTTCGGTGAAGGAATGTATGATATTTGGGGCGGTTCTTGGATGCGCTTAAGCGATTTTGAGACCAATGTTCCACCGGTGAGCGTTTATCCGCCCGTTCAATTTTACCATCATCCGGATTCTTTACAAACAATAGTTTCATCCTGGAATTGTTCCGATAAAGTAATTTCAGTTGGCAATATCCGCAACCGAAGTGGACATATTGACCGCAACGGAAATCTTTACACACCCGGAGATTTTGTGCCTGTCGGTGCTTTGGAATTATCCAGTAGTAAAGGACCAACACGTCTCGGAGTTACCAAACCTGATGTTGCGGCAAGTGGTGGAGTTTCGTTGGCTTCTGGCCCCGTTTGGTTCATTTCCAATCCTGCGAATAATTCCCAAATAGATCAAGGTGGTTTCCATGTTCGCAACGGAGGAACCTCAATGGCATCGCCGATTGTAGCGGGAAGTGCTGCACTTTATTTACAGAAATGCTCTAAAATGTCTTATGCAGATTTTAAATTCGACTTAGAACAATCTTCCGTTGCTAATAATTTCACAGGAACTACTCCAAACAACGCTTACGGTTATGGAATACTGAACACACAAGAATTGATTGCTCGCATCCACAGACCTGTAACACTCACAGGGCCAGGAGGAATTTGTCCGGGTTCAACGGCAACGGTAAATCTCAGTACAACCATGCAAGCTCAAACGATCCAATGGACCAACGGAAGCACAAGCACGAGTGTTACGACTTCCATTCCGGGGAATTATCGGGCGGTTGTTACGGATGCAAAAGGTTGCAGAACAAGGTCGAACACTGTTAATCTTCTTCAATTCACTTTGCCTTTTGTGAATGGAGGTTCAGACCGTACCATTTGTCCGGGAACGCCAACCACTTTAACCGCAACTGGAAACGCTGTCAATTATTTTTGGACAGGTGGAGTGCAAAACGCTATTCCTTTCGTGCCATCTACACCGGGAATGTATTATGTCAATGGGTTTAATGCAAACGGTTGTTTTTCAAGGGATTCTGTATTTATTGAATTTTTTGATCTCGAACCAGTTACCTACACAGAAACGGTTACACAAATTTCACAAGGTTCACAACCGTTTAACGTGACCGATGGAATTCCTGCAGGGGGAACGCACAGCGGTCCAGGAATTATAGGAACAAGTTTTCACCCCGGATTGGCAGGTGTTGGCACACATACTATTGTTTACACTGTTCCCGACAACAACGGTTGCCTTTCGTCTGATTCATCGGTGATTACGGTGTTTACTAATGTTGGCATCGAAGAAAAGGACAAATTAGAAATGTCACTTTTTCCAAATCCGACGTTCAATGAGTTGTTTGTTGAATTACCAAGCGCAGGCGAAGTGAGCATTGTGTCTTTGGATGGAAGATTACTTCAAACAACAACTTTTTTCGAAAACGCAGGAACGTTGAGAACAACACATTTGGCAAGCGGAACTTATAAACTTCAAGTGACTTTTACTGATGGACGGAAAATTCAACAATCCTTCAGAAAATTGTAAGGTATCATGTTGAAAATTAAAATCATAGTCCTTTATTTTTTACTGGTTTTTGTGTCAAACGCACAAGAACTGAACCTTAAAAAAACCGAAAGTGGATTATTTTCACTCGGAGCACGGTCAACCTTGAGCTTGTTCAACGACGGAAATAAAAGTGATTACGGTGCTGGAGTGGGTGGACAATTTCGTTTGCAAGTGAGTGAGCGTGTGAATACTGATTGGTTTTTTGATTACCTCACAAGCGACATAAAAAACTTGGGCAATCGTTCTGATTTTCACATTGGATGGAGTGTATTGTTTTATCCTTGGTTGAAAACCAATCAAATTGTAAAGCCTTATTTCTTGGCTGGTCATTGTTTTGATTACTCACGTATGATGGCCAATGCAGTTCCTGAAAATTTTGCAGAAAGATGGAGTTCGGCCGTTCAATTTGGAATTGGAACCCATTTCAATCTTACACAACGATTAGATTTGTCGCTGACCTCACAGTACATGATTCACTTGGGCAACCATATTCACCCTGAAATTCATGAGGATATGATTCATTTTCACGAAGAAAAAGGTGGTACTTTGGAAGGACATTTATTGATTACCGTTGGTTTGAATGTAAAATTGTTTGACTTATGGTAAGAATTTTAGTAGTGGTTCTGATGATATTAACGCTACGACCACTCCAAGCGCAAACGATTTATTTTCAAGCTCCAATGCTTCGTGCCTCTGCGACAATTGCTCCTGGTTGGATGCCTGCGAATGAAGCACAAACGATTTACGTCCCTGGGTTTTTAGAATTTCTGCTCACTGAAAAATACGCATTACGTGGCGACACCTACCAATTTATAGATGCCACTTACAGCAATTCACCTTTCCGACCACAATTCATGAATCGTTTGTTTTTTGGTGGAACGAGGTCTTTCGGGAAAAACAATTGGAGGCACTATTTGGGTTTACAAACAGGACTTTCTTTTGCCTTTTTGGAGCACAGTGAAAACGCTGGAAACCGTTGGAATTTTAGTCCGGCTTATGCTTTTCGTTTGGGAACCTCCTTTTACGTTTGGAAATACTTTCACTTTTTTGGTGACCTCAGCTATCTCGGAGGGCGATTCCGAGGTTTGGAAGTGGGCAGTATTTCGGGCAATGAACTTGTTGTTTCCTTTGGCCTAGGTTTTCAGATTGCATGGAAAGGGAAATAGTATATTCCTTCACTAACCATATCCTATCACTCAATCACAATACGCACAATACCTTGCTTTCACATTGTGTTCGAAAGGGCTGTGTTCGTCGTATAATTCCGTTAAAAATTCTTCTAATAAATCTTTGAAAATTGCAGTGACGTCCTGTATAGAATTTTCTGATTTTTCAACCGCTAAACTGAACGGTGTGTCGGGTTTGATAAGCGAAATAATTTGTGTTTCGGACGGAAAAAATCCAAAACGTTTCTCGAAAAATAAACAGTATAGCGTTAGCTGTAGTCCATATTTACATTTGATAAAAGCATCACTTACTTTTTCGTCTTCCTTCGGCATTTTGAATTTTAAGTCTTTGTCATTGACTACACCCGTTTTATAATCAATTACCCGATAGTTGTCGCCTAATTTATCAACCCGATCAATGAAACCTTTAAATCTCAACTTTTTCTCATTATCCCCAAATTTTACGATTGTTTCCCATTCAAATTCTCCCTCCAATTGAATGATGCACAGTTCTTTAGTGGGATTGGTGCGAATGCGTTCCCTTTCAGCGAGGAGCAAACGTTTCAACATTTCCAGGGACATTTCATAACTCAGGAGATTCTTCCCTTTTCTAAAGAGTTGCTCGTCGTTATTGAAGTGTTTTCGGTAATACTGCAACAGTAACTTGTCGTAAATCTGGAGCATCCCGTCAATAATCGGAAGTGTTAGGGGAATTGGATGTTCGCGCAACTGTTTGCCTTTTTTGTCAAATTGAATATAGGGCAAATACAATTCTTCTAAAACTGCGTGGATGTAACTTCCAAAAGTACTGCTCTCTAATTCTTCCTCCACTTCTTGATCCTCACCAAAATCTACCAAGTAACGGTAATAATAATCCATCGGACAAGTCAAATATTTGTTCAGCGCGGAAGCGGACAGTGGACGCTGCAAGAACGCATCAATTCGTTCCAATATCGCAGGACTTTTCGGAATAATTTCAGTTCCATTGTCCGAAGGTTCGGTTTCATCCTCTCGCAACGAATAAAAGGAACGCGTGATTTTTACATTCGGGTTGAGTCGTGCTAATTCCAAATCCAATTGCAACCAATAGCGACTCGGTTCATTGCTACTCAATCTCTCGGAAGCAGTGGTATAGGTAATTGTAAGGTTGGAACAATGGTGTAAAAGTCTATAAAAGT
Organism: uncultured Lishizhenia sp.; assembly: GCA_964636775.1. Classification (GTDB taxonomy): domain Bacteria; phylum Bacteroidota; class Bacteroidia; order Flavobacteriales_D; family Crocinitomicaceae; genus UBA952. The sequence continues at coordinate 19,440 of CAZWSY010000014.1, forward strand.
GATGCGCAAAAAGTCCTTGTTTTTCTCGAGTTGACGGCAAATCAAGTGCGTACCTTAAATCCATTGGAATCACCGTTTGTAAAGTATTGGTTGACGGCAAATTCCCCTCGTTGAAACCCAATAAAATGATGTTTTCAAAATCGAGGAGACGGGTTTCTAGGAGTCCCATGATTTGCAGTCCATTTGTTGGATTTCCGTGATATGCCATACTCGCACGACTCCAATGTTGAGAAAACAAAGATTTAAAACTTCTCAAAGCCATTTTCGGCAATCCTTCTTCCACTATCTTTTCGAAAAGCAAAATAGAATCGTCAAAAATCAAAAGAGCATTTCTTTCAAATTCGGAAGTTAGGGGCAAATGTTCGAGTAGAAAGGCGTTCACATCACGAATTTGTTGCATCGCTGTTTCCCAATTGTTGTTCCAGTCTGCGAAAATTAATTCAAATAAAAGGTTGATTTTTGGAGAGCAGTTCATGCGATCGGCGCGCTGGAAAATTCGGTTGTATTGAATGGTTTCTTTTTCAATTTCTACCAAACGCAAAATTTCCTCTTGTGAAGCGAGATTTATAGTAAAAACGTGATTGATAACTTGCTGTAAATCTTTGTAATAAACCGCCGAAGTTTTGAATCGACCTTTGTTTTCCTGAATAGAAAAAAGAATATCCACCCAAGTTTTTACTGGCGTTTGTTGAAGTGGTAAGCCGAGTGTAATGTTGGCGTTACCGACATTGTGTGGGATGTTTTTCACCACCGACGAAAGCAAATTTTCATCACCGAGCAACAAGAGCGTTTTGTTGATGACATCGGGTGGGAGATTTTTGAGTTTGGTGGCTGCAACTTTAGCTTGTCCGGTGTGTTGAGCGCAAGCAATGAGTTCAATGTCAAGTGCCTTTGTGGCGAGTTTGTGACCAATAAAAGTGGGTTGAGCTTGTCCAAGAAATTCAATGTTATTGCGGATAAAATGTCCTGCTTCGTGAACTTTGTTTTGCATATAGAATTCATCTGCGTCCCAAATCACGGTAGCTTGTTGTGCGGTGATTAATTTCCGCATGATGGTCAGTTCTGCTTTTGAAAGTGCGTTGAAACCAGCAAAAAGAAAGTGTTTTTCACTGCGGTTTTCGATTCGATCAATATTTTCTGCCAGCATCCGATAGGCTTTAGCAGAAGTGGTGAATTCCTTTTTTTCAATCGCATCGTGAAGCAATTGGTAATAAACAGGCAAACGTTCCCAAAACTGCATAAAGCGCAATTGTGAAGCCGATATTTTGTGTTCGTCAATTTGCCAGCTTTCTAATTCTTTGATGGATTTAAGGTTTTTAAAAACTTGCTGATGGTCAAGTAAATAGCGTTCAATATCGTCGAAATCACTCAGCACCATGTTTGACCAGGTGGTGAATTCTTCAAATGTTTCGTTTTTTCCTTCGTCGGTCTGCAAGTAAATTTCATAGAAAGTGAGTAACAAACGCGTTCGGTCGATGATTGACGGTGTGAATTGTTTCACCCAACGGTCAATAGTGGTGATTTCAGGCGAAAAAATGGGTTTTCCGTAAGCCTTTACGAGCGCTTTCCCGACGTATTTTACTGCTCTTTCCGAAGGAAGTATGATTACAAGATTGCGTAAATCGTAATCCTTTTCATGAACAAAATTTGCGAGTTTTTCAATGAATCCGTTCATTATTTTTGGGTTAGGAAGGTGAGGAAAGAATTGCGCTGAACGGGTTTAAAAATGAAATCAGGGTAGTAGGAAGTGAATAGAGGAGCGTTTTTGATCTTCTTTTTTTTATCTAAAGCAAATCGGTAGGCAAAGGTTTTCGATTCTTGCATTTCAATGAAGTCAATTTGTTGTCGTGTGTGACTTCGCCAAAAGGAGTATTTCGCCACTTTTCCGTTCATTTTGTTCCATTTAATGCGTTCAGCTACGAGCCAATTTCGCCACAAAGCGTCTTCGTCCATTCTCACGTCTAACGGATTAAAGTTGTTAATCAGTGCGTTGCGTAAACCGTTATCAGAAAAATAAACGATGTGTGTTTTCTTCAATTCATAGCGTTTCTCGGTGTGAAAAGACGGTAGTAAAAAGAGTAAGTGAGCGGCTTCCAAAAGTTTGAGGTAACGTTCCACCGTTTCATTGTCAATGCGCACTCTTTCAGCGATTTGGTTAAATGAGATGGGTTCTCCGATAAGATGAGCCGCAACTTGAAGGGTTTTTAAAAGTGCGTCGCGTTTGTTGATTCGGTCATCAACGCCGATTTGAGTTTCCAAACAAGCGTTTACCATTTCCATCAAAATTTCATTGGCGTTTTCGGGGCTATCGTCCACTTGCGCATAGTTCCCATAAATAAGACGCTCTTCGATTTTTTTATCCTCCTTCGTGAATCCATTCAGTTGCGATAACTCATAAAAACTAGGAGCAGGAAGGTAAAAATCCAAACCTTGCCATTCCAATACTGTTTTCAAATCTTCGTGCAGCGGCGCTTTGTACGCATTACAAAGGATAAGTGTGGTTTGAACCGTTTCATTCAAGATGTAGTCAATTAAAAACTGTAAGCGATTGAAAAGCTGAGCATTTCCAATTACAAAGTAGGGAAATTGTTTGAAGTACCAAATAAATTCTTCATCGCTGAGTTCGTTGAATTTTTTGCGAATTTCCTTGTTTTTAAAGTCGATTACTTCGTGAGGGAAGTTTTGTTGAGTTAGAATTTTCGTTGCAAAATCCACCTTTCCAATTTTGGGTGGTCCACTGATTTGCAGTATTTTATTGAGGTGAAGTTGCTGTATAAAGGCTGGTGTAATGTATCGTTGCATAGTTAAAAATAGTCATTTTTCGCAAAAATAAAGTGATTTTGATTTCAACTGGAATTGTTTTATATTTGGAAATATCTTACTGAAACGTATTTATATTTCCAGATATAATGTTTAAATGGAAATAAGTGTTACATTTGAAAAGATATTTCCAAATATAAATGGTAGGTAGAAACGAACAAATAGGTGTAATGCGAAAAGCATTAACGATAGATAAATCATCATTTGTGGCGATAACAGGAAGACGGCGTGTAGGAAAAACGTACATTGTCAGAGAGGTTTACAAAGCGCATATTTGCTTCACAATGACAGGAATTCAGCACGCATCGATTTCAATGCAAATTGGGAATTTCATGCAAAAACTATCGGAGTACAGCGGACAAGCACCAACCCTAAAAGTGAAAAATTGGCTCGATGCATTTTTTCATTTCAAGTCCTATTTATTGACCTTGCCAAAAGATAAGAAACACGTTATTTTCATTGACGAACTTCCTTGGATTGCAACTGCGAAATCAGGGTTTGTGCAACAGCTCGCGCATTTATGGAATGATTACCTCTCCGCTGAAAAGCATTTTATTTTGGTTGTTTGTGGTTCGGCAACTTCGTGGATAACCAATAAAATCATCAATGACAAAGGTGGTTTTCATAATCGCGTAAGCATTCCCTTACATCTAAAACCATTTACTTTAGCGGAAACCAAAGTCTTTTTACAATCCAAAAACATTGAACTAACCGACTCTGGAATTGCCGAAATTTACATGTCTTTGGGTGGTTTACCTTATTATTTAGAGCAAATTGAAAAAGGCGAAAGTCCAGCCCAAATCATTGAAAGACTGTGTTTTTCACGAACTGGTATTTTAAAGTATGAATACAATAATTTGTACAAAGCACTTTTTGATAATTGGCAATTACATGAGTCCATTGTTCGGGAGCTTGCAATGGTACAAAAAGGATTGAGTAGAAGGGAAATACTAGAAAGGACGAAAATTAGTGATGGTGGAAATTTCAATCGGGTAATGGAAGATTTACTACTCACGGATTTTGTAGTTAGTTATCATCCTTTTGGGGCAAAAAAAAGGGAAAGTAATTATCGTTTGGCTGATGAATTTTCGGTGTTCTATCATCGTTTCATGAAAGAGAATGAACAAAAAGATGCAGACATCTGGAAAACCATTTATCCATCACAAGCTTATAAAATTTGGAGAGGATACGCTTTTGAATCCTTGTGTTTACGTCATATTTCGGAGATAAAAAATGCCTTGGGAATCAAAGGCGTTTATACGGAAACATCTGGATTCTTTAGAAGTAAGACCGAGGAAAAAGATTGTCAAATCGACTTGATAATTGACCGAAAAGACGAAACTATAAATTTATGTGAATGTAAGTTTTACGAAAGCAGTTTCAGTGTTAATAAGGAATACGCGGACGAATTGAAACTGAGAAAAGTAACTTTTCAAAACGAAACAAAAACGAAGAAAAATCTATTTACAACGCTGATCACCAATGAACCACTTCGGGAAAATGCCTATTCGAAAGAAGCGATTGATGTGTTGGTACAGTTGAGTGAATTAATGGTTTAAATCCACTCCTAAAAGTTCCTTTCTTCCAAACTCTTCCTTGTTGCTAAAATTTTTAATCCTCATTAACTGCTAGTTATTCCGATAGCTATCGGAACCGGTTAAAAATTCACTCCGCGTCGATTTTGATTGAAATTTTCCTTTTCGGAGCGGACTCAAGACTTAGAAATGAAAATTTAATGAAGCGATTACCTCTACCTAGGCTCCGAACATTCTCTCCCTCTCCCCAAGCGAATAGTAATCATGCCGCCTGTGTACACGTACCAATCTTTTGTAGTGGAATTTCCTCGTCGTCCAAAGCGTGAACCGTCCAAACTTCGGTTGGAATAATAAGCTGCCTCGGCGCCGTTTACTGCTGCCAATGCTGTTGGGTCAACATAGTAATCCGCTCCAACATCGTCCAAATAGTCCGTGAATGTTTTGCGAATTGCCATATCAATATTGAATGTTGCAACTTTTCCCAAGCTCATTTTGAAACCCAATCCAAGCGGAATACAAAATTGATATTTACTGTAACGTCTTCCTCCGAGCGCTGAACCTTGACCTTCGGTGCCCAATTTTCGCAAGTTCAGTTTTTCCACTTCATCGTAATAAACGAAAGGGTCCATTGAGAAACCACCAACTTGAGCAAGAATGTAAGCTGTTGCGGGATGCCTTTTGCTACCAATTTGAAAAGGAGTGTAATGAAATTCGATTCCAGCGGCTACTTCACGAATTGGGGAGATGAATTGCAAATTACGATTTCGATTCATTTCGATTTTCGATTCGCTGTCGTAAGCCTCTACTTTTCCTGCGGTGAAATTTGCACGAAAGGTCAAGCGTGAGTGGTAATGGTAGCGGTAAACAATTCCTCCCGAAAAGTTCGTTTGATAATAGGGACGAAATTGGTTGAGGTCGCCGATGTAATACATTCCCCCAAGAGAAACTCCAACTTCTGATCGTGAAAAGAAATTTTGTCGTTGAGCAAAAAAGCTGAAACAAACATCAAAAGTTAAAAGGAAGAAAGTGAACAATTTCAACATATTCTTTCAAACGAGCAAGATTAATTTTTAGTACAAATAAACTGCTGTTTTTCAATACACAATGCTCCTTTGTAAAAGAAATAAAGTCCAGCCGAAATAAAAACATGTGACAAATCATTCTTGTCAAACCACTGTATAGGATTGATTTTGAGTAAATAAATGAAAGCGCTCGGCAAAATAATCAGCATTCCAATAAAGAATTGTTTGAAATCTGAATGAAGTTGTTTTGCATACATCCACCCCAGACCACCGGTTGATAACGAAACGCCAATAATTGTATTTGTGGCTATAGGCAAAAAACCTTTTTCTGGTTTTACACTCAAGTCAACCCAAATACAAACAGTAGCAAAAACAAGCGAGACAAAAATCATTTTGATGTTTGCCCAATTGATAAAACGCTTTTTCCGTTCTTCGTCTGGTTCGGAGGAAATCATAGCGCGTTCAATAAAGTAAATAGAAGGAATTGCAGTTATCCACGAAGCAAACTTGCCGTTCACTCCCCAATGTGCAAACATAAAATGTCCTAATCCGCCAGCGAAAGAACTCAAAGAAAACAACCAGAAAAATGCAATCCACCATTTCGTTTTTTCCGAACCATTTGTTTTTTGATACAAAGACCAACCTAAATACAAACAAAACAAGGACATAAAAATGTCTGTAATAAAAACATTAGGTTCTAAAAAGGTGTACGAACCCCACAACCACTCGATTTTATCGAAGTCACTCCCGAATAACATAAGCCCGCAAAGATACAAACATCACTTCTTTTGAAGGCTTGATTGATGTTAAATTTCCAATGTCATCAAGACTTTGTCAGTACTTCCTCAAACTCTACTTCTTCATTTCCACTGCTCTGCGAAGTGTTTTGAGTGGAACAGCCTTTACTGCCAAAACAACCAATATTTAGCACAGCCATCAATAGGAACACACCTCCCAACGCAAGAAATAACCATTCTTGAGATTTGTAACCATCGTATAAAAGGAAAAGTGCTAAACCGAGTCTCACGATTCGACCGAAGTCCCAAGGCTCCAAGAGTGGATTAGTTTTCATTGCTTCCAAATTTTCCGATTACACAGCTAACCATTGATTTTGATTGTTTTATAAAGGTGTTGTTTCCTTGTTTTGGGTAGCCCAATCCATCCAACTTTTTCCAAACTTCTTCTGAGTTAAAATTTCCGTCAACAAGTACTTTCGATTCCTCGCGTACCACTTCAATTTTTTCAACGCCGTTAATTTCTTTCAAACCTATTTTTATACTGTTGGCACAGCCTCCGCATTTTAAATTTTCGATTAAAAATTCCATAGTTAATAGTTATACGTTTATTCCTTTCATCATTTTATTCCAATACAAGTGCGGCAACATGTATTTCTTGAGTAACCAAAGTCGATAATGCTCTTTGTCACTGTTCCAAATCAATAATTGTTTGAGTTTAGGATCGGGTGTGAAGTTGTTTTTGTAGTCGAATTCAGCGAGAACCATTTTTCCGTAGCCAGTAACCAAGGGACATGATGAATAGCCTTCGTAGCGTTTTTCGGAAATCCCTTTTCCATTCAATAAATTAAAAATACTTTCAACAATGACAGGAACTTGTTTTCGCACCGCAGCTCCAGTTTTTGCTGTTGGAAGTGCTGCCGCGTCACCAATTCCAAAAATGTTTTCAAAGCGTTTGTGTTGCAAAGTGTTGATATCCACATCCAACCATCCCGTTTCATTGGCTAAAAGCTGATTGGTTTTGATAAATGCCGGCGCTTCTTGTGGTGGAGCTAAGTGCAAAAAATCAAACGGAATTTCTACGGTCGCGTCTCCTGAAACGATTTCTTTAATGTCATTATCAGTGGTTACCACGCATTTGTTTTCATTTGGACCAACCAACTTGAATGTTACGGTCTTTTTTGTGGCATCAATTTTCACAGGAGCGTATCCGGGCTTGAATTTAATGCCATACCGACGAATGACATCTTCCAATGTTTCGCGTATTTCTTTAACTCCAAATATCACAGAGCCTGGTGTCGCAAAAACGATGTTTGATTTCTTTTCGAGTCCATTTTTTCGCAAGTAATCTGCTGTTAAATAAGCGATTTTTTGAGGACCTCCACCACATTTAATTGGTGTTGTGGGCATAGTGAAAATAGCGTTTCCACCTTTAAATGCTTGAAGTTGGCGCCACGTTTCTCTTGGGTCAATGTAATTGCTGCAAACTACTTTCTGCTCAACTGCCTCTCGCAATCCTTCAATTGCATCCAAGTTGTTCACCAAACCAGGTGACAAAACGAGAATTTCATAAGAAAAGTCACCACTTTTTCTTGTCGTCAAGGTGTTTTTATCTGGGAAGACCTTTTCAACATAATCTTTAATCCAAATTGCTCCTTTTGGAATAAGGGAAGCTGTTGAACGTTTTGTTTTTTCGAAATCAAAATCTCCAGCACCTACAAGCGTGTAAGCAGGTTGATAATAATGTGTTTCTGCTGGATCGATAATCGCGATATTCAGTTTTGGGTTTCTCTTGAGCATTTGAGCAGCGGTCATTATTCCGCCGGTTCCTGCTCCTACAATAATTACTTGATAATGCATAGTTTAAGTTTTAGGTAAATGTACCGTGACTTAAATTCATGGTTTGTAACACAAATTACAAATGAGTGATTTCAAAAAAAATTAAAAAAGAAACTATTGCCGAAAAAAAAGGTCTCAGCAGATTTTATACCACTGAAACCTTTAAAGGATTTTTGAAGATAAAAGGAATTTAAAGTGTTCCTCTATTTTCTTGTTCGCGTTCAATTGCTTCGAAAAGGGCTTTAAAATTTCCTTTACCGAAAGATTGTGCACCTTTTCGTTGGATGATTTCAAAGAACATGGTTGGACGATCCACAACTGGTTTGGTAAATAATTGAAGTAAATAACCTTCATCGTCGCGGTCAATAAGAATTCCATGTTGCTTCAACAATTCCACATCCTCGTCTATTTCACCAACTCGTTCCAAAAGGTCGTCGTAATAGGTTTCCGGAACATACAAAAATTCTACTCCTCTGTCGCGCATTGCAGAAACAGTTGCCACAATATCGTTTGTAGCTACAGCGATATGTTGAACGCCAGGACCGTTGTAAAAGTCAATGTACTCCTCAATTTGCGATTTTTTCTTTCCTTCAGCGGGTTCATTAATCGGGAACTTAATTCTACCGTTTCCATTCGACATCACCTTGGACATCAAAGCTGTGTATTCTGTTGAAATATCGTTGTCGTCGAAAGAAATGATTTGTGCGAAGCCCATCACTTTAGCGTAAAATTCACACCATGTATTCATTTCGTTCCAACCCACGTTTCCAACCATGTGATCAATAAATTTTAGTCCAACTGGTTCAGGATTGTAGTGTGATTCCCACTTTTTGTATCCCGGAAGAAACACACCGTTGTAATTGCTTCTTTCAACGAAAATATGAACTGTTTCACCGTAAGTGTGAATTCCAGAACGGATTACATAACCATTTTCGTCCTCCTCTCGCGTTGGTTCCATGAATGGTTTTGCCCCCCTTTTTGTTGTTTCTTCAAAAGCTTTTGTTGCATCTTCCACCCAAAGCGCAACAACTTTAACGCCGTCGCCGTGTTTGTTGATGTGCTCATTGATTGGTCCACCTTCTTGAAGGGGCGTTGTAAGCACCAAACGAATTTTGTCTTGTTTTAAAACGTAAGAAACGCGGTCTTTACAACCTGTTTCCATTCCCAAAAACGCTTCGGATTGAAAACCAAATGCTGTTTTGTAAAAATGTGCGGATTGTTTTGCGTTACCCACATACAATTCCACGTAATCGGTTCCTAAAAGTGGAAGAAAATCTTCTGCCTCGGAAAACAATTTTTTAAGGCTGTATTCAACGTTTTCTAAATCTTTTAAGTTTTTTATTTCTGCTGCCATTTTGCAAATTTTAAGTTCAACGAAATTACGGGTATTTAGTTAACCCTAAAAAATAAAGTTCGTAGGTAATTCAGAGTTTTAATTATGAAACGGTTATAACTAATGAATCCATGATTTTGCGTAATCATCCACCTCAATCCCCAAAGCAAATTCAGTTAGTTTTAGTGGTTTGAATGTATCCACCATTACGGCTAATTCAAACGTTTCTTTTTTTCCAATACTGCGTTCGTATGCACCTGGATGTGGTCCATGTGGAATACCCGCAGGATGAAGGGTGATTTGACCTTTTTCAATATTGTTTCTACTCATGAAATCGCCATCAACGTAGTATAGCACTTCGTCGGAGTCGATGTTACTGTGGTTGTAAGGTGCTGGAATGGAATCGGGATGGTAGTCATACAAACGTGGAACAAACGAACACACCACAAAGGCACTTGTCTCAAAAGTTTGGTGAATTGGCGGAGGTAGGTGAATGCGTCCGGTTATTGGTTCAAAGTCGTGAATTGAAAAGGCATACGGATAATTGTAGCCGTCCCAACCCACAACATTAAATGGATGGTGAGCATACACGTAGTCGTAAACTAAATCCTGCTTTTTGATTTTGATCAAGAAATCGCCAACTTGATTATGCGTTTCCAATTCGTGCGGCGGACGAATATCTCTTTCGCAGTATGGTGAATGTTCGAGTAGTTGTCCGAACCAATTTCGGTAGCGCTTTGGTGTGTAAATAGGATGAAAAGATTGGATGATAAACAAGCGATTATCGGCATCCTCAAACCGCAATTGATAAATCATACCGCGCGGAATGACCAAATAATCACCGTATTTAAAGTCAATATTGCCCAATTGTGTGCGCAAGGTTCCCGATCCTTTGTGAATGAAAATGATTTCATCAGCATCAGCATTTTTGTAAAAATAATCTTCCATGGATTTTGTTGGAGCCGCTAGTTCCAAGTAAACATCTGAATTGTACAGCATTGGTTTGCGGCTTTCCAAATAATCTTCGTGGGGTGTTACTTTAAAACCTTGGAAGCTACGCATGACCATATTTTTGTCAATTCCGAGTTTTGGTGCGATGTCTTTTGTTCCACGAATTTCTTTCACAACCGTTGGTGGCTGAATGTGATAGAGTAGGGAAGATATACCATCAAACCCAATAGTACCGAACAATTGTTCGTGGTAAAGGCTTCCATCTTCTTGACGGAAAACCGTGTGTCTTTTGTGTGGGATTTTCCCGAGTTTATGATAAAAAGGCATGTTTTAAAAAATTTGTGGGTGAGTAAAAAAAATGCTAATCCTTTGTCATTCAGGATTTCTTTTCAAGATAATTTTGATAAGAATTGGAAGGTTTATCCACATGAAGCACAAAAATAATGCATAGCTCAGGGACGAGAATATGATAAAAGTCATGTTTATGAGGTATTTCCCAGAGTTAGGGATTTTCATCAAAAGTGAGCTTTAAAATTTGTTCGCCAATAAAAGTTAAAATATGTTAATAAAAAAAAAAAAATGACACGTAAAACACCCTTACATTTACAGAAATTTAACTCTACTATTATGAAAAATTATGTTACCGCATTAATGCTTACGGCGATTAGTTTGGGTGTAAAAGCGCAGCAATCTTCACCGTGGCCAGGTGTTGCCGTTTCAAACGCTAATCAATCCGGTTATGTTGGTATTGGCACAAAATCAACCACAACCACCACCAACACCCCACTTCAGAATTTCAATTTGCATTTGCACGGTACAGCGGACTGGTTAATTCCCCAAAATTTCCCTTTAGCTCCTCTCAACGCCGGGAAAACATTTCGTCTTGGAATTACCAATACTACCACAGGTAGGTTCGCATCTGACGGTGTTGAATTGAGATTATCGGAAAACAATTTCTTTATTCGCAATCAAGAGGCAGGAAATTTGATTATTGGTGTTCCAACAGTAGAAATGCTTTATTCCAATTCGAGTAGTCGTTTATGGGTTGGAACGCTTTCCAATCTCACTAGCGCCAATCAAGCAAGAATGAATATCGTTACACCAGCCAATGAGAATGGCTTTTATATTGAAGCACCTGCAACAAGTGGTAAATACGGTCTTTCTGTAAGAATGATGGACAATTCGAGTGATGCCATTCAAGTAAATGGTTCTATCAACTTTTTAGGGAGTCTGATTCCTGTGAAAAATTTCTGTGTCAAAGGAAACGGAGAAGTTTTCGCAAGAAAGTACACCACTACTTTGGCACCAATTCCTGACTATGTTTTTGATTCATCGTACAAACTATTAACGCTCAATGAGTTAAAATCATATATTTCTCTAAACAAACATTTACCAAACATCCCTTCTGCCAAAGATTACGAAACAAGAGGAGAGATAGACTTGGGAGAATTGAATTTACTTTTGCTTGAAAAGGTAGAAGAGTTAACTTTATACATTCTTCAATTAGAAGAACGTATGAAAGCACTCGAAAACAAATAAACCATGAAACGCACCTTACTTTTTCTGCTCGGCACATTGACGCTGTTGCAATACTCCTGCACCAAAAAAGTGCAACCAAACATGAAGGAATTGGATTGTAGTTGTGCAAAAGAAACGACTGCTGAGTTTGATATAGAAGAGATTGGTGGATATGGACAGTGGTACGAAAAACGTTCCATAACTGATTCTACGTTTAAAAACATGAATGTGATTTTCACTGCAAAAGATACTAACGCCACTTACAAATGGTATATCGGGACCGAGGTGTTAAATTCAAGAAGTGTTTTGAGGTACTTTAATAGTAGCCTCGTTGGGCAAACAATTCCAATTACTTTGGTGGTAAGAAAAACTCCCAACAAAATTTGTTTACCCTTCGATGATGGATATGACTCTATCACAAAAACTTTTGTTGTCACCAATAGAGATTACGAATCTTCATTTCTAGAACCCAACCCAACCCTAGAAGGCGTCTATCGAATGAAAGAAGCAAATGGCTCTGACAGTGTTGATATCGGTATAGAATTAGGCATGTTTACAACTGCAAGCTATAGAGTGGAAGTTACAAATTTTGATGGCAACGGCAATAATTTACATTATCAACAAAGTTCAATAGTTGCCTGTTTTTATCGGCAGTTGTGGTGGGATCAAAACAAATTTTACCTAATGCTCTATAACAAACCAAACGGAGAGGCTATTTTAACACTAGACCCAAAGCCTTTAGCAGAAGCGCCAACTTACCGTTATAAAGGACGAAAAATTCAATAATAAAAAAGAAAAAAATGAAAAATATAATTTTACTATTACTTCTTTTGAGCACAGAATTAGTCATTGCTCAATGTTTAAATAACGTGAGTACTAATCCTCTTAACCCAACGAACCTAGCATTACCAGATAATGGGGCTTTACCTAATAATGATAATAAATATTTGAATAGGTTTGATTGGTTTCCCGTTACCAATGGGTATTACAGCAATTATGTGCCTTATAATGTTAGTTATGCTGGTATTACAGTCGGAAGTTTGAGTAATATCATGAACGGGCAATTTGCTCCCAGTTATTACAACTATATTTACAATGGTCCACTTCCTACCGGGAAAAATGGTTGGGAATTATTGCTTCTAAATTTAGGTCGTTTTCCCAACAACGATCCTATCACAGATGCTGATGGTAGGAAAGATGAAGTTCCTTACATTGTTTTATATAATAAATATTCTGGAATTGTCCGTGTTTTTGTTGCTTTTGGTGTGGCGGGGCAAGGAGCAGATGCTGTCGAAATCACATTAAGTTTCGACGGTATTTTAGATGTAAGTGGGAATCTAAGGCTCAACAATGGAATGGATCAAGCTTTAGATCAAACAACAAAGGTTGTCCAAGTAAAATCAATAGCGAAAGACCCTAATCTCAGTACCAATTGGATGAGTACAGACTTTCAAATCGCTTATGACCCATGCGTTTGTTGGCATCCATCTAAGCTTAGAATTGCAGTTAAAAAAGTTAATCAATCAACGTTGCAAATGATTAGTGGTTCAGTTAGTTTGGAAAATCAACCATTAGTAGGAAACAATAATATTACAAATCCACTCAACTTTTTAGCAGGAATTAATTACAATGAAGCAACTAGCAAAAATGGTGTGGTAATTTACAAAGCAATGAGTAATATGATTGATGATTATATTAAAAAGTATGCGGAATACAATAAAGATCTTACCATAAAAAAAGAGCACAATGAACGTGTAAAGTCCAATTTAGCCTTGTTAAAGCTTGCAAAATATGTTGGTGTATTAATAGCTACAGGAGCTTCCCTTGGCGGTACTCCTTTACTAATAACAAACGGTACTCCTGAAATACCTTATGATTATGTTAATGATTATGCATTATTAGAATCCCTTTCTATGGAATCAGCAGAATATCAAGAATTGTATATGGGTGTTGAGGGATACCTTCAGCCAGGTTCTGGAGGTCAATCAACACAATTCAATCTAGATTTTCTAAAAGTTGCGTCTGAGAAATATAAAAAAATAAAAACTGCATCTGGAAAAATTAATTTTGAAGAGGTTTTTAAAATAGCCTCTCAAATATTTGGTGAGAAAATGGAAACTTTTGTTAATCAGAATTTTGTGACCAAACAATTACCTGTTAAACCATCAATGCCAACTGCAACTTTTACTGAGTCGAAATACTCTGGAACAATAGTCACTGAAAGCACTACCTACGGCCCATTATTCTACACTCCGGGAACTTTCAAAAATCAACATGTAAATGCTCCAACTTCTGTAACATCGCCTTATGAATATCCCATTTATAATGAAAGTTTGGGAATTTTTGCTATTTTGAACTCACCTAAAATTAAGGTATCTAGAGTAGTTAAAGTTGATAATCTTGTTAATTTTCCCTCAGACCCTACAATGTTTTATCGCTCATGGACAAATGCTTATCAATTTAAACTAATTACCCCAATTAGTTATTACTTTAACCCAGTTCTTGACATAGAATCAAAAAGTGTAGAATTTGCTTTTTTAGTAAAAGTTAATAGAAAGCGCATTTTAAATGTTAATGGGACATATGATTCAAAATGTTTTATTGATCCTATTTATACTACAAATGTTTTTTCTGATATTGATAACAATTCTTATTCCCCACTAAAGTCTAATACCAGTTACATGAATGGAGCAAATTATCCTTTTTACAATAATAGTTTTTTACCTGAGCCTGTTAATAGAGAATCTTTTGAACTAATTACACCTTATTTAAATCAAAACAATTTTTACAGTTTTGTTGGTGCTTTAGGTATTAAAAATGAGTTAATTAGCAACATAAATTCTATGCCTGAAATTATAGATTATAATGAATATGGATATGATCTTGAGTTTGAATACTACTTAAAAGCCATAGTCAACGTGAAGTTTAATACATTAGGTGAAGAAAACAAGCCAAACACGACAACCATGATTCTAACTTACAAAATCTCTAACAATGAAAATCAAGTAGAATTGGTGTCAACTGAGATTATCCCAAATCTTGAGAATTCAATTGGCAATATCACCCAATATGAAGAGGATTTAACTTTTAAAGATGTTGTTTTTAATGGCTCTGCGGTAAAAGGTTGTAAATTAAATGGAAATGTTTACACCTGTCAAGCATGGAACGACATAAGAGTATTTGGTAATCTTTCTACAGCAAACGGTTGCACTGTTAATTTGATTGCAGGCAGTCAAATTGAAACTTCCCCAGAATCAGTAATTTCCCCTGAAATTTCCCTTTCAATTGTTCCTGTTTTAGATTATTCGCAACCCATGCCTGAAGCGACTCCAACCTATGTTTCGAGTTTTTGCTCCAAACAAAATCCAAATGGTCAGAACTATCAAGCAGACACTTACAACAAAACTGTTCTAGATTCATTGCTTGAAAGTCAAAATGACACTAACAATCCAACAGATTTAACTATTCGTCAAAACGAACTCGACTTCCAACTTTTCCCAAATCCATCTTCTCAATTAACGACAGTGATTGTTGAAGGAAATGAATCAGGAGTGGCTACAGTAACTCTTTTCGATGTAATGGGTAAAGAACAAAAACTACTCATTGAGGGGCAAAATGATCATTTTAAATTTGATGTTTCCTCCCTCGCAAAAGGTATTTATTTTGTTAAAGTAAATACTATCGGCGCAAGTAAAACGAAGCAATTAATTGTAAAATAGCGTGTTATGAAATACATTGTTTTATCCATAACCATTCTACTCTTACTAGCTTGTAGAAAGGACAACTTCTACTCCAAACGCCTCATGAAAGGCGAAACGTGGACGGTGCAAAGCATTAAAATCAACGACACACTTTCCAATATTTCAGGATCTTGGAAAATCACACAAGGAGTCAATATTTATGATTCGGTGCCACAAGCGGTATGGAAACAACGCGATTATAATTCAAACGCTGTTAATTTCGATGCGGTTTTTCAATGGCAATTCCATGAAAAAGCAAAGAAATTCTATATCAACTATCAAGTGCTTTGTGAAGAATGTGAGCCAAATACACTTGATACTTTAGATAATTTTTGTAATGCCATCAGTGGACAATACGACGTATCTCAACGTTCCCGTACCAAAATGATTTTCAACAGCGCCACCACCAAAGGATTCAACAATCAAAAAGTGGAGATTGTGATTGAAAAGAAGAAGTGATTGTTTTAGTTGTTAACAAACCAAACGAAGGAACAAAATTCGCGGGCGTACCCCACCTACAATCTGCTAATGGTAATTTTAACCAATTATCAAACAAATCGCCTCATTCTAAATTCGTTACGGAAAAAGAAATAATCATTCAATCAAATAAATTTAGATCGTAATCGAAACATTAATTACATTTACATTTTATTTCGATTATGATAGAAAGATTTGATTTAATTGAAAAGTTAATTCCGTTTATTGATAAACCTGTTATTAAAGTAATTACAGGTATCCGTCGTTGTGGGAAAAGTATTTTACTCAAACAATTGATGATTTTGTTGGAAAATAGAGGCATTCAGCCTGAACAAATTATTTCAATCAACATGGAATTAATGGAATTTGATAAGCTCCGAAATTATCAACATTTCTACAACTTCATAAAGAGCAAACAAACAACCTCAGTCGAAAAATTTTACGTTTTTGTTGATGAAGTACAAGAAGTGGAAGGATGGGAAAAAGCGATTAATTCCTTGTTAGCAGAACAGAATTGCGACATTTTCATTACGGGCTCCAACGCCAAACTACTGTCGTCTGAATTAGCCACCTTACTTTCCGGAAGGTATATTGAGTTCAAAATGTATCCACTTGTTTTTAACGAATTTCTAAAGTTTAGAATGCAAAAAAACACAAACATCAACATCAGTGAAGAATTTGATCTATTTCTAAAATTTGGAGGATTTCCTGGTTTGCATCATTTTGAAATAGAGGAAACATTGGTTAGGCAATACCTACAATCCATTTACGAAAGTGTACTTTTAAAAGATGTCATTGTAAGAAATACCATTCGCGATGCCGCAATGCTCGACAACATAAGTAAGTACTTAATTGATAACAGCGGAAAAATCACCTCCGCAAAAGGAATTAGTGACTACATGAAATCGCAACTGCGAAAGGTCTCGGTTGATACTGTGCTTAATTACATTCGATTTAGCTGCGATGCCATGCTGTTTGAAAAGGTAGAGAGGTATGATTTGAAAGGAAAACGCTCATTAGATACCCTTGAAAAATACTACATGTCGGATGTTGGTTTACGGTTTGCCACCCTTGGCTATACGCCTCAAGCTATTTCTGCACAACTGGAAAATATTGTTTATTTGGAACTAAGGTCAAGGGGATTTAATGTTTCAATCGGTAAAGTTGATGACATGGAAATAGATTTTATCGCAGTAAAAGGAACTGAAAAATTTTACTTGCAAGTTTGTACAACATTAGCCGATTCCGATGTCGTCGAACGAGAGTACCGCTCCTTAGAAAAAGTCACTGACAATTTCCCGAAATATGTTTTATCCCTTGATAAAGGTTTTGAAACTAGCAAAAGCGGAATCAAATGGATGAACGTTATTGACTTTCTACTTGATAAGAGTTGGTCGACAATCTAGGATTTTACCTGAAAAACAGCATTTTATAGGCATAAAATAGCCTTGTGCCATCAAATCATACCAAATGTACCTTAGATTGTCGTACGTAAAATAACCTATGGTATAATACCTCCGCCGCGGAGACATTTTATTTCATCGTCGGTATTAGAGATGTAAAGAAAAGAGTGGAGAAAGCGAAATTAATTTCGTCTAAAAAACGAATTGTTCAATAGCACTTACTGATTGGTAAAAAAGACCATTTAAACGCTAAGAGTTAAAACTTTTTTCACAAGGTTTGCTTATTCCGTTAATTTTGCCTACTCTCAATCAAACAAAATGAAACGAATTTTAGTAATTGGTGCCTGCGGACAAATCGGGTCTGAACTCGTTGTTGCTTTGCGAACGAAATACGGCAGTGAAAATGTTGTCGCAGCGGATGTGAAAGCGGAAAGCCCTGTGGATCTCGGTCCTGGTCAATATGTTCAGCTTGATGCATTGAATCGTGATGCCGTTCGAAAATTCATTATTGAAAATGAGATCAAAGAAGTTTACTTGTTGGCAGCCCTATTAAGCGCAACTGCTGAAAAAAATCCTGATTTCGCTTGGCGATTGAATATGGAAGGACTCTTCACCATTCTGGATCTAGCAAAAGAAGGACATTTAGAAAAGATTTTTTGGCCGAGTTCGATTGCGGTTTTTGGCCCAACAACTCCAAGAGATAATACACCACAATTTACAATAACAGAGCCAACCACCGTTTACGGAATTTCAAAATTGGCAGGTGAGGGTTGGTGCAATTACTACCACCGCGTTCATGGTGTTGATGTGAGAAGTATTCGTTATCCAGGCTTAATTTCCTACAAAAGTTTGCCGGGTGGAGGAACAACGGATTACGCAGTTGATATTTTTTACAAAGCCAAAGCGGGAGAAGTTTTCAATTGTTTTTTATCAGAGGAAACTGCTCTACCAATGATGTTCATGGACGATGCCATCCGCGCAACTTTGGAATTAATGGAGGCTCCGAAAGAAAATATTACTATTAGAACATCCTATAATTTAGGTGGTATTTCGTTTACGCCTGCATCGTTAACTGCTGCCATTCAAAAACTTGTACCAGATTTTAAAATCGTTTATTCGCCCGATTTCAGACAAGCCATTGCCGACAGTTGGCCAAATTCAATCAATGATGATTACGCCACAAAAGATTGGAATTGGGAAGCAAAGTTCGGCCTGGATGAAATGGTTAAAACGATGCTAGTAAATGTTCAAGTTCCGAGTAAGGTCTAAAGACTATTTCTTAAATTCCAATTGTAATTGACCTCCCGTTTACCGTAACTTTTATTTGTCGGTCACAAGTTCCGTCGCCATAGTCGATTGTACGTGTTGGTTTTCCGTTAGGCGTCAAATCTACAATTCCACTTACAGGAAATCCACAACCAATCTTAATTTTTAATGGACTAACAGTAGCACCTGTGTATCCTCCACCTGTTGAAAATGTCGCATCGGCAGTTCCTGTGATTTCATAAACGTCATCAAATCGGTTCAATAAAGAATTGTAACCTTCTGTCCAAGTGCGAACTCGTGTGGAGGTGTAATTTGCAATCATTCCATCGGTCATCGTACCTGTTCCGTTGATGGAAACGTTGAAATAAGGCTGACCTTGATTGTTTTGCCCCATATTTTCGACCGTTTTTGTTCCTTCAATTTTGACGTCATTCACAAAATAATCTTCTGGTGTATGCGTGATTACTGTACCCGTAGCTAAATAAGGTCCTGTAAAAGTTGTAATAATTTTTCCTCTTCTTTTCTTTCCGTCGTTGCAATCACAGTTTTCTGTTCCATAATCTACGGTAACTGTTTTTGGGAAAGCTGTTGTATCGAGGGTAATTATTACGTTACATGGTGTTTTTACTGTTGAAAGATCATACCCTGGCTTGGCAAAAATCACTTTTCCACTTTTATAAAATACCATATTTCCAGTAACTGCTTGGTCTGAAATATTAGTCATTTCATCAAATGCCGATTCGATTCTGTAATTCACAAGGGCGGATTGGTCTTTACGTAAACTGTTTTTTAAACAAGAATTCAAAGACAATGCGAGTAAAGAAAGGATAACAAAATTTTTCATGGCTGGAATTTTAATCAAAATTAGGATAAGAAATTGAATGATAATGATTTGAGTCAAAAAAAATAAGATAATTAAAATACTTTACGGCTTGGCATCAACATATTGGCAAAAAGCAATCCTGCGGTTAAAGATGTGGCTGAAAGTAAGGTGTGAAAAATGCCTTCCAAACCTTGAAGTGTGTCTGCATTGACGAGCATACTTAAACTTTTAAAACCAATTGAACCCGGTACAAGAAGAATGATTCCGGGCACTAACATAACTGTAACGGGCAAGTGAAATTTTCGTGTTAACAAATTGGACAAAAAGGCCAAACTTAAAACTGCAAAAAACACAGCCATTTCTCCTTCCAACAACGAACTAAAAAAACGAATGGAGAAGTAGGAAACGCCACATGCCATCAACATCCAAAGGTAATAACGCAGTGGCGCAATGAATAAAACCATAAATCCAGCAGGAACAAGTAAAAGAGCAATGTATCGCACGAACTCGGGAATACCAGTCCAATTATTATCAAAAGTTGTTTTTGGTAAAAAAGATGCCGCTTGATTTCCCAAAGCAATTCCTACAGCAATCATAACGAAGGTGACCACCGCGGTGGAAAATCGTACGGTTCCTGATTGCGCGTGTCCGTTTGCTAATTCTGTAATAGAAAGTGACAAACTAAATCCAGGAATCAATAAAATCAATCCTGTAATTGTAGCGATTTCGATGGAGTAATTACCCAAAAATAAAGTACTCCACTGCGCGAAAATAATGGCAAAAGTTGCTGAAAATAAAACAGCTAGTCGCGCAAGATTAGGGAAGTAAGCTAGCAATAAAACCAACAATCCTATAGCCAAACCAATTATTCCTGAAATCAAAATTTCTGGCCAATTTCCACCGAAAAGACAAGCCGCACTCGCTGTTGACAGAGCAGTTGAACCCACTTCAATCCATTTTTTGTAGGGATTCAACATAGATTTAATTTCCCCTAGTTTCTGTTGTGCAACCGGAATTGTTAATTTGTTTTGTTTGCATTCTTGAATGAGTCCGTACAAAGCCCCCATTTTTTGCATATTCAACTCCGTACCTCCGAATTTCCGCATGTGCGTGTAGGTTCCATTCTCCCTTTGAATGGCAAGTAATAGCAATTCTGGTGTGGCGGAAACATCCATTTTCTGGTCGTACACTTCACAAATTTCCTGTATGGCATTTTCCAAACGGTGAGCGGGCAAACCACTTGCGTGTAAGGTTTCAGCTAAGTTGATAAGGAAATTTTCTTTCTCGGTCATTTTTCACAAAGTTAAGAATACCAAATTGAGAAAGCTAATTGACAATTTAAAGCAGCATGGGATTTAATTAATTCCATTGGTAAAGCAAATTGATATTTTAATAAAATGGAGAATTCAGTTTTCACAATTTAGGTTTAACGTTGACAAAATTTATATCATGAAATTACTTCTATTAAGCGCCATTTTAACATTTGGGTGGGTTGTATTGAACGCACAATCTTGGACAATTCAAACTTCTAATGCGCCCAGTAATTCCACTTTTCGAGCAGTTCATACAGGTGCGTCTGGTCATGTGATAGCAGTTGGTGCAGTTGGAACTAATAATAAATTGATTCAAGAAACTTACGATAATGGTCAATCGTGGGGAGCAAACACAAATAATACAATTGCAAACAATAGGGCAATTAATGATGTATCTGTCGATGACCAATTCGGATTCTTCTACCTAAATCCTGAACAATACAGAGGTGTTCCGGGTGCGGTTGGTCAAACTTTTTTGGGACAAAATTATGTTTTGAATAAATTTCATAAAACAGGTGCCATCACTGTGATCGTTGGTGTTGATGCTTTTAGTTCTCCCGTGGTCATTTCAAACGGACCCTCCAATCAAGTAGGAACAGTTGTGACAATGGGCAATCCAAATGGAACAACGAAATGGAATGATGTGTTTCATATTGCAGGGAATACCTATGTCGTAGGAGATAACGGGAAAATAAATTGGAATAACGATGGACTTCAAACAACAACTTTCAATGAGTTGACCACAGGGGTAAGTGAAAATTTAAAAGGTATTACGTTTATCAATCCCTCCACAGGATTTGCCGTCGGTAATAATGGAATGATTTTAAAAACCACAAACTCGGGTTCTTCATGGACTTCAACTGTTGCAGGAACGAATCATCTTAATGCTGTTCATTTTGTGTCCCAAACTGAGGGTTGGATTGTTGGAAATAATGGGACGATTCTTCACACAACCAACGCAGGACAAACTTGGGAGAGTTATTCCAGCCCAACAACACAAGATTTAAACGATGTCAATTTTAAAAATCCATTTATTGGATATGCAGTTGGTACCAATGGAACAATTATCAAATTTCAAGCGGATTGTACAAGTTCATCAACATTTTCAGCAATTAGTTGCGGACCTTATGCTTGGACTTCGGAGCAATATTCTACCTCTGGAACATACACAAGAACATTTCCAAATCAATTTGGATGCGATAGCACAGTAACATTGAATTTGACCGTTTATCCGGCTTTTCCTATTACCGAGGTTGGATTAATTGGTTGTCAATCTGTTAATTACAACAATGTTACTTACACCGAACAAGGCTTGTACTTAATAACCTTAACTTCAGTTCTATACGGATGCGATAGCTTAGTGAGATTAGAGGTTGGAATCCAACAGCCAGTCTCGGCTGAATATGGAGTAATGAATAACGGTATTCAGGTTTATAACGGTGGAGATATAGTTTGGATGGACTGTAATAATGACTTTGCTGTAATTCCCAATATTCCAAATCCTCAATTTTTTACACCACAATCAAGCGGAAGTTATGCTTTTGCAATTAGTGCAGGAAATATTTGTCCAGCAGATACATCTGATTGCATTCAATTTTGTGTGGGGTTGAACACAAACGTTTCTTTCGTTGAAAATGGGTTATCTGCCATGCAATCAGGAGCAAATTATCAATGGTTGGATTGCAACAACGGTAATTCACCAATCAATGGAGCGACTAATCAAACTTTTCTGCCAAACGCATCCGGAAATTATGCAGTTCAACTTTCGTTAGACGGATGTACTGCAACCTCAAATTGCAATCAATTTACGGTTTCAAATCCCGTGAATGTTAGTGAAAATGCAGTAAACAACGTTTTGGTTTTTCCTAATCCAGCTAGTGATTGGTTGAATATACAAGGCCTCAAAGGTGAAATGAAAATAAAGGTTTTAAATGTGGAAGGAAAACAAATTCTTGAAATTCAAACCTCACTTACTGAAATTCAATTGAATACCGCTCATTGGAATGTTGGCGTCTATATTTTGGAACTTACAAACAATAATTCAATTCAACAACGAATACGATTTCAGAGGATCAACTAGGCTAAATAAGCATTTGTTGGCTCACTTTTAGTTTATGTTTATACGTTAGGAAATTAGGGTATTTGGAGTGAATGTGATCCGCCGAGGCGGAGAGAAATGTGAATTGTCAAATGAGGAATGTGTTTTGGGAGGACTTTAGGACTTTAGGATATTAAGACTTTAAGACATTAAGACATTAGGACTTTAAGATATTAAGACTTTAAGACATTAGGACATTGGGATATTAAGACGTTAGGACTTATTCATGGAAAGAAGGACGTTTTTTGGGAGGACTTTAGGATATTAAGACTTTAAGACATTAAGACATTAGGACATTAGGACTTTAAGATATTAAGACTTTAAGATTTTAGGACTTATTCATGGAA
>CAZWSY010000014.1:42758-54466 GCA_964636775.1 uncultured Lishizhenia sp.
TTAAGACTTTAAGATTTTAGGACTTATTCATGGAAAGAAGGACGTTTTTTGGGAGGACTTTAGGACTTTAGGATATTAAGACTTTAAGACATTAAGACATTAGGACTTTAAGATATTAAGACTTTAAGATTTTAGGACTTATTCATGGAAAGAAGGACGTTTTTTGGGAGTACATTTTCAAATCACCACATTTTCATCCGCCTCGGCGGATTTCAAATCACCACATTTTCAAATCACCACATTTTCAAATTTTCAAATCACCCCAAAACCGCTTATCCTCAAAATCCAATTCCGTTTAAGCCCAAACAATCGTTTGTCATATAAATTTTATTCGCAAGTGTTTGCGTATTATTTTTGACTCATGAAGTTTTTATTAAGTTCCTTTTTTCTAGTTGCTTTTGGATTCAGCTTTAGCCAAAACTACTGGCAACAACGCGTCGATTACCGCATAAATGTTCGCTTGAACGATGAAAATCACACGCTTTCCGCCAATATCGAATTTGATTACCAAAATAATTCGCCTCAAACCTTAGACAAAATTTATGTTCACTTGTGGCCAAACGCTTATCGCAACCACAAAACGGCTTTGGGCAAACAACTTTACAAAACTGGTGAGAACATTTTGCGCTTCGGTAAAGAGGAAGACAAAGGAAATATCGATTCATTAGATTTTAAGGTCAATGGCGAAAAAGTCACTTGGGAATACGACCCAGAACATATTGATATTGCGATTTTGAAACTTACAAAAGGTTTGGCTCCCGGTCAAAAAATCACCGTTTCCACACCTTTTAAAGTGAAAATCCCATCTGGAAAAATTTCGCGCTTGGGACACATAGATCAGTCCTATCAAATCACACAATGGTACCCAAAACCTGCTGTTTACGATAAACATGGCTGGAATGCGATTCCGTATTTAACTCAAGGAGAATTTTATTCGGAATACGGCTCGTTTGATGTAAAAATTACGCTTCCAAAAAATTATGTTATTGGTGCAACAGGAGATTTACAAACTGCCGAAGAAATTGAATTCCTCAGTCAAAAAGCGAAAGAAACGGAAAAGAAAATTCCAGATTTCTTGATTGAAAAACAAGGTCGCGGTGGAAAAACTGCCTTTCCAGCTTCCGATAAAACGTTTAAAACAGTTCATTTCACACAAGATAATGTGCACGATTTTGCTTGGTTTGCCGACAAACGTTACGCGGTTTTGAAAGGTGAAGTTGAACTTCCTCATTCCAAAAGAAAAGTGACTTCTTGGGCAATGTTTGTTCCTCACAATACCATTTACTGGCAACATGCAATTGAGTATTTGAACGATGGAACTTATTATTATTCACTTTGGAACGGCGATTATCCTTACAATCACGTAACGGCAGTTGATGGTACAATTAGCGCTGGTGGAGGAATGGAATATCCAACGATTACGGTGATTGGAAACGCAAGTTCGAAAGAAGAATTGGAAGTAGTGATTGTGCATGAGGTCGGGCACAATTGGTTTTACGGAATCTTGGGTTCAAACGAACGCTGCCACGGTTGGATGGATGAAGGTTTGAATACCTTGAACGAGGTGCGATACATGCAAACTAAATATCCAAACAACACCCGTTTTTCGGACATGGTGCTTAACGGACGTTTCCATCTCAACGACCTCGACCACAAAGATATGGGCGATATTTCTTATCGAGCTATTGCACTTTTGGGTGCCGACCAACCAATTGAAACGCATTCAGCTGATTTTACTCCAGCGAATTATGGAATTATTATGTACCAAAAAACAGGTCTCGTTTTCTATTATTTGATGGATTATTTAGGTGAAGAATTGTTTGACAAATGCATGAGTACCTATTACGAAGAATGGAAATTCAAACATCCTCAACCAGAAGATTTAAGGGCTGTTGTGGAACGTGTAAGTGGGAAAAAATTGGATTGGCTGTTCGATGATTTAATCCAAACGACTAACCATATTGACTATAAAATTAAAAATGTAAAAGTTGACAAAACAAACAACCAAACGCTGGTGACGGTGAAAAATGTTGGTCAAGTTCAAGGCCCAATAAATGTTACTGCACTGAAAGATACCACTGTAATTGCTTCCAAATGGTTAGACCCAACTGAAAAAGGAACTTTAACTTTTGCAGGTACGGATTACACCAATTTCTACATTGATTACGCGCGGAACATTCCTGAAATTAATCGCACCAACAATTCTTGGAAAGCTAAAGGTCTATTCAAAAAGGCAGAACCTTTAAGATTGGAATTTTTTGTTGGCGATCATGAACTTGGAAAATCCAATCATTTTTGGTTGCCAATGATGGGTGCAAATGCTTACGATAAATTCATGTTGGGAGCAACTTTCCACAATATCGGCGTGCCGTTTAAGCAATTTCAATATGTTGCCACACCAATGTTTTCTTTCGGTCGCACCAATCTCGCGGGAATGGCAGAACTGAGTTATACCTTCTTGCCAAAAAGTAATTTGCGTTTCTCCCGATTTGGTCTTTCGGCGAAGTCTTTCGGAATGGAGCGCGACAGCAAATCCCACTTTGTAAATATTGTTCCATATTGGAGTACACAAATTGGAAATCGCGGAAGAGCGAAGGCAAGCTCCCACTATTTGTTGTTACAAGGTTTATGGCAAACAAATTATTACGAGTTGTCTATTGGTCCAAATCGCTATCAAAATTTTGGAGGTTCTGCCCAATACGATTACCGTGTAATGCTTCCAGATCATCAGTTTAATTGGAATGTTAGAGGAGAAATGGTTCAAGAAACGTTAGAAGAGAATAAATTTGCAAGACTCTCAACGACTGCTAGTTATCGTTACCGTTATTTGAAAAATAAAATGACAAGATGGATTGAAGTAAGAGGATTTTTTGGTCAAAATGTACTTTACGAAAACAATTCTGTGCTACCGAATGAGCAATTTATGCTTTCAGTCAGCGGTGCTCGTGGAAATCAAGACTTTTTCATGGAAGATTACCATTTTGGACGTTTTGAAACGAGCGGTTTTTGGTCTCAACAGCGCCTTGACAACATGGGCGGATTCCGAAGTACTGCAAACATCTTCACTTCAAAATGGATGACTGCCGCCAATTTCTATATGCAATTACCACTAAAACCTGGATTGTTTGGAGTTTTTGGAGACTTTGGTGCTTACGACACTGGAAATAATGTGGAAACTCTTTATAATGTTGGGCTCGGCGTTCGGTTGAGTAACGTTTTGGGTGTTTATTTTCCACTCGCACAAAGTGCAAACATGGGTGACTTATTCGATAATTACGGACAAAAAATCCGTTTCACCCTGAAAATGAATCTCGTAAATAAAAGAATTAACTTGTCTAATCTTCTTAACTAATCAATATCATGTCTGAAACAAAAATCTCATTTGGAAAAATCTTTTGGCCTAGCTTTTTAGCTGTTTTTATCGCAGGTCTTGTAGGTATGATTTTCTTTTTCCTCATCCTGGGTGGAATTATCGGCTCTTTCGGTTCTTTTGGTCCCAAACCTTTAGCCCTAGAAGACAAAACCATTTTGCACGTACAACTTGACGGTGAAATTCGGGAAAAAGGAAAAAGTGAATTTGACCCAAGCAATTTTGATGTTATTGAGTCGATTGGTTTACCGGATGTACTTTACAGTTTAGATAAAGCTAAAAAAGACAGTAAGGTAAAAGGAGTTTTTCTTGATATTGGCGACATCAACTGTGGAATGGCCACCGCTCGCGAAATCAGAAATGCATTGAAAGACTTTAAGAAAAGTGGAAAATTTGTAATTGCTTATAATTCCGGTGAATACGTTTCACAAAAGGCTTATTATGTGAGTTCGGTTGCGAATGAGGCATACGGTTTCCCTATGTCAAATTTTCAATGGACAGGTTTGGGAGGTGAGTTGACATTTTTCAAAGGTTTATTGGATAAATTAGATGTTGAAGTGGAAATTATTCGCGGTTCAAACAATGATTTCAAGAGTGCTGTAGAACCGTTTTTTAGAAAGGAAATGAGTGATTCTTCGCGTCACCAAGTTCAACGTTACATCACTTCGATGTGGGAAGAAATGAGAACGGATATTGCAACAGACAGAAAAATTAGTGCGGAAAGGTTGAATGAAATCGCCGAAAATATGGAGATTACCGATGTTGAAGGTGCTGTAAAAAACAAACTTTTGGACGGTTCGAAATACCGTGACGAAATGATGGCATATTTGATGAAAAAGGTTAAAGTGGAAGACGAAGATGATTTGGAATTGCAATCTTTTGAGGTTTATGCGAAAAAAACGTTTTATCAAGATCAAGTTTTAGTTAAAGCGAAAACTGCTGAAATTGCGGTGATTTTGGCTGAGGGTGATGTTTCCCGCGATGGAGACGGTTTAACCTCTGCTCAAATTTGTAAGCTTTTCAAAAAGGTGAGGAATGACAAAAACGTAAAAACCGTTGTGTTCAGAATCAATAGTCCGGGAGGAAGCGCTTTGGCAAGTGAAGAAATTTGGAGGGAAGTGGACATGACCAACAAGGTGAAGAAAGTCATTGTTTCGATGGGTGACGTAGCCGCTTCAGGTGGATATTACATTGCTGCACCTGCTTACAAGATTTTTGCTGAACCAACCACGATAACAGGTTCAATTGGTGTATTTGGCATGATTCCATACACAGGAAAAATGTTAGAAAACAAATTAGGATTGACTTTTGATCGAGTTTCCACAAATAAACACGCGGTTCTTTCCACTAATCGCAAATTGACAAAAGAAGAATTGGAAATGACGCAAAAAGAAGTGGATAACATTTACTTTCAATTTTTGGAGCGCGTTGCCTCGGGTCGTAAGATGACTACAGATCAAGTGAATATTGTGGCGCGTGGGCGAGTTTGGACAGGTCGTGATGCGTTGAGAATCGGTTTGGTTGACCAATTAGGTGGATTGAGTGATGCAATTGCTTATGCCGCAAATCAAGCGAAATTGAAAGATGCGAGTGTGTTGTATTATCCGTTGAAAAAAGAAGATAAACTAGGTGACCTTTTCGAAATGATTAATGAAGGTGAAGATGAAGATGATGACGAAGATGAAACTGCTAAATTGAAAATCAAATCAAATTCTCTACCAAGCGAATTGCAAGAATACTATTCACAATTGAAAAAATTGGAAGGTATGAAAGGAATTCAAATGCGTATGCCTTACGAGGTTAAGGTGGATTAGAAGTATTGATAGTTGAATACTCAATGGAAGAAAACTAATTCTTGAATCCATAGTGATTTATTACTCTTTCCGAATCCAAATACAAGGTCCGTTGGGCTCCGCTGGGTTTGAAGGTGAAATTTTGAAGTTCAAATTACCGGAAACTTTCGCCTTCCATGGATTAGGTATTTTTTGCCATTCATCATTAGCTGAAATGCTTTGAAGATCAATCGTAGCTTCTAATCCTTCGAGAAGTTTTATTTCCTTTCTCTGAAGTGTGCTTGAAAATGAAATAGAGTAATCAATTTCTTCCTCTGGATTAACCTCTTGACTTGCATTTTCCATTCTGGCGGCCATTTCTCTTCTATCCCAAACTTTTCCTTCCATGAAATCTTTATCTTTTCGCCTAACGGTAACTGTAAGTTCTAAAGATTTATCATTGTTGACTTTAACGTTTTTCACTTTAAAGTAAGGTGCGTTTTTAAGGTTTGGCTGAACGGCATAATCAATCAATGTTTCGTGACTTTTCATTTGTCCTGTGTTGTCAAAGCCATATAAATGAAATTCGTAATGTCCGCCTTTCTCCACTTTATATTGTTTCAAATAGAAAAATGAATTATCCGAATTGAATAAAAACTTTCCTGAATCGTAATAGCTGTGTTGGAGTCTTAGTTCAAAAACACGTAAAAGTCTGTATTCTAATGTGTTTATTTTACTTATTATCGTACCCCTAGGGAAATGAGGCACGAATAATCGTTCAAAAAGTTGTGCTGGTTTTGACATGGAATATGCAACAAGCAAACTGTTGTCAGGTGAAAAGTCAAATTCATGAAGTAATGCACATTTAAAAACAAAATCGCGGTAAATTTTTAATTGTTTGGTATAACCAATAATGTGTGATTCATAAGTGGTATCAACTTTATTAAAAATGGAGTACCCCACCCAAAAAACGCCTTTTAAATCACATTTAATTCCTTTAAAACTGGCATTTTCGGGGATAAGATTGTTTCGCCGTAGCAATACTTCTCCATTGCTTGGATTGAGTAAGATAAATTGGTGTTGCTCTTTTTTGTTTGGTAAATTCTGGTTAATAGACAATGCCAAATCTCCGTTGGCGGTGAACTCAACATTGGAATTTACAGTCTCATTAACTAGTGTGTCATTTTCAGTGGACTCTTGAAAACTCAAACAAAACTGCTTCTCATATCCTTGGG
The DNA here is from genome assembly GCA_964636775.1 of uncultured Lishizhenia sp. Classification (GTDB taxonomy): domain Bacteria; phylum Bacteroidota; class Bacteroidia; order Flavobacteriales_D; family Crocinitomicaceae; genus UBA952. The sequence goes on from CAZWSY010000014.1 coordinate 49,136, forward strand.
ACTTTAAATTGCTTTTTAGTGAAAAAAGATGAATGAAAAAAAACAGTATAAGTTGAATTTGAACCTTTTTGGGAACTGAAAAACAATGAGTTGACCGTTTGGTTATTGAGTTCAAATTAAAGTGCGTTTGGTTGGTCGATAACCCACAAAAGTACTCAAATTCGATTGTTTTTACGGAAATGTTACCCACAAGTTCATGTTTGTGAGTTTATACATACAATAAGATTGCCAAATAAAAATCTAACGATTAGAAGAATTTACAGCTAAAAACCGCAGTATCATCCACAAATGTTAAATCTTGTTTCCAATCATCCAATTTGGAAAAAATGATGTTATTCATGTCCTCCATTTTTAGTGGTGCATAAGACTGAACGATTTTAATCAATCGATCAACCCCAAAGGCTTCTCCTTCTTTGTTTTCCAATTCCACAACGCCATCGGTATAAAGGACAAAAGTTGTTTTTGGCGGTAAAACCAAGTGACCAACGTGAATATACGGCAGTTCGTCCAACATTCCAAGACCAATACAACCTTCTGCCAATAGCGAAACTTTTCTTCCTGTCAACAAAAGCGGTTGATTGTGTCCCGCGTTCACATAACTCATTTTTCTTGTGTGTGCGTTGTAATGTGCTATAAAGAAAGTAATGAATTTTTCACCTTTCGCACTGCGCATCACAATTTTATTCAATTCTTCGAGGATGAAGGTCATCTCAAAACGCTGATACTTAAAGAGAGTGCGAATTGTTGCTTGAAAATTGGCCATTAATAAAGCAGCACTAATTCCTTTTCCACTTACATCTGCGATACAAATTATATATTCTTCGTCGCCTAGCGGAATGAAATCATAATAATCTCCACCAACCGCATGACGAGGTATATATTTTGCAGAAAGATCCATTTTTCGATTGGAAGGTAAATCTGAAGGGAAAAGAAGTTTTTGCATTTCTGATGCCACTTCAAGTTCTTTAGAAATGCGTTCTTTGATTAAAGCCTGTTTAACTAAACGACGGTTTTCAACTGCAACCGAAATTATGTTGGTCAGGGTTTGAGCGAATGAAAAGTGTTCAGGTTGCAAGCTTTCTTTTCTTCCAATTGTCGCGATGAGCAAGTAAGCAAGAGGTTCGTCTTGGTGGATTACTGGTATAACAGCCTGAAAATCATTTAGTAATTGATGGTTTGACGATTCAACCAAAGTAGTTTCACGAAATCTGCCAAATAAAAATGGAATCTCGAATAAATCAATTTTTCCTTTGTAACCCACTTTTGCAAGTACTTCCCAATCTTTTTGTTTGTGAAGTAAAACAAATTTAGAAAACCCTAATTGTTCCTTTAGGATGAAGGAAAATATTTTGACCAACTGTTCAACTGAAAGATTCGCGTTGATGGCGTTGGTAATTTCCAACAAGGATTGAAGCTTGGTATCCTTTTGTTCAAGGCGAGATTGTATGTTGCTGGTTTCGAATCTCACTTTATAATTTTTTGATGACGTTTGGTAACATTCTTAACGCAGCCATTTCTTTGAATTTTTCTTTCACTTCTCCGCAAGGGCTTCCAAAATAGGTTTTCCCACCTTCCAAATCTTTAGAAATTCCCGATTGAGCCAAAATAACTGCACCTTTCCCAATTGTAACGTTGGAAGTACAACCCACTTGTCCCCAAAGCGTTACCTCGTCTTCAATGGTTGTGCAACCTGCAATTCCGACACCCGCTGCCATCAAACAGTTTTCACCGACCACAACGTCGTGTCCGATATGAACGTGGTTGTCGATTTTGGTGCCTTTTCCAATTTTCGTAATACTCGAAACGCCTGCATCAATCGTACAAGAAGCACCAATTTCAACATTGTCACCAATTTCCACGCCGCCGATTGTGTGCATTCTGTCGTAAATGTTCTCTTTCTTTTTGTAGTAAAACGCGTAGTAACCTAACACCGAGTTTGGACCTACAAACACGTTTTCTCCGATTGTGGTATTGTCCAGCAGTGCGACACCAGGGTAGATTCTACTGTTCTTTCCAATTCGTACATTTTTGCCAATAAATACATTTGGATAAATCACCGCAGAGGGATGAATGTAATGCTGTTCTTGATTATGGGGTGAACTTATCGGCGCAAAAAGTTTCGCTAAAAAGTTGTAACTATCGAAAGGTTTATCACTGATGATTAATGCCTTTCCCTCTGGACAATCTACTATTTTGTCAATTAAAATTGTGGTTGCAGCTGAGTTGAGAGCTTTTGAATAATACTTGTGATGATCTACAAAAACCAAATCCCCATTTTCTACACCATGAATTTCATTAAGACCGGTTACTAAGTGATTTTCATCACCAATAAATTGACAATTAATGAGTTGTGCGATTTCTTTAAGCGAATAAGGTCTATTTAATTTCATTGAAAACCAAGTTTATTAACAAGTTTCAAAAGCAATTTCAACAAGTTTTCAACAAAAATAAATACTTTATCTACAAATTGATTAATAATCAGCTGTTTTAATCAAAGTATTTTAATGATAGGTTTAAATAAACTAGTTCTTATATGTTGTAATACAGTATTTTAAATGTTTTACTGATCGAGTAAATCTTTGGATTTTCCTTTGTTCATTTTTCGAATTCCAATAATGAGTCGGTATATTCCAAAAAAGAACATGATGATTGGGTAGAAAAAAATTCTATCCGCTGCAACAATACCACCAACAAGCCAAACTACCGAAACGACAATGAGAATTATTCCTGCAGCCAAAGGACTTTTTATGCCGTATTGATGTAAGCCGCCAACCTCACTTTTTTCATGTTCGAGTTCTTCTACAGATTTCCTAAATTCCAATCTTTCCGCGGCAGCGAGATCTTTTAAATAATCTGGACAAGTGTTTAAAAATTGAGGTTTTTCCATTGTCAAGCCGCAAACTAATCCTTTGCTTGGATTGAAAGAGCGATTTGTACAAGATTCGCAGTAGTGTAGTTTAGTTTCCATGAATAACTTGTTAATTCTAACTATTCGTCAGATAATTTTAATTTCTTTTTATCGTCGAAGATAATGGAAAATAAATGCCTTTTCCAAGGTATGTTTCGAATAAATTGAATGAAAAATCCTGTTAGTTCAAAAACACCAGCAATACTTCAAAAAAAATGAAATGAAAGCGACCCGAAGAAAATTTATTTCTATTGATGAGTCTACTCTGAAATGGAAGATTTCAATCAAAATCGACGCGGAGTGAATTTTGAACCGGAGCTAACTGTTTGTTAGTGAGGATTTAAAGTTTTAGCGACAAGGATGAGTTTGGCAGAAAGGGACTTTTCGGAGTAGACCCATTGATGAAAACTTAAGCTTCAATGTCAACAACAACTTTTAAATCGGGAGATATTTTAAAGCCTACCATTACAACGAATTTGAGAAGGATACAATCAATTTCTGTTTTGACTATTCGTACAAGTAAATCGCCATCACTAACACAGTGGAAGCAATCTACTTTAATTATGCAAAGAAGATTGAGAAATACGAATCGTTAGAATTTGTTGAAGTATTAGAAATTCCTTTACCAAAGGAAGGTGTTTTGAAACAAGACGTTTTTTCAATTCCAATCAAGACAAAGGAAGGCTCAAAAGTTTTATGGAAAATCAATTTTAAAATCAAACCTCGAATAGTATCGGATTTACACATTTCATTTTCGTGGTAAAGTTTAAATTTCTTCGATGGAGGAAGTAATAACGAATACGACTTACGTAAGAAAAAAAACATTTCACACGATTTCCAAGGCTAATCATCATTATTATTTTAGTTACAATATCTTTTCGCAGAAATTTGGATTGTTTGATAACAAATAAATTTATGAAAATGATAAACAAGAAAAGAATATATGCCATAAAAGGGGGAGGGCTTTTTCTGGTAATTAGTTTAACCCTGATTACCTCCTGTGGGATTAAAAAGTACTCAGCCACAATGGAACAAATGTCCACCACTGAAATTATAAATGTAAAATATACTGAAAAACAAATTTCCGAGGACATCGATTATTTCATCAAATCGGTTGAAGAAGTTTCTCCTTTTCCATACATGAATGCAGATTCACTCACCATTCAAGCCTTAGCGAAAGAGTTAAAGCAAAAAGGTGATCGAATGGGGAATGAATTATACCTCGATTTTATGCGCTTATCTGCCGCTTTTAACGTAGGTCATATTTACACCTTTCCACCCGAAGCAATGTTGGATGAAGCGATTAAAAATGGGGATCAATTTTTCCCTTTGTTTCTAAAAAAGAATCAAGGCAATTGGGAAATCATGGGAATTATCGATAATACACTTCCTGAAAAAAACATTGGAGATAGAGTGACCAAAATCAACGGAATGGAAATGAACGAAATAATCAAGCAAATTCAACCGCTTCTCGCCGATGACGGAAATAGTGAGGAAATGATTGGAAATTCGTTGCCGTTTTTATTATGGGCGGTAAAAATTGGGCAACCTTTTTCTGCTGAGATTATTCATAAAGAAACCGGTTTATCAGAAGTTGTTCAATTGCAGGGAACGAATGATCTCTCAAAATACAGATCGCAAAGACCAAAGAAAGAAAATGAAAAACTGGATGATTATATAACCTTTGAAATTTTGGATAAAAACATCGGATTTATCGATACGAAATCCTTTTATTTTGTTCAAAATAATAAAATAACGAAAGCCTTCGACAAGGAACTCGAATCTTACTTTGCTCGATTGAACGAAAAAGGAGTATCAAATTTAATTATAGATCTCAGAGAAAATGGAGGTGGGTCAGGTTATCCGGCGGAAGCTATTCTCAGAAAAATAGCTCATAAACCTTATCAGCAAGAAGGAGGATCAACGATGCGTATAAGTGCTCAGTTCAGAGAGTTTATTGACAATTTACCACGACCAATTCACTTGATTGCAAAAAAAGGACAGATGAAAAATTTCTACCTACATCCAATTGGAACAAATGTGAAAGAAGAAAACAAACCAGCATTACCGAAAAAAGTAAAAAATAGTTTTAATGGTAAAGTTTATGTTTTAATCGGACCCAATACGCATTCGGCAGCTATGATGATGGCTAATGCCGTTGAAGATTTTGACCTCGGAATTTTGGTGGGTGAACCTACAAAAAGTATTCCCCGGGAACTGAGCAATGCGCTCCCCTTAAAAACGCCTAACGCTAAAGTAGCATTTGTTGTTCCAGCTACCTTGTTTACTCGTGCCAGCGGTGACGCAAACAATTACGAACCCGTGAAACCGGATGTATTTATTGAAACTACGCCTGAAGATGTTCAACTCAAGCGTGACCCTGTTATGCAGTATGTTTTGGGTAAAATAAGCAGGAATAACTA
>CAZWSY010000015.1:0-2039 GCA_964636775.1 uncultured Lishizhenia sp.
GTAGTACATCAACTTCTTCATCACTCATCTTGTTGCCTTCAATACGGTTTGAAGCCCCTACGCTTCGAACGGTTGCAATGCTCTTCAATTCCTTGAGGCTTTGTCCTTCTTTACGTTCAATAGCTGTCCAATTTGCATCAAAACGGTCTATTTCACTGATTAAGTTAATCAATTTCCAATCAATATTCAATTTAAAATTATATACTCTGTTGTTCATTTTGATACGATTTGATACGCAAAGATACGATTATGATTCGAAACTGCAAATGAAAATCGATACGATTTGATACGTTTAGGTTTGATTATGATACGAAAAAAGTTATTGTTTTCAGTCGTTTACTTCTCGTGCTGTTGGTTTGTTTCGTCTTGCAACTAACGGTTCGCAGCTATACGTCAGGCAGGGGATTTAGTAGAAATGTTCATACGAAGAACAGATGTTCAAGCGAAATTAACTCGTTCCAATCGTTGAGAAAATTACCTACCATCTAATTATTTGTTAAACAGTTAGTTAGGATATTTAACATATCGAAAAGATAGAAGCTGTTTGTGGAGTTGGTAATTTCATGGATTGAATTTTAATTCTGACGATGACATAGACTGACTTCTTTAGGGCGGATTGGAAAATAGCTAAATGTCATACCGCCGCGACGGAGATATTAGATCGGAAATAGACATGCCCAACATTCAAGAGCAAGGAAAACGCCTAGTGAGTTCTTCTCAATAGGCGTTTTGTTTTGGTGGAATTTTCGACGAAGTGGCTAAATGTTAGGTGCTGGGCTTCGGTCGTATATTTTGTTGATGATATAGTCTTCATAAAATAATGTTTTTTCAATGTCGTCTTCTGTAAAATTTAGTCCGCTAATTTTTGTTTCAAGAAATCTAAGCATCTTTTTTCCACGTTCTGCAATTTTGTCTTTTGCCCAAGTATCGTGCGAACTTATGTCTATCTCGTTGAATGAGCCTGTTCTAAATCTTTCTTTTTTATCTTTCCAACTTTTATTACCCAATGAAGAATTTTTTCCATTTTTAAGAATTGTCAAGTTGCCAAGCGTATTTATGAGAACTTTTCTCGCTTGCTCTATGTCGTCCGCTGCTAAACCATCTGTGAAATTGTTCACCGTGTCTTGCCAATTGTCCCAAAATTGTTGAGGAATAATGTGCTCAATTGTTGTTTCATAAAAGTCGTCTATCGTTACTTTGTCGTTGGTTTCTCTTGCTTTTTGTTTTAAATGCTCTTCATATTCAAACAAGAAGTACTTCAAGGCTCCCCAACGATGAAATCCTTTTGCACCTCTTTCATAGGTGAATAAGGATTTGAATGATTTTATAATATTTGGAATAACAACAACTGTGTTTAAGATGTCTTCTTGCTTTTTGTTTATCCCTTCAATTGTGACTTCTTCATTGTAAATATCTCTTGCCCAAGATGCAGTAGTCTTTTCGTCCATTATCCAAATTCCAGGAACACGATTCCTAAATAAGATCTTTTCTAAATTCTCAAATGTTTTCGTTTGAGTTAAGGTGTCATTTGATTTTAGGAGAATTAGTGCAAGAAATATTTTGATGTCTTTACGGCTGTCAAGAGTTAAAATTCGCTTTATCAATTTAGAATTTGAATTATGAACTTGATACCAAATTGGTGCTAAATCTGAAAGTTTTAAGATGTAATCATCTATTTTATTGTAAGAAATAGGTTCTTCTTTATTGCCAATTTCATCTAAATCATATTTTTCTGGTTTGTTACAGAACATTTGAAAAACTTTTTCTTCTGCAACTTTTTCTGAAAATGTAGATTCTACCGGTTTTCTATACAAGGATAAATGTGCTGATAAAAACACGTCTTCATCAAGAATTTGTTCAGGATTTTGTGCTAAACAAGTATAGATTTTTCCCCAAGCGTCATTTATTTTTTTTCGTAAAACCTTTTTGTCTTCATCAGGTCTTGTAAGTTTTTCAGTTAGATAAATAAGTCTGTTTTTTAGTTTTTCGAGAGTTGAAAGTGGTTTGCCTCTGTTGTTCATTGTTTCAAACACTGCTTG
>CAZWSY010000015.1:2049-2594 GCA_964636775.1 uncultured Lishizhenia sp.
TCATACCTCCTGTACGATATTTGGCAACATCTATTTGCTGATAACCACTAAAACCTGTTTGAAAAAGTGAGTTATGCCAACCCAAAAGGCGTGTTGCTGGCAGTGGCTTGTCGAAATTTTGTGTTGCATCTAAAATGACATCAACAATTCCTTCAATGTTTCGGGGTGTCTTTATAAATTCAGCATTTTCAATACCTAATTTTCGGGCGATAGACGAGCGAACAAGTTCGGGATTTAAAAATTCACCTTCAATTCTTGATGTATCTAGAACATCTAATGTAAGTGATTCCAAAGTGGCACGTTCTATAAAATCGAAACCTAAACTTTCCATTCGACCCAATAAACGACCTTGCAAATGCCTTACAGAAGCCAAGATGGGCGATTACTTGTCGTTATCCCAAAAGAAGTTCGTCCAATTTTCTCTTTCGTGTATGTACATAATTATCACCGCATAGTGTGCCGTAAAAATACATCATATACACCGCAAAACAAATTTAAATGTGTCTTCGACCGCGATGAATGAATCCTTCGTTGGTATTATTACC
>CAZWSY010000015.1:2694-25673 GCA_964636775.1 uncultured Lishizhenia sp.
CAAATAGTTTTCCCGTTCGACCCATGCCACACTGAATTTCATCGAAAATGAGTAATGCCCCAACTTCTTCGCAACGTTTTCTCAAGGCTTGCAAGTAGGATTAAGTTGTAGAAAATCAACTATTTAAAAACTATATGTATTTGGACTAAAAAGAATTAATTAACTTTACATCCTGTGGTAGGATAAACCCCATTTATTAGGGTTTATCATTCTTCAAAATGTTATGGCTAAAGGGACCTATATTTCTGAAAATTTGACTCGATCACAATTGGAATTACTTCATTTGTTAAATGAGCAAGAAATCGATATTTTTTCTTTGAAAGATTTATCTGGACTATTATCTGATAAAAAAACAGATATCAATGAACTTATTGAAAATTTGGTTCACAAAAACATTTTTCTGCGAATAGAACGAGGAAAGTACTGTCGGTCCAATTTCAAGGATGAAAAAGTAATTGGATCAATGCTTATTGAAGATGGTGTTTTGGCATATTGGACAGCACTTAATATTCATGGTTTAACGGAACAATTTCCAAACAAGGTCTTTATCCAAACAACTAAGAAAAAACTTCACAAAAGTATTTTTGGTGTATTTTATCACTTTGTTAAGATAAAGCCACAAAAAAGAACTGGGATTCAAAAACAAGGATTTGGAAATCATACCTATTACCTAACAGATAAAGAAAAAACGATTGTTGATTGTTTTGATTTACTGGAATATTGTGGTGGTTATCCTGAGCTTATTCACGCATTTTACAAAACAGAATTAGATCAAGATAAGATAATTTCATACTGCAGAGCCATTCAAAATATTTCAGTAATTAAGCGAATTGCTTTTTTGGGTGAATTAGTAGAAAAAAAGAAATTTGGCCGCTTTTTAAAATATGCTGAAAAAGAAATCAATTCTAAATATGTTCTTTTAGATCCCTTTGGTTCTAATCAAGGTGCATTTAATAGTAAATGGAAATTACGTCTGAATATTTCAGAGGAAGAAATTAAATCAATTTGTAATAAAAGTTATTGATGATAAAAAAGAAGGAAATTGAACAAAAAGCAGAATTATTAAATGTTCCAAAATCAACCATTGACAAGGATTGGGTTTTAGGACATTTTATAGACGCTATTTACAGCATTCCGATTTGTAGGGAATCATTGATATTCAAAGGAGGAACCTGTTTGAGAAAATGTTATTTCTCAAATTATCGTTTTTCAGAAGATTTGGATTTTACCTCAACTAATAGCAATTTTATTTTCGATAAAAAACTTCTCAAACAAATCGCAGACCTCATTACAGAACGAACTGAAATTCAACTACATATTAATGAGCTGACGGAATTGAAATCAAATGACCGTTTAATGGGATTTAGGGCGACGATCAAATTCTGGGGAGCAGATCATCCAGCAAATCAAACTCCACCACCACCAGATCGTTGGAATACCAGTATTAAAATTGAAATCATCCAATTTGAAAAATTGATTTTCCCATCCGAAAACAAAGAAGTGTTTCACGAATATTCCGATGGTCTTTCCGAAAATCCCTTTGTAGTTCCTTGTTATTCATTGAAAGAAGTTCTATCGGAAAAATTAAGAGCATTGATTCAACGTTCTTACACAGCACCAAGAGATTACTATGACATTTGGCATTTATCAAATTCGCAAGAAATTAGAAACTGGGACGAAATAACAGATGCGTTTTATCAAAAAATGGATTTTAAAAATATACCATTTCAAGGTGTTTATCAAATGATAAATGAAAACAATGATAAACGAGTTGGAACCGCCTGGAAAAATAGTTTAGCGCATCAAATACCAAGAGGACTTAATATTTCATACGAAGAAGTGAGAAACGATCTATTTATTTTGCTAAGTCGTATTTTTGAAAAATAATACCAACAAGGTTTTAAATGAAATTTAAATGTGTCTTCGACCGCGATGAATGAATCCTTCGTTGGTATTATTACCTCCCCAAAGCATTCAAAATTATCCCGCAAGCTTTTTTCGTTTCCGCCATTGAAATAGTCAAGGGAGGCGATAAACGGAAGCTGTATGGATGCGATAAAAACCAAAAAGTGATGACACCGTTTTCCAAACAATTGGAAACAACCTCATTCACAATTTCAGCACTTTCCATATCGAAAGCAAACATCAATCCTTTGCGACGAATCGCTTTTATGGACGGGTGAGAACCTATTGTTTGTTCAATGTATGCGCCAATTTCTTCCACGTGTTGCCAATTGATTTCACTCGCTAAAACTTCTACCGTTGCCGCGGCAGCTGCACAAACCAATGGGTGTCCGCCAAAAGTGGTGATGTGTCCCAGGTTGGGTTGAAAAGAAAGCGTTTTCATCATTTCAGTTGAACTCACCAAAGCCCCAATTGGCATTCCACCACCCAGCGCTTTTCCGAGTGTGAGAACATCGGGAACAACATCAAAATGCTCGAAAGCAAATAGTTTTCCCGTTCGACCCATGCCACACTGAATTTCATCGAAAATGAGTAAAGCCCCAACTTCATCGCAACGTTTTCTCAAAGCCTGCAAGTAGGATTTTTCAGGAATTCGAACTCCTGCATCGCCTTGTATCGTTTCAAGTATTACTCCTGCTGTTCGAGACGTAATTTGTTCTAAATCAGCAAAATTATTGTGGTGTATGAACCGAACATCGGGCATCAAAGGACGGAACGCCATTTTTTTAATTTCATTTCCCGAAATACTTAAAGAGCCATTTGTACTTCCATGATAAGAGCCTCGAAATGAAACAATTTCAGTTCTTCCTGTATATCTTTTCGCCAGTTTAACTGCTGCTTCGTTTGCTTCCGTTCCTGAATTAACCGGATAAACGGAATTGAGTTTTTCAGGCAATACTTTTAATAGGTTCTCCGCTAATTTTTGTTGTGCATCCTGAATAAATTCACCGTAAACCATCACGTGTAAATGTTTGTCTATCTGCTGTTTGAGCACTTCAATAACTTTTGGGTGACGGTGTCCAATATTATTGACTGCAACACCAGAAATCAAATCCATGTAGGCTTTTCCTGCTTTGTCGTAAATGTAGATTCCTTCCGCTTTTTCAACCTCAATTAAGAATGGAAAAGGGTTTGTTTGACCAAGGTGCTTAACAAAAAACTGACTGTTGTCCATTGTTACGCCTTATTTTTTCTTTTCTAAAACTTCAACAATTGGTTTTCCCACCATCGCACCCGAACGTTGCAGGTTTAAAATGTGGGTTAAAGTAGGGGCAATGTCCACAATTTCCATAGGTCGGAAAATATCTTTTCTCGCGATTCCTGCGCCGTACCACAACAGCGGAACGTGAGTGTCATAATTAAATGCTGAACCGTGCGACGTACCTTGATGTGCTTTTGGTGTATCTCTTTGCATCGGCAAATATCCAGGTTCCAACATCACTAAAATACTTCCACTTCGGTGAAGTTCAAAACCTTTGCGCATCATATCGCGCCACTCACCGTCACTTGCAGACTCATTCATCATTTCGTCCTCGGTGTAAACAGCTTTAACGCCTTTCCATTGTCTAATCGGTTGTGCTAAAGTTTTTGCAACAGTGTAAAGGTTCAAACCCAAGGTGTCAATTCGTCCTTTCTTTAAGTAAAGATTCATGTTTTCTTCGGCAAGTATTAAGTCTTCACCAAATTTTTCTGTACAGTAAGCGCGTAATTTTTGCATGTTTTCTTCCAAAAATAAATAACCGCCAGGAAGTTGTTTGTCCACGAGTTGTTGAGGCACAGGAACAACCGCGTGGTCAGCTGTTAAGAAAACCACAAATCCATCTTTTCCAAAACGTTTTTCCAAATGACCTAAAAGTTTGGATAATTCTCTGTCCAAACGATAATATAAGTCTTCAATTTCAAGGGAATAAGGACCAAAAGCGTGTCCAACGATGTCAGGAGTAGAATAACTTACGCACAAGAAATCGGTTTGTTTATCCTGTCCAATTCCTTCATTTTGAATGGCTTGAATGGCTAAATCAGTGAGTAATGAATTGGCGAAAGGGGAATAAACAAATTGTTTGTAATTTATTTTTCCTCCTCCCATTTCTTTGAAGTTGTAAGGGAAAGTTGGTGCATTTTTTCCACTCAAAACCACTTCATACGGACTTTCATCTTTAGATTGATATTTATTAGCTTCGAGTAATAGTTCCCACGTATGTCCATAAGAATCAGCATTATTTGCTTTGTTAAATTGTTGAATCCACTCTGGAAGTTGTTTTTTATAGTAGGTACTTGAGATGAAAGTTCCAGTGGTGTTGTCGTACCAATACGAACCATCGGAAAGGTGTCCGCCGGGTAAAACAGCTCCTCTGTCTTTGTGGGAAACGGAAATAACTTTTGCATTCGGATAAGTCATTTTCAGCTGGTCGGTAATGGTGTACGTTTTCAATCGGAGTGGTGAGGCTTGTCCATTCTTTGAGTCGGAACCAACAGTTTGAACATTTTTATCTTCAATGCAATTCACTACTTTATTTGAACTTGATTCAAACCATTCGTTTCCTACAATTCCGTGATTACTTGGAGTTGTACCAGTGTAAATAGAAGCATGTCCGGGACCTGTATAGGTTGGAACGTAGTTGTAAAGTGTGTTTCTACAATTCATTCCTTTTTGTAAAAAGCGATTAAAACCGTCTTTCCCGAAATTATTTTGGAAACGATACAAATATTCGTAACACATTTGATCAACAACAATTCCTACAACCACTTTCGGTTTGTCTTGAGCGAAAATGGTGAAGGGGAAAACAAATAAGGTAAAAAGAATTTTTTTCATGAATAAGCCTTTCGGATTGAGTCTTCAAAATTAAGTCAATAATTGGATTTGAGAAGGGCGACGTCCTGAGCGAAGCCGAAGGAAGCGAAGCCGAAGGAAGCGAATCCGAAGGACGATGATTTGTACATATTAATCAATAATTAATGTATAAATCAAAAGAAGTTTGAATCAATTTAAAATTGACCTAATAAGCGAATTGTTTTTTTTCTTCTAAACTCCTTTGTTTATTTACAAAAAGCAAACCTTCGTGTAATCCATATCGGTAGTCTTGAATGATATTGGAAACAGAATAAGTGTAAATATTGGTTGTAAGTGGTTGAGCAGGAGCGATTTGTTGGAGATTAATTTCTTTTTCTAACTGATCTGCAAAATCAACACTTTCCTTCAGTTTATATTGGTAATTTTCTACATGCCCTTTAATTGCTGGATTGTCTCGGATAATTTGTGCTGCGACTAATTCAGGTCTTAAATATCCCGGTTTAAAATTTTGGTGGGTTGTACGAATTAATACGATGTCATCTGCACCATTTTCAACCGCCCATTTAATTGGAATTGGGTCGGTAATTCCGCCGTCTGAATAAGGAACTCCGTCGAGGTAGTGTTTACCTTTTGTAATTACAGGCACAGTGCTCGCTGCAATTGTCATGTCAATCCAATTGTCAAATGAAGGTTGACGGTAAATAGTTGAACCGTCCAATGAATTCGTGAGGACAATGTAAAATTCTTTTTCTTTCAGTTTATTGACAGCTTTTTCTATGTGAAATGGAAATTCTTTTTCTGCAATATCATAGAAGAAATCGAGGTTCATTAACCCGTCAGAAAATGCTTTTTTCAACTTAATGAATCGTGTGTCGCGACATAGCGTTTTCATGGACGCGTAATAATCTCCGTATTGTTCGCTTAAAAAATAAGATAGCGCAAGTGAACCTCCAGAAACACCAATGTGCACATCGAAATGGTCGAAATTCGTCATTCTAAAGGCATCCAAGACACCTGCGGAAAAAGAAGTTTTGAAACCTCCTCCTTCTAAAATTATCGTTTTTTTTCCTCTAAAATTCATGGGGTTGAAGGTTAAAATTGTGCTTCGAAGTTACAACCAATGGTTGAATCAACCAATTTCTTGCTTTAGAAATTGACGCATTTTTTCAAAAGCACGTGCTCGATGACTCAAGGCATTCTTTTCGGCTAAATCCATACAAGCGAAGGAAACATTTTTGTCTTCCGGAATAAAAATAGGGTCATAACCAAAGCCTTGATTTCCAGTTTTTTCTTTTGCGATAATCCCTTCAACAATTCCTTCAAATAAATGCTCTTTCCCTTTCCAAATAAGAGAAATAACCGTTCTGAATCTTGCTTTCCGATTTTCTAATTTTTCCAATTCGGTCAAAACTTTGTTCATGTTTTCGTTGGCGTCTTTTTGTTCGCCAGCATAACGAGCAGAATATACACCCGGTCGATTGTTGAGAGCTTCAATTTCTAAACCCGTATCATCTGAAAAGCAATCGCAATTAAATTTTTCGAAAATGTACTTGGACTTCATGCTTGCGTTTCCTTCCAAAGTTTCCGCTGTCTCAGGAATGTCATCGTGGCAACCTATTTCCTTGAGGGTTAGAACTTCAAATGGAGAAGAAAGTAAGTGAGCAATTTCACGTGCTTTATTCTCGTTTTGAGTTGCAAAAACTAATTTCATGTAAACAGATTTAAGTATTTCGGTTGATTCGCAATAACAGAATAACGTTCAAGAATTGTTTGTTTTCCTTTCATTCCAATCTTTTCTCTCAATTGTGCATCTCGCAACAATTTTTCGAGGCAATTTTTCCATTCTTCGGCGGTTGTGAGCAAATAACCATTTTCTCCATGTTGAATAATTTGGTTATTCACACCGACAGGACTCATTAAAGAAGGAATGCCTAAAGCCATGTATTGCAAACCTTTAAATCCACATTTGCCTTCAGACCAAATGTCATTTTCCAAGGGCATTACACCGATTGAAATTGTCGCTAAATCTTTAATTTCAGTAGCAAGATTCCATTTGATGTACTTTAATGATTGTAGCGGGTAGGAGGGAGCCTGATTAGAAATTATGGTAAAATCAAAATCGTAGCTTTTTTCTAATTCAGCAATAACCGGGACAAGAAAATCGAGGTATCGCATGGTAGTATGTGTACCTGTCCAACCGATTACAATTTTTTCTTGATTGTAGTTGGTTTGTAAATTGTGATGATTAACCGTATCAATTGTGGTTGGAATGATTTCCACATTCTTGTTGAATTGACGAGCATAATCAGCAAGGTATTGGTTTCCTGCCGAAATTTTGTAAGCCCATTTCATACAGTAATTTACTTTCCAATACATTTTCAATTTGTGAAATGAAGCGTTTGATTCACTATAGTTTGGCAACCATATTGCATCATCAAAATCGTAGATGTATTTTTTGCGAAGAATTTTGGCAATTATCCATTCAAATATGGGTGGACCTAATGGAGACGCTTCGCGAAAAATAAATATAAATTCAAACTTTTTTGGTCGAAAAAACAGGTGGAACATTAATAAAATTCGTCGAAGAAAACCTTTTAAAATGGACCAAATTTTTTCTTTCAAATGCCCGTTTGCATGGTAAACCTCCCAGCCTTTTTCATCTACAAAAGATTCAATTTGTATATCCACGTTTGAATTAACTAGGAAATCCAAATATTGCTCGTATCTGAATCGTTGTCCAGGTGCTGTATTCGTAGGATAAGGTTGTATTATTAAGATTTTCATCTTATTTTTTCTTTCCAATTACGTGCCAATAAGGTTGATTATTTGAAAATTTAATGTCCTTCATTCCAACATTCTCCATCATTTTTTGAATTTCAATTTTTGAAAATCTTTGTTCCAACGGCGTTCCAAATCTATCGAGCGCATCATTGCGAATAACATTTATTGTCTTATCGGTGTAGTAAGCCAAAGGAATTTTGTTTCCCAATTTTTTTCCAAAAATCAAAGAGACCAACTTGGATAGACCTACGAATGGAAGATATACAGTAAAAGCAATTAAATCACAAACTAACTTTTTAGGAGTTTTCGGTAACTTGGATATAACAAACCGAAATAAACTACTTAAATGAAAAATCAATTTGTAAAAAACGCCTCTGTTATCGAGACTGTAATATAAATATATTAAACAATAACCGCCTGGTTTCAATTTGGTTACTAGGTCTTTCAGGGCTTGTTGTGTGTCGGGAATATGATGCAGTACTCCTAAAGAAAAAACAAAATCAAATGATTCATTTTCGAAAGGCATATCATCAATGGAACAATTGACAAGGTGTATATTGGGAATGTTTTTTGTAAGTTCAGCTGCGGAAAAAATAGCTTTACTTGGGTCTATCGCATAAACATCTTTGACCTTTTTTGATAAATAAATTGACCATCTTCCTGTTCCACAACCGGCGTCAAGTGCCGTCATATCTTTTGCATTTATTCCCTCAAAATCAACAATGTCAAAATACTCGTTTCCAACATTGTTAATTTCTTCTTCTGAAAAACTATCGAATTTACTCCATTCCTCACCAAATGATTCAACAGTAACATTGTCAATATTTGACTTGCCAAGTTCAAAAATGGCAACATTTTTACCTGAGACATTAACAGTTTTAAGAGGTGTTTTATTTATCATAGATTAGGTTTTTATAAATGGTTAGGTATCGATTTGTGCCGTTTTCAAGACCATAAAATTCTTGTGCACCTTTCATAGTTTTTTCTCGATTAAACTCTTCAATACTTATTTCTGAATTTTGAAGAGTTTGATGCGAAATTTCTAATATTTTTCCTGATTGGTAATTCTTTATGACTTCACCAGTATCACCGACATTGTCGTTGCAATAAATCGGAATCCCCATAGCCATCAGTTCGCCTTGTTTAGTTGGAGAAGAGGCTTTTTTGGAGAAGGTGGGTATGATGAAAAAAACGGAAGCGTCAAATAAGCTGATATATCTCGGTACTTCATGGTGTAAAACAGATTTCACCAATATATCCGATTCGTCAATTCCAAAATCTTTGGCACGTTTAACAATGTTTTCACGTTTTTCACCTGTAACGAATAGAAATCTTGCGCAATTAAAATGACTTTTATAATTCTTGAAGAAAATTAACATTTCATCCAACATATACCAAGTTCCTATTGATCCAACGTATCCAAGAATTTTTGTATCCTCACACAATTCTAAATGTTCTTTAGTTTCAATAATTTGCTCTTTTGTAATGAGATTTGGATTAAATTTTTCTAAATCAACACAACAAGGAATAACCTCAATCTTGTCTTTTAAATGTTCAAAACCTTTCCAAGACGATATCTCCTTTTTTCCTGCAAAAGTTAATGAAACGATATGGTCTGCTTCTAAAAAGAACTGCTTTTCTTTTCGCTTAAAGAAGTCATAGACTGTTTTAAATATTGGATTCGAAAGCGACCAAATTTTGCCTTCAACTCGTTCATCTGCCCAAAAACCTCTCATGTCAAAAAGGAATTTTACGCCAAATTTCTTTTTCAAATGAAGCCCAATTAATGCAGGAAGATAACTTCTACAGTGCACAATTTTGAAGTCATGAATTTTATGAAGACCTTTTGATAAGTTCCGCATTCTCCGCACGTCATAAAGTGTTGAAAGAAGCTGAGGTTTTTTGGTATAAATTAAAGGGTGCCAATGAATATTATGCTCGTCGCAAATTGCTTGTATTGTTCCACGGAATTGTTGAAATCGTTCGGTTTTTTCGAAACTTATTATATGAAAACTGAACCCTTTTTTTGTCAGGCCTTTTAAATAAGGAAGAACTTGAGATTGACCTAAAGAATCGGTCATGCCATCATAAGACAAATAGAGGATTTTGGTTGACATGGGGGCAAAGATAGACGAAAGTCAGAAAAAGGCGGAATATCCGAAATGAATTTTACCTTCCCTGAAGTTGAATGGGTTTTGCAATTGCTTTCCAATAGCATAGGAAATGGTAAAAATCCCTAATCTTGAACCGAAAGAAAACCCTGTTCCAACACTAAATGGATTATCCTTTTTATACCCCAAACTTCTGTCCTCATAAATTCCCTGGTCAAAAAACAAGAATGCATTGGAGTTTTTATCTACAAGAAATCGATACTCTAAAGTAGCAATAGATAGAGTGGTAGCATTCAATTCGTCTTCGTTAAAACCTCTGAATGAATTTAATCCACCAAAACGCAAACGCTCATTGACAAATATTTCAGGTGCGTTGTAGGATTCAACATTCAAGGCTAATTTTATTACGTGTCTTTTGTAGATGGGAATGTAAAAAGATGATTGAAGTTGTATGCGCCAAACATTTGATTGTGTGGTTGTTTCTTGTCTTGTAACGTTTCTGTTTCCAAGCGAGGCACTTAATAAAATTGCATTTCCTTTAGAAGGATTTGGAAAGTAATCTAAATAACGACGTTGATAACTCAATCCGTAAAAGTTGGTGCTTGTTGATGCTAATTGTTGGTTTGAAAGTCCGCCAGAAAGAATATTGGAACTCCAATTTTGATAGTTCAATTTTAAAATGGCACCATCTTTAAACGTATATGTTCCTGAAAGAAAACTTTGAAGCTCTAAAAATGTTGAATCTCTTTTGTAGAGTTGAAAACGTCCTTCTATTCCAAAGGGTGACCTTAATAGAAACGGATAGTTAAATTTTATGTTCAAAGATTGAGTACCTGGTTGTATGGAGCGCCAGTGAAAATCAAGTTGTTCTGCTCTTCGAAAAACATTCCAAAGTTTGGTTTGAAATTCTCCAGTCAAGGCAACTTGTCCTGTTATTGGGTTGGGTTGTAGTCCAATAGCACCTTGAATAGAGCTTATTTTTTTTTGTTTGACATAAACATATAAATCTACTCCTTGTGGGGTGAAAAGTAGCTCAGGAGACTTATAATTGTCAAGAAAAGCGAATTGATTTAATCTTCTGGGTAATTTTTGGTACAAGCTTTCAGAATAGGGTGTTCCCGTTTTTATACCACTTAATTGCTCAAAAATTTTCGAGTTGCTTGCTGTATCGCCTTTGATTACAATTTGTTTCCATTCCAAAAACAAACCTTTGTCTAAGTTTAAAAGACAAGAAATTTTATCATCTTCAATTCGAAAATCAACCAGTGAAATACTAACAAGTGGAAAACCATTATCGAGATAAGCTTTTAGAGAAAGGTTCAACAAATTAGAAAGTTGATTTCTTGTCACTAAAATTTCTGTCTGATTTTTTGGAATTCGATATGGGAGATTTTGACGAAGTAAAGGTTCTTTTTCAGGTATTTCTAAATGTATTTTGCTGAATTTTAAACCAGGAACAACATAAATCAACCAATTACTACTGGAAGTATCAATTTCGAATTTCGTTTGAAAGTAACCGTCATCAATCCACTGGAAATATCGTTCTTGTAAAACTTTATTGGCCAATCTTTTGTCTTTGATTGAAATTTTTTTTAGATTTTTTTTTGGATAATTATGGTCGTTATTTTTAATTATAAAATTTATACTAACTCTTTGTGAATGAGTATTTAGGGATAGGAAAAATAATAGGACAAGAAGAGTTATAAAATGGGTTTTCAACGACTTTTATTTGAAACTTCAACGACTAAAACTACATTTTCTTTGATTAATGTGTAACTTTATTTCATCATTGAGCGTTAAGAAGACCACAAACAACAAAAACAAACACTATGAAAACAAAATTCACCCTTATCATGGCAGCAGTTGTAATGACGTTAGCGTTAGCATCTTGCGGCTCAGGAAGAAAAGCAAGTTGTGATGCTTATGGTAGTACAAATCAAACTGCTGTAAACGATTTGGCGTCCAAATAAGCCTTTAAAGTAACTTTTCTAAAAAAAGCTGGGATTATCCTAGCTTTTTTTTGTGTTATAGTTTTTCTTTTTGGTAAAAATTCTGTTAAAAATTTTTTGAAGATTGAAACTTTGGAATATAAGTTGACGTAATATCCTCAAAACTAAATAGAAAAACATGACTACTTACATTCAAACTTTACGTAACAAGTCTATCCAGCAGGCACAAAGTAAATTAAATCGTCACCGTCAAATGGGAACAAAATCTGAGTTAGATGTTTTTGAGGTAGCGAAACTTATGGATGCCATTAAAAATGCTCAAACTATGGAGCAATGGCCTTCCTCCATTTTCTACAACGTTCATTTGAATTAGTGTTCTATAACAGCAGAACCAATTAATTCATTGTTTCTGTACCAAGCAGCAAACTGACCTGGTGTTATTCCACGTTGTTTCTCTTTAAATAAAATATAATATCTGTCTGATTTACAGATTAGAACGCCTTTTTGTAAAGGCTGTCTATAGCGAATTCGAAAATCAAGTTCAATTCCGTTAATTAAATCATCCTCATTCACAATCTGTAGCCAATTAATCGTATCGCTTTCTAAGCGAAGGGCGTAACGATTTAGTCCTGGATGCTCGTCCGTTTGACCTGTATAAACCACATTTTCCTGAGTGTCAATTCCAATCACAAAACTCGGTTCTGGTCTTCCTCCAATGTGTAAGCCTTTTCGTTGTCCGATAGTGTAGTAATGTGCACCTTGGTGATCTCGCACACATTTCCCATCCGTTTTGTGATAAACAAAAGGTTGAGCCAATAATTCAACGTTCTCCAAAATTGGCTCTAATTGATTGTATGCTAAAAATTGTGGTAAGTCCTCTGGTATTTCAACAATTCCCCCCTTTTTAGGAGCTAATTGTTGTTGAAGAAAAGTTGGTAAACTTATTTTTCCAACAAAACATAGTCCTTGGGAGTCTTTTTTGTTGGCAGTTATTAGGTTATTTTCAAGTGCAATTGCCCTAACTTCGGCCTTTTGTAGATGCCCTATTGGAAAAAGTGCTTTTGAAAGTTGTTGTTGGGAAATTTGACAAAGAAAATAGGATTGATCTTTACCTTTGTCGGCACCTGCTACGAGTCCAAAACTACCATCTGTATGTTCGATTTTCTGACAATAGTGACCCGTCGCTACGAAATCAGCACCTAAATTCATGGCTGCCTCCAGGAAAACATCAAATTTTATTTCACGATTACAGAGTACGTCGGGATTGGGTGTTCTTCCGCGTTCGTATTCAGAAAACATGTAATCCACAATTCGATTTTTGTAGGCTTCGCTTAAGTCAATCACCTGAAAAGGGATTCCCAATTGTTGAGCAATGATAAGTGCATCGTTGGAGTCGTCTATCCACGGACATTCATCGGATAAGGTCACTGATTCATCGTGCCAATTTCGCATAAACATACAAATAACCTCATACCCTTGTTCTTTCAGTAGAAACGCAGAAACACTCGAATCAACTCCCCCTGAAAGTCCAACTACAACTCTTTTCATGTTGCAAAAATAACAATCAAACTGAGGTTAAAAACACAACCTTTCTGTTCAATTCTTCTTCAATAAAAATAGGGTGTCAGACGAAAAACCAAGATTTCTTTCAAAAACTTTTAATTTCTTAATTGTTTTTCCTTCATTGAAATTATTACAAATTATCCAATCATCGTTATTAACATGGTACCAACTAACCCCATGATTTTGGTATGTTTTAGAGGCTGTTTGATGCCACCCGTTAAATATTTGTCCGCCATCAATATTTTTGGCACTCGTAAATTTTAAAGCGATATCACTTAACTCCTTTTGAGCATTGAGCCACGTGAAATAACTTTTATTCATTCCTAAATTAAGG
Source organism: uncultured Lishizhenia sp. (assembly GCA_964636775.1). Taxonomy (GTDB): domain Bacteria; phylum Bacteroidota; class Bacteroidia; order Flavobacteriales_D; family Crocinitomicaceae; genus UBA952. The sequence continues at coordinate 16,189 of CAZWSY010000015.1, forward strand.
CTTAGGAACAATACAAAAACTATTGCTGATTTTATCATTAAGGTTTTGGACGTAAAACGGCTTTGAGTCGATTGTGTGGTCAAAATGAGTATAAAAAGTAGTTGCAAGGTCAGAAAGAGGTGTCTGTCAAAAAAGACGGGTACGAGTAAATGGATTATCACGTTAAATCCGATTAGGAGAACAAGTAAAAGAGTAAACGGATTAATTTTAAAAGTCAATCTAAATTCTTGATTTTTAAGATAATTATACAAATTTGAAACCCAAAATACTACACTGAAAAGTGAAAAACCATGAATAACAACACGTACCGATTTTGGTAAATCTGAAACATTAGTAAATGTTGGAGTATCCTTTAAAAAGCGAGGTCCCCATTCAAATAAAGTGAAAGTGTTTCCATAAGGGAAATTGCCAAATCCAAAATAAAATATTGGTGTGAGAAGTAGAAGCATTAAAAAACTGACTTTCCAGTTGGAATGAATTGTTGCCGTTTTGAAATAGATAAAAGTTATCAGAATTAGGAAAAAGCCAATCAATTGAACGATTCCAAAAATTCGTTCAAGATAAACACTTGGAAAATGATTAAAGACATTTTTAAAGAGTACATCAACCCCGTGCGCTCTAATTTCAGGTTGAATCGTAAGTTGCCAATTTTGACAAATGCTTATTGCGGCAATGCACAACAATAAATTCAACATGGACCACTTAACAGAAAGTTTTTTGTTTTCTGAGACCACCGCAACCAAAAAGATGGACAAAGGAAACACAAGTGAAGTTTGCCTCACCAGTACGGTAAACAAACAGCTGAAAATCAAAAGAATCCAAATTGATTTGCGTTGGTTGGAAAGCAAAATTTGAAATAATAACAGTGAACAAAGCACTCCAAACCATTCATAAATTTCAGTCATGAAACTGAGTGATAAATGCATGGTGAAAGGAAAGACACAAGCAATTATCCAAGCAATAAGAGCGATAGGTAAACTTTTGGAAATTCGCCAGGTGAGAAAATAAGTAAGTAATAACGAGAAAATCGATAGTGAAAAAGTAAGTAAGCGAATTTTAACGATTGAAAAACCCATTATTTTGGAGAAAATAATCCCGAAAAAGCTTTGTCCGACAAGTGTCATGCTTGGCCAATAGGAAAAATACCAAGTGTTGTTTTCGTGGAAAAACTTAACGGTAAGCAAATAAGCCCAATCATCATTTATGGGACTTTCCGTGAACGGTTGCACCCAAACGATTACGAAAATGGAATATAGAAAAGTTAGAGAAAGTACTGTTTTATGATTCAGCATAGGTACAAAGAAACTGAATACTTACTTTTGTTTGTGATTATTTTTCGCTACCTGTTCATTTTTCCGATAAGAGTTTATCAGTGGTTGATTTCTCCTTTACTCGGACAAAATTGTCGACATCAACCAACGTGTTCACATTACGCGATTCAAGCCATTCAGGAATGGGGTGTATTAAAAGGTTTATGGCTGGGTACTAAACGTATTAGTAAATGTCATCCTTGGGGGACTTTTGGTTATGACCCAGTTCCCAATAAAACGGATGAGCATAACGAAAATTGTAAGCATTAAAAAAGGTGGAACTTTCGAACCACCTTTTCAATTAAACATTTCTTTTTTTTATTTCACGTAAACTTTTTTGTTTACAACGCCTCCGTTTGCTTTAACGCTTACCGTGTAAATACCGGTTGTGATTCCATCAAATGAGAGTATGTTGTTGACGTCTCCGATTTTCGCTGTTTTCACAACTTGTCCACTAATGCTAACCAAAGACATCTCACCTCCGATAAGGTCTGGTGTAACATTGATAGTTGCGTGATTCAATTTACTGATGATGCTCACTTTATCTTCCATTGCGGCTTGGTCTAATCCAGCAGGATTACCGCCTTCTCCAGCGTTTATGGCAGCATCGGGAGTTGCTTGAAAACCGTATCCATGAATAGTTATTTCACTCGCATTAGCTTTAACAGAAAGTTGTACCCAACCGTAGTGCGTGTTTCCACTTGCTGCAAATTTAACACCAAGGTATTTGTAATCTTGAGCTAAAAATGCACCTTGTTGAATTGGAAATTGGCCAGCAATACCAGCGTCAACAAGAATGTCTAGACCTAGGGGAATAGCTGAACCTCCTTCAAAATTTTCTGCACTAGAAATCGGATCTCCATTGTTCAGTGCTAGAGGATTGAAACTAGCTTGCGTACCTGTTCCACTTGCACTACCAAGAACCCCATTACCATCAGGAAGTGCGCAACCAGCAGCAAAACCATTGTATGTAAAAGGAATTCCCATGTATGAACTTTCACCATTCAAAGCCTGAACCTGAAAGGAAATATCTGGTGTAGCATCGTTGTTAAAGTCAAGATTGTATGGTTGTGCCCCTCCAGTCAAAACGACATCTGGGTTTACATCTACAGCAACAACTTGTGCATTTACAGAGGTAGCAGCCAAAACAGAACCTGCGGCTGTCGAGTAACGCAATAATTTGGAATTTAGGGTATTCGTTTTATTCATGCTATTGAGATTTTTGTCAAAAATAGGTTAAAGTGTTGAAAGGTTTATTTATAAAACTAGAAAATCTGCTAATTTTTCTAAATCAATGCTGTAATTCGGATTGGTTTCTTCCTCTTTAATCAATAAAATAGGAATACTTGGATTTGCATTCAACCATAACTGAAATTTATATTTTTCCTCTTCAATTTTCTCCAGAGCTTGTTTTGAAATAGATTCTTCCTTCTTCACATTTAGTCCTTTTTTGGAGTATTCTTGAATAAGGGCAGCTTGTGACTTCTCAAGTTGAATCATTTTGAAATTTAAATCATTACTCAAAAAAGACAACAAGTGGAAGGGTATAAAAAAGAGTGTTTTAGCTATTTTTTCAGGATCCATTTCCGCTAATTGTGCTTTTAGAATTGTTGGGTTTGTTACTTGAATGATCGTATAATTTTCGTTCTCCAATAGGGCATAAACCTGAGAATAATCGGTATAAAAGTGACCTGTGATGATATTAATATTTCCTGTAATTTTTTTGTTAATCAAGTTAAAATGTTCTTCAAGCTTAAGTTGGTCAACGAGATGATATTTATAAATTTCGGTCAACCAACGATGGGGTTTAATCATGTTTGGAGCAAGTTTCAAACATACTAGAAATGCTTGTTCCGCCTCCTGAAAAGCTTTTAACTTGAACAACGTTTCGCCTAAATGGTAGTGAGCTCTAACAAAATTGAAATTTAGGTCGATACAAATTAAAAATTCATCCAAAGCTTCGTTGTAGTTTTCTTGTCTTAAAAGCGCTAAACCAAGTCCATGGTGTGCATGAATGTTTTGATCATCTATTGCTAAGGCTTTAATAAAGGCTTCTTCTGCTTCGGCAAACCTTTTTCTATCCGCTAGGATATTGGCAATATTCAGTTGAACTTGAAAATTATTGGGGTATCTTTCTAAAATTTCTTCCAAAATTGGTTGTGCTTTTCGGTATTGGTTGGTTGCAAGAAAATACAATCCTTCTAAGAATTCCAAATACATTGGTTCCTCGGCATTTTCATTAACCGCTTCTTTAATTGATTCCTCTTTGGGTTGGGGATTATTTTTGAGATATTCAATAAGTGTTTGACATTCACTGTACATACGCTTATTCAGGTAACATGTAGCCAATCGCTGTCCATAACGATGAAAGCCTGTTTTTTCAAAAATTTCTTTCAACGTTGTAATAGCTTGTTCAAAGCGACCACCGTTTATTTGATTACGGGCGACATAATACCTACTTTCGTTTACAACTTTTTCAATTTGTTTCGAGATTTCCTCACCGGGTGGATCAATGTATCCCAATTCAACTAATTGTTGCATGGCTTCTTGTGCTGCAATTGGATCTTCTTTTTTTGTTTCGTCGTGTTCGCCTGTATTTCCAGGAATGTTTTGCCATGAATCAACGTATTGTGCAATAACAGGCTCTTCAAAAAGTTGATATAAAACCTTTCCCTCCATGTCTTTTCCGACAGGCAAACCGAAATAGTGGAGCAAAGTAGGGGTAATGTCTAAAACCGAACCGCGTGAAACAATCTCTCCTTTTTTAATACCAGGTCCTGCCATCACAAGAATGCCATAAGGACTATGCTCTACAGCAGGTCCTGAGGGCTCGTTTGGGATGTAAATTGGTCTTTGGTGGTCGGAATAAAATCCATGATCGGAAATCAAAATTATTGTTGTGTTTTCATCAACTAATTCTAAAGTTCTTCCGAGCATTAAATCGTGAAAGCGATAACCAGCCTCAACGATATTTTGAAAATCATCAAATTCTTCTTTGTCAATTTCAGGTCGAAAAGGAGGATGAAATCTCATTCCTATGTGGCAAAAATGATCTAATGCATCGTGATAAACAGCCATAAAATCCCAATCTGTTTCACTTTGAATTAAAGTTGAAGCAGCGTGAACGGTTGCCGCTTGTGCTATATTTTTCAGAATTCCTTGAATTTTCTGATGTTTAATCAAGTCTTTTTTTTGAAGAATGTTTGGAACAAAAGGTATTAGCATTTGAGCCGTAATTTCATGTGGGTGAACCAAACATTCGCGCAAAGTATCTTCCATTTCATGAGGGTGAATTGTACCCGAGGGGAAAACCCAAGGTTCGTTCAAAGGCTTGTTGGCAACTTGAAAGAGATTCGAAACCATCACTCCGCTTATAGGTTCAACAGGATTACTCGGCCACCAAGCGACAACATTGCTCTTCAATCCATTTTGTTGAAGAATGTTCCATATCGCTTTAACTTTTCGCGATGTAGAAGTTACAGGACGAATGCCATTTCCATCAGGACTTGGTTCAATAAATCCGCCAATCCCATGAATATCAGCTCGAAAACCGGTTGCAATTGAAGTCCAAAGCATTGGTGAAAGCGGTGGATCAAGTGTTTGCAGTTGAGTCCTCACCCCTCTTTTTACTAAGCTCTGTAAGTTGGGAAGTTTTCCCTCCGCGAAAAGTTTGTCAATTATTTTCCAGTCGGCAGCATCCCAACCAATTAGCAAAACCTTTTTTTTCATATAAACAAAAGTAGGTACAAAAAAAAGACCGCCATTTCAGACGGTCTTACAAAACAAAAAAATGAAAAAAAATTACTTCACGTAAATTCTTTTCGTCACTAAACCGCTATTAAATTTGGCGGCGATAGTATAGATTCCCTCGGAAATTCCATCAAATGAGAAGGAATTATCCACATCAGAAATAGTGTAGGTTTTTACAACTTGTCCAGAAAGAGAAACAATTTCAACAGTTCCACCAATCAAGTCAGGAGTTACATTGATGATAGCCTCGTTCAGAGTTGATTTAATGGTTACCTTATCGTCTAGGCTGGCATTTTCAAGACCAACATTTCCTCCGCCAGATGTCTGACAAATATCAATTTCTTGTCCAACAGTAAGGTTTAACGCCAATTCGTGTAAAGTTATAATACTGGAATTTGACGAAACTGAAATTTTTGCCCATCCGTAGTGAATATTTCCACTACCAGTTAACTCAACCTTAATACCAACATATTTATTGGATAGTCCTCTAAATGGACCACCAGAGCTAGGTGTCGTCCATTGATAGGTAATTGTTGAAAACTGGTTAACATTGTAAGCTAAAATTCCACCCCCGAGCGCGCTTTCGTTTGAAACTGATGTGCCACACTCTAAAGGATTGGCAAAATAGCCCGATCCAACTGCTCCACCGTCAGAATCTACAGCACCAAGCGCAAATGCACGAACAAGTTGATTTGTGGTGTAATTATCTGGCGATGTTTCATTAACGTCAATTAGGAAACCAAAATCAGCTTGATCATCGTCGTTAAAGTCAAATCCAGCAGGATTTCCAGGAGTAATACTAGGTTCAGGATTAAATACTTGGTGAACAACTTGAGCGTCCATTTGATTGCTTACCAACAGGGCACTAGCAGCAAGTGAATAATTGGTAAGTTTTGATGTTTTGTTGAGTAGATTTTTTTTCATTGTCCTTTTATTTTTGGTAAAACAACAAAAAGTATCGGTTTGGATTATTCTTTGAATTCTTTAATTTCAGCAATGGTCAAATTTCTTTTGTTAATGGACGTTTTGATATGCTTTTTGCGAGATTATTGGGTATTATTTCATTAGGGCTAACCTATATATTTGTCAATACAATCTTCCACAAATTTTCGTGAATTAAATGTGTAATCTAAAATGTACAAAACTGTGAATTCAGAGAGTGAAAAATAAAGTCGTACTTGATTTATTTCAATCGACATTGGACTGAATATTGTTATTATTTTGTTGCATGGACGGAAAGAATTAAATAACTAAATTATATCTGTTCCATATATTGACATGATGTTCTATTTTTTTCTTTTATAAACCTAAGCAAACTGAATAAATACTTCATGGAAGCAAACCGAAATATGGTGACAGTTTTTTGTCAATATACTTTTGGATTATGTTTTTTGCCATTTCTCTTTCAAAGTTCAAATCAGGATAAAAAAAAAGCCTTCCAAGAAATCTCTTGAAAGGCTTTTAATTATTGATGTGGGGGTTGACGGGTTCGAACCGCCGACCCTCTGCTTGTAAGGCAGATGCTCTGAACCAGCTGAGCTAAACCCCCTTTCTTAAACCCTTATCCGTTGATTTGGGAGTGCAAATATACAGACTTTTTTTAATTCTGCAAGAAAAAATTAAAAATTATTTTTTTCTCTTAATTCTTCGATTTTGTTTAATACGTCATCAAGTCCTTCACGGAACTTTTCGAAATCTTCTTTATATAAGAAAATTTTGTGCTTTTGGTAACTTCCTTCTCCGTCTTCACCAAATGATTTTTTACTTTCCGTAAGTGTAATATACAAGTCATTTCCTTTTGTTGACTTGACATCGAAAAAATAGGTACGTTTACCTGCTTTCACTACCTTAGAGTAGATTTCATTTTGATCGTTATGCATAGTATGGTTTTAACTGCCCAAAATTCGTTAATTTTTTTGAATTTCAAGCATTTGTCTGAAATTTGATTTTATGGTTAAGGCTCAAAAATTTTATGATATCATAAATTTATGGTTGAATTATAAATCTTCTAAGGAGTGAACTTTTTGTCCATTTATATAAGTTCTCCAAGAATAGTTGTCGGTGAAGTTGTTGGATGATGTCAAGGGTCTTTCAAAAATCACGAATGTTGCGTTTTTACCTTTCTCCAATGTTCCTTCCGTTCTTTCCTTAAATGCGGCAAAAGCAGCCCAAATGGTCATTCCTTTCATCACTTCTTCCAGGGTCAGCGACTCGTTTGGTAAAAATCCATTGATAGGTTGGTTGGTGCTATTTTTACGCTGTACTGCCGCGTGAATAGTTAAAAAAGGGTTTGTCAATTCCACAGGGAAATCAGTTCCAATCGCCAACATTCCATATTGATTCAGTAAACTTTTGTACGCATAAGCTCCTTTCAACCTCTCTTTTCCGAGTCTATTTTCAGCCCAACGTTGATCGGAGACAGCATGTGTAGGTTGTACTGATGGAAAAACGGCATACTTCGAAAACAACTGGAAGTCAACTGGGTCAACAACTTGCGCATGTTCTACACGAAATCGATGATCCCGATTCAGTTCAAATGCTTTTTTATAAATATCAAGAATAAGTGCATTTGCCGAATCCCCTATACCATGCGTATTCATTTGATAGTTGTGTTGCAAACAAAAGTCGGCTACTTCTTGCATCTTTTTAATGGAGGTAAGTAGCAAGCCATGCTCGTGTTCAGCATCATGATAAGGTTGTTTCAATAAAGCACCTCTGGAGCCCAATGCACCGTCTGCATATACTTTAAAACTTCGTACACTTAAATTTTTCAATCTAAAATGCCCCTTTTTTCTTACGAAATCAAAAGTTTGGTTTGATGGGAGAAGCATGGCGTAAACATTGAGTTTCAATTCATTTTTTTGAACTAAATTCTTCAATATATTTAATTCATCTAAGTTGATTCCTGCTTCATGTACACCTGTTATTCCAAATTGAAACAACTCTGTCTGAATCTCAAGAAGTGAATTTTTTAATTCAGTTTTGGAAACCTCTGGGATGAATTTTTCGACAAGTTGAATAGCGTTGTCCAACAAAATTCCGTTGGTTTCTCCCTCAGTCAGTCCAATCAATCCACCTTCAATTTTTGTCTGAGCTGAGATTTTCGCCCTTTCGAGTAAGTGTTTATTTACCAGTGCTGCGTGTCCATCTATTCGATAGAGAAGAATATCAATATCCGGAAATCGTTTGTTTAATTCTTCGTAGGTAGGCATTTCTTTTGTTGCCCATAACGACTGGTCCCAACCTCTACCAACAATGAATTTTTTTCCTGTACGTGACGCATATTTTTCGCATCTAACCAACAATTCATTGAACGATTTACAATTGGTTAAATCTAAGGTCAATTTCTGCTTGGCATAAGCAAATAAATGTCCGTGTGCGTCGGTTAACCCAGGATAAACATCTTTTCCTTTAGCATCAATTTCTTCCTCTGAACGGTATTTATTTAAAATTTGACGTTCAGGACCAACCTCAACAATTTTTCCGTCATGAACCGCCATTGCTTCCAAAACGGTATTGTTATCGTCCATAACATGAATTCGAGCATTATGAACAATCAAATCAACCTTCTTGCCTTTAATACAAGATGAAATCAGGAAAAATACAAGCGAATAAGCGAGAAATCTCATCGGAAAATCGTTTTATGACATGGCCGAAATAATGTCGTAGCGCGTCACAATATGAAATTTATTTTCTTCCAATTTAACTAAAACAGCTGGGGTATCACGATTTATCAATTTGCATAAATCTTCAACAGCAGTGTTTGTTTGAACCACTGGAAATGCTGGTCGCATAATTGAAGAAATCGGCGCGTCACGGAGTTCAGGATTATCTACTAACAATTGATAAACATGGCTATCGTCAACAGAACCAACAAATTGATTGTCCTTCATAACAGGAATTTGAGAAATGTTGCACTTTCTCATTTTTGCAACGGCATGAGAAACTAATTCTTCGGCATACAAGGATATTAATGGTCTTTCATTGTGCTTTTTTGCTAAATCTCCAGCAGTTAGTACTTCTTCCTCCAAAAATCCACGTTCACGCATCCAATCATCGTTGAAAATTTTGCCAACATATCGACTTCCGTGATCATGAAATAATACCACCACTACATCATCAGCAGTCAATTGATCTTTAAGTTGAAGTAAACCTTTGATTGCTGCTCCAGCGGAATTACCAACAAAAATCCCCTCTTCTCTTGCCAATTTTCTTGTGAAAACAGCAGCATCTTTATCGGTTACTTTTTCGAACAAATCAATTACATCAAAATCAACATTTGCAGGAAGTATGTCCTCGCCTATACCTTCAGTTATGTAAGGATATATTTCATTTTCATCGAAAATACCGGTCTCTTTATACTTTTTAAAGACGGAACCATAGGTATCTATTCCCCAAATTTTGATATTTGGATTTTTTTCTTTT
>CAZWSY010000015.1:25683-53836 GCA_964636775.1 uncultured Lishizhenia sp.
AAAGCTAAATACATCTCATTCTTTAAATAAATATTCTTTCAAATATTTTCCAGTGCCTGAAATGGTTCCACCTGTTCCAACACCAACTACAAAATGGGTGATTTTACCATCGGTTTGTTCCCAAATTTCTGGTCCTGTTTGTTCGTAATGTGCCGTTCGATTGGAGAGATTATCGTATTGATTGACATACCAAGAATTTGGGATTTCTGTAGCCAAACGTCTTGAAACGGAGTAGTAAGATCTCGGGTCGGTTGGTTCTACTGCTGTCGGACAAACAACAACCTCTGCACCAACGGCACGAAGAATATCCATTTTCTCTTTGCATTGTTTGTCGTTAAGAACACAAATCAACTTATAACCTTTGATAATACATGCTAAAGCTAAGCCCATTCCTGTATTACCACTCGTTCCCTCTATAACTGTACCTCCAGGTTTTAGAAGTCCTGCTTTTTCCGCATCCTCAATCATTTTTACTGCCATTCTGTCTTTCACTGAATTACCCGGATTGGTGGTTTCTACTTTTGCGAAAACTTGAGCAGGAATGTCTTTTGTTAAACGATTAAGACGTACCAATGGCGTGTTACCAATGGTTTCGAGGATGTTGTTGTAAACTTTCATTAAATGCGATTTTTACAAAGTTAGCAAATCACTTCTCGTAAAGAGTAATCTTGTGTTTTTAAAACCTAAGAAAACTAAATTTCGAGAACGTTTTGGTCGTTTTTATGACGAAAGAAAGTTTTTTATCGCTTACTTCATCATCACCTCTTCGACAGCTTTCTTTTCACTGCTAAAGTTCACTCCAATTTTATAAACAGGCATACCGCTATTTTTAAATTTTTCAGCGTAACCTTTGTTTTCAATTTGGAAAAAGGCTTCCTCAGCAGATTTATTGAGTTTAAACTCGAATATAAAAACTTCATTTTCAAACATGACAATACTGTCAGTTCGACCTTTTTGTGTTTGTACTTCACTGAAGATGTAAACGCCTAAGAGCGAAAAAAGTAGATGAACTAAAGCATGGTAGTACTGCTCGTTTTCATTTTGCCAAAGACTATAGGGGATGTGAGAAAAGGCTTGATTAATAGTCTCTTTGAGTATTTCCGTGTCTTTTGAATTCAAAAATGAACGAAGTCCATTGAGTATTGGACTAGATTTTAATTGCTGGGAATCCAAATAGGCCTCGAATAAATTTCTCAAATAGGACTCTTTAACCTCTTTATTAGGAAATGAAAGAATGTATTCACCAAATAATTCATCTTCACCGATGATAGTTAAGTATCCTGTCTGAAATAAAAGCGGTTCAATCTTGAGATTTTCGATATCAAAATTTCCCAAATCATTTCGATTCAATTTGACAGAATCAAATTTATACATCTGATTTTCACGGCAAATTTTCATTAAGAAAGTTGGGGTTCCTGTGCTATACCAATAGTTTTCAAATTTTCCCTTGTTTTTAAAAAAGGTCAAAATCGAAAATGGATTATAAACTGTATTTCCGTCAATATCCCATTTGTAGCCGTTATACCATTCCTTGATTTTTTCTTTGTCGTATAACTTGAGTTCTTCTGAAAAATTTTCCTCCAATTCTTGCTGTGAAATCCCACAAATCTCATTAAAATCAGGATCTAAAGCGATATCAGTCAAATTGTTTAAATCGGAGAAAATACTTACCTTACTGAATTTGCTGACACCAGTTATGAACAGCAATTTCAAGTATGGTTCGGCATCTTTTAAGACGGAGTAAAAAGCCTTTAGAATTTCACGGTTTTGCTTTGCAGTTGGTAGGTTTTCTTTGTCTAAAAAGTCAATTAATGGTTTATCGTATTCATCAATTAAAATGACTGCACCTTTATTGTGTTTGGCGTAAAGTTTTTCGATTAAATCTTTGAAGTTATTCGCAATATTCACTTCTCCATAGGTCAATTGAATATCGTTTTTTTCCGCTATTCGAGAAAGTTCAACAGCAATTGCTTGTTGAAGTCCCATGGTTCTGTAACCGATATTAGAAAACGACATGCGTATAATTGGGTATTCCTCAAAATCCCATTTGTCATAAATATACAGTCCTTCAAAAAGATTTTTTTTCCCTAGAAATAAGCTATCAAGCGTACTCAAAAACAAGGATTTTCCAAAACGGCGTGGCTTTGACAAGAAGTATGATCCACCCAATTGAGCCATTTGGAAGGCAAATTTAGTTTTGTCAACATAAATAAATCCTTCATTTCGTAGGTTTGGGAAATCTTGTCTACCTATCGGATATTTTCTGTCAAGCATTTTTTTGGTTTCAACAAAGGTAAGCAATGATTAAATAGTTTTGTGACTAAGCCATTCAGAGCTTACGAATCAAAGGAAGGTTCAATTTATTTTCCGAGAAGGTCTATTTCAAATCAATTATCGCTGTCCATAACGTGATTTTTCCTTCATCCATTCTTGGCCAGATTGGTCGTATTTTTCCGTTTAATGCTGCAATATTCAAGTAATCACCGAAAAACAATTTAGGATTTGGCACAAAAGGACTCTCGGAAACGGTTTGTTGCTTGAAGGTTTTTCCACCGTCAGAACTGTGTACCCAAGCGACATGCGTTTGTATGTTACCTGATTTAAACATACTTCTATCGTAAAAAACAAAATGTAAGTCTCCGTTTGCCGGATCCAGTGTTAAATGTGTGAAGAATTGTTGTGTCTTTGAGTCATCTTGATTTACTAAAACATCTTCCGACCAAGTTTCGCCGCCATCTTTTGAGATTTTCAGCCACACTTCCGTATCGTCTTCACCTTTGCGTTGGTCGCACCAATTCAAATAAAGATTTCCGCGATTGGGTCCATCAGAAATATCACTCACTAAAAAAGGTAAGCCATTCGCTCTATAAATTCCAGGGATATTTATTGACCAACCACCAATATGATCAAGAATTTTTCGCTCCTCTTTCAACCAAGTTTTTCCACCATCTTTCGATACTTGAAACATGAGTCCATTTGGACCAGACCAAGTGACGTAAATTTCGCCATTTAAACCAAGTGCTGGTGTGGCACCTTCAACGGTATTATCATCATCCAAACAATCGCCTCCAAACTTTGAAATCCGCAAAGGTTTAGACCAAGAATCGCCGTTGTCTGTTGATTTTGAAAACATTATGAAAGAAGAATCACTTTTTAAAGAAGAATTGTAGGCGTCAAATTGAGTCCAAGTCATGTAAATCACATCCGTTTTAGGATCGATGACCACCCAATGTTTATCTTGAACTTTCGTTCCGTTAGGTTCAGGAAAACTTCCTTTGGAGAACTTTCCAGTTATTTTATCGGAATATTGACATACAATTCTGTCCAAATGGCTACCTTTTTTGTAGTCGGACAGATGGAAGTAAAACAGTCTTCCTTTCGAATTGAATTGTAAAACGGGATCGCCAAAAACACCAAAGGGGCTTTTCAATTCTTTCGATTTCCAGGTTTTTCCGCCATCAACAGAATAATGATAGCCTTGAAGTACAGTTCCTGCGGCAATATGATTGGGATTTTTTGGGTTGATGGCAATTGAAGGTTCACATTCTTTGAAAGGATAGTTCGATTTTACAGGAGGAATTTGAACATTTTTAAAAGTACTTGAGACTTGTGCCGAATGTAGAAACGGCAAAATGAAAAACAGAAAAAATCGCATGAGAAAAGTTGTATTAACGCAAATTGCTCAGGAGTGCATTTTGGTTTGGAGCATTTTTGATTTTATTCCAAGACAATTTTACAATTGAAGCATTTAGTAGGCTGTTATTTACAATGAACAAATCTCCATTTTTGTTGAATTCAATATCCGTAGGGTTGTTCGCTAATGTTTGATTAAGGTTAATATAATTTAAAATATTACCAAATTGGTCATAAACGGCAATACTTTTTGTATTCTTTGAAAGAACATAAATTTCATTTGTTTTTGGATGAATAGCAAAGGACGAAGGCGAAAAGTGATTATTCTCTGAAATAAAATTCTGGTCATTTGTGTTGAAAGTGGTGTAAATTGAAGAAGCAAATTCATTTATTTCATCACTATTTATCTCAAACAAAGGCTTTTCTTTCAATTTTCGAGTGTTTAATCCAAATCCGTATATATAGTTTGAGAATATACCATCACCTTTATCGACCTCATTACTCATTATAAAAAGCCTTTTGGTTGTTTGATGACTACATACACTTTTAAATTTTATTTCATTTGGCAAGTTGTTATTACTTATTTCGGAAATAGAATCGTAAGGAGGAGCCAGAAAATGTAAATTTTCTTCAAGATCTTTTAGAACCAAAATGGAGTCATAAACTGCTAAAGACGTACATCTTAAAGAAGAAGCGAGGTTTAATTGTCCGACAAGTTTTCCACTTGCTTCTTCGATTAGAACGACATTCCCTGTTTGTTCGTCAATCGCAACGAAGTTGGCAGAATCAAGAATAGAAAACGCGCTCAACGATGACATTCCAAGAGGGAGCTTAAGCACATAGAAGGGTGAATGCCAATTATAAAACCCATCCTCTTTTTCGAAAGAGTTTGCCTTAATTTCATAAAAATGCTCCGCACCAACCTCTTGAATGGATCGGGCTGCAATAAAAGAAATTGTAGCCAAAACAAAAGAAAAAAAGATTTGCCTTCTGTGCATAAGGCTCAAAATTACATAGAAAAAGTTTTTTATAAAATGAATTTGTGAAAAATGAATAAATCCATTGTTTGAATAAAGAACTTTGAACCTCTTTTAAATTTAACTTTGCAAACAATCTAAATTGTTAAATGAAAGTAATTGACCACCTAAATAATGCAAAAGACACGCTCTTTTCTTTTGAAATACTACCTCCTTTGAAGGGCAAAAGTATTCAGTCTTTATACAATGGAATTGACCCGCTAATGGAGTTTAAACCAAAATTTATAAATGTAACTTATCACCGAGAAGAAATCATATTCAAAGAAAGGGAGAATGGTTTGCTCGAGAAAATTGCAATTAGGAAAAGACCCGGTACGGTGGGAATTTGTGCCGCAATAATGAATAAATATGATGTTGATGCAGTACCTCATTTGATTTGCGGAGGTTTTAGCAAAGAGGAAACGGAAAGTGCCTTGATTGATCTTCAATTTTTGGGTATTGATAATGTGCTAGCGTTGAGAGGAGATGCTGTTAAAACTGAAACGATTTTTAGACCTCATAATAATGGACACGCTTATGCCGTTGAGTTAATTGAACAAATTACGCAAATGAATAAAGGCAATTACCTTGCTGAGGAAGTGCAGTTAGAGCCAACAAATTTTTGTATTGGTGCAGCAGGTTATCCTGAAAAACACTTTGAAGCAATGAATCTTTCCACCGATCTTCAAAATTTAAAAAAGAAAGTAGATGCTGGTGCAGAATACATTGTAACCCAGATTTTTTTCGACAATAAAAAATACTTCGATTTTGTTCAAGCCTGTAGAGAAATTGGAATTAATGTTCCAATAATACCCGGTTTAAAGCCACTTAAAACACTTTCTCACATCACTTTTTTGCCTAAAATTTTTCACATTGATTATCCTATCGAACTTTCATCAGATTTACTCAAATGTAAATCAAACAAAGACGTAGAACAATTAGGAATAGAATGGGGAATTCAACAATCTAAAGAGCTTAAAGCCGCTGGTGTTCCTTGTATTCATTATTATACCATGTCAAATTCTTCCTCAGTCAAAGCAATAGCATCAGAATTATTTTAATCGCAAAGGCCATGAAAAATTACTTTTTTCTTCTTCTTTTGGTTGTAATGAGTGCACCTCTTTTGAGTCAATTTAAGCTTCAAAATGCCATTATTATTGGACAATTTGACAAAAGTGAGGATCGTTATGCAATGGAAGTTAATCTGACTGAAATGTTGAGTAATGTTGGAATTAAAGCGATGCCATCATTAAATCTTCTCAAACAAGGTGGTGATGCAATTGTACTTTCTAATGATACTCTTCAAGCGATTATGCTAGGTCAGGGATATGATACCTATATGATTGTTAATGTCCGCGGGTATGACAAAAAATTCAAAAAATCCAGTATGGCGATGAGTTTTCGTGATGTTTTATCTATGACGAGTATCTATCATCTCTACAAAGAAGAGGCAACAAATGTCACTTTCGAATTTAGTTTCTTTCGTCAAAATAAAGTAGTTCATCGTGAAATTGTTAAAATTGGTAATGTTTCCTCTCGTGATAGCGTCATTAAGAAATTCAGAAAGAAGATTCCTAAGGTCATTGAAAAAAAATGGAAATAGATTATTAACAACGCTTTAGGTCTTTTTCCGTAATTCATTTCGTAAGGTTTGGTTTGGACTTGTATTGCAACGGTATAAGCTGACGAAGAAGGTGTATCTTATCTGTTACTACCCATTCTTTCGCGAAAGTTCAAAAATCACAGAAGACCATTTAATCTAGTCTATAATTTTAACTTTTTCGTGAACAACTCTAAAGTGATCGTCGGTTTTGTTGAAATTGTTTTTAACGAAAATGGAGTCGGACTTTATTTGTTTATTAGCCTAATTTTATTCTTCATAAATTATTTATAATGAAACAATTAACCTTCAAAATTCAAATAGAAACTACACCTGAAAAACTTTGGAATTGCCTGTGGGAAGCAGAAAATTATAAGAAATGGACGAACATTTTTTGTGCAGGAAGTCACTATAAAACCGATTATTTTTCGGAAGGAAGTAAAATCCACTTACTCACACCTGATGGACTTGGAATGTATAGCATCATTGAGAAATTGGAACTAAACAAAACTTTGGTTTTTAAGCATTTAGGTGAACTCAAGAATTTTGAAGAACAATCTGTTGAGCAGAACGAAGCATCTTGGAAGGACGCACGAGAAAGTTACGAAATCCTTCCGAATCAAAGTGGTGTGGAATTGACTGTAAAAGTGGACTGTATCGAACAATATTGCGATTACATGAACGCTACTTTCCCAAAAGCTTTAGAAGTTTTGCTGCAATTATCCAGTGAATAATACCATTGAAGGTTTTATTCGCCTTGGCGAAGACGCATTTAATTTGCATTTGAAACCTTTCGGCCACGACGATGGAATTTTACCGTAAGGAATTTTTAAACGAAAAAATGAATCCTAAATGGTACAAAATGACGAGTCAGAAGCTATTACTTGTTTGAAGTCAATTGCATTAATGACTTTTTAGAATTATAATAGTCCTATTTCTTAATAATTCGAACCACTTTTGTTTTTGAATTATTATACATAATATGCAGTAAGTACATTCCTTGAGTGAGTTGACTTAAATCCACCTTATTATGATTCATACTTGGTACAAATACTTTTCCATCCATACTTACAACATGAATTTGTCTGATTGAGTAGTCGGTATCAATCATAACTTCATTATCGAAATAGGTAGGATAAACATTTAAATGAATGTTGTTTGCGGTATTTTCAACTGAAAGATTTTCAATAGGTAAGTTGATTTCTGGCAAATCAAGTTTAGTGGCGGTGTAAATTTTATACTCACCAGGTTGAAGCGTTACGTTAGTACCTGCTGCGATTGAAGTGTTTCCATTTTCAAAATAATCGAACCAGCTATTCCCCTCAGGAAGTGTTATGTTTACTGAGCCAACATAAGTTTGACCGTCAGAGGGAACGTTGAAATTTCCAACTACAAAAACTCTAGAATTTCCAGAACCCCAAATCACACTTCTTGCGGCTCTTCCGCTTCCTAAGTCAGAATTAGTTGGGTTTCCTGTGAAAACTGAAGGTAGTAATTTGGTTCTCAATTGAATAGTTTGTGCAACTTTTTCATAAGCACGCATTCTAGGTACGTTTTCAAACCATCCTAAATTCTCAGGCATTGGTTTTGGGTCAGTGCGTTGTCCTGCACCACCTGAGGCGTTACTGAATATACTGTAGTCGTAAGCTAATTCTTGAAACATCCATAACATGTGCGGTCCATTCAAAAGGACGTTGAATGCGGTATTTAGAGGTGTACGTTTTGCATAGCCATCAAGAGTTCTAACCGTTGGACCGTTTCCATACGTTTTTGCTTTAAACATATTTCTTTCTTCGTCATGGCTCTCGCAATAGGTAACCCAACCATCTTGATTGGAACTATTTAAGTTGTCACCATCTTGCAACCAGCCCATTGCCGTTTGTTCGTAACTGTGTGTATTGTTCAACCAGCACAACATTCCAAAATTGATGTAGTCTTGTCTCTCTCCCGGACTTTCCTCCCAATGTTCAAGAATAAAGTAAGCATTCTCATTCGCTGATTTCACTCCATTATTGAAATAATCAAAAATGATTTCTGAACGATTGGAACAATTTGCGCCACAGATGCCATGTGAAATATCCATTCGGTAGCCATCAATTTTGTATTCATTAATCCAATAATTCAGTGCGCTTTTCATTAAATCTCTTGTCGGTGTGAAGTTGTGATTCCAATCTTCAAAAACACTTGCACCGTGAGGTGCGCTTTGATTGAACCATGGATTGTTTGTAGCCGGACCACTTCCTCCCCAGTACAATTTGGCTTGAGGTGATAAACCCGTTACGTGATTGAAAACCATGTCCACGATAACTGCAATTCCTCTTTTATGGGCTTCATCTACCAATGTTTTGAAATCATTTTCCGTTCCGTAAGCTTTGTCTAATGCCAAGTAGTGGGTTGGATTATAACCCCAACTTAAATTCCCTTCAAATTCTGAAATCGGCATAAGTTCAATAGCATTCACGCCAAGATTTTCGATGTAGTCCAAACGTTCGATGATACCACTAAAGTTTCTTTCAGGTGAAAAATCATGAACCCACAGTTCATAAATTACCAAGTTATTCTTATCGGGTTTTACAAAATTTAAAGTTTGGTTACTCCATTGAAATTCAGTAGTATTTACCTTGAAAACAGAGACATAACCTCCGTCCGCTTGTGAAGGATATGGTTTTAAATTGGGATAATTTTGTGATGGTTCCCACTGATCGTTAGGATGCAGTACTTTCTTTGAATAAGGATCGCTGATTCGAATAGTGTTGTTTCCAATTTTAACAGCATACTGAAACGCATATTCAAAATTGGGATCTATTCCAGACAATTCAATCCACCAATAACCTGTTGTTCCATCTCTTTTTAATTGATAAGCGTTGGAAAGTGTCCAGTTGTTAAAGTCACCCGTAAGTAATACATTATCAGGTAATACGTCATTTTTGTCCTTTGCGTACAAACACAGGTGCACCTTTGTTGGGTCAGTAGAATTGAACGTTATCCCTTCTTTTAGTCCGTTGGGTCTTGGTTCGTTTACAGGTGCAGAAACGATGGAAATAAATCGAGTACTGCTTGCCGTATTCCCATTAGCACTTGCTTCTACCGTATATTCATAATCACCTGGAGTATTCAATTCTTCAGAAAAAGAAATACTTGTACCTGTTGCAGTGTTTACAATATTGCCATTTTTTTTGAGAACAAGGTTAGAGGAAGCGGTAGCGTTTGCAACAAGGTTCACTGTAGTTCCTTGATTGACAATTCCTTGAGTTGATGTATTTGAAAATTGAACACTTAATTGACTCGCTGGGAAAATCTCAATATGAAAATCCCCTCCTGTACTTGTTTTTCCCTCTAAATTTCCGCCCGGACCATTATTAAATACCACATTAAATTCCTGAAAAGGAGCTGCACAACCGTCAAAATAGTCGTACATATTGTTGATGGTTAATTCCCAAGATGAACCAACTTGAACCATTTTGTGCTTCAACAAACCACTTCTCCAAGTCGGGGAACATTGCCACCTAACTCCTCCAGTTTTTACACCAATGTGTGCATAACAATTTGTTGCATTTGACATTGCGGAAGTGCCAGGATTATAGATTAACTTAACAATTCCAGTATAATCGTCAGTTATTATCGCTGGATCAGTTGTTACAGTTTGACCAAAACTAAATCCAATTAAAAGGCTAAATAACAGAAGAGTGAGATTTTTCATAGTTGATTTTTTTTTCAAAAATAAGCACCTAAGTTCTCTATTGTTATGAATAATTGAAAATTTAACAAAAGCAGTAATTAATTGAAAATAAATTATCTAACCAAGGGGCTTCTGAACACGAAACAGTAGCGAACGAGGATAAATAATTTGTGGTCAGCAGACCCTCACTAAAACTAATGACCTTTCTCCAGTTCTATCCTTGTAAAGGTTAAAAATTTTTCAGGGTGAAGTAATTTGGTGGATTGAGCCTAAAGTAAAAACTCCAACTGTCGCTTGCGTTTGCCCCGTACAACCGTTATTTGTAACTGTAACCGTGTATGTATTTGTTGTATTCACAACTATTGAAGCGGTTGTTTCTCCTCCGGGTGACCATAGATAAGTTCCACCACCACTTGCGGTTAAAGTCGTATTTCCGCCCGGACAAAAGTTTAAGTTGCCAGTTATTTGTGCGTTAGGATTTGGATTCACTACCACATTTGTGGTTGCTGTAACTGGACAATTATTTGCTGTACTAACAGAAACAGTGTAAGTCCCCGCCATTGCTGTTGTCGCATTAGAAATAGTTGGGTTTTGTGTGGTGTTTGTAAAGGAATTTGGTCCAGACCATTGGTAGTTTGAACCGCCATTAGAAGCATTCAATTGAATGGTTTGTCCAGCGCAATAAGCACCTGTATTAGATGCCGTAGGAGGTGCAATTATGGAGAATTGAGAAGTGAAATTATTATTGTTATTGTTTACAGAAACGGTCGCATCACAATTGCTATTGCTTGTATGACTACCTAAAATATCGTAATAGATTTCCAATACATAATTATCTGGTGAGAAAGTGGTTAAATCAATATTTGCGAAAGGATTACTATTGCCTGGACGTTGCCATTTTTGGTCATTTCCACCACAAGGTCCACCGGAAGGGAAAGAACCACTGTTGCAGTTTTCGTAGAAAGGAAGAGTAATAGCCGAAAAAGAACCCGAAGGTGTGCTACTAGCGGGATAGATGCGGTAATACAACGTCACGCCACAAACATTTCCAGGGTTATTTTTCCAAGTTTTCATTTCGCCACCTTGTAATTTCAATTGACCAGAGTTTTGGATGTATGCACCGAAATTATGAGATTGGTAAGGTGTAGGTGAAATCTGATTAGCGAGGTTTCCAGTGGTGTTGAAATAGGAATTGGTTGTATTGGAATTATTGCAAGTTTGAATGAGAACCGCCGATGCAAATTCTCCGAAGTTGTTACAATTGTTAACGGTTACAGAAATTTGAGTTGTTGTTTCACAACTTGCACTAGAATTAGGGGTGAAAACGTAATTTGTAGTACTTGCTGACGCAGTAGAAATTGTTGCTGGAGACCAAGTTCCTGCGATTCCGTTGTTGCTACTTGTTGGTAACGTTGCAGGTGTTTCACCTGTACAATAAGGGCCAAAAGAGTTGAATGTTGGGATAATTGGTGCAAGAATGTTAGGAGTAAAAGTTCGCGTACAAGTTAATGAACCCAGTGTTTGAGAAACTGTAATTGTTGGCGATAAATTACCTGATGTTGTGTTGGTTAGTGTAGTTGAGAACAAATTCGTGTTTCCAGAGGTTGGTGAAGCGGTTAGTCCAGAGGGCGTTGTAACTGTCCATGAAATAGATGTTCCTGCAACAGATGGATTCGGATTCGCTTGGAAATTTAATGCGGTACCCGAACATTGTGGGCCTGTTGGGGCTAATCTTTCTCCTCCCAAAACAACAATTGGAACAGTTACTGTACTGTTTCCACAACCACCAACTTCAGGAACGGTGTAGGTAATGTTAGCTGTTCCTCCTGTTAAAGTTCCACTCACTGTTCCGCCTGAAATGGTAGCAGCCACTGTGTTATTTGAAGCCCAGGTTCCAGTTCCAATGTAATACCTAACAATCACAATTCCAGAACCACCATTACCACCGATTTGAGAAGGTGAATCTCCACTATATCCGCCACCACCACCACCACCACCAGTATTACTTGGTGATGATGTTGCTAAAGTTGTTGTGTTTGTACCAGCTGTGCCACCACCATTACCAGCGGCACCAGCAGTTCCGTTTCCACTGCGAGTACCACCACCACCACCACCTGCAAACCAACCACTAGGAGAGCCGTTTGCAGTAAATTGTGGGAAATAAAATCCTGAACCACCAAATCCACCTGAAGTACCTCCTGTGCAACAAGCTTGTGTACCTAAACCATTACCTCCAGCACTCGCAAAGCCACCACCTCCACCACCGTTATTTCCCCCTCCTGTACCACCATTATTTCCTTGACCTACAGTTCCTGTTCCAAACCCAACTGTTGAACTTCCACTTCCACCTCCAGATCCTCCATTCCATGCTGAGGTTTGTCCTCCACTTGCACCTCCGTGTACACCACCACCTCCACCTCCAATTGCTGTTATTGCATCAAATTGAGAATTTCCACCTTGTCCACCTTGTTGTCCCACATTATTCCATCCAACCCCTCCAATTCCACCGGCACCCACGACAACTGTTTTCGCGCCAGGTGTTAGGTTTATCGTAGAAAATTGTAAACCACCAGCACCACCACCTCCACCGATAACACCGCCACCACCACCGCCACCACCAACTACTAATACTTCTGCTAAACCAGAGAATCCAGCTGGAACGGTTAATGTTCCACTTGTTGTGAATGTGTGTGTTCGGTATCCACCAGCATCGGAAACTGTTCCACCTATAGGATAGTTCAGTGTTAAAAGTGAGGTTGTATTGTTACAGATAGTTGTGGAGCCACTAATTCCCGCAGATACAGGAACTGGATTCACAACAACAGTGACAGCAAGTCTGCTAATCGATTCACAACCTGCAACTGTTTGTGAGGCATAATAAGTTGCCCCATTACTCAAACCAAAAGTTGATGGTAAGGGACTACCACCCGAAGCAAAGGCATACCATTTGATTCCGGTTCCTGTTGCTGTAAGCGAAGAAATAAGTGGATTGACTGATGCACAAAAAGTTTGAGGACTTGCTCCTGTAGGTGGATTCGTAACGTTTACCGTTGTTGTTGCTGCAGCACTTGAACAACCATTTACACTGGCAACTAAAGAGAAAGTGGTTGAACCCGAAAGAGTTGTAGTTAACTGGTTTATGTTTGTTGAAGGGGCAGGAGCACCAGTACCAGTCCATGTATAAGTAAAGACGTTAACATCATTGAAATTGCAATCAATAATTCCGGTAGCGTTGAAGGAAGCATTGTTAATGGCATTTCCGTTGGAAGCATCAAAGGTGTAATTAGCTAACAAATTGGGAAGGTCTAAAGTTGGAATGTTTCGGTGCATATCCGACAATATGTTTGCCACTGACCGAGCTGTATTCCAAATTCTCACATTGTCAATTTCTCCCCAAGCTTGTGAATTGGTTAGACCATTTATTAATTGAACGGAATTATCGGATTGCCAAGAAATTTGTCCCACCATTGATCCATCAATGTAGAATCTTGTTACACCACCTGAGGCGATTGCTGCAACATGGTGCCAACCCGGACTTAGGGTAGAGACGTTAAATCCAGTTGATTTGAAACCTAAAGGACCATTCGTCCCCGTATTTGACCATGATCCCAAAATACCGTTTTCACATAAAATCTGATGATCGCCACCACCTCCACCTCCACCGGCATTTCTAAAAAGTGTATTGTAGGTTCCTGAATTATTCAACGGAAAACGAGACCATGCTTCCAGCGTCCAGCTTGCACCAAGTGTTGTATTTGGAATGGTCATTTGAGCAGCAGCTGAAGTAGCCGCTAGAGATTTGTTGCTTGGAGCAAGTCCAGATGCAGAGAGCGTAACCGTTTGACTTCCAAGACAAATTGGGCCGTTGTTTGATGCGGAAGGATTGGGGATTGGTGAAGCAATTCGAACCTCAAAACCTTGATAAACACATGAAGGAACACACCATGACGCACAGGTTGGATTGTAAGAACCACGTATGATATAAAAACGATTGTTGTTTGGGAAATCAATTTGTGGATTGTAGTTGGTCATGGATTGTCCGTCTCCGTTTCCTCCACCAACAGAAGCATTCAAATGAGAACTGTAGATGTTACCAGCAGGAGCACCAGGTGTGGACTCTCGCCAATTAATCCAGCCCATTGCCGTTCCTGTCCAGCCCCATTCTCCAACAAACCAAACAGTTCTTAATGTACCATTTCCCGCGTTTAAACTTGTGCTTGTGATATTGTTTGCCGAGACAGTTTGACCGTCGCAAAGGTTAAGTACTGTGTTTTGATGTTGTAAAGTACCCGCGTTTGTGGTCGCACAGCAATTGATGGTGATGTACCTGTTGATTCCAGTTCCCCAACCACAACTGTTGTAAACGTTAGAATGCACAACAATTCGTGAACCCGTGGGAAGATTAGGCATTGTGAAAGTGCAACTATTTTGATTTTGACATGCATTCTCAAGGATTGACCAAGATGTTACCCAACCTGAGCCAGCAGGATTCTCAACACCTACCCAATAAGCGACTGTTCCACCTCCATTATTCCAGCCTGTATGAGCCACTGTTATTGTCTGTCCAGGACAAGCATCAATATTTGTAGCTTGACCATTAACAGTAAATGTACCTATTGCAAGGTTATCGAAATAAGTAACAGTGATAAAAGGTTTGTTTGAACTCGTGTAACCGTTCATCAGAACATATTCATGTACATGGTGATTCTGATTGGTATTGTATGTTTCTAATCCTACAGAAAAAGTACCAGACAACATATCATTATAGGTGGTAGTTGCTAAATTATGAACACGCCAAAGGTTATTATTACCAGCAAAACTGACGTCTGCATAAACTGTTCCGTCGCGAATATCCGCTAAGCGATTCGCATTTGTTTCAGTTACTGGATTTAGAGCCATGTGTCTAATCCTAACGTCAGTTCTACAAACACCAGGCTCTGTAAGATATCCATCATAAACATACGTATTCAATTGAATCGAAGAAACACATAATCCACTTGGTACTGAGCTCGTGTTAAATCTTATCCAGCCATTACCAACTACATCATTTGCGTCGTTAATTCCGCTTCCTCCAACGTAACTACTCCCGTCATAATATCCTGAACCACACGCATGACCAAGAAAAATACGATTGTCAAAACTCTCGTGAATATTTGTCGATGTATAGGGACCAGTACCACTCAATCCTGCTGTCCAAGTATTAACACTACCCGTCCAATTGACTGTATTATCTGGGGTTAAGGTTAGTGTTGGATCGATGTAAATTGGAAAAAGCCTGTCCATTGACTTTAACCATGAGAGTGGCACAAGTGTTTTTATTTCCAATTGTTGGTTTGAAAATTGAATTTCGTACTTGCCAAAAATTTCTCTCGGACTAGTTCTATTTTGGGCATCGAAATGTGTTGAAATCATGTTTTCATGACTTTCTTCGTAACTGTCATGAAAAAGTGGTCGATCATATTTTGCGTGAATTTTCCCTTTCGAATCATACAATTTAATCTCATTGTTTTCCAATTTCGCTGTCCATCCAAAAGGAAGTTCAACTATTTCGCGGAAAACCATATAATCTGCGTAATCAGGTGCTTGGCTAATTAAACTGGAGTTTCGAATAATGAAATCCATTTTGCGTTGGAGTGTGTGTTGTATTAATCTTAAATCAACGCTGTTTCCAAAGGCATTTGTGTAGGTTAACTCGTTTGAATTGGAATTGCCTAAAGAATTTTGGACGGATTGAGGTATTGATTTTTGTCCTTTTCCTTCAAAAAATACTTCCAAACCAATTAACTCCTTCAATTCTTCTCCATTTTCTAATTTTGTAATTAACGGTTGACCAAGATTTTCTGGATAGTAGGTTTTGAAGGCATTAGTTGTGTTAATAAATCCTTTAGCATCTTTCTGAATAGCGTGAAATATCGTTTTCCATTGTCCATTTTCCCAATAATGTATTGGTCCTGCGGCGATATGAGCAACGATACTTCCGTCTGCTTGTCGGAAATGCTTTGAGAATTGGTCGCGTTTTTCAATGATTTCATCGGACGGATTGAATTTACCAAAAGGCTCATTTTTCCAAGTTGGATTATTCTCGTTATTGACAGTTGGAAAATTATTGGGCTTGATTTCAGCTTGTTGTGCATAGATTGATAACTCTTTGGAAAAAAGAATAATCGTTGCAAAAACGACCCAAAAAAAATGTTTTGAATATACGTTTTTCAGAAATGTAAGTGTAAGCGAGTACATCTTCATCTACATAGTGTGAGCATAAATATAAGTAATCATTATGAAAATGTTAACAAAAATTATACAAACAGCTTGTTGTGAAGAATATCGCTGACAGTTTATCTCAAGGTATTGGTAAACAGTTGGCTTATTATTCTAAAGAGAAGTGCCTTAGGCGTTGAGAATTTTTTAAAAATGATAATTCAATACCAAATTCCCCAACAACATATTCACTTTATTGAATTCATAGCGAAGATTACCGTGAGTTTCGCCAAGACCGAATTTACTTACAAGTAAAAGTTGTCCTTCCAAACCGTGAATGATTTTATTGAAATTATAGCGAATATCCAAATTGATTTGGGAGTAGGAGGGAAGACCATATTTATTCTTGTCGAATTCTAACACATCTGGATTATTCACATATCCAGCGGCAAAATTCACTTTCAAAAGTTTGTATTTACCTGTCCAATCTACTTTGCCTACAACAGCATGAACGTTAGCAAATCCCTCAGAACGTTCTCGGGGCATAAAGGTGAAAAATGGATCACGACCCCATTCTCTAGGAAACAGAAAACGGTTATTGTTAGTAATGCGGTTGTAATTCACAGAATACTCCCAATTTTTTTGTCGGTAAGCGACTTTTCCTCCGTAGGTCATGGCTTTTGAGCTTTTCTCAATGTACTGAAATGCAATATTTTGTGGTTGATGTCCTACAACTGCATCTTGACGAATAAACTGCGCACCGAAAATCAGTTTGTCACCGTTTTTTATAGGTTTTGAATATTGAGCTTGTGTAAAAACAACATTAAAAACATTTTCTACAAAGTAATCCCATACTTGTAATTCCAATCCTTTTACGGGTAAATATTTTGCGGAAAGAACACCAATACCTTTTGAATGAACTTTACCCAAGTAATCTGCCCGAACTCCATTTGTTGCGATGCCTTGTGGGTATAAACCAATGGACTCGCCTATTCCATACCATCTCGTCGTGCTTCTCGGAGAAATTGCATACAAAAATCCACCTTGTAAAACGAGTTTTGACGTTGGGGTATAATCAAACCACAAACCTTCTACTCCGGTTCCGCGCATACGTCCATCTTGTAAATTGATGAGTGGTGTATTGATAAGTTGTCTTCCAAAAATGACGTGACCTTTTTTGCCATTGTATTTCAAATAAAGTTCTTCCAAACGATCCATATCTTTCTTGTTGTTTGGGTTTTCCAAATCGAACAAACCTATCTCGTATCTATTTCCTTGATTGGTTAAAGGGTCGAGTGCGGTCATATCCGAGGAACCAATATTGAAAAAATAAAATCCACTCACAGCAAATTGAAAGTTGTAGAATTTGTTGGTTTCATAACGGATTCCTCCACCAATTGCATTTGCGTAGTAATCTGTTAAAGCGCCTTTATTGATTGTACTACTGGAAAAATAACGAAAATGACCGTGAGTAATTCCGGTTTTAAAAGCGTGAAGTAGTGAGGTGCTATCACTTGTTTGGTGTTGTTTTCCTTTCCACATTATCGGTTTGTCCGATAAATCATGGTGTTGGGAAAAAAGGAAATTACTGATAAATAGGGAGATTAATGCAAGCGAAAAACGCATTTTAATGGGTGTTTAAATTGTGTTTAAATGAGGTTTTATTTTTTCTTCACCATTGCTGTGTAGGGTCCGAATTTGTGTTGCTGTTCAGAAAACCCATCAGCATAAGGTCCAAAAGGATGATCCATAGGTTTTTTACTTACGTCAGGCCAATCGCCAGGCGTATCAATATGCGGACGTTTTTGAGAAATAATGTAAGCTGAAACGTCCCAAGCCTCTTCGTCAGACAATTGCGGATTTTCATGATCTGCACCCAATGGCATATTGTACTTGACAAAGCGTGCCATATTGGTCAAACGGTGCAATCCTGCGGCGTCATTGAAACTGTGTTCGCCCCAAAGCGGTGGATAAACGTAAGCATCACCATAACCATTTTTGATTCCTTGTCCGTTGGATTGATGGCAACTCGCACATTTTTCTTCGTAAATCAATTTTCCGGAGCTTGGGCTAGCCGCACGGTTGAGAAGCGGAAGTTCTTTCAAGCCCGAACCTGCACCGATTTTCCCTTTCGGAACATTTGAACCGATGTAGGTTATATAGGCCACCATTGCTTGCATTTCAGGGCTATTTTTTTTCAAGGCTTTACCATTCAAACTTCTTTCAAAACAGTCGTTTATTCTTTTGGGTAAATCTTCAATTGTACCACTTCTTGCGCGGAATTTCGGGTAAAGTGATGCCACTGAACCGTAGTTATTACCAAAAACTTTTGTTCCGCCGTCGAGGTGACAATTCTGACAATTTAATCCATTGGAAATTTGGGCAACTTTACCTTTTGGACCCAAATATTCAGCAGTGTTTACAATCAATTCGTGACCATAAAAAATTTGATTAAATTTCCTGTCATCCTCAATTTTATTCAATTTAACGGGGCGCCAATAAATACTCGGTTGTTCGTCGGAAACAGCAGTTGGTTTGAAGTCTAATTCACTCGAATCGTTTTCTCCCGTTTGAAAAATAAGGACAATTAATGCAGCCAAAAGAACGATAACACTTCCAATAATTATCCCAACACCTCTGTTCAACTTTTCCAATTCTTGTTTTTCTGTTGACATGGTTTGTTGTTTTTAGTGAGGAAGTTTATCCTTGATTACGCCGTATAGAAAGGTGCCAACCATTGCGAACAACAAGACAATGGAAAAAGACAAAAACCCATATCCAATATTCACTACCATTGGACCCGGACAAGCACCACTTAATGCCCAACCCAACCCGAAAATAATTCCACCGAAAAGGTAACGAGGATAAGATTTATCTTTTGGCATGAATAAAATTGGACTACCGGAAATATCCCGCATTTTGAACTTTTTTATCAAGGCTACTCCAATAACACCAAGCGTTACAGCTGTTCCAATAATACCGTACATGTGAAAAGATTGGAAACGAAACATTTCCTGAATTCTGTACCAAGAAATTGCTTCTGATTTTGCCATCACAATTCCAAAAACAATTCCAACTAATAAAAACTTTATAAATTTCATTTTGAGAATTTTAGATTAAAAGATTAATGGAAAAATCACCCAAGTCATCACCAGTCCACCAATGAAAAATCCAATGACAGCGACAATTGAAGGAACTTGTAAATCAGAAATTCCGCTAATTGCGTGACCAGAGGTACAACCGCCGGCATAACGGGAACCAAAGCCCACAAACAAGCCACCAAGCGCCAAAACCAAAAATCCTTTTAACGTAAAAACAGCTTCCCAACTAAACAATTCTTTGGGTTGAATTTCTGAAGGTTCGTCAAATCCCATTTTTTGTAAATCAGCTGCTGTTGAACGCGCAAGTTGAAAAGGTTCGTCGGCTGTTAAAAATTGATTAGCGATAAATCCTCCGATTATTGCGCCAAGTAAAAAGACCAAATTCCAAGATTGAGTTTTCCAGTCAAAATCAAAAAATTTTACCTTTTTACCCGCACCAGCAATGGTACACATTGTTCTAAGATTGGAGGAAAAACCAAATGATTTTCCAAAAAACAACAAAAGAAACATGATGGAGGAAATGACCATTCCTGAAAACCACCACGGCCAAGGTTGCGTTAAAAATGCTATCATAGTTTAATTTACTTTAAGTGAAATGAAATAATGGGTTTATACATGTGATTAATCAATTTTTCTGTTGCACTTGAATGGAAAAATCCACCTTTTCCGTGCGTACCAATACAAACAATGTCCATATTGTTCATTTGATTGAAATGAATCACTCCGCTTTCAACATCGCTATCTTGTACGAGGTGAAATTCAACGTTTTCCAATCCATGACGTTCAGCAAAAGCTTGCATATTTGATTCAATACTTGACTTTCCTTCAATTGATTTAACCACTTGCAAGAAATGGACTTGAGGTTGGAAAAAATGAATTATTTTCTTCATCAATCCTAATTCTTGATTGTTTTTGTCGCTGAAATCATGAACAAGTAATAAATGTTTCAATTCCAATGTAGATCGATCACACATCAAGGATAGAACAGGAACATTTGATTTTCTTGCAACGTGTTGAGTCTCCGTTCCCGAAAGTTTTTCTTTCAAACCCCAAGCTCCTTTTGTACCCATCGCAATCAGGTCGAAATGCTGTTTTTCAGCGAATTGAATAATTGCCTCGTTCGTTTTTCCAACCACTAGATGTGTTTGAATGTGCTCTCCGTACAGGGTTTTTAGTTGATGCAATTTTCGAAAAGCAATGTCGCGCTGCGTTTCCACGTATTTCCGATCGATGTCTCCGCAAGTATTGATGTCGCCATTGGTATCCATCGTAACGGTTTCTGGAAAATTCATCACATGAACAAAATGTATGTCCACAGGTGCTTTTTGCGCAAAATTGTTCACTAAAATATAGGCATATTCCGCTTGAACAGAGAAGTCTGTGGGAATGAGTACTTTCAATTTTTCCATTTTAATCGTTTTTTAAAATTTGTTGGATATTGTTAACTGTTTTTCCGTCCATTAAGAAAGTAAATCCTTGTTTTTTGAGTAAGTCCAAAGCATGACGACTGCGGTTGCCCGAACGACAAAAAACCACGTACTTCTGGTTTTTGTTTAATTCATTCAAACGCTGATAAAGCATTTCAATTGGAATATTTAAACTTCCCTCAATGCCGTTTTCTGAAAACTCTCCAATACTACGAACGTCTAATAAATGTGCGTCGTTTTTCACCCAATCTTTTAATTGTTTGTCCGCAGAGCCAAATAATCGTTGAAAAAAGTTCATTGTTATTTATGTAAAAAAAGAAACAAGAGGTGAATGGTGTCGTTTTCGTTAAAATCTAATTTGAAATATTTTATGGTACCACCCCTTGTTTCCTGTTGACTTATTTAAGGACTTTACTTTGGCAAACAAAATCAGTTTTTGGTAAACCAGCTTCGGCAATTGCTTTGAAACCGCCTTCTATTTCTGTGAAATTTCTGTAACCTCTTGCTTGTAATATGCTTGCAGCAATCATACTTCTGTATCCACCAGCGCAATGTAGGAAAAAGTGTTCTTCTGGATTGATTTGGGATGTCCATTCGTTGATGTAAGCCAAAGGTTTGCTGTATGCATCTTCAACATGTTCGGCCGCATATTCACTTTCTTTTCTGACGTCAATCACCAACTTTTCACCGTTTCCAAAACGCGTTTTCATTTCATTTGCAGAGATTCTTTTGATTTCATCGATTTCTTTACCTGCCGTTTTCCAAGCTTCAATTCCACCGTCCAAGTAACCCAAAACATTATCAAAACCAACTCTACTTAAACGTGTAACCACTTCCTCCTCCATTCCTGCATCGGTTACCAAAACAATTGCTTGCTTCACATCGCCAATCAAGGCACCAACCCAAGGCGCAAAATCACCTTTGATTCCAATATTGATGGATTGAGGGATAAATGCTTGGTGGAAAACAGCTGCTTCTCTTGTGTCCAATACCAAAGCACCTGTTGATTCAACCACCAATTCCAATGCATCTGGAGTAAGTGGTGTCAAACCTTGTGCTTTTACGTCGTCGAAACTAGAATAACCCTTTTTATTCATGGCAACGTTGTGTCCGAAATAAGCGGGAGGAGGTAAAAGTCCATCAGTTACCGCCGCAATAAACGCTTCTTTATTCGGTTGATTCAACGCATAATTCACTTGTTTTTGGTTGCCCAATGTGTCCACGGTTTCTTTCATCATGTTTTTTCCACAAGCAGAACCAGCGCCGTGAGCCGGATAAACGGTAATATCGTCGCTCAACGGCATGATTTTATTCATCAAACTGTCGTAGAGTAAACCTGCCAATTGTTCTTGGGTCATATCAGCTGCTTTTTGTGCTAAATCAGGACGACCTACATCCCCTAAAAACAAGGTGTCACCGGAGAAAATTGCGGTTTCTTTTCCGTTTTCGTCGATGAGCAGGTAGGTTGTACTTTCCATAGTATGTCCTGGAGTGTGTAACACTTTAATCTGGATATCACCAATTTGGAAAATTTGATTGTCCGTTGCAATGATGGCATCAAATTCAGGTTTGGCCAAAGGTCCGTAAACGATTGGTGCACCTGTTTTTTTGCTTAAATCCAAATGACCAGAAACGAAATCAGCGTGGAAATGTGTTTCAAAAATGTACTTTAAAGTAACATTATCCGCGTTCAAACGCTCCAAGTAAGGTTCCACTTCACGTAAGGGATCAATAATAAAAGCTTCATTTTTGCTTACTACATAATAAGCTCCTTGGGCGAGACAGCCCGTGTAAATTTGTTCAATCTTCATGGTTCAAGACTTATGTTTAGTGGTGCAAAAGTAGGGTGGGAGTATTGGGTAGTTTGTCACAAGAGTTACATTTTAGTGGATAATTGAGAAATTAAATTGAATAGTGAATAGTGAAGCCTGCGCCGTAGAGAAAAAAGAATTGAAACTCCAGAGGCCTGAGCGGAGCCGAAGGCCGTAGAGAAAAAAGAATTGAAACTCCAGAGGCCTGAGCGGAGTCGAAGGCCGAAGGCCGAAGGCCGCCCTGAGCGAAGTCGAAGGGAAAATTTAAGAATACTTTGCGGTTGCCCTACTTAATCGGTCATTTATCGTTCTACCTAAATCTACATTCGGAAATTTCTCGATAAAAATGCGTTGAAATCCTTGTTTATCCATTTGGTGTAAGGCTGCATAGAGATTTGCAGCTGCATCGGTTAAATTGCCGTTTTTACTTAAAACTATTACTTGTTCAGAAGAACAATTCATTCGATTTTTTTCAAAGAAGATAAAGCCGTCGTTGGGCGTGAAAGTAAATTGTTCATCAAAAAAATAGAGCGGAGTGTTAGGTGCATAATGATGTTTTACCATTCCACTTGCTAACACTTTTCCATTATTGTGATTGGTTGAAATTAAAGGTTCTTCTTTCAGGACCTCCGCGATAGCTTCAATTGGAATACTTCCTAATCTGTAAACAACCACCGTTTCGTTTTCCATGCCAATGATTGTTGATTCCAAGCCGTTCTCACATGTACCTCCATCTAAAATGTAGGGGATTTCTTCACCAAACTGTTGTTGCACATGAGCGGCTTGTGTAGGACTAATTGAACCGTATTTATTTGCACTTGGAGCGGCAAGTGGAAATGTGAGTTGTGCTAATAATTCTCGAAACATTGGATGTTTTGGGACGCGTACAGCTACTCGCTCATTTCCCGCTGTAACTATAGCAGGAACAAGAGCACTTTTCGGAAGTAACAAGGTTAGTGGGCCTGGCCAAAAAAATGAAGCTAATTTTTGAAGTTTTTCAGGGAAATCTTCAATAAATGGTTCAATTGCTTGAATGGTAGGAAAATGAAGAATGAGTGGATTGCTTTGTGGGCGCTGTTTGGTGAAAAATATTTTCAATATTGCTTCTTCGTTCGTGCCATCTGCCGCAAGTCCATAAACGGTTTCGGTGGGGACTGCCACACAAAATCCGTCCTTCAACAGTTGAGCAGCTTGAGCTATTTCTTTTCCAATATTCGACACGACTGCAAAAGTAAAGCTATTCGTACAATGGAATGATTGATTAGGATATTTACACTTGTTCTTTTTTTTTGAAAAAGGAATTCTTTAAAAAAACTTCTTCTTGATAACGTTTCGTTGGTTATATTTGCCTTGTTTAAAATCAATCTAAATAATGAATCTCATTTTAGCCGATAGCAACGATCTAATTCGCATAGGATTAAGAACTGTTTTGTCTGCTGAAAAGAATGTTGTTATTGCGGGAGAAGCACATAATAGCCAAGAATTATTATCTCAACTTCAAACTTTTGGTCCTGCTTTAATTTTGATTGACTTCACTGCTCCAGGGTTTGATATCGATATCATTCCCAAGGCAATAAATATGAATAACAACAATCGTTTTGTAGCAATTACACCGGATCAAAGTGCGCAAACTTTAGTCGATGCTTTGAGAAGTGGTGTCATGTCCTACATAAAAAAGGATTGTGATATTTCAGAAATTGTCAATGCTGTTCAAGAAACTTCGAATGGAAACAAATTCTTTTGCGGACAAATCTTAGAAACCATTCAAAGGGCAAGTATTGACATTGATGACATTGACTTTGACTCTTTTTCGTGTGATGCAGTAATATTGTCCGAAAGAGAAAACGAAATCATCAAACTCATTGCAGAAGGATTGACGAATGAACAAATCGCGGAGCAACTTTTTCTGAGTAAACACACCGTAAACACACACCGCAAAAATATCATGGGCAAGTTAGGTGTAAAAAATACTGCCGGAATAGTGATGTATGCGGTAAAAACAGAATTAGTTTCTCCAAACAAATTTCTTTTCGCCCCTGATTCAGGATTATAGATTTTACTTTTTTATTGGATTTGGTTGATTTTCAAATGTAAATTTTACTTTTTGTAAATCCGGTTTTCTCGTTTGTACTTTTGGATAATTAAATTTAATCGAATATTAATTTTTTATAAATAAATATTCAATTTAAGGACTAATCCTTACGCGTTGAATTGAACTAAATTGCATTTTAGCGGTTTACTTTGTAAATAACGATATGATAATCAAAGAAATAGTAGTTTTATCAAGTATTTTATTTCTTTCAACCTATAATTTCGCACAACAAAACGTTAGCATTTCGGATATAAGTACCACTCCGCATGCTTCGAGTGTCTTAGATATAAGTTCTTCGACTAAAGGACTTTTAATACCGCGGGTGGCATTGACTTCAATAAATGTTTCAACGCCAATTGGTTCTGCGCCTTTAACAAGTTTGTTGGTTTACAACACGGCCACTGCGGGAACAGCACCCAATAATGTAACTCCGGGTTATTATTACTGGGATGGAACGAAATGGTGTCGTTTTGATACGGGGAATAATGTAGGGGATTGGAAATTGTTGGGAAATGCAGGAACGAACGTAAGCGACAACTTTCTCGGAACAACGGATAACGTTGATTTGGTTTTTAGAACCAATAATGCTGAGAAAGTTAGAGTTTTGAGTGGGGGGAATGTCGGTATCGGCGAAATAAATCCTCAGCGTCTTTTACACATGAAAGGAACAGCGGGAAATGTAGCTTTGAGGTTAGAAAATTCAACTGCTGGTGCAAGAACATTTGATATTCAATCAACAAATGGTGGACATTTACACATTATTAATCAATCGAGTACACCTGCTTATGTTCCCTTTAGAGTAGATGGATTAAACAACAATATTGGAATATTTAATGGAGCTCCAGATGCATCAGCTGCATTGGATATTACAGGTCAAGATCCAATAACTACATCTCTGACAAGAGGTTTGCTTATTCCTCGTTTGGCATTAACTGCTACGAACGCTTCATCACCCGTAACTTCTCCAGCAACATCTCTTTTAGTTTATAATACCGCAACAGCAGATACAGCACCTAATAATGTTATTCCTGGCTATTATTACAATTCAAATACGCCAGCCGCTCCAATTTGGAGAAGGTTTGCAACAGGAAATGGGGATGCATGGATAACAACTGGAAATACAGCATTAACTTCACCAGCAGATCCAGTTACTTATGGTGTTTCAACAATAACATCCCCAGGTAATTGGATTGGTACCACCGATGCCGTTGATTATGTAATAGGAACAAATTCAATTGAGCGCATGCGGGTTAAGCATGGAACTGGTAGAGTAGGGATAGGGTTAGCAAATCCTTTCATGCGTTTAGATGTTACGGATGCTTCAACTACAACAGATGACGCAACTATTCGCGGTGTTGCAACAGGAGCTGCAAGGACTTATGGTGTAATGGGAGAAACAACTTCGATAACAACCAATGCAAGTGGTGTTAGGGGAGTGGCAAATGGCGCTGGTTCTGTAAACGGTGTTTTTGGGACCTCAACTTCAACGCTAGGAACCGGGGTTTGTGGTTTGGCCTCCTCAACTACTGGAAATAACGTGGGGGTATTTGGTTTGAGTAGTTCAGATGCTGGTGATGGTGTTGTTGGTGTAAATAACTCTTTAACAGGTTCGACCGCCGGAGTAACAGGCATTTGTGAATCTCCCAACGGATGGGGTGTTTTTGCTGTTAATAACGCTGTAGCGGGAAATGGAACTGGAGTTGGAGTTTATGGTGCAACATCCCAATCTAGCCCTACTACGGTTTCTGTGGGAATCTTTGGAATAAACTCGAACACAACAGGAACGGCTGTAGTTGGTACGGGAAATAACGTGGCCATTTCACAAATGATGGTGAATGGTTCTGGAGGTGCTTTCACAAGCAGTAATGTAGGAGTTTATGGCTATGGTACTAATGTTGGCAATAGCACGGGTGTTTATGGATTTTCGGAAAACCTAACAGGAACTGGAGTGTTGGCTGAAGTTAGTGGAACCACAGGAACTGCCCTTTCTGCTCGAAACATTGCAGCTGATGGTACCGCAGTGGGACCAGCAATTTTTGCAAGAACTAATCAATCTGGAGGTCCGGCAATTATGGCAAATTTAAGGGGCAATACTTTTTTTGCAAATACAGCAATTTCTGCTGTAACAAATGCCGCAATCACAGGAGGAAATGGTATTATTGGTGCGTGTGATAATGCCACTGGTATTGGGGTTCAAGGTTTATCATCTGGAGCAGGAGCATCTGTCGGAGTTTTTGGCTTTAATTCTGGAAATAATGTTCAAGCTGTCGGTGTATATGGCACAGCTTCAAACGCTGTTGCCGGGACTGCATTTCGAACATTGAATCTTCGTAAAGGTATATATGGACAGGGTAATAATGCAAATAATTCCTATAGATTTGGTGTTTGTGGTAATGGAGGTTTAGCCATAAGAACAGGTGGAGTTATAGGTTTAAATGAAGATGTAAGTTCACTTTATTCAGCTGGAGCACTTGGTTATTTTAGTGCAGCAGGTGCCAATGTCTCAGTTTACGGGTTTGGTAATACATTCACAGCAGGTGTTGCTGGTGGACAATTACCAAGTACTGAAAAAAGTGATTTGCTATATGCTTCAAAATCCAATGTATTAGCATACGATGTTCAAAAATTTGGTACAAATAACGATAACGTTGAGTTTGATAAGTGGTCAGAACCAAAACCTAATAACACAATAGGATTGGGAATTTATGGTGGAGTGATGGGAGGCTGGATTAAAGGTTTAGTTTATGGAACAAATTTGTCAGGCGTTAAATATGGACTTTATGTGCATGGAAAAACAATTACAAACAATTTTATAGCCACACTTCACAATACAGGGCAAGATGAGCGAGTGGCAACTTATGCACCAACTGCTATGAAAGTTGATGTTGTTGAGCGAGGAAAAGGTAAACTACAAGATGGCAAAGTAATAATACGTTTTTCAGAGGAATTTTCAAAACTAATTTCCGAAAATGAAGACCTAACAATAACGGTCACCCCACTTGGTTCATCGAAAGGTCTATACATAAAAGAGTATTCCACACTTGGCTTTGTAGTGCAAGAAAATGATGGAGGAAATTCTACGCTAGATTTCAATTGGATTGCTGTAGGGGTAAGGAATGGTTTTGAAAAACCTACAATTTCAGAGGAAATTAAACAAAAAGACTTCGAAGTTAAAATGAATGGTGATTACGGAGTAATGTACAACGACAATAATCCACAAAATCCGATATATTCCCTATGGTTTGACGGAACAAAAGTAAGATTCGACAAACCAATGTTCACCAAAACGATTCAACCTGATTTTAGAGAATTTCAGAGAAGCCAAGAATTACCATATTTCGAATCTCCTAAATCAACATCCAAAGTAAATCCAAAGGTTACAACTAGACGTTTTTCAAAAACATCATTATTAGAATAGATGAAATTAATAGTTATCTAAAAAAGTTGTTAATTTTATCTAGTAAACTATCCTTAATGTACAAATTTCGCGCTTCCATATTGTTTGTTATTATTCTTCTGGATGCGGAGTTTTCATTTCTCCACTCCCAAACCCTCGTCAACCAAGGCGCATTCATTCAATCCATGCCGGGGTCTTT